>JAVBRM010000100.1:0-80438 GCA_031548025.1 Victivallaceae bacterium | reverse complement strand
ATGTGAATGGCGTGGGAAAAATCGGCAATATCATTTGTATTCAAGGCAAAGCCGCGCATGCCGCCATTGCTCCGGAAGACGGGCGGAATGCTTTGCTGGCGGCTGCCTCGGCCATGCTGGCTCTGCCGCCGGGACGCTACGGCAATTCGGTGATCAATTACGGGACCATCAGCGGTGGCACTGCCGACAATGTGGTGCCGGAACGGATAACCGTAACCGTGGAGACCCGCTCCAACAATGAAGAAGACCTTCAAAAATTGAATGCCAAACTGCATGAAGTCTGGCGGAAAACCGTAACCGAAGCCGGTTGCCAGGTGGAGTTCAAATCCAATGGCGGCTATCCAGCCTTTCAGATCGACCCGGCCTCGGCACATGTCCAAAACACGATCAATACCCTGCGGAAGTTTGGGCTCTCCGGCGAAATCATTGATTTCCGGGCCGGTTGCGACGCCAATTACCTGAATCGCCTGGGCGTGGAAACCTGTATTGTCGCCATGGGCCGCAAATACAATCACTCCACGGCGGAAATCACCACCGTGGCCAATCTCGAACTCCTGACTCAAGTCGCGTTTGAACTGATGCAACTCTGAGAACAGGCTGCGAGGGCTTCGAGAACGTCGGGATCTAAGGTGCCGTTGGTGAGATTATAAGGGACGTCCCAGCTAACCACAGCCTGCTGACGGTTCAATAACTCCGTATAACGTTGAAGCTCTCCACCGCTGAATCGCAATGGGCCGATGCTCCAAGTTTGCCCGATATAGGTAAGGATATGGCGTTGAATTCCCTGTATTGAGTCCAAACCCACGGCCAGCAGTTTATTCAAATCCGTGCATTCACCGGCTGAGTAGTCATCTTCATCGCTGATGACGCACGGCGGATATTTGACGCCGCAGTTGAAGCAGGTCATGGAGGCGGGATTGCCGGATCGGGCCGCCGCCGCGAAACTGTGGAAATTCGGTTCGTCCGCCGACTGGTACATGGTGTCATAATAATAGCAGCCGTCAAACCACCAGCCGTGAACACGTTTGCCCCAACGTTCCGACCATTCTCGGATAACGGCTTCATAATTCCGCTGGGCGTTGGCCAGCCGGGGATCCGGATCGGTTCCGGCTGCTTGCAGGGCTTTGATATCCGGCGGGCTCCAGCGCGAGAAATCCCATTCCGGAACATACCCCAAGGCTCTGACTGCCTCGAAATCGGACATTGGAGCATGTGATGGCAGATATACGTACAGGGGAATCCGGTATTTATCCAGAGCCGCGGATAGATCCATCACCAGATCCCGCCGGCTGCAGCGTGAATTGACGGAATCCCGGCCAGTCAGACTATCCAGGGTATTGTTGGGAGAACAATAATATCCCGAATTCTGTCCGAGCGTCAAAAACATATAATCGGCTCCGACCGAATACAGTTGTTCGGCCAGCAGGTCAACGCGGAAATCATCCACCCGCTTGCTCCATGAATCCGGCGTTAGGGAGTTGGGGCAATCTTTGGTGCTGGCGGGTATGGCCAGGAAGTGCATAAACACTCCCCAGCGTCCTTTGATGGTATTTTTCATGAATTCTTTATTCCTGGGTTATATAGAGGAGCAGGGCCTGGCCTTTCGGGACGTTGAGCTGCAGGTCTTGAGTTGCGGGCAAGTCGGCGGCGTTGCGCAGATCGCGAACCGTCTTGGGGACGAATGGAAGTTTTAACATGGTGTCTCCGGTGTTTTTCTGATAATTCCCGACCAGCAGCAGGGCTCCTTTATCATTTTCAATCATGGAGTAAAGCAGATCGGGGTTGCTGCCTTGCGGATGGCGGACTTTGCCATGTTTCAGAATATCCTGATAAGGAGCAAGAGTAGCCAGAGCCTTGGCGTGATAATAGAAATCCAGCGGGGTATCGAAATCGCCGAACCAATAATAACCGAAACCTTCCGCACCGTTCAGCAGTGCTTCATAGATCATGAGTTCCATATTGAAAGGTTCGAATTCTCCGTAGGTTCCGGCGGTCAGCCAGGGGAAAATACGGCGGGAACCGTTTGACGCCGTGTAGTTGAGGCGGATGCTCTTGTGAATCAGGGCAGGGCGCCCGGCGACATATAAACTGGGCTGAAACTGGTCGATATATTGCGGAAACAGTTCCAGTCCGTCAAAAAGGTGGTGGTGCGGACCGCGTCCGGCCTGATGATTGTAGGAAGCCACCAGCGGCATGGGACCGCCGTCGGTTCCTTTGCGGACCGCTTCTTTCAGATCGCGCAGAATTCTGGCTCCGCATTGCAGCAGATAGGTTCTGATGTCTAATCCGGAAGTTTTGGCAGCCTCATTGCAGCGGATGCACTGGCGTTGAATCGCGTCGGCAGCACCGTTGTTCCAGCACTCGATATCCCAATATATCCGGTCCGGCTTACTCAGGCGAACATTTCCGGTGATACGTTCCAGTTCCTGCTGATAATATTCTCCGGTATAGGACGGACAGAGATTTTTATTGGATTTGCCATCTTTGAGCTGACTGAAAATTTCACTTTTATCAGCCAGGTCGATATGCATACGGTAAAACGGCGATTCGTTCATGACGACCTTATATCCGGAGTTGCGTGCCTGATGGAGATAAGAACGCAGTCTTTCCTGGTCTTTTTCCGTCCGGAAATACCGGGGAAAACAAGTTACGGCATCGAAACCGAGTTTGTGCCAGTCGCGCAGAAAATCCGGCCAATCCTGTTGAGCGGGAACTCCCATCCAGGTCAAATCGATAGGAAATCCCTGCAGCGGAGGTTTAACTTCCGGCATGGAGATGACCTGTATCGGAAATTCCTGCGGGCGTACGGGCTCGTCGCCGCATTCCGCATAAATCCGCACTCGGGTATCGGGTGGAAGCGGCTTTTCCGCCTTGAAATACATCATGGGAGTCTGCGGTCTTTTCCCCTGAGTTTCCAGAGGGAAACGGTAATGGCGTCGACCGGTTTTTTCCTCCGGTTTGTGGATCGGAAATTCCAGTTTCACGGCATCTGGGAGTTCGATGTTCAGAAATGCCTGGATCTTACGGTTTTTGATATTGCGCAGATCCTGGATCACAAAACAGTTCGGGGCTGACATATTGTCCGGTATCGCCAGAATTCCGATTCGCGGCCCGACCTGAATGCCATCCATCGGCACCTCGCGCGGAACCTGCGAATACGTCGCGTTAAAATCGGTGGAATTGGTATTCTCCGCTTCAATTACGGCTATTTGGTCGGTAAAAAAGAAGGATGCCACACCGGTAATCCGCAGAATGATATAGCGGGCTTCGGCATTGACCGGCAGTGAAAAAGGGTAAACGTAGGCCTGTCCGGGTTCCGGCAGATAATAGTATTTGATGAAATCGCTCTGATCCATTTCGCCGGGTTGAAGTTTCTGCAGGTCGGCGGTCTGGTAATATTGTTTGCCGTCTTTGGAAACATAGACTTCGATCTGTTTGGGGAAAACCAGCATATGCTGAGCGCCGCCGCCTTGAATCCGGGCTACGACTTTTCCGATATTTTCATTTTTCCCGAGGTCCAACAGCAGATTGATTCCCTGAGTGACTTCCTGAGAATACCAGCCGACCGCGGCCTTGTCGAACCATATTCCGCGCGGATGTTTCGATAAAATCCCGTCGGTAAGGTCGAACTCGTCTTCTTTATTTTTTGTCAGCCCATAATTCGGTTCGGTGGAAAAGACGAATTTCTTACCGGCAGCAAGGTTTTTCCCCCGGGCCGCATCTTCCCAGCGCTTAAAACCGGTTTCATTGCTATACTCGGCTCTCAAGCCGCCGAATGTGCACAATAATGCGCAAATCATCACTTTTCTTAACATTTATGTCTCCTGAATTAGCGGTAACCTGTGGTCAGCGCATTGGTGTTCGGTATGTCTTTCGGTTGTAAATTACCGGCATGACCATCATAAAAACCGATATTGGTGGTCCCTTGCTGATTTCTGCCATGGCGGTAAGCAAAGCTGCTGTTGTATCTTACCCAATAGGAATTGAGCACACAACTATCGCCATTGTACTTGGCAATGGATGGAATGTTTATGGAGGTGGTTTTGCGGCACGGGAACGTCGTCAGGTAGGCCATGTCGCCGGAAAGATGCGGATTGGCGCCATAATGGGTAAAGCCGAAGAAACCGGCGCTGTAGCTGCCGAAGATATTTTTTTCGGCGGGGCAGACGAACATTTTCATTTTCCCCATATCCGTTCGATCAGGACTGGTGCTGGTATTGTGCAACATAATATAAACCAGATTCATCCATAAAACCGTCGTTCCCGAAACCGCGGGATTGGACGGTAGAACCCAGTTGTCATATTGCTCCGAGTAAAGATGTACGCCCAATATTTGCTGTTTGAGGTTGTTGAGGCAGAGGGTGCGCCTGGCGGTTTCCCGGGCCTGATTCAATGCCGGCAATAACAGTGAGGCCAGTATGGCGATGATCGCAATCACCACCAGCAATTCAATAAGTGTGAAATTTTTTCTCATCATACTGTCTGTTCCTGTTTATGTTTTCTTATATTCTATTATAACCGAATTATGGCCTGCCGTCAACATGACAGATCTGGTCTTTTACTGTAAAAATACGACCTTTGATTTGCTTTGCCAAGCCTGCGGCTGTATTTTAAAGCATGAAAAGCACGAATAGAATCAATAATGCCTTTATCGCAATTCTGAGCCGTTTCGTCAAATGCCACCGGGTTGTGTTCGCCGGGAAACCGGTTGTTTTGTCGCATGGCATGAGCTTTGAAACTTCCGGTTTGCTCGAGCTGTTGCTGAGCGGCCGCCAGCGGATTTTTTATTATCATGACGGAAAATTGGTCAATCACATTTTGACCTCGGATGAGATGTTTTTTGTTCCGGTGGGGCATCCGTATAAGGTCGACTGGGAATTCGACTGCCGACGAATCGGTATTGTAGCCGGCGAATTCGGGCGGCTTTCGATGTCTTGGCATAACCACACTTCGCAACGATCGCGGATTGTTCGCACCTCGGATTTATGGTATTCGGCCGGACTGAAAGATGAAACCGATCTGTTTGCGCTGTTTTCTGCCATGACCGGACGGATTGGAGCACCGGGGGATTCGCGGGTAACCTGTCAGCTGGCGGAACTGGTGGTTGAACGGATTATCGAACATTTGGAAACGGAACAGCAGGTGGTTCCCGAGCGCTCGGCGCATCAGACATTTCAACGGATCTGCACATATCTGGAGGCCAACAGCCGTAACCCTGTCAGCCGGAAAGAACTGGCGGCGAATTTCCGGGTTCACCCCGATTATGTCACCCGGTTATTCAAAGAATACGCCCAGTGCGGATTTTCCGAATATCTGTTGCGTTTGCGGATGTTGAGCGCGCTGTGGTATTTGAGAAACAGTAAAATGCCGGTGAATGAGATTGCCGCGACCTGTGGATTTTACGATATCAGTCATTTCATCAAAATTTTCCGCGACCAGTAAAACACGACTCCGCTTCAGTACCGCAAAGAGCAGCACAGCCACAAAGTAACCCCGATTCTCCGCCGCGAAAAATAGTTATACTCAATTAGGGTGAAAATTTGAAATTGGCGGGGGGCTTGAATTCCTGGTTGTCGATCTCCCGGTTGTTGCGGCGAAATAGCTCGAGTTTTCCCGGAATAGCTTTAAATTACCGTTTATAACTGACGCTTATTGTTTGACATTTTTTTGCCACGGCATATATTGTTGATAGGTTGCATTCAAAAGAAGCGTACTTATCAATGAACGAGATATTGAAGTCATGGAAATAAAAAGAGATTATTACTTGCGGCAATTGATCGATTGCCAGTGGAATGGACAAGTAAAGGTTATTACCGGAATCAGGCGTTGTGGAAAATCGTTCCTATTGCGGACTCTGTTCAAAAAGTATCTTTTAACTCAGGGGGTGAAAAATGAACAGATTATCTCTCTTGAACTCGACTTAATCAAGTACATTCGTTACCGCAATCCACTTGAGCTTGCCAAGTATGTTCAGGAACAGTTGGATGGGAAAAATGGTAAATTCTATCTTTTCATTGATGAAATTCAAATGTCGGAACCGGTGAAAAATCCTTATTTGCCAGATGGGAAAAAGATCACGTTCTATGACGCCCTCAACGATCTTCGCGAGATGGAAAACCTTGATGTTTATGTAACCGGAAGTAATTCCAAGATGCTGTCGAGCGATATTTTGACGGAGTTTCGCGGTCGTAGCGATGAAATCAGAGTTCATCCGTTCACGTTTTCAGAGTTTTATTCCGCTGTAGGAGGAGATAAGAACGAAGCGTTTGACCAGTATTCTTTTTACGGCGGAATGCCCCTCGTTCTCTCCAAACGCGATGATGCTTCCAAAATGTCTTACCTCGAATCTCTATTCAACGAAGTGTACCTCAAGGACATCAAAGAGCGCAAAAAGATCGAATATGTGGACGAATTGGGACAAGTACTGGATTTGCTTTGTTCGTCTGTAGGATCGCTGACTAATCCAAGTAAAATTTCCGCAACGATTCGATCGAAGAAGAATGTTACAGTTTCCGATACTACCTTGAAAAGTTATATTGGTTATTTGGAAGACGCTTTTCTGTTTTCCGCAAGCAAGCGATACGATGTCAAAGGAAAATCTTACTTTGATTTTCCGATGAAATACTACTGCGAAGATGTTGGATTACGCAATGCTCGGATCGGGTTCCGACAAATGGAAATGACGCATATTATGGAAAATATAATCTATAATGAATTGTGCGCCAGAAATTTTTCCGTGGATGTGGGGGTAGTCTATGCCCGGGAAAAGAATAAGAGCGGCAACTCGGTCAACGTGCCGAAGGAGATTGATTTTGTCGCATCCAGGGGTAATCGGAAAGTCTATATACAATCGGCCTATGCCATGGCTACGGGGGAGAAAACAGTTTCAGAATTAAAACCGCTCTCTCTGACTGGTGATTCTTTTCCGAAAATTGTTGTTCGAAAAGACATTGGCAAAGCCTGGTATGATGATAACGGCATACTGAATGTCGGAGTCATTGAATTTTTACTCGATAACTCCATTTTGAACTGAGCACCGTGGGTCAAAAAGAGGCGGGGGGATTGAATTCCAGATTGTCGATCTCCTGGTTTACTTTGACTTCGAGGATTCGTGAGATGACCGGAGATTGCGGGGAGGCGGTTCGGGTTTCCTTCGGCATGATCAGGCCGTCGTAATCATGATAGTCGACGAACCATGAGGTCATCGGCACCGGGGCTCCGGTAGTGAGGATCTCCATATCGGCACGGCGGGGGAGAAAATCATTGCGGCTGACCCAGTAGATGACCGTTTTTTGCCGGAAATGCGGCAGTGGAGTGCATTCGAGTTGATAGCATGGTTCTTTGTCGACCATGCTGTTGGAGGAGATAATCTCGATTTTGCTGAAGCATTCGGCCATTTTGACCGCCGGATTGCCCAGGGTTATGAAAAACTGCAGATAATCGGCTGTCGGGCCGTTCAGGAGCCTGACAGTGCCGTCGGCAAGCTGTTCCCAAGCGGTATGGCCGTTATAGGCCTGAATGGTGTCGCCGGCGCCCCGGATTCGGGTAATGATTTTGATTTTATTCGGCGATTTATAAATATAATCGATCTGCAGCGGTACTTGCAAGGTGGAAGTGAAAGTCATAGTCCGGGAGATATAACTCCTTATTGACACATTGTTTTTGGGTTCCCGGGCCTTCTCAATTTTGGCGACAAGTTCATCCACTTCGCCGGCTACGGCGGCAATGGTCAAGCCGAACAAGAGAATCAATGATTTCATTTCAATTTCTCGGGGGCTGAGCCGGGGAAATATTCCCGCGCCTGGCGTCCGCGCAAGAGTTGATCCGGCTGATCATGAAGCGAATTGATCAACTCTGACAGACTATACATGAATTTCTCCAGTTGGATAGTTGTGCGGGTCAGGCGTTTGCTGAAATCATTGACTTCCTTGACCAGGTCGTCGCGCCTTTCGCCGGTGGTTTTGACGAAAGTACCGGCCTCGACCAACAGGCTGTTGAATTCGGATATCAGCTTGTCGATTTTTTCAGGCGGGAGCGATTTGGCGATGGTGGTCAGGGTGAGGTTCACCGAGTCAATTGTGTTGAAGGCGGTTTCGACCCGTTCCCGGGTGAGGGCGCCCTTCAGAACCGCCGAACATTGTTCCAGATCCTGGGAAATATGGCGAAGGCGAGTCAGTGATTCTTCCAGCTCCTTGCCTGAAAAAATCCGGTTGGCGCTGTCCATGGTCAGATTGATTTTGTCAGCGAGGGCGACGAAATCGACCCGGGTCAGCTGGTCGACCATTTTCGAAGCGTTACCGATAATATTGGTTACATGGAGAGTCCGGGATTTGAAATAGAGCATGCCCGTGGGCGGGACGACTTCCAGGTCCGGCAGGGAAAACGGCGCATCGCTGGTGGAGGTCAGCTCCAGATAAGCCCCACCCATGATCCCGGCAACGTTGATGAAGCATGAAATTTTTTTCTCGTTGAAAGCACCCTTGAAATCGCGGTCGTCGGTTTGAGGGAAAATAATATTGTTTTCGATATTATCCATGGACGAACGACGAATGATGAAATAAATATTGACATAGCCGTCGATATCCCGCATGGCGATACGGGTCACCTGACCCACCGGCACGCCCATGAATTTGACCGGTGATCCTACCGTCAAACCTTCGACCGTGGAGCCGAATACGGTCATGCATTGAAGTTTCGGTTCGAAAATTTTGGTTACACCGAAAGCGATGAAACAGGCAAGCGTCAGCGCCACCGACGACAGAATAAATGCTCCGAGTTTGATTTTATTGGCTTGATTCATTGACGATTTTCCTCATAATTTAAATGGAACTGAATATGGCGGTAAATACCGCGTCGCACAAAACCACCAGAAAAATACCGGAAACCACCGCGGAAGTGGCCGAGCGGCCGATACCGCTGGAATCACGCTCCGCATAATAACCCTTCATGCAGCCGATGGCCCCAACGATAAAACCGAAAAACATGCTTTTGAACAACCCCTGGAAAAGGTCGATGGGTTTGACCACTTCCAGAGTCCGGGCGAAATATTCGGTGGCGCTCAGATCGAGCTGATTGATGCAGATCAGCATACCTCCCGCAATTCCGCAGACGTCGGCGAAAATGGTCAGGCACGGCATGATGATGACCAGCGCCATGATTTTCGGGATTACCAGGTAGGCGATCGGGTCGAAACCCATGGTAATGATGGCGTCGATTTCTTCATTGGCCTGCATGGTGCCGATTTCGGAAGCGAAAGCGGAACCGGAGCGCCCGGCCAAGACGATGGCGGTCATCAGGGGAGCCAGTTCGGTTACAATCACCGCCGCCACCAGGTTGACGATATACCCCTCTACGCCGTAGCGGCTGAGCTGGACGATGCCCTGCAGGGCCAGGATCACCCCGACCAGCGTTCCCAACAGCGACATAATCGGAACCGCGTCGCTGCCGCAGGTGTCGCAGTAATAAAATACCGCCCGCCAGTTGAAGTTGAAAGGATTGCGAATGAATTTCCTGATCGACAGCACGATTTCTCCGGTAAAGCCGAGAAAAAGGCGCAGCTCGCGCCAGAGAGAGCATAGAGCGTCTCCTATTTGCAGATACAGTTGATCGAGGGCGCGTCTGGACATAAAAAGCTCAGGGTTTCTGTAGAATTTCGTTGCGGATAGTTTTGCTTAACTCATTGGCCCCGCGAGTAAAGCCACGGGCAAACTCGATGGGGGAATTCTCCTCAAGCGGAGTTCTGTACCGAAAGACCTGCCAATTCAAGTCCGAGCCGGCGGCTTCCCGGGGAGCGACGGCGTATGCGAACTGCATGATGATTTCTTTACCGGTCAGGTCGATTTCGAAAATCTCAAGCTTTCCGTACAGAGTCAACTGCTTGTTGTTCAAGGAGCTGTTGCCGTTGTCGGTCATGGCGTTTACCAGATACTGGCGGATCATATTTTCCGGAGAAGCGCCCCATTTATTGAGAGTATCGATCACAAGTCGGTTGTAGTCCAGCCGGTAACGCATTTTTTGGCCTGCTCCGGAATTGTTTTCGAATTCGGAGACCGTCAACCGAACGCCGGGTATGGAAATTTCGGCGGGAAGAGCCAGATCGTAATAGCTGGCCTCCTGCGGCGCTGAGAAGTAACATCCGGTCAGGGTCATGACCGTCAAGAAGGCAATAATAAGTTTATGCATGGATACCTCAGATATTTTAATTCTATTAAAATAGTACGGTATGGACTGAAAATCAATATTTTCCTATTCTTTTATTTATATTTTTAGTAATAGGCCCGGGGTTGCGGATTGTAAAAAACGGTTGGCGGGCTATATTGTGACTTAACATTTTTGGGAATATAGCTATAGATTATGGATAACATACTGGAACGAATTAATTCACCGGCGGACTTGCGGAAACTGAACGACGATGAATTGAATCAGTTACCTGGAGAAATCAGAGAATTTCTGATCAAAACAGTAGCGGCAAACGGTGGACATCTGGCTCCGAACCTGGGGACGGTTGAATTGACTCTGGCACTGCATTGTGCATTCAATACCCCCCACGATAAAATCGTCTGGGACGTCGGCCATCAGACCTATACTCATAAGTTGATTACCGGCCGGCGCAATGGATTCGATAAATTGCGACAGCATGACGGATGTTCCGGGTTTCCGACTCCGGGCGAGTCCGAATATGACTGCTTTACATCCGGGCATGCCGGAAACGCCATTTCCGCAGCGTCGGGAATCAAAGCCGCTTTTGACCGGCTGGGCAAGAATGACCAGGTGGTGGCGGTACTGGGCGACGGAGCGTTTAACTGCGGAATCTCGCTGGAAGGGCTGAACAATGCCAATTACAGCTGCCACGGCCTGATTGTGGTATTGAATGACAATAAAATGTCGATTTCCGCCAATGTCGGCGCGCTGGCCAAGCATTTCAACCGGCTGATTTCCGCCGGCAGATATATTCGGTTCCGCTCTTCGGTCCGGGAATGGATTTTCCGTTTTCGCCGTGGTAAGACGATTCACCGTTTTGCCTCCAAGATTCTGCGGGTGGTCAAAAATATGATTCTGCCGGGAAGTATTTTCGAAACCATGGGGTTTCGTTATTTGGGACCGATCGACGGGCACGATATCAATGCCATGGTTCGTACTTTCAATGCCGCCAAAGGGAGCAACCGGGCGGTCTTGATTCATGTTATTACCGAAAAAGGGCGGGGCTACAAACCGGCTGCCGCCGCTCCGGAGAAGTTTCACGGCATTGCGCCTTTCGACCCCATTACCGGTGAGGGACAGCAAAGCGGCGAGGTTACTTTTTCCAAAGCGTTCGGCAAGACGATGATGGAGATGGCCGAATGTCATCCGGAGCTTGTGGCGATTACCGCCGGAATGGCGTATGGGACCGGACTGCGCGAATTCAGCCGGAGATTTCCGAAACGTTTTTTTGATGTCGGCATTGCCGAAGCTCACGCGGCGGTTCTGGCCGGAGGACTGGCGGTTGGGGGAATGCGTCCGGTTTACGCGGTTTATGCCACCTTTATCCAGCGTGCCCTGGATAATATTTTTCACGACGTCTGTCTGCAGAATCTGCCGGTGATATTTGCGATCGACCGGGCGGGGATTGTGGAGGATGGCTGTACTCATCACGGCATTCACGACCTCGGGTTCATGCGGACTCTGCCGAACCTGACCATTATGGCGCCCTGCGATAAAAATGAACTTAAAATGATGCTTGACTATGCGTACAAGCTGGCATCGCCGGTGGTGATCCGTTATCCCCGCGGCAGCGCCGAGCCTTGTGCCCGGTTCGAATTGCCCCTGCTGAAAAAAGGCAAGGCAGCTGTACTCCGCACGGGCAAAGACGCCGCCATTTGGGCCTGGGGCAGGGAATTGGAAACCGCTTGGCTGGCCGCTGAAGCTTTGGCTAAAGATGGGATCGAGGTGACGGTGGTCGATGTCCGTTTCCTCAAGCCTTTTGACGCGGAACTTCTGCGAAAACATGCGGCGGCAATGCCGTTGATTACCCTGGAAGACGGTCAGGTCGGCGGCGGTCTGGCGGCGCAATGCGATGAAGTACTGGTCAATTTTGAACACCGGCAGGTGATTCATTTCGGTTGGGACGATCGCATTATCGGGCATGGCTCAACCTTTGTACTGAGGGAAAACCTCGGTTTTACCATTGCGAATATTGTCAATACAATCAAGGAACTGAAAAAATGAAAAAATATCTGGTCAGCGGATTGTTGATACTGGCGGTGTGTGTGATTTTCGCCCAGGCGCCGGAAGTGAAAAAAGAGACTCCGAATATCAAATTGGAAAGTCTGAAAAAACAGGCGGTCGATCTGGAAGATGAAATGGCTAAGCTCAGGGTCGAGATCATCCAAAAAGATCCCGATCTGCAGAAGCTTCACAATCAGATAATTGCGCTTCACCGGGAGCTGGCGCTGCGGGTGGACACCAAGCGCGAAATGCGGGTACTGATCTTGAAAGCCGAGGAAATCAACCGCGAAATGAATGAATTGAAAAATCAAGAAAAAAAGTGATTATAGGAGATATCCAACATGCCTTTTGAACATGGAACGTTTGCCGTAGCGATTTTTGCCTTGCCGGACGAGCTGCCGGAAGATTATCTGGAATTCTTTGAAGGAATGAAAGCCGGTATCCTTGACGCCGTCAAGGAAGAACCGCAGATCGGATGGGTCAGCGGACGCCATCTGCTTGAAACCACGATTGACGAGGTTACCTCGGTTTGCGGCGGACACCTCTTCTTGAACTTGCGCAAAGCCGAGCGGAAAATACCGGCTTCTCTCTTAAACGCCATTTGCCGCCGCGAAGAACTCGTTTATATGCAGGCCAATGAAACTTCCGTAGTTCCCTCGCGCCAGAAAAAACAGATCAAAGAAGAAGCCATCGAGAAAAACCTCATGAAAATGCCGCCGACGATTTCCGGCACTTCGATGGTTATCGATATGGCGTCCAAGATTCTTTATCTCGGAACCTCGTCCACTGCTCAAATCGATAATTTTATCGCTTTCTTCTACAAGACCACCAATATCGAGCCGGTCATGGTTACCCCGGCTTACCTGCTGGAGCACCGGTTCGAAATGACCGAAGTCTCGTTGCCGGTGGTTAAGTTCGCGGAAAATGGCGATGACGAAACCACGCCCGGACGCGATTTCCTGACATGGCTCTGGTATTACAGCGAATGCGAAGACGGTGCGATTAAAGTTGACCAGTATGGCGAGTTCGCCTTTGCCATCGAGGGACCGTTAACCTTTGCTTTTGCCGCAGAAGCCCGCGGCGCCGCCGAAACCACCTTGAAAAAAGGCGACAGCCCATTGCGGTCCGCCGAAGCCAAAGCGGCTTTGAATGTCGGCAAAAAATTGAAGAAAGCCAAATTCATCCTGGCTCGCGGCGAAGATGTCTGGTCCGGATCTTTCGATGCCGACCATTTCACCTTCAGCGGTCTTTCGCTGCCGGAAGGCGAAGAAATGGATCGCGACAGCCGTTTCGCCGAGCGCATCGACAATCTGCATATTTTCCAGACCGTGATCGGTGAGTATTTTGCCCAGTACGTCAAAACGGTAACCGGGCCCAAATGGGATAATATCGAAAAGAAAATCCAGAAGTGGGTTCAGGATCGCGATTCCAGATAATATCAGGAGGTGTCCCGTGAAAAACGGCGATAAAGTCAAGTGTCCGCATTGCGGCCAGGAAACACTGGTCAAAGAGAAAAATCTGATGTCCGGCTGGACCTCCCTCGGCAAAGCGCTGGTTTGCGCTTTGTGCGGGGAAAAACTGGGCGAGCCCGAGGCCGAAGGGCAGAGCAAAGACAACAAGGCCGCGCTGGATTCCTTGAAATCCCTGCTGCAGACCGATGATATTGCCCGTCCGGTAATCGAAGTGGCCGCGGATGAAAAGAATTTCTGCAAAGATTGCGCCAACTTTATCGAACACCCTTTTGAAACCCGTTGCGGGCTCCACCGCCGCCCCACCGGGGCGATGGATGACTGCCCCCAATTCACTCCGAAGAAGAAAGAGAATAAGCATGTTTAAAACTCTGGAAGAACGTCAAAAAGCTTTTGATGGTCGTGATCTTTATCCGGTGGTTTCGTCTGAATTCTGCAACGGCCGCGACCCGGTGACTGTGCTTAAAGCCATTGCCGAAGGCGGGGCTACGTTGGTCCAGCTCCGGGAAAAAAAACTCGCCAAGCGGGAGTATTATGAACTGGCCCGGATTTACCGGGAGATCACCGCAGCACACCGGATGTTGTTGATCATCAACGATCATATCGATATCGCCCTCGCGGTCGGGGCCGACGGTGTGCACCTGGGACAGGACGATTTGCCCCTGGCCGCAGCCAGAAAAATCGCCGGAGAGCTGTTGATCGGCATCTCGACTCACAACCCGGAAGAAGCCGCGGACGCGGTGCGCGATGGCGCCGGATATATCAACGTCGGGCCGATTTTTCCGACAGGCACCAAGGCGGTCAATTGCGGTCCGGTCGGAGTGGAAATGCTGAGAAAAATCGCTCCGGGCTTGCCGATACCGTTCAGTATTATGGGCGGCATCAAGGCCAAGCATATTCCCGAACTGCTGGCGGCCGGGGCCAAACGCATTGCCATGGTTACCGAAATCACCCAGGCGGAGGATATCCGCCGGCAAACAGAATATTTACGCAGTCTATTCAAATAAAGGAAACGAGCATGAAATCTTACCGGATTAATCTGATTCCCGGCGACGGCATTGGGATCGACGTCACCAACGAGGGCAAGCGGGTAATGGAAGCCATGGCCAGGTTCCATGGCGGTATCAAGTTTGAATTCAACACTCTGCCCTGGAGTTGTCAGTACTACGCTGAACACGGCAGAATGATGCCGGAAGACGGCCTGAAGATTCTGGCCGACTGTGACTCCATTCTGTTGGGAGCGGTCGGTTTCCCCGGTGTGCCGGACCATGTTTCCCTGCGTGAATTGCTTCTGCCGATCCGTACCGGTTTCGACCAGTACGTCAATATGCGTCCGATCAAGCTGCTGCCGGGCCTTTGTTCTCCGATCAAAAACGATAAAATCGATTTTGTTGTAATCCGCGAAAATTCCGAGGGCGAATACTGCGGCAAAGGCGAGTTCATCGGTGACGAAACCGCCATTCAGCAGGCGATATTTACCCGCAAGGGTACCGAAAGAATCATCCGTTATGCTTATGAATACGCGATCAAACAAAAGAGAACCAAAGTTCTCAGCGCCACCAAGTCCAATGCCCTGAATTACTCCATGGTGTTCTGGGACAAGATTTTCGATGAAGTGAAAAAAGACTATCCCACAATCGAATCGCGTCAAATGCACGTCGACGCCTTGGCCGGATATTTCATCATGCGCCCGGATCAGCTTGACATCGTGGTCGCCAGCAACCTTTTCGGTGATATCCTCACCGACCTGGGCTCGGCGATGCTGGGCAGTATCGGTATTTCGCCGTCCGGCAATATCAATCCCGAGCGCAAATATCCGAGTATGTTCGAACCGATTCACGGTTCCGCGCCGGACATCGCCGGCAAGGGCATTGCCAATCCCACCGGTATGCTGTGGGCGGTGGCGATGATGCTCGAACAGCTTGAGCTGGAAGGTCTGGCCGAAGTGTTGATGGCTTCGCTCTGCAAAGTGCTGCAGGAAGGTAAAATCCGCACACCGGATATCGGCGGATGCTCCACCACGGAACAAATGACCGACGCGGTGATCAGACAGATCGAGAATTGAATACTCAGTCAGGGATGGAAATTTGAAATTGAGGAGGATTTGAATGGTGATTTTTTGGGATACGAGTGTAGCCCGATGCGAACATCGGGCAAATGAGCAGCGGAAAAAAGCGCTGTTCAAGCCCCGCGTCAATTTTAAATTTCAACCCTGATTGAGTATAGATATGGCGGAGAAGTCGTCCTGTGAAATTACCATCGATCTGCACGGTTTGACGGTGGACGATGCATTGCGGAGGTTGAACGGCCCGCTGTACAGCGGCCGCTTCCGCAGCATCAAAGTAATTCATGGGCGAGGTTCCGGCGCACTGAAAAACGCCGTTCGCCAGGCTGTTCGCGAATGCCCGCTGGTGCGGCAAATCATTTATGGAGAGGATCTGAACTTGCCCGGCAGGGACGGCGTGACTATGATTTATAAATAGCAATCCAACTCTAAGGAGATTTTTGGTTATGGAATTTTATCCTCAATATCCGTGTCGGCGAAAGCTGAATCTTGCCGGGGCTTGGGACTTTGTTTTCCGGAATGACGAAAAAGATCCGGTCAATCCGGACTTCTCCAAACTCAAATTCAATGAAGTCATGCCGGTTCCCGGTGTTTTCGATGTCTTTCCCGCTTACGCCGGGCAGCGCGGTACCGCGTTTTACCGGAAAAATGTGGAGTTGGATTTTGACGGCAAAGTCTATTTGAAGCTGGGCGGTTTGGGCTTGTGGGGCGCGATTTTCTGGGACCGTAAGCCGGTCGGCATCGTCGACTTGCCATACTCGGGTGTGGATTTCGCTTTTGACGGCGGCGGCAAGGGACATCATGAATTGTTGATTGTCATCGACAACCGGTTGGATTTCGGGCGTACTCCGCTGTTTTCGCAATTTTATGACTTCTACGGCCATGGCGGGATTTACCGCGAGGTGGAGCTGTTCAGCCTGCCGGAAAATGCTGTCAACCGGGTTTTCGTCACTACCCTCAATATTGGAGACGGCAAGGTCAAAGTCAAGATCGACAGCAATGCTTCCGGTTTGGAATATGCCTTCGATAACGGTGAATTCAAATCCGCTCCCGGCAAGGAATTTGCAGCGGAAGTCCCTGGATTCCGTCTGTGGTCGCCGGAGTCGCCGGAATTGCATACCATTACGGTTCGCAGTGCCGGAGATTGCATAATCGAGCAGTTCGGCATTCGTACCGTCACCACCGGCAACGGGAAAATCTATCTCAACAATAAGCCGGTCAAACTGCGCGGTTTCTGCCGTCACGAGGCTCATCCGCAATTCGGCCCGGCGTTGCCGCTGCATATCCTGTTGGAAGACATCAGTTGGCTCAAGGACCTTGGTTGTAACTTTGTCCGTGGCTCGCATTACCCGCAGGATCAACGTTTCCTCAGCCTTTGCGACCGCTACGGTCTGATGGTCTGGGAAGAAACTCTCGGCTGGGGCAATGGCGCCAATCATCTGACCGATCCCGGATTCCAGGACGGCCAGCGCCGTCAGGTGCCGTGGATGGTCCGCAACAGCTACAATCATCCCTCGGTCATCATGTGGGGATTCCTGAACGAAGGCGCTTCCGATGAAGAAGCGGCCATTCCGTTGTACAAAAATCTGATCGCCGATCTGAGAGCTCAGGATTTGAGCCGTCCGGTGACTTATGCCTCCAACCGGGCCGAAAAAGACATTCTCTTCCACGAAGCCGATATCGTCAGTTACAACGCCTATCCGGGCTGGTATGCCGCCGACCGCAATAAATTCCGGCCGCTGGATGAAATTCAACCCCGTTTTGACGAGTTCATTGCATTTATGAAAGCCACCGGCCTGTCCGATAAGCCGTTCATCATCAGCGAAATCGGGGCAGGGGCCGTCTACGGCTGGCGCGACCGTTTCAAGGGACATTGGAGCGAAGAGTACCAGCATGATTTCCTGGAAGAAGTCTGCCGTTATGTCGAGTCCACACCGGAAGTCGCGGGGCTGGCGCTCTGGCATTTTGCCGATTGCCGGACCTACAGCAGCGCCTATGCGCTGGGGCGGCCACGGGCTTTTAACAACAAAGGAATCATGGATGAATACCGGCGTCCGAAACTGGCATATGATATTGTGAAAAAATACTTCTCCGGCAAATAAGCACTATTTTTTCATTCAAAGCAACTTTATGCTATTTACTTATTGCTGGAATCGTGGTATTTTATATAGCATTAAATTACTCTAGGATATACAACCAAACTTTAAGGAGTTAAAATGGCCAAGATCACTTTTATGGGAGCCGGTAGTACGGTTTTCGCCAAAAACGTTCTCGGAGATTGCATGTGCCGCGAAGCGCTGCAGGATTCTCACATCGCCCTCTATGATATCGACGGCACCCGCCTCAAAGAATCGAAGCAGATGCTCGATATTCTCAATCAGAACATCAACAAAGGCCGCGCCAAAATTACCGCGCATCTCGGCGAAAAGAATCGCCGCGCCGCTTTGAAAGATGCTGATTTCGTGGTCAACGCGATCCAGGTCGGCGGTTATGAGCCGTCCACTGTCATCGACTTCGAAATCCCGAAGAAATACGGCCTGCGTCAGACCATTGCCGACACGCTTGGTATCGGCGGAATCTTCCGTGCTCTGCGGACCATTCCGGTAATGTGGGAATTTGCTCATGACATGGAAGAAGTCTGCCCGAACGCCTGGTTCCTCAACTACACCAATCCGATGTCGATGCTGACCGGCGCCATGCTGCGCTATACCAACGTCAAGACCGTCGGTCTCTGCCACTCGGTCCAGGTTTGCTCCGAAAGCCTGCTGGGCGCCCTCGGCATGCCCTACGACGCTACCCGTGTCCGCGATTACATCGCCGGCATCAACCACATGTCCTGGCTGCTGAGCATTACTCAGGACGGCAAAGATCTCTATCCGGAAATCAAAAAGACCGCCGCCAAAAAATTGAAAGCCTGGCGGAAAAAAGGCGCCGAAAAGAGCGGCAATATGGTGCGCTTGGCCATGATGGAACATTTCGGTTATTACATCACCGAATCCAGTGAGCACAACGCCGAATACTCTCCCTACTGGATCAAGGCCGGCTACCCGGAATTGATCGAAGAGTTCAACATTCCGTTGGATGAATATCCGCGCCGCTGTGTCAATCAGATCAACAACTGGAAGAAACGCAGCAAAGATCTGATCGCCGACCCGAATCTGGATCACAAGCTTTCGCATGAATACGGCTCAGGCATCATGAGCGCCATCGTTACCAACAAGCCGTATCAGATCGGTGGTAACGTCCTGAACAACGGCCTGATTTCGAACCTGCCGGCCAATTCCGTGGTCGAAGTTCCGTGTTTGGTTGACGGCAGCGGTGTTCAGGGTTGCTATGTCGGCGAACTGCCGACCCAGCTGGCCGCGCTGAATATGACCAATATCAACGTGCACCTGTTGACCATCGAAGCAGCGTTTACCCGCAAGAAAGACGCCATTTACCACGCGGCGATGCTCGATCCGCACACCAGCGCCGAGCTCTCTCTCGACGACATCCGCAAGATGTGCGACGAGCTGATCGAAGCTCACGGCGACATGCTCCCCGAATATCGCTGATATTCTTCAGTTCTACTGAAATACGCCCTCATGGTTCACTCGGATCATGAGGGCTTTTTCGTGTACACATACAATAAAAAAATCCGGCCCCTTGAAGGAAGCCGGATTTTCGGGTGCTTTTGGGCAAGTATTTTTATTTCTTGCGGAAAGCTTCGAGTTCGTAAGCCGGGAGTTTCTTGTCGGCGAATACCGGTTTGAACTGGGTGAAGCGCTGGCGTCCGTTGATTACCGGAACGCTCGGCCAGTCTTCGCCAACCAACGGACGGACGTAAGCCATGAATTCGTCGGTTACGTCGCAGCCATCGGCGGTGATCCAGTTTTTCGGGAAGAAACGCTCGGAGTTGGCAACCAGTTCCAACGGAGCCTTGTCATAGCGGACCTGATAGATCATGCCGGGCTCGCGGAGCAGAGTGGACATATAGCCGCCCTGGCCTTCAGCCGCCAGCATAACCGCTTTCTGACCGCAACGATATGCTTCGTCGAGGTCGACGGTGGAAGCATAAATGGCGGTGGCGCGCTGATCGGTACCGAAAGTCTGGCCACGGGCGCTGCCGCGGGCCTTGACGCCGTTTTTGTTCAGGTAATTGACCAGGGCCTGCTGAACGGTGGTCTCACTGGCGCCGAACTGGGCATGGCCGAAGTTGTCCTTGGTGAATCCGAGGTCGCCCACATCGCAGCCTTCGCTGACGACGACGACGGCGCGGCCGCATTCTTTGACCTTGGCGTTGATCTTATCGGCCATCTGTTCCATGGTCAGACCAGCTTCATAAAGGAAAATCAACAACGGAGTTTCGCGTTTCGGGTCGGCCAAGCGGGCGGCGGCGGGGATGAAGCCGATTTTACGGCCCATAGCCTGGAGCACCAGGACCGGGTCGGCCGGGCTGGAGCCGCGGTTTTCTTCTTCGGCATTTTGGACGATATTCGACCAGTAGCGGGCTACCGAACCGTAACCGGGTGTGTGGTCGATCAGCTTGAATTCGGCGTCGCCCACGTCATTGTCGATAGTCTTCGGTACGCCGATGCCGATGCAGTCGAGACCGCGTTCCTGAGCCAGCTTGGCAACCTTGTTGGCGGTATCCATGGAGTCGTTGCCGCCGTTATACAGGAAATAACCGATGTTGTGAGCTTTGATTACTTCGATCACGCGCTCGAAGTCTTCTTTCTGATTGGACTTGATTTTATAGCGGCAAGTACCGATGGCTCCGGCGGCCGGAGTATTGCGGAGCAGGGCGATTTCGTCTTCGCACTGACAGCTCAGGTCCAGCAATTCTTCTTTGAGAACGCCTTCGATACCGTGCCAGCCCGCATAGATCGTGCCGATCTTATCGGGAAACGCCTTAGCCGCATCAATCACACCGCGCAGCGAGCTGTTGATTACCGGAGACGGGCCCCCGGATTGAGCGATAAGTAAGTTCTTTTTCATTTTTCCTCCAAAAAATTAAAAAATTCCGGCGGACGTCCCGCCTGGACAAATGCGCTGATACTATATATCACATAAAACGATTTGCAACGGGAAAATATATTTTATTCGGTATAACGGTCGCGGAAAGTACGGGGACTGCAACGATAGTACTTGGAAAAAGCCTTGGAGAATGATGAAGCATCCGCATAACCGGTTTGTTCGGCAATGGTTGTGAGGTCGTGATTGCTCCGGAGCAACAGCGCGGCACCGGTTTCCATACGCATTTTGCGCAGTATTTCCAGTGGAGCCGCCTGGTAAATCTCCTTGACGATACTGTAGAAGTGCGACTCGGACAGACAGGCCAGGCGGGCCATCTCCGGGATAGTCCAGGGACGGCGCAAGTTGCGGTTTACCTGTTCGAAAATCTGTTCCAGGCGCTGCAGATGGCGGTGTTCGTGGTTATCCGCATAAATTTCGTTTTCCAGATATTTCCAGAGCGCCTTGCCGGTGGCGATGCCTTGTCGGGGATTTTTTCTTTCTTCCAAATACAGCAATTCGGCAAGCAGACGGATTTCCTCCGCATAGCGCGCCGGGCGCCAAAAATACGCCGGTATCGGCGTCAGGAGTTCCGGATGAATGTGAAACCAGATAAACCGTAATGGCTCATGACTGCCGTAATAATGGAGTTGAGGAGCAGGCAGAAAAATTACTTCACCGGGTTTCAGTTGGATACTTCCCTCGGGCAGAGATATTTCCAATTTCCCCTCCACTGGAAAGATCAGTTCATGTGCATAGAAGTGTTTGCGGCCAACCTGATAACCCGGAGTCAGATCGCTGATGCCTCCGATCAGGGGTTGGACATGATATTTCTCATTGGGGGCCGGTTGGCCGAAAAACAGGAAACGCTCGAATGATCCTTCTGGAATAATCAGAGTATCAGACATGTTTTGCATAGAGTCGGCCATGGTGAAATTCCTTTTGAAGTGTATAATATATTAAAGCGAAATTATTGAAATTCAAGGAGCAGTCATGATGAAAAGCAAAATAATTGTCAATCGTAATTATCCGATCAGTGAGGTAGATAAACGGATTTATTCCGGTTTTATCGAACATTTGGGACGGGCGGTTTATGAGGGGATTTATCAACCGGAACACGAAAGCTCCGATGCCGATGGTTTTAGAGGCGACGTCTTGGAGTTGATCCGGGAATTGGACATGCCGCTGACCCGTTATCCCGGTGGTAATTTTGTTTCCGCCTATCGCTGGGAGGATGGCGTCGGGCCGCGGGATGAACGCCCGGCGCGCCTTGAGCTTGCCTGGGAGGCGTTGGAACCGAATCTGTTCGGCACGGATGAATTTGTCCGCTGGTGCCGCAAGGCCGGTACAGCTCCGATGCTGGCGGTTAATCTCGGGACTCGCGGAGCGGCGGAGGCCCAGCAATTGGTTGAGTATTGCAATTTCCCCGGCGGAACCGCATTGTCGGACTGGCGGCGCGGCAACGGCAGCGAAGAGCCGCATAATATCAAGCTTTGGTGCCTGGGCAATGAAATGGACGGGCCGTGGCAATTCGGGCAGCGTTCGGCGGATGATTATGGCCGGGTTTGCCGTGAAGCCGCCAAATTAATGAAAACCACCGATCCTGAAATTGAACTGGTGGTATGCGGTTCGTCGCACAAGGATATGGCGACTCTGGGCGAATGGGAGGAAACGGTGCTCAGCCATACTTACGAGTATGTCGAGTATATCTCGGTCCACCAGTATTTCGCCAATCGCCGGGACCGGACAGCCGATTATCTGGCGGGGCCGGAGGCGATGAGTGAGTACATCGACCGGATTGCGGCCTCCTGCGATGCCGTCGGAACCAGAAAAAAATCCGCGAAAAAGATCATGCTGTCCTTCGATGAATGGAATGTCTGGTATCATTCCATGCCGGGCCCCAAACCGCCAAAATGGATGGTCGGCAGACCGATTCTGGAAGACATTTACAATACCGAAGACGCGCTTCTGGTCGGCATGCTGATGATGACTCTGCTTAACCATTCCGACCGGGTGAAAATCGCCTGTATCGCTCAAAGCGTCAATGTGATTGCTCCGATCATGACCTCGAAAAACGGTAAAGCATGGCGGCAAACGATTTTCTATCCATTTGCCTACACCTCAAAATACGGCCGGGGTATTGCCATGAAAACAATCGCTGAATCCGATTGTTACGAGGCGGATTATGACACCTGCAACAATCCAGCGGGCAAGGAGATATCGAATGTTCCGTACCTTTATTCCAGCGTGATCCATAACCCGGAGAATAACGAAATGGTAATATTTGTCTGCAACCGCCACCTGCGGGAAAATATGACGCTGGAAACCGTACTGGAACATTTTACCCCGGTTGGAGTCATTGAACATATTACCTTATATAATCAAGACCTCAAAGCTGTCAATTCTGAAGAGCACGAAACAGTCCATCCCAAGACAGTCAGTCCAGGAAAAGTTGACGGCAACCGGATTTGGGTCGAATTGCCGCCGGCGTCATGGAATATGATCCGTATTCGCCTGGCTTGATTGAATCCTTCAAAACCCCCTTTAACGAGAAGTCCGGATAATTTTTCCGGGCTTCTTGATTTTTTATGATTTGGCTGTATAATATATAATATAGATTAATTGAATTAAATAATATTAAATATAGGAGATATATTGAAATGCTTGAACGTCTTATCATCGGCAGCAGTTGCTGGGCTGCCGGACAGGTATTGCAGGGAAACCGGGAGCTGGTGGTGATAGACCGCGGCGCCGGTATCGGTCGGGAGTTTTTTGAGTGTTATCGCGAATGTTCAACTATGGATACGCCGCTGAAAACTGCCGTTGCCACGGAGCTGCAGTCGGAGTTAAAGGAACGGGAAAGGCTGGCGGACGCAGCGGCTCTGGCTCCGCTGATGTATGCGAAACTGCATAATTTTACCGGGCAGTTCAGATTGTGGATCGAGATCACCGGTATCAGCCGGAATGAGCAAGGCTGGCTGATTGAGTATTATGATGTGGAAGGCCGCAAAACCATATCGGCGAAACAACTGATCGACTGTACCCCCGAGTGCCGGACCAACAGTGCTTTCGCTGCGTCCAATATTGTAAAATGCAGTCTCAAAGCGCTGGTGCTGGTCCCGGAAGGGGTAAGCTTGGAAAACAGCGGTTTGAATTACCGGGCAGGGCGCGGTAACGATGAATTTGTGATTTCCGTCGAACTGAAACCGGGAACGGGTTGGGCCGAAGCCCGGCAAACGCTTTTGGCGACCTGGCAGAAACGCCCGCAGGCGTTGGCGGACGCCAAGATTTTCAGTATCGCCAAGAACTTCGATTTTGAAGTGAAAGAAAACCGGGCGGTATTGGGCGAAAATTATTATTACTTCAACTCGGCAAGCTTTGCCAATCCTTTGGCGGCAATTGATTCTCAGGAGAATGGAATATGCTAAAATATGATTGTGAATACGATGCGGTGGTAATCGGTCTGGGGACCGGGGGCGCGATTGCCGCTTTGGTCATGGCCGAGTCCGGTTTGAAGGTCTGCGGTGTTGAAAAATTGAACATGCTTGGCGGTTCCGCTACCGCCGGAGGCATAATCGGATATTATTATGATTTGCCGGGGGGCCGTTTTGAACAGCTCGACGTCGAGGCCAATGAATTGCGGAAGGATTTCTGCGAGGGCGGCCGGTTTCACATGGATGCCAAGGGCATGACTCTGGAGCGCAAGCTTCAGGAAAAAAATGTGGATATTTTCTGGGAATCGGCCTTGCTCGAAGTGATCGTTGAAGGGCAGAAAGTGGTCGGAGTCGTGATCAATACCCCGCAGGGAATCCGGCGGATCGGTTGCAAATATCTGCTGGATGGCAGCGGCAACGGCGATGCCTGCGCCCTGGCGGGCGCCGAATTCCGCCTCGGTCGTGAATCCGATGACAAATGTCAGCCGTATTCAAGTGTCCGGGTGTTCCGGCGCGGGGTAGGGGTGGGCATTGCTAATTTTGACGCGGGATACATCAAATGTCATGACGCTGCGGATTTTACCCGAGGTATCATCCATTCCAATGCCCTGCATGTCAGGGAGCTCGATCAGTCGCAGGATGATCTGTTTTATATCACTCAGTTGCCGGGCTTGCGCGAAGGCCGGCTGGTGGTTTGCGACGAAAGCCTGACTTTCAAGTCCTTTATTGACGGCGAATATACCACCAACAAGGTATTGGGCTATGCATATTCCAACTTCGACAGTCATTCACAGGACTGGGCGTTGCTGGATCAGGATACCCGGGACTGGATGGTTGTCAGCAGTATGTGGGGCAAAGTGGTTACCGTGCCGATTACCCTCGAGATGCTGACCGTCCGGAATTTTGAAAATCTGTTGGTGGTTTGCCGGGCTTTGTCTGTGGATCATCTGACGGCTTCGCTGTTGCGGATGGAGCGCGCTATGCAGAAAATTGGCGAAATCGCCGGTCTGGCGGTAACTGCCGCGGTTCAGGAAAACATTCCGGTGCGTTCGGTGAACCGTGATGGCTTGGCGGAGAAACTGCTGGCCAGCGGCTGCCTGAACCAGAATGACATACCTGATTGTAGTTTCCAGGCCGATCCGGAAGTCCTCAAATCCATGCTCGATTCGGAAAAAGGCGGAGAAGCCCTCTGGTATATGGGGCGGCATTATGCTCAATTCCGTGAAACCTTGCTGGCTATGCTGAAATCCGAAAGCCGTTTTGCTTCGGTGCACAGCGCTTTGGCATTGGGGCTTGCCGGTGACGCTGCCGGTTTGCCGGTTTTGCGGCAGCTGGTCAAAGAACGCTGCGACTACCAGCCGCTGACCAGCCGCTCCCATAATCAGCGCTGGATACTGGCCGCAATCGACTTGTTGGGACGGTTCGGCAAAATTGAAGACGTTGAGCTTTTGCTTGGAGTACTGAATGAAATCAATGACGATATCCAGATCAATTCGCACCTGGTCCGCAGTCTGCTGGAGCTGGGCGACAAGCTGCCGGAATGCCGCAAGCAAATCCGGGAAAATATTGATTCAGTATTGCATAACCCCAAATTCAATGATAAATTATTGCTGAAAAACTCGTCCAATACGAAATCACAGGTTTTTGAGCGGCTGGGTGGTTCATTGGAAACCCTGGCCGGAAAGCATTATAAATTATGGAATGAAATTTGATACAAGTTATCGAACGTTTTGATAAGATTCTGCAATATTACCGCCGGCAGCCCGACCGCACTTGTCAGTTGGGCGAGCTGGCGGAATTGCTGGGCGTATCTTCTCCGGCCTGTTCCCATATCGTCAAAACGATGGTGGAACTCGGGTACCTCCGGTCTTTGGGAACCCGGCGCGGTTATACGTTGGGGCCGGCGATCTACCTGATGGGACAGGCCAATCCTTACCGCCATCTGGAAAACATCGCCCGCCCGGTCATGGAAGACTTGGCTTTCAAACACAACAAACTGGTGGTCCTGGTGGTGGAGAACGGCGGCCGCCGCATGGAACTCTTGTGCCTGAATCGGGAATCGAGTATTTCCGTGACCACGACCAGCACCCAGAGCAACTTTCACAGCCTTTTCGGCTACTCAACCGGCATCCTGTTGCTGTCCTATATGGATGAAAAGCAAGTGAAATATTTCTGGGACCGTGATAATGGTGCCGCCAATGCGCTGAAAACCGCCGATTTCGCTGAATTCAGACGGCGGAGCGCCGAAGTCGCCCGAGCCGGAAAAATGATTTCCATCAATTCCATGGGGGCGGCGGTACGCAGTCACGGCTCCGTCATCGCATGCCTGGGAATCACCTTCGACTCGGAATTTCACGACATCGCGGTAGAGGAGTGCTGTCAGGCCGCCGCCAGAATCAGCGAACTCCTTTAATCTTTGAAGACGATTTCTCCGAAACCGGCGGCATTGTGCGGGCGGCTTTTCTGCCAGTAACTGACTTCGGTTTTCCTCGCCTGATGATTCCAGTAGCGCATGAACATGGTGGATATTTTACTGCCGGCCGGGCTTTCAAAGCCCAGGCTTTTAAAAGGTATGGCGATCATGGCGCTCCAGCCGTCGGCGGTGGTGCGGCAATGAAGTTGGATATCGCCGTTCCATTTGGGATCTTTGTCACGGGCGTCATAAAGATTGCCGTTGGGGTCGAAAACAATCTGATAGACTTCGTTTTCTGCCCCGGTCAGGAAAAATTCAAACTTATCGCCGCTGGGCCAGGTGTCACGCGGCAGGCCGGCCGGTTTAGCAAAGATTTTGTCCGGTTCCCGGTCGAAACACTTAACTCCGATATAAAGATTCTGAGCATCGTAGAGCAGCCGGACGGCAGTTTTTTCCAGCGGAATACCGTCATCGCTCAAATAAAACTGATCGGCGATTTCGGCATCGGGCCAGGCGCCGGTCTGAAAATCAGGATCGAATACTGGCGTCTTGTCGGTTTTTAAGGACGAAATACTGAATCCGACCGCCAGTTTGACCTGTTCCTCGAAAGTGTCGCGCATCGCCTGAAGCATTTTTACCGCATTGGGATGAATAACCTTGGCGGCAGCCCGTTCCAGCGCGGCGCGGCAGGCGTCTTCGGTACCGGCGCTGACGACACTGGAACGCCATGACGCTTCGGACTTATCGGTATATTGCGAGCTTGAAGGAAAGGCGAACCAGCCTTTCTCTACGATTCGATAAAACTCGCCGACGTCATCGGCGGCCGGGCCGAAAACCCGGGTCAGGAATTCCCGGCGCATGGCGTGAACATCCTGATCCGGATTCCAGTTGCCGTTAGCCATGACCCAGAAATACAGGGCGTTGACATCCCAGCTTTTATCGCCATCGCAGTCGACCCGCATTTCCGAATAAGTACGGTCGACACCGTAACTATGGGCATAACGCCAGTCTGCCATCGCCACGATATCCATGGGGCGCGGAAATGGCCCGACCAGTCCATAATATTCGCGCCAGGTCAGGTTTGCTTTGATCGACATCCAGCGGAGAAATTGTGCATCCCAGATTTGGTTACCGGGAGCATTCATCGGCAGTTTGCTGTCCTTGTTGATCGGGCAGAACGAGATACTGATATTCGGCTCCACCCGGCAGTATGGAGTCGGATAGGTGAAAAAGTATCCGAATGTCAGGATACGCTTGCCTGGATAATTCTTCTGCATGTGGCGGGCAATTTGATTCAGCCACAGAAAAAATTGAGTGGAACGGAATGCTTTGTCTTGGTTATCAATAATTTTCCCATCGATATTGATCGACTTGAGGCATTCGGGACATTCACAGACGTTCCAGTTGTCTTCGGTCATGATGCGATAGGTTTCGTAATTGGGGTTTTCTTTGATACGAGCATCCAGCTCTGCGATGAATGCCTTGACTACCTCCGGATTGGTGAAGCATAACTGGGTGGAAGCGCGAACCGTGCTTGGTCGCGGATGCTTGCCGTTCAGCATGGAAAAATATTCGGGGTGAGCATCATAATACTTCTTTTCCGTAATATAACGCCCGATCAGATTATGCCCGCCGCCGTATTCGAAGACCGGGGCAAATTTTAATTTTTCCGGAGAATAGGCCATCCAGCCACTGGTCCAGTTTGAGCCCTGCCGGGCTTGCCATTCGTCGGAGTGCTGCCCCTTCATCTGCCATCCGCGCAGACGGTACACCGGGATGTCGATATAATCATTGTGAACAAACTTCAAGTCGGGATTGCGGCTGTATACGGTACCGAATTCGGAATCCGGCCGGGCCCAGATGATGTCGGTATTGCGAAAAAGCCATTTATAAGCACCGTTCAGCACGCCTTTGGGACACGAACCGAAAATATGAATGGTGTCGCCGCTGGTTTGAACAGCGTAACCGTCATTGCCTTTGAGTTGTTCAAGATCGGAGTTAACGCTGAGCATGATTTTGAGCGGCGCATTGCCGGGAGCATTCCGTATCGGCAATTCCGCGCCTGAGATTTCCCGGATCCAGCGCTGTAATTCTTCCGCCGCGTATTTGATTGCCGGATGAGCGTCGGCGGCAATGACGATTTCGGCGGTGGGCTTACCCGATTCGGTGACGGTTGCCGGAGTGGTGCAACCGGCCAAAAACAACGCCATAGCGGACAAAATGATTTGCTTCATATAACCTCTTTTAATTGAAATTGATAGGAATAAAAGTTTTGGGTTTGTGGCGTTGTGCGCCGAAAAGCTGTGCCGATCGGATAGGGGCGACACCCGGCCGGGGCGGACGTTCGAACTGGCGAACAAAGGCTCCGCGCAGTTCCTTGGTTTCGCCGGGCTTCATGCCAATGCTTTTCCAGGGAACAGTCGCCATGCCGCTCCAACCGTCATAGGTGATTTCGACTACGGAGTTCCATTGGGCGCTGCGGACCGCGGTCCGGCGGTTGTTGACCGGATCGAATGACAATTGAGTGAAATGGGGTTCTCCTTTCCAGATGCCGGACAGAAAAATCTCAAACCCTTCGCCATCCGGGGCCTGATTTTTCTCCTGAGAGGCGGGGCGATATTGCATTTTGGGGACATCCGGATGATGACATTTCACACCGAAATAAATATTCTGGTCATCGTATAATACTCGAAGTTCGGTCGGGTTTTGATAAAGTATTTGATTGTTGCCGACAAAAAATTGGTCGACCGAAGTAGCTTTCCGCCATTCGCCGGAGTTGAAATCCGGATCGAGTTGCGGTGCTTTTTCTACCCGAACCGCCTGAATCTGAAATTGTTCCTGATACTTCATGAACTCCTCGAAGTTGGCGCGGACGGCGGCCAGCATTTTCCGACCGTTGGGATGAACAACCTTGGCGACGGCGCGTTCCAGAGCGGCCCGGCATGGTTGTTCCAGCCCGGGTTCGATGACGCATTTCCGCCAGTTCTGCCAAGATCTGTCGGCATAGGTGGACTTGCCGGGAGTCTTAAACCATTGATCTTCGATCAGGCGATAATATTCAGCCACATCATCGGCGGCCGGACCGTATACCCGGGTCAGAAACTCCCGCCGCAGGGCGCGAACATCCTGAGCCGGATTCCAACAGCCGTTAGCCATAACCCAGAAATACATGGCGTTGGCGTCCCAGCTTTTGGTGTGTTTTTGCCGGGGAGTATCGATGTCGCCATACATTTCCGAATAAGTGCGGGTGACTCCATATGAATTGACGTATTTCCAGTCCGCCAGAGCGATTATGTCGGTTGGCCGCGGAAAAGGTCCGACCAGTCCGTAGTATTCGCGCCAGGTCAGGTTCGGAGTCACTTTCATCCAGTTGCTGAACTTTTCCATGGTGACGGCATTTTCCGGGGCTTCGATATTGAATTTGGAATTCTTGGCAATCGGGCAGAATGAAATATCGATATTGGGTTCGACCGGGCATTGGGGAGGAGGTTCGGTGAAGAAATAAGCGAAAGTCAGGATGCGCTTGCCAGGATAATGTTTCCGCATGTGACGGGCGATCTGATTCAGCCACAGGAAAAATTGGGTGGAGCGAAACGCTTTATTCTTGTTGTCAATTGATTTTCCGTCAATGGTGATCGGCTTGAGGCACTCGGGACATTCGCAGACTTTCCAGTTGTCTTCGATCATAATCCGGTAGGTGATGTAATCCGGATCAGCCTTGATACGTTCGTCCAGTTCCTTGATAAAGGTTTTCAGCAATTCCGGATTGGTGAAGCACAATTGACTGGAGTTGCGGGATTCGCTGGGGCGCTGATGCTTGCCGTCCAGCATGGAATAATACTCCGGATGACTGTTGAAATACTTCTTCTCCTGGATATAACGCCCGATCAGATTATGTCCGCCGCCATATTCGAGGATGGGAGCGAACCGCAGGTTTCGCGGGTCTTTTTTCATCCAGGCGCTGGCCCAATTGGAACCCTGCCGGGCCTGCCAGATATTGGATGCTTCTCCGCTGATTTGCCACCCCCGCAGACGATAGACCGGTATGTCGATATAGTTGGTCTGGCCGAAATCGAGGTCCGATTTGCGGCTGTAAATCGTGCCGAAATCCTCATTTGGCCGTGCCCAGATGATGTCGGTATTTTTGAAAAGCAATCTGTAAACGCCGTTCAAAATACCTTTCGGACACGAGGCGATCAGGTGAATTTCTCGGCCTTGAGTCCGAACCGCGTAACCGTCGTTGTCCCTCAATTCCGCCAGATCATTATTGACACTGAGAATAATGCGGGTAGCGGCTCCACCCGGCGCATGAATGACCGGCAGCTTGGCCCCGGAAATAGCTTCCGTCCAATGACGGAGTTCCTCCGCCGCGTATTTGACCGCCGGATGAGCGTCGGCGGCAATGATGATTTCCGCTTCCGCTTTGCCGTTGCGGGTGATCGGCACGGCAGCCTGCGTTATGGAGATAGACAGCAGTAAGATGCAAATAACCTTCAGCATAAGATACTCCGCGAGAATTAATAAAATGTCGTGTTATTCAAAGTAAAATTGGTTAGTCCAGCCATGGGGGTCTTGATTGCCTCTGCGTGACCGTCCAGAAAGAGATAATGCGCCAGTCCAAGATGCCGCCGGTCCACTCGGGAATAAGTGGTTGTGCGATTGGAAATAGCTCCAACTTTATTGCTGTCTGCAAGTAACAAAGTTCTGGAAGGATTTTTCATTTTGCTCCATTGAAACGAAGGATCAGTGTAGCCGGAATTATAATAATGCATTGCCAATTGATTGTAAGTATATGAAGTATCATAACATGGAGGAGTGTTGTATGCCGATTCCTGACGGCATTCGAAAATTGTTCTTTCACATGAGGGCCACTTATAGTTTTTGTAGGATGCTGATTGATACTTAAAGTCGCCCGGCAGATAATAATTCATCAAAACTTGAGCAAACGGCACATACTGGGTAGTTAATTTTATTCGGCTTGGCAGGGCGTCGTTGAAATCATCGTGATAAAAAGCAGCTAATTTGCCGATGGAACTGAGATTATTAAGGCAGTCAATAGCCTTTCCGCGCTGCCTGGCTTTGTTTAAAGCCGGTAGCAGTAATGCTGCTAAAATAGCAATGATCGCAATGACGACCAACAGTTCAATAAGTGTAAAATTCTTGTGCTTTCTCATTATTCACCTTGGTTTATGTTTATATTTTTTACTGATTCTCGTTCGATTAAAGGCATGATGAAGGAGCGTTTCTGCTGGGGAAGGGCGGGATTTTCGATCCTCGCCAGGAGAGTTTCGACCAACAGTTCCGCGGCCAGTTCGTATGGTTGCCCAAAATTAGTCAGGGCCGGAATTGTGTATGCGGATTCAACCTGATTGTCAAAACTGATTATGGAGATATCGTCAGGAATCTTGACGCCTGCTTCGTGAGCGTAGCGGATCGCGCCGATTGCCACCGTATCGCAATGGGTTATAATTGCGCTTGGAGGATTTTTTCGCTCGATCAAAGTTTTCATGGCTTCATAGCCGCTACGAAGTTGATGGGGATCATGTGTATTTACCATCCAATCGGAGTTTACTTTCAGACCCGCGCGTTTCAGCTCACTGCAGATTGCCTGATGACGAACATCCTCAAAATAATTGAGGCAACCGATATTTCTGTGACCATGTTCCATCAAATATCGCACTGCCCGAGCCGCATAATCGAGTTTATCGGGGTAAACACAGTCCATCAGCCGCCGTTCATTCGCATAAGTCACCACCGGTATGCCGCGATCGGCCACCGATTCCTCGTACTGGCAGGTGATGATGCCGTCGACATTGCGGCGGCGCATTCTCTCAAAAGCCTCCAGAAACGAATCTCTGCTGTTTGTCCCGGCCTTCCAATAAGCAAAAACCCCGGAATAACCGTGCTTGCTCAGGGCGGCATCCAGATGAATAGTTAATTCATGGTAAAAATTGATGATCGCGGGAAACATGACCCCGACCGAATAAGTACGGTTGGTGCTCAACGCCCGGGCGGCGAAATTTGGCTGGTAGTCGAGTTCGCGTGCCGCCGAGGCGATCATGGATTTGGTTTTGGCGGTGGCCTTGCAGCGCTCCGGGTCGCGAATGACCTGTGCAACCATGCTCTTGGAAAGGTTGCAATAATCGGCTATATCCTGCAATGTGGCACGTCTTCGCATAAATCAAATCCATTTATTGTTTGAAATTATTATAATTGCACCGGTGCAATTTGTCAATAGGCCGATCAAAAAAAATGAAGAAATATCGCATCGCTTCGCTAAGAGGAAAGTTCTGCTTTTAATTTTCAACCAGAGCGACTCTCCCATCCTTTTCTTTGCTCTTTGCTCTTTCCTCTTTCCTCTTAGCGTAGCGATCCTTGAATTTGTGTTTGGGGATTGTATATTAATACTTTATATTTAATTCAAGGTATTTAATAATGATTCTGGGTATTATTGCGGGTGTGGTTACTGCCCTCTTGCAGTCATTTTCATATATTTTCAGCGCCGGCTTTATGATGAAATATAAGTCTTCGTTAAGGCTGGTGATTTTTTCTCAACTGGTGATGGGGGTATTTTGCCTGCCGATTGCACCATTGCTTTTTCCGGTTGAATTGTGGAAAATGTTGCCGGAATTCTTGCTTGGAATCTTGATGTGGGTACTCTTCTTTGTGACCGGTCAAACGGCGTTTTTTAACACTCTGCGCTCGATCGAAGCCAGCCGCGTTTCTTCGCTATTGGGGTTGAAAATCATTGTGCTCTCGGTAATTTACGTGTTGTGGAAAGGGCATGGATTGGGCTCATGGCAATGGCTGGCGGTATTTCTCAGCGCTATTGCCGCCATGGCGATGAATTGGAGCGGCGGTAGCCGTTTTACCCTCAGGGGAATGCTGTGGCTGGCGTTGACGCTGGTGGCTTATTCGCTGACCGACATGGCCGAAACGTACTTGGTAAGGATGCCCGCCAGCGGCAATGTGATCATGGATGCTTGCGGGGTGGCGGCCGTCTGTTATTTGCTGCTGGGCATTTTGACGCTGCCGATGTTGTTCAAATACCGTTGGAGCAGAAAGCAGTTTGTTATGGCGATGCCGTTCGGACTGGCTTGGTTTTTGTCGCAGGTTTCGCTGTTTATTTGCTTCGGGTTGCTGGGAACCGTTTTCGGAAATGTTATTCAGTCAAGCCGCGGTCTGTTTTCAATCGGCCTGGGAATCATTTTGCTGCATTATGGCTATGGCAAGCTTGATGCCAAGATCGGCGGCAAAATGTGGTTGCGCCGGGGAATTGCCGCGGCTTTGATGACGATTGCAATCATAATTTATTCTTTGGCGCAGAGTAAAATCTAAATTTTTCCGTTTGATGCTTGTTAATTTAGCGATGGAATGTATGTTACCAGTTAACACCAAAGGATAAATATGAGCATTAAATTAGAAAACGAAGCCGATAAGCTCGGTTACGCGCTGGCGATGAATATTGCCAGTTCCGTCATGCAGTTGCCGCTGGAATTCAACCGCGATATTTTCGCCGAAGCGGTCACTGAATTGGTAAAAGGTTCTCAGCCGGTGATGAATCCCGGTGAATATCAGAAGATCATGCAGGATTTTCACAAGAAGCTCCAGGAACTCGGTCAGGCGGAATTGAATGAAATCGCCTCTCAGAATATTGAAGAGGAAAAGAAATTCTTCGAAGAAAACAAGCTGCGTCAGGGCGTGAAAACCACCGCTTCCGGCTTGCAGTACGAGATTCTGGAAGAAGGAAAAGGCGACGGCCCGAAAGCCGGTTGCAAAGTCCGGGTTCATTACGAAGGCTCGTTGCTGAACGGCAATGTTTTCGATAGCTCGATCAAGCGCGGACAGCCTGCCGAGTTTGGACTCGAACAGGTGATTCCCGGTTGGACCGAAGCCTTGAAGCTGATGAAAAAAGGCGGCAAGCATCGTTTGTTCATTCCGGCGTCTCTGGCCTATGGAGATAAAGGCGTTCGTGACGTTATTCCGCCGAACTCCATGTTGAAATTCGATGTGGAACTGCTGGAAATCCTATAAATCTTTCTGGTTTTTCAACCATTCAATATCGGCGGCGAGGTCGGCTATCACGGCTTCGTCGCCGGTTTCATTTAGAGCCTCTTTCAGCATGGACAAGGCTTGATTGGGGTTCAGCATCGTCAATATTTCCCGGCGGATTTTGGCTGAACGGCCGCCGTGCCCCGGAATATAACCTTCCGGCAGTCTCAAGGCCGGCACAACCGGAGCGGGTTCTTGGGCGGCCGGGATTTCTTCCGGCGGACTGAAATATTCTTCCAGGATGGCTTCGTCGATGAATTCCATAGTTTGGCGCAGGGCTTTCATCAAATGCAACCGGGATTGACCGGCATCGAGCCAGGCTTGCGCCAGATAGTAATTTTCGGGAACGTAACGGCCGTATTTGAACATGCCGGCCAGGCTTTGCTGAGCGGCGGCAATGTTTTCCTCCGCAGCCCGCAGAAAGAAAGCGGCAGCCAACCGGTAATCCCGGTCAACCCCGAGGCCCTGACGATACATTTCACCGAGGCTGTTGAGGGCAGGCGGATGGTCCATGGCGGCGGCCAGCCGGTATTGACTGACCGCGGCCGGATAATCTCCGGCCTGCCGCAATTGATCTCCGCGAGTATTTAACTGCTCGGGATCAGTTATCGTTTTTGTGGAAGAACCCTCCGGTCCATTCTTTTTCACTTTGACAATACTCCATGACCAGCCCGCATTCTTCAAAGGCGGATTGGATTTCGGGGAATTCCTCATGCAGAATTCCGGCTAGAATCAGGTAACCGCCGGGGCGAACCCAGCGGGTGATTGCTTCGCGGTGCGCCAGCAGGACCCGACCGAGGATATTGGCGGCGACCAGATCATAAGTTCCGGCAGTCCGGTCGAACTGGGTCAAATCCGCGGTTTTGAATTCAATGTCGGCGCGGGCAAAACCATTTTTCTCCGCGTTTTCAATGGCAATCTTGACCGCTTCCGGGTCATTGTCGAACGCCTCTACCGGCGAGAATCCGAGCTTGCGCGCCGCGATGGAGAGAATTCCAGATCCGGTACCGGCATCCAGGAAAGAGTTCATGCCCGGTTGCCCGGTGATCCGGTCGATCATTCGCAAGCAGAACGAGGTGGTGGCGTGTTGGCCGGTGCCGAAACTCATGCCCGGATCCAGGTCTACTACCACCTGACCCGGCTTGGGCTGATACTCCAGCCAGCTGGGCCGGATTACCAGACGGTCGGTGACGTGCTGGATATTGAAGAATTTCTTCCAGACTTCCGCCCAGTCTTCGCGCTTGATTTCGAAGCACTCTACCGCACCCGGATACCAGCCGCATTCTTCCCACCAGCTCCGGTTGGTTTCCACTTCCTGGCGGGCGGTGTCGGCTTCTTCCGGCGTATCGAAATACAGGGTATGGTACGACGCCATGCTTTCCCGGTCGTCCCAGGTACTGAAATTATGTTCCATTGCGCTCAACAGTTCATAGGCGAGGTCCGCCATGCCGCTGTTGTCATTGATCTTGCAACAGTAAAGTATATCGCTCATCATTACTTCCTTTCGTTTGACTGTGGTAAGATAATCCGCCAACCCGATAAATGCAATCAAATTTACAATTTTATACTTCTAACATGATTCTAATACGGCGGTAATATGCATCTAACATTCAAGAAGTATACTATAGCATAATCATAAAAACGGTCTCTGATTGCAATGACAGGAAACAGTAATACCTTCCTAAAAGTTGAGCTTCCAAGGTGCTGCCGCACCGGCTCCAACATTCGTGTCGGTAATTCGAGATTATATGATTCGGGAATTAAGAGCTAAGGGTCCTCCCTGTCCATTATCTGCAGCCCTCCAAAAAACAGAGGCTTTTAGCTCTTACTCCCACTTTTTTCTTCATTTATTACCTGAATGCTGCGTGTAAACAGATCATCAATATAAATCAGACCGAACTCCCGGGCGATATCTCCGGCGGTACGCTTGCAGGATTCGCTGTAAAGAACCGCTACCCCCAGCCGTGGATTGGCTTCAATACTGACTTCAGAGCCGTATTTACGGTAAATCTCCGGGAAAATATCCAGGTTGTAATCAAGATGCATAACGAAACGGTCCAGGTTGATCCGCTCGCGTACGATCCGCATGTAATAGTTGGTCGAAGCGGTAACCCGTCCCAGCGGGTTGACGATATCGCTGGTGTTGTCCTTGCAAGCCGCGACAAACCAGGAACGGCACTGATACGCCCAGTTCACCTGTAGGTGATCGCCATGAAACATGCTGGAAAACAACAGGATATCCGGCCTTAAAGCATGATACCGGTCACGGAGTTGATCAAAATTCAGATCATAACAGATTATTCCGCCCAGCTTGCCCGCCGGAGTGTCGACGACCGTGGCCCAACCGGGAGAAAGCCCCATTTCCACCTCGCGTGGGGTGGGAAAACTCTTGCGGTAATCGCCGAGATATTCGCCGTCCGGACCGATGTAGGCCAGGGCATTGTATATTTTTCCCTGATCCGCCAGTTTGATCGAACCGGCCACGGTACAGCGGTTGCGCATGGCGAAGTCGCGATAAGCATTATACATGGGACCGGGGGCCGACGGGCTTTCCGCCTGATCCATGGTCTGGCCGATGGACTCCATGCCCTCGCAGGTCAGCAACAGGTCGACGCCGGTACCATCCAGACGGTCGGTAGCGAATTTGAATTGTTCCAGCACCTTGGCTTGTGATTTGGGATTTTTTCTTTCGGCATTGATCTCGAAATGCACCGCCGCCACATTGATGTACTTTGCCATAGATCAGTTCCTGTTTTTATATTCTTTGATCAATTCTCTGCTGGAATTGAAGTAATCATCGAGTTGAATCAATTTAAATTCGCGGGCAATATCCAATGCGCTGCGTTCGGATGATTCGCTGTAGAGAACCGCAACACCCTGTTCCGGGATTATTTCGATAGCGACTTCACTGCCGTACTTGCGGTAAATGTCGGGAAAAATACCCAGATTATACCCCAGATGCATGACGAAACGGTCCAGGTTGATCCGGTCGCGGACGATCCGCATATAATAATTGGTCGAGGCGGTGACCCGTCCCAACGGATTGAGAATGTCGCTGGTGTTGTCTTTGCAAGCCGCGACAAACCAGGCTCGGCACTGGTATGCCCAAACCCGCTGCATGAGTCCGCCGTGGAACATGCTGGAAAAGAGCATGATATCTGGTTTTAAATCATGATATTGAGCTCGCAGCTCATCAAAATTCAGGTCCCAGCAGATAACACCGCCCAGTTTACCCGCCGGAGTGTCGATGACAGTCGCACCGGGGCCGGACGCGATACCCTTTTTCAACTCATTCGGGGTCGGAAAAGCCTTGCGGTAATCGCCAAGAAATTTGCCGTTCGGGTCGATGTAAGCGATAGCATTGTATATTTTGCCCTGATCCGCCAGCTTGATCGAGCCGGCCACGGTACAGCGGTTGCGCATGGCGAACTCGCGATATGCATTGTATATAGGGCCGGGGGCCGACGGGCTTTCCGCCTGATCCATGGTCTGACCGATAGACTCCATGCCTTCGCAGGTCAACAACAAGTCGACGCCGGTACCGTCCAAACGATCAGTGGCGAACTTGAATTGCTCCAGCACCTTGGCCTGGGCCTCAGAATTTCCTCTTTCAACATTGACCTCGAAATGTACCGCCGCGATATTGACATATTTCGACATTATGAACCTCGTTAAAGTTTGGACAAAACGCATTGTCTAATTACTTTACTCGAAAAACTTGTAAAATCAAGAGTATTAAAAAAAATTACTTGGGTGTATTGACAAATTCAATACTCGGTTGTATAATTAAGACAAAACGATTTGTCTAAAGTTTTAAAGCAAGGATGTTCAATGGCCGTAACCCTCAAAGAAGTAGCTCAAGCCTCGGGAGTAAACCTGACCACCGCTTCGCTGGTGATCAACAATCACCCCAATGCCGGTAAATTCAGCCAGGCGACGCGCCGGAAAATTCTAGACACGGTCGACCGCCTGGGCTATCAGCCCAATGCCGCCGCCCGTGCCTTGGTCATGCAGCGGACCAACAACATCGGATTTGTCATCCCTGACAATATTGAGGGGAAATGGAAGAATCCTTTCTACTCCGCGCTCCTGAACGGGATTTGCCAGGGGGCCATCAAAGAGAATTACAATGTTTTGACCTTTTACTGTAATATGGAGGAAGTGGATAAGTTTGTTTTTCCTCAGGGAATTGCCGGGCGCAATGTCGATGGGCTGGTTCTGTGCCGCGATATCAATCCCGATATTATCCAGAAATTCGAACAGTTGAATATCCCGTTTGCTAAGATTGGTTCGATCATCGGTGAGGGGAAGACGTATGCCGCTTACGGACCGGACATGGTCAAAGGATTACTGATGGGGCTGGAATATCTGTCATTAAACCGGCATACCCGGATTGCGGTGATGGGAACGAACAATCCCCACGTCAAAGCCAACCATGCAAAAGTGAGTGAGTTGATCGCCGATTCCCATTTACGAGGCAAACTTGACATCCAATACTTATATACCAAAGATTATTGCTGTGATTATCACTCGGCGGGAGATTTCATGGACGACTACTTTGGACTGCCGATGGCGCAACGGCCGACCGCGTTGCTGACCAATCCTCAAACCTGTCTGGCGGTAATCCGGAAGATGCGTGATTACAATCTTCAGTGTCCCAAAGATTTGTCCATTATCAGCATTGTCGATGACGATGTCTTCGATTATATAACTCCCGGAATTACTTCTTTGTATTTCGATAATGAAAAAATCGGGGCCTATGCCGCCGAGAAACTGATTGAAAATATCCGCAGCAAAGGCCAGATTCCGTTGAAGAATAAAATGGATTTTCCGGTAACCCTGAAAATAAGAGAGTCATGTAAAACCCTGTCAAACGAGGAATAAACAAATATGAGAGCAGATAAAAAATTCACACTCATTGAGTTATTGGTGGTAATCGCTATTATTGCAATTTTGGCGGCAATGCTGCTTCCGGCTTTGGGTTCGGCCCGCGATAAAGGCCGGGCAATCAAATGTATGGGAAATTTGAAAACCATCGGGGCGGCATCAATGATGTATTCTCAGGATTTCAAGGAATATCAGGTGCCGATGCAGATGAAGATATTGGACGGAAGCAGTACCGTCAGTTTGTATTGGCACATCAATTTATCATTCATGAGGGCGCTGGGAGTTAAATTTTATCCGCGTTCCGGAACTATTTATCGCGCCGATCCCGGAGTGCCGAAGGGGATTCATTGTCCCAGTGCCACCCGGATGCAGAATATGGTTGAGGATCGCAACGGTCCGGCCATAACCGGCAGTTACGGTATGGTCATGGATCAGGAAATAAAGATACGATTTCCAGCGCCAATGAGGCTCAGGTCCTGGCTTCCTGTTACTTTACTCCAAAGGTCCGCCATCCTTCGCGCAAGGCATTCTTTACCGACTGCCGCAACTGGTCGGTCAGCTACGATACCGCCAATCCAAGTTATTATATTACGCTGATGGAGAATGTTACCGGCAGCGCCAGTGGTGTCGCTTATCGCCATAAAGTTCCGGTGGCCGCCAATGTCCTGTTGTTCGATGGACACGTCGAGAATCTCCGGGCGGATGAATTGTTCGGCACGGCTACAATCAAAAATGACCGTTGGAATTACAGCAAATGAAAAAAAGTCTTATTGCATTGTTGTTGCTCTCCAGCCTGATGCTGATGGGAAGGTCGATGGAGATGGAAAGAAACCAGGTACGACAGGTATTGCTGGAGGATAATAAAGCGCCGTCAGCCAATGTGGTCGAACGGTTTTTGAATGACTTAAAAGAGGACGGTTCATGGCCGGATATTGATTATCAGGATCCGCGACGCGACAAATGGTCGCCTTCAATTCATTTGTCCAGATTGTGGCATTTGTGCCTGGCCGGGGAGGGAGGCAATGAAAAATTCCGCAAAGCACTGGAGTTCTGGGTAAAAAACGGGTTTCAATGCAAAAGCTGGTGGATCGAGAGCATCGGTACGCCGTTGCGCTTGGGCGAAATCTTTCTGGTCGTGGGGGACAAAGTGCCGAAGTCGCTACTGGAACAAGCCAAACCGATTTTCGATCGTTCGAAAATCGATAATAAATCGACCGGCCAGAATCGGATCTGGTTTGCCACGGTGGCGCTCTACAAAGGTTTGCTGTATGATGATTTCGCATTGGCCCGAAAGGGGTGCGATATCATTGCCGAAGAATATGTCTACGCTCAACCCGGCAAAGAGGGCTTGCTGGAGGATTTCAGTTTTCATCAACACGGCCCCCAGCTGCAGTTCGGCAATTACGGACGGCATTTTCTGGTCAACGGATTGAAGAATATCCGGATGTTCCAGGGGACGGAGTTGGCGATGCCCGGCGATAAGGTTCAATTGTTGGCAAATTATCTCCTGAACGGACCGCGTTGGACCATTTATCGCAAGGAGCTTGACCTCAATGCCTGTGCACGCTATATCGGCAAGAATACTACTCGGCGGCAGGGGGACGTTTTCACCGGAGCCGCGGCGACTTTGACTGGACTGCTGCCGGAATCCGATCCCATGCGGAAAGATTTGGCCGGCTTGATGACCGGAGATCCGGAGTTCAGCGGGAATAAACTGTTTTACTGTTCCGATTTCATGGTGCACCGACGCCCGGCGTATTATCTTTCTATCCGCATGTGCTCGAAACGGGTTATCGGCAGCGAAACCGCGGTCAACGAAAATATGCAAGGAGGGTTGATGGGGAACGGCATGGTTCAGTTGCGTCGCGACAATGATGAATACCGGGATATTGCGCCGTTGTTCGACTGGCGGCGTCTGCCGGGAATCACCGCTATTCAGGATGATTCATCGCTGGTTTGCAAACAATATTCCGGAACCCGAAATCCTTTTTACAATGCCGCCGAATTTGTCGGAGGGCTTTCCGATGGCAGGAACGGCTTTACGGTTCAGGAACTGGAACAGCGGAGTCTGCGGGGACGGAAAACAGTGTTCTGTCTGGACGATTATCTGGTTTTCATGGGTAGTTCCATCCATTCCACAGAGGGCAAGCCGGTTAATAGCACGGTGAATAGTTGTTATCTGCGTGGCGAAGTTTCCAAAGACAAAAATATTCTGCATGACAACGTGGAATATATCTTTCCGGAAGGCGGCAATATCAAGCTTGAAACCGGAGAAAAGACCGGGCGCTGGGGCGACGTTATCGGCTATGAACCGAAAGATTTGGTCAAAGCCGATCTTTTCACCTTGTTTATCGATCATGGTATCGGCAAGGGAGGATATTTCTATGTCATTCGGCCGCTGGCGGCTGAAACCGGACCAGCGGATTATATCAAACTGATCACCGGCTCGGAGGATATTCACGGCATCTATGACCGGAAAACCCAAACGGCAATGATCGCGTTTTATGTTCCGGGTTCAGCCGAGGTGCCCGGCTTGGGGAAAATCACCGTTCCGAAACCGGTCTGCCTGATGTTCACTCCCGGAACAGTTTATGTCTCCGATCCGACCCGGAAAAATAAAGAACTGGAAATTCGAATCAACGACCGGCAAGTCAAATTAAAATTGGATGACCTGGGTAAAGCCTCAAGCCATCCGTTGACGTGAAATTTTTTATTTTCGGATCCAGACACCGATGATTTCACCGATGTATTGGGTGTGGAATTTTCCGTCGGCGTAGCGGCCGTGGAATTCCGGAGCGATGATCTCTTTGGTCAGGGGGACGGCTACTATCTTCTTGCAGACGATCACCATGCGGGCCTGCATGTAGCTGATGCCGCCGCCAGGCGCGGAGACCGGATCGAACCCGGATTCTTTTTCCTTGTCGGTGTTGCGTCCGGATTTGCCGCCGAATATCTTCGCCATTTTGCTCCGCTCTGATTTATCATAGGCGGACAACGTATAATATTCGTATTTCTCCATAAAGGAATGGGTGTAACGTTTTTCATTGATGAAAGTAAAAGTCACCGGTTTGCTCCAGAGAATGCCGAGACCGCCCCAGCTGATGGTCATGGTATTGTAATTTTCCGGAGTTCCGGCGGTTACCAGAAACCAGTCTTTGTCCACCATGGTGAACACATTGCCGGGAATCGCCGAGGGCTCGATCTTTTCGAAGCGTTTCTCGAATTGGTCGACTGATAACGGCTTGACCTGTTCGGCGAAACCACAGAGACAAAACAACAGACTCAGAATCACGACAGTTCTTTTCATAGCTATTCTCCTTTTGAAATAATTTGGCTCAAAAATTTGGACATGACGACGTAGGCTGCGAAAGTCAAGTGAGTGCCGTCCGGCTTGGCGTATTCGGCGGCGAGCTGGCCGGTTTCATCTTTCAGCAGCGAATGATAATCGAGGAAATTCGACCATTGGGCCAATTCCCGGTTGATCTCTACAATTTTGTCCTGATATTGGAAGCGGTCCCAGGCGTCGGGATTGCGCAGCGGTAATATACTGGCGAGCCAGACCTGGCTGCCGGAATCGGCGATTTTCTGCGCCACGGCCCGGGTTCGGGCAATGATCAGGTCTTTTTCTTCCTGAATGCCATTGATTCCAATCATGATAAAGACGCGTTTTGGGGTATAGGCCAAGACGTCGTCGTTCAACCGATAGTTCAGGCCGGTAACGTTATCACCGGGAATGCCGCGATTCAGGAACGATAACCCGGGGAAAAATTCACCGAACGGCCAAGCCCAGGTGATTGAATCGCCGAAAAATATGTTTTCCACCGGTTTGACCTGCTGAGTCAGCGTACGGTAGTCGAGAATATTGTGCCATTCGGCGCGAGTTTGATAGAATGTCAGAGTGTCTTCCAACCTTTTCTTGCAAAAAATATCATTCATATTGAAACCTGCCTGATTATTGATTGGAATAATATATCTTTGCAACTGTTTTTTTCAATATATCACCTCAATGCTTCCTGAGGAAAAAGATAATTTATATATTAACTATACTTGCTAAACAGGAAAACTATGTTAATTTATCTCGTCGGAGATTAGTTTGAGCGAAAACATGGTGGAATGGTTTGAAAAAACTTAGTATATTTATTTTTGTCATGGGCCTGATATCCCCGGATATCGGTCTTGCCGGTGAAGTTGCTGCGGAAAATTCCAGCGGAGGAATATTGCCGGAGAGTGTGATGGTTATTGCGATTCTGGCAGTGGGGGCGGCTTTTTATTTTTGGCGTCAGTGCCATCAGTATCGGGATCAGTTTTTTCTTGCCGGGCAGCCTCTTCCGGCCGGTGTCTATTCTTTCCAATGCGATTTGCAGGGTAATCCGACTGAGAAAATATCTATTCCCGGCTTTTCACTGAATGATGTCGGATGGGTTCATGCTGATGACCGGGAAGCTTGCAGCAAGCAGTGGCAAGCCCTGCTCAAGGAAGAAAGCGGTTCTGTTTCCTGTGATTGTCGGGTGGAGGTCGAAGGAAAGATTCGTTATTATGAGCTTAATGCCACGCGGTTGGTGTTGCCTTCCGGCAAAAAGATAATTTCCGGATGGTTGCGCGATGTCAGCGCGCAGCGGTTCAGCGACCAGGAGCTTGCTAACCAGAAACAGATTTTCATGACCATTCTGGATGAATATCCAAATATGCTTTTCATCAAGGATGTCGACGATGATTTTCGCTATGTTTTCAGTAACCGGGTTCACACGCAGACCAGCCGGAACTTTTTACCTGGGCTTGACCAGGTAGTCGGTAAACTGGATTCCGATATCTATCCGGAAAATGAAGCCAGAATGTTTCGCGAGCGCGACGAAATGGTTCTTACCGCCCCGAATCATTCCTATGACGAAATCGAGAGAGGGGTTATCGAAGGTGGGCTGAGCCATTCCTGCCGGACGATCAAGAAGATGCTTACGCTACCGGATGGCCGCCGGATGTTGATGGGAATTTGTATCGATACCACCCAGCAGGAGGCCACCGAACAGGAGTTGGCCAAAACATCCCGGCTGCTCCAGAATATTATGGACAATCTTCCCTGCATGCTTTTCGTCAAAGACCCCGAAAACGGTTTCAAATATGTTATGGCCAATCAGGTTTTCGCCGACTTTTGCGGCTGTTCTCCGGAAGAATTGGTCGGCAAGGACGATTCCATGCTCTTCCCGCGAGATTATGACGTTTGCCTGGAGGTCGATGTTCAGACCGATAAGCTCATGCTGGGAAATACGCTTACTTGCCGGGAATTTGTTATGGCGCCGGATGGCAAGGAATACGCTTTACAGTGTATTTACAACATTACCGAACATGAAAACCGCCGGCTTTTGCTCGGAATTTGCGTCGATATTACCCAACAGGAAGCCACCGAACGGGAGCTGGCCCGCAGCGAAAGTGAAAAACTGCTGATTATGGATTCCCTGAAAATTCCGATCATGATGTTCGGGACCGAACACCAATTGGTTCAAGTTAATAATGCCGGCCGCCAGTTGCTGGCCGCCTATGGCGATGCTTCGGAAGATATGGTGGAACTTTCGTTGAATGAAGAGCGCTATTTACTGCCGAAATCTGTCGTTGCCGGGGCCGAGGAGGAACAGGTCGAAGAAATCCAGTATCAGGGGCGCGATTATATGTTGAGCTCTTATCCGATCCGGATTCAGGACGAATTGACCTATTGGCTGAAAACCATGGTCGATGTCACCGATTACAACGAAGTGCGCCGCAAACTGATCGCCGCTGTATCCGCGGCGGAAAGTGCCAACAAGGCCAAGAGTTTCTTCCTGGCCACTGTCAGCCATGAACTCCGTACGCCACTCAATGTGGTTATCGGGTTCAGCGAACTGTTGAAACAGGGCGGCATGTCGCCGGCTGAACAAGTCGACTGTATTGAATCGATCAATCTTGCGGGCAGTGCGCTGCTCAACTTGATCAATGACGTACTTGATTTGTCGAAAATTGAAGCCGATCAGATGGAAATCACCCGGCGGCCGACTGACGTCATGGCTATTCTCGATGAAATCATGTCGATTTTCCGTTACAAGGCCAAAGAAAAGGGCCTTGAGTTCCTGATGCATTGCTCTCCGGCGCAATTGCCGGTCATGGAGATCGACAGCCTGCGGCTTCGTCAGATTCTTTTGAATATCGTCGGCAATGCCTTGAAATTTACCGCTCGCGGCCAGGTGAAACTGTCCGTTGAATTTATTCCCGAACCGGAGAACTCCTCGAAAGCTGATTTTATCATCAAGGTCAGCGACACCGGATGTGGAATTTCCGAGGAAAACCGGAAAATGGTTTTTGAGCCGTTTTTCCAGCAGCGTACTCATGCGAGCAGCCAGGGCACCGGGCTGGGCCTGACCATTACCAGCCGTCTGATCGCCAAAATGGACGGCTCGATTGAGCTGGAAAGTGAAGTCGGCAAAGGTTCTACGTTTACGATCCGGCTCCATGGAATTTCATACTCTGACCGCCAGATCGAAACCGACAGCAAAGGTATTCCGGTTGTGGTCAGGAAAAATGCCGCCGATCTTCTGCAGACTCTGGATATTTTGATCGTCGACGATGTACCGGTAAACCTGAAGGTACTGGAAGCCATGCTCAAAAAGCTTGACTTGAAGTGCCGCAGCGCAAACTCCGCCGCCGAAGCGCTGGAGGAGATCGATAAGAAAGTGCCCCATTTGGTTTTGACCGATATGTGGATGCCCAATATGAACGGCTATGAATTAGCCCGGCGTATCCGCGAGAAACCCGGTTGCGAAGCCGTCAAAATCGCCGCAGTCACTGCCGATTCCGAATCGCAGGTAACATTTGACATGACTATGTTCGATGAATTATTTCTGAAGCCCCTGACCTTGCAGAAGCTCAAGCGGATATTCAACCTCCTTGGCGTTATCGAATAGAGCTCGCATTGACTTGGCGGTAGGTTTCGGGAGTGTGGTTCAGGTACTTCCTGAATACATAACAGAAATAAGACGGATCGGAAAAACCGCATTTCAGGGTAATTTTCTTGATGTTGTCGTTGGTGTTCAGCAGCATTCTGACGGCGTGGCCCAGGCGCAATTGGAGCAGAAATTCCGCTGGAGTCTGGTTCAGGTATTGGCGAAACAATTTTCGGCATTGCACTTCTTTGATCCCGGCGGCGGCGGCTATATCCGGAACACCGATATTGGTGTCAAAATGACGCTCCGCAAATGAAACCGCAGCCGTCACCCGGCCGTTCAAAGGAGTAAGATTTTCGCATTTGAAGCCGTCATGCAGGGCGATTTCCATAAGCAATTTATTCAGTAATAAATCACAATAACTCAAAGCTTTCTTTTCGCCGCTCTGAAACAGACCGATTACGTTCTTCATCATTTCGATCTCTGATGAGTGCTGATGAACAGGCGTTTTTAAATGGTTGATCGGATTGGAGATAAAACCGTTTCGGGGATATGCGTGAAAAATAAAATGTCGGACATTTTTGCCGCCTGGCGGCAAACCGAATGCATGAGGGACGCTGTTTCCGAGCAGAAAGCAATCGCCTGGTTCCAGAATGTATTCGTTATTGTCCAGAATTAGTTGCAGCTTGCCGGAGAATACGAACAGGCAAAAGTTATCCGGCAAAATGCGGCGCGGAACAAACCACGGATGATAATTGTCCCACAAAGAACAGGAAAATACCCGCAACGGATTTTCCGTGACCATGTTTATTGCTGCCCGATTCAAGAGCCCGGCATGTTCGGAAAGATTTTGCAGGCGTTCGTCACCGAAAGGCTTAGAGTGTCGAATATTCATATCAAGTGTTGTTTTTAACTATTTATTTTCTGCTTATTTTATAATATAATATAATCTGAATTCAATATCAAGGAGATTTTCATGCTTAAAAATGATTTTGATCCAACATCGCGGGAGATTCTTCCGGTTCCGTATCTGAATAAAACAGAAATCGAGTTATCCGCCGGACGGCAGTTGTTTATCGATGATTATCTGATCGAGTGGAATACTTTGCCGCGTGTTTGGCATACCGCAACCGAATATGCTTACAATCCGGTCTTGAAGCCGGAAACGGCAATCGAACTGGACAATGGTGAGTCGCCGATGGCGGCGCCTTTCAATGACGGCCTCTGGTATGATCCTCAGGATAAACTTTATAAGTTGTATTATCATGCCGGTTGGTTTCATGGTACGGCGCTGGCGGTCAGCAAAGACGGTATTCATTGGGAACGCCCCGATTTCGGGATCGTCGGGCATACCAACCTGGTTTTGCCGTTTCGGGATACTTATGAGCGCGACGGCTCGCTGATCTGGCTGGATCAGAATTCCGCTGCCCCGGATGAGCGTTGGAAAATGTTCATTTATTTCCGCTATGACGGCGGTTCCTGCGGAGAGCTTTATACATCCGCCGATGGAATTCATTGGAATTTTCGGGAGAATACCGGTGAATGCGGCGATAATTCCAGCTTCTATTATGATCCGTTCCGACAGGATTGGATATTCAGCGTCCGCTGTGGTTTTCCTGGAACTGGCCGGGCTCGCGCCTGGCTGCCACGAAAGGAATTCATCGCGTCGCCATGGCGGCAATCGTTGAAAGATTTACAGAATCCTCAATATGAGAACCCGGACATGATACCGTGGGCGCGGATCGACAAACTGGATATATTCGAGGAAGAAACTCAGTTTATGCCGCAGCTTTATGACTTGAATGCGGCGCCATATGAAAGCTTGGTATTGGGAGTATTCGCGGTATTTCATGGGCCGGAAAACAATAACTGCGCATTGCTTGCGTGTCCCAAGCGGATCGACCTGCATTTTGCTTTCAGCCGTGACGGTTATCATTGGTCGCGCCCGGAAAAACGCATTCCGTTTTTGCGTTGTACCCGTCGCAAAGGCGATTGGAATCGGGGATATCTTCATGCCACTGGCGGAATCTGCCTGACCTTCCGGGATAAGCTGCGTTTTTACTATGCCGGTTTCAGCGGTCAATCGAAATTGGGGCCCGGCGAAAAAGGTGATTCAAGCCGTGCCGCATACGCCATGTATGCCGGAGCCGCGACCGGTTTTGCAGAGCTGCGCCGTGACGGTTTTGCTTCGCTTCACACGAATACCGAAGGCATAATGGTGACCAAGTTCCTGAAGACTGAGCAGAGAACCTTATGGATCAATGCCGCTGTCGCCGAACTCCGGGTCGAGGTCTTGGACCGGGATAATAAATGCATCCCCGGTTATTCGGTTGTGGATTCTATTCCTTTCCGCGGTGATTCGACCTGTACCCGAATGGTTTGGAAGGAACATGACGAATTGCCGCTGGGGGAGGGGTTTAAACTGCGCTTTACCGTGGAGTCCGGCGACCTGTATTCCTTCTGGGTCACCGATGATCCAGCCGGGAAAAGCGGAGGCTGGCTGGCTGCCGGCAGCGAAGATTATCATACGGACCGCGACCAATAAAGATTACTTGTGGTCATACCACTTCTTTGAACTTCACGTCTCTGATTGAGATAATAAATTTGGAACCTTGACCGACTTCACTTTCCAGATTAATGGAGCCGTTCATGCGTTCCAACATGCGTTGGACAATCGCCAGGCCGAGTCCGGTACCGCTGTTGGAAATCTGGGTGCCGCGCAATGCTTCCGACTGTACGAACATCTGGAAAAGGTTCTTCTGGTCTTCCGGCGATATGCCGATCCCGGTATCGGCGACACTGAAAGTAAAGGTGCCGCTGTCTTCCGTTTCTACGGTAAATGAAGCGGAAACTTTGATCTCTCCATCATTCGTGAATTTAACCGCATTGCCGATCAAATTGAAAAGTATCTGTCTTATGCGGAGCTTATCCAGCCATAACGAAGGCATTTTCTGGACATCGGCGACGAAGTTCAACTTCTTCTCTTCGCATTTCTGGCGGAAAATATTTCCCACTTCGGATACGACATTCGCAAAGTTGGTTTCCGACAGATTGAACACCATTTGCCCAGCCTCGAGTTTAGAGAGGTCGAGCACGTCGTTAATCAACGCCAGGAGAGTATTGCCGGCACTTGAGATGGAGGCCAGGTAATCTTTCTGTTCTTCCACCGGCAGATTGCCGTCTTTCAGCAATTCGGCAAAACCGATCACGGCATTCAGCGGGGTGCGGATTTCATGACTCATCGACGCCAGGAAATAACTCTTAGCCTTGGTGGCGCTCTGGGCTTCCTGGAGCGCGAAATGAATTTGTTCCTGATACTTTTTGCGTTGCAGAATCAAGCCGATCAGGCTGCCGGCTGACTTAAAAAACGCCGTTTCTGCTTCATTGAGAATATGCTGAGAATGGTATCCCACCCAGAAATTGCCCCAGGGCTTACCGTCGACATTGATCAGCATGGAATAAAGGCTCTTCAGATGAAGCCGCTTATTTTCATCCGGCCAGAGGCCGAAACGTTCAACGGTTGCCGGGTCGTCGACATCCGGCGCGAAAATGATTTCTCCCGAGGAGATATAGCGGAACCAGGGATCTTTGTCGGAAAAAGGCAAGGGGGGAGCGGATAATGCCGCGTCGGCATCTCCGGAGGCTTGCCAGTTGGCATCAAAATATCCGATCTGTTTTTCCAGGTCAAAACGCAGAAGGGAGCAATTGTCGGCATTCAACCTCTGCCCGATGGCTTTCAACACGGCCTTGGGATCGAACATGTTTTCGCCGGAAAGAAGGCCGGAAAGACAGAAATTCAAAGTCTCCTGGCTGGCATTCAATTCGCTTAATTCCGTTATATCGCTTGCCACCCCGAGCAACAGACGTTCGCCATGCGGCCCGTTAAACGGTTTTTCGATAACTTGGAAGGTATGCATGATACCATCGGGGGCAGGGAGCCTCAGTTCAAACTCAGCACCATCGGGCATATCCATTACTGCAGCGCCCGATTCTACCTCCAGATTGAGTTCTTTGTCGGTCTTGCCGAGCAATTCATCCGGGGATTTATCCAGGAATTTAGCCAAAGCATGATTGACCAGCACATACTTGAAATTGTCATTGGCATTTTTGGCAAAAAAGATCGTGGGCAGGGAGTTAACGATGATATCTTGCAACGCCAGGGATTCCTGGAGTTTCAGTATGTTTTTTTGGATTTCGGTGATATCCTGAATTACACCGATAACGGATTTATTACCATAAGGTTCTTGACTGAGGCCGACTTTAATACGGTAATAACGCATTTCTCCGAAATATTCGGAACGGTAATCGACAGTGGCGGTTTCACATTTGCCGGCGAGAAGATCATTACCCAAAGCCGTGAATTTTTCCAGATCTTCGGGATAGACGACCTCTTCATCCGGCAGCGATCTGCCGTCCTTGATCGGCCAGAGTTCGCCGAGTAGTTTGGCTCCGGTCATCTCTTTGGTGACGGGGTCAAAACGGAAATAAGCGGATTGGGTCAGGTCGAACGCATATTCAAAAATACTGACACTGGCAGCCAAACGAGCCCGCTGTTCATACTCCTCGGTAATATCCACCACCAGTCCGAACATCCAGCGGCGGCCTCCGGAAAGATCGATGCCTTTGCGGAAAAAGCGTCCCATATGCCGTTTGCCGTCCATCCCGGTAAAGGGCTGAATGGACTCGTGGAGCTCGCCGCTCTCCACCACGGCAGCGTCGGTTTCCTGAAAACGCCGGACTTCTTCCGAATCGCCGAACAATTCCGCATCATTTTTGCCCATGACATCTTCGATTGGCCGTCCCCACAAATCACTGCAGATACGATTGCAGAAGACGTGACGGAAATTGTCGTTGGCATCTTCGGCATAGACATAAATCGGCATGATATCCAGCAGCAACTGATGCTGAATCAATAAATCCTGGAGTTCGGTATTCAGTTTTTCTTCATGTTCCAGAACCAGCTTGATCTGTTCCTGTTGCTTATATTCCTCGGTGATATCGCGAAATACCAGAATCGCGCCGCTAATCGCTCCGGCAGAATCGCGGAGCGGGGCGAAGCTGCTGGCAATATGACGTACCGTGCCGTCTTTGGCCAGCAGACCGTTATGGCTGGCCGATACGGTAGTCTGGCCTGTGGATATAGCCAGGCTGACGGGCGATTTTCCTTTACCTTTATAACTGATGAATTTAAAAACTCTTTCATGTTGACGGCCTTTGGCTTCCTTACTGGTCCAGCCAGTCAATTGCTCAGCCACCGGATTCAGCATGGTAACTCTGCCGTCGCGGTCGGTGGTAAGCACCGCTTCTCCGATTGAATTCAGGGTCAACTGATAATTCTCTGCCAAGTTCTGGAAATTCTCCTTGGTATTCTGCAGTTCCGTCGTATCCTGTGAAATCCAGACTACCGCTTCGCGCCGGAACAAGTCATAGGGCAATTTTACCATGAAGCCGGAACGCTTGGTATTGTTGAAGCTGAAATCCACGCTTCGTTTCACACCATCTTTCAACACCTCGGGCAATAGTTTGTGGATTTGTTCGTTGGCTTCTGATGACGGCAGATCTTCAATAGAACAGAGTTTTTTAGTGGTATTGAATAATTGAGAATTGTCGCCAAGGTTGTATTGCAGAATCTTGCTGTCCTGGTCTATTACAAAATAACGGAGCGGAAGCCTGTCCATAATTCCGGCTTTGGTCCGGTTCCGGTTGAAAAAAAGCAGATAGGTCGTGAGCATGCCGAGAATAAAAGTCGCCAGAAGCAATCCTCCCAAACCGACCAATAAACAAACGGAGTCCAGCTTGCCCTCCGCCAAATCTGAAATATAATTTCCCGAACCACCACTCACGGCTGACGAATCACTTGCGGAAACATCCGCAAATACCGCCGTTCCTAAGCCCGTAAGAATGGCGAATATCATTAAAACTATTTTCAAGGCTCTCACTCCAAGATTAGTGTATTACTCTAGAATCACCGGGCCATTGAAACATTTCCACAATCGGAAGATATAAAAAACAACAGAAAAAATTATTCTTATATATTCGGATTGAATAACTATTTGGCCCCGATTTAATAAAATAGCACGTCTTTTAAGTAATACAAAATAAAAATATAATTTCGTGCCCGAATAAATCATTACTGTAATCGGCCACTCAAGATTTTTTAACCACGGAAGCCACGGAAATTCACGAAAAGGGAGAAATGCGATGGACTTCTCGTCCCTCGCGCACCCTCGGCGGATACGATCCGCTACGAAGATTCTGTTCAACAATATTGACCGGGGGGAAACCTGTTCAGCACAGGTTTTCCCCTCGACCCCATTTCCAGGCTTTGCCGTTTCGGCATAGGCCTACCGGTAGGATCGGAAAGAGGTTTGCGAAGGGAAAACCGAATCCGTTCGGTTGTCCCTTGCGAAAAAAAGACTTTTCTCCCAAGGAATAATCGAAGCCGATGTTCGGCCGCTGGTGCGCGAGGAACGCGCAGTTCCTCGCATTCCCCCTTCCGTACTACTATCCCGGCTTTTCTTGTTTTTTTGCGAAGAATATAGCACGTAACAAATCGTAAGTCATTAATTTAAAAAAAATTCCGTGGTTTCCGTGGTTTCCGTGGTTAATCTTTTTTGGTTGCGGCTACGCCGCGCCGTGAAATTCCGTGCATTCCGTGGTTAAAAGAATTTTGAGTGGCCCATTACATCATTACTGAAAATTTACTGAATTTTTTTATTCAACCTATTGACATTTTTTATGGTGGCCTGTATAATCTTAATTAGCATATAAAACGTTTTATAAGGTGAGGCTTCATGACTCGAAAAATCAGACTGATCGATATCGCCAAAGAAACCGGAGTTTCCGTGGCTGCTGTGTCTAAAATATTGGGCAACAACAATTGCACCAGTATTGGCGTCCGGCCCGACAAGGCCGAGCTGATTCGCAAAACCGCCGCCAAATACAACTATATCCCGAATATCCATGCCCGCGCTTTGGTCGGGCAATCATCCAAACTGATCGGAATTCTGGTCGACAGTTGCCAGCCTCCGGTAATTTCGCGCTTGCTGGCGGAACTTGAACGTCATATCGCCCTCCGTGGCTACCGGGTAGTTATCGCCGAAGCCCATGAAAATATTGAGATTCTTTATGAAAATTATAAAGTATTAAAGCAGCATGGAGTTGACGGAATTATCTTTATGTCGCATGATTACGTCGGCCAGACCGCGCGTTTCCGGGAATTGTTTGACGGCGAGAATAATATCGTTTATCAGGGGATACCCCACCTGGATAAACCGTATGCCTGTGTGAATGTGGATTTCAGCAATGGAATTGCTTCCGCGGTCAATTATCTCAGGCAGGGCGTCCGGGAACGGATTGGCTTATTCTTGACTGCCTCGCCCTGCATTGTTACCATCGGATCTCGGATTGATGGCTATAATTCGGCAATATCGGAAGAACGGCGCATCATTATCAACCTTGCCGGCCAAATCGGGACGCTGAAAGAATCTGCGGCGAAAGCCATTGATGAAGTAATCATTCCCAAGAAAGTCGATGCTCTGATTATGCAGAATGATTTGCAGGCTCTGATGATGCTGGGACTCCTGGCGGAGCGCGGTATCCGGGTACCGGAAGACATCGCGATTATCGGTCACGACAATGAGCCGTTCGCCGAATACTCCCGTCCGGAACTATCCACAATTGACCAGGTTACGGAAACGGTCGCCGGTGAATTGGTTAAATTGCTGCTTGAAGTTATCGGTTTGCAGGAAGAACTGAAGGAAAACAGAATAATCAATATCAATCCACAGTTGATTTGCCGACAATCAACCTGAAAACAAGGAGTTATGGAAAATGAAGCACAGAAAGATTATACCCGTTGTTCTGGTTTTAATGGTCGGAGTTGTTTTATCGTTAAGGGCTGACATCAAGATTACCGAAGGAGAAAAAATCGCCTTTCTCGGTGACTCCATAACAGCGCAGGGAAATCGCTCTCTGGGCTATATCAACCTGGTTATCGCCGGACTGCAGGCCAATGGTATCAAGGCTGGTAAAATCCCAGCCGGAATCGGCGGACACAAGTCGGATCAGATGTTGGAACGGGTTGATCGGGATATCATTGCCAGGAAACCCGATATCATGTTATTGAGTTGCGGAGTCAATGACGTTTGGCACGGTCCAAGGGGAATATCTCTTGAGAAATACCGGGAGAATATCCGGACATTGGTTGATAAAGTTCAAAATGCCGGTATTAAAGTTTATATTATGACTGCGACGATGACCGGGGAAGATCCCGCTAATGAAAACAACCGGAAGCTGGATGAATACAATAGTTTCCTGCGGGAACTGGCTACTGAAAAAGGTTGTCCGCTCATCGATCTGAATGCCGATATGAAACAGAAAATCAAGGACATAAAAAAACAATATCCCGAGCTGAAAGGAAATCTTCTTACTACCGATGGAGTCCATATGGAACTCCAGGGATACATGATGATGGCCACAAGCATACTTCGGGCTTTCGGCCTGAGCGACGCGCAGATGGAAAAAACGGAACAAACTTGGGATAGCATGCGAGGCGTGGAAAATGTGAGAATTCAATTTACTGTTGCCGAATACCGGGCACTGTTGGACAAGGCTTCCGCCGCAGGTTTATCCCTGGGAGATTATATACACCGTATCGTAATAGAAAATAATGAAAAATAGGAATTGTCAGGTTATGAAGATTTGCCGATCGAAATATTTTACACTCATTGAGCTTCTTGTGGTTATAGCGATTATTGCAATACTTGCAGCCTTGCTGCTGCCGGCGTTGAACCAGGCTCGGGAAACAGCCCAGACTTCCAAGTGTCTGTCCAATACCAAGCAGGTCATCATGGCGGTGCGCATGTATGTCGACGACTTTGCCGGGTGGGCTCCATGTGGGACTCAAGTCGCCAATAATCTCTTTGGGGGAGCCGCGGACGGCGGGATCGGTGATTATTTTAAAACTCTGAAACCGAACGAATGGTATTTGCCGAAGGTGGCGATATGCCCCAAGGGGAGGCGGGAGGATAATGGCAAGGATGGAATTACCATCAATAATTCACCGAATTTCAGTTATACTTTGAATGGGCATTATGTCGGAAGCCTGACGCTTGCGAAATTGAAGTATTCGTTGATTAAATATCCGGCGGTGAGAATGACGTGCGGTGATACCGGACCGGATAAATTCAATGGGATAACGTGTTCATATGGCGGAGTATTCAACCGTACCGGCCTTTCGTGTCGCCATAAGGGTGATACCGCGAATATCGGTTTCGCCGACGGACATTCCGCTCCGGTAACATGGGCGAAAATTCCGGTCAATGCGACCGCTGCGAATGACAAAATATTATTCTGGCAAGAATATTAAAAAAAGGAAATATTATGAAAATCAGAAAGCTGTTGATCGCCGGAATACTGGCGGTACTGAACGCCGGTATGGCTGCCGACAATGAGGTTAATTACGCTTTGAGCAAAAACGGCGGCATAATCAGTGAGTGTTCCGGGGGAAACGCGGTCAAGGTTATTGACGGCGACCTGAAAAATTACTGGGGTGCGGGGCCATATCCCCAGCACTTTACGGTTAGAATGCTGGAACCGGTAGAGATCGACCAGGTCAAAATTTATTTTTTTGAAGGACGTACTTACAAATATAAAGTTGAGTATTCGGTTGATGGCAATGAATGGCAACTGTTGGCAGACCATACGGAAGATGGAGGACGAGACCTGGTGGCGTTTCCGATTAAGCCGACTCTGATGCGTTTCTGTCGTCTGACAGTGACTCACAATTCGGCAAATCCGGCGGTCCATGTACGCGAGTTGGAGCTTTGGGGTAAAAGCGGACAGGGCGGTACTGATGACGCCGGAAAAATCCGGATCGAAAAAGCTTCGGCCAGCTCGGAGGAGACCAAGCACCGTTCATTTGCCGCCAAGGCGTTTGACTGGGAAATCGACGGTTCCGGGTATTGGTGCAGTGCCTTTAAAAGCCGGCCACCTCAATGGATCGAGGGTGATTTCGGCAAGCTGCAACAGTTTGACACCATCAAATTATATCTGGTGACTTTGCGTAACGGTGATGGTTTGCTGGATGATTTTTCCATCGAATATTTTAACGAAGAGAAATGGCACCAGCTCAAGGAATTCAAAGGGCACAAAGACAACCTTCCGGACTGGGCCACTAAGCCCGCGGAAACCGCAAAGCGCAATCTATCGGTCGTCATGTTGAAATTTCCCCAGGTTACCGCCGAAAAAATCAGACTGAACATTACCCGCAGCAGTTCGGCATTGTGCCGGGTTTGCGAACTGGAAGTCAGCGATTCGACTAAAATCAAGCCTGCAGCATTGCAGAATGAACAATATCCGGCAGGCAGTTTCCGCTTCGACTTCGGGCCGGAAGATTCAGCGCTTCAACCCGGTTATACTCGAATTACAACGAATACGGTTTATAATGAGCGTTCCGGTTATGGGTTTGTGCAAAATACCGGATTGATATTCGGAGACCGGCTCGGCAGCAATGCTTTGGATCGGGATTTTATCGCCGGAACCAGCAAAACAGTATTCAAACTGAAAGTTCCCAAAGGGTTATACCGGATTCTCGTACGCTCCGGCGATGTCGATTATCAAGTACCGGAATTTCAGATTTATGCTCAGGGAAAACTGCAGGTACCACATGCCGGAACCATGAAGTTTGAGGATATTATCAGTCATGAATTCGAAGTTCAGGCAGATGGGAAGGGGATCGAACTTGCTTTTGATGGTCCTACCACTTGGGTGGTCAATGGACTGTTGGTTTATCCGGTAACCGAACTGGAAGCGTACCGGAAAGAAGAAGAAAGGCTCAGCATCGACCTGGGCGCGCCCAAAAGACAGGGGCGCTTTACCTTGATCCCGTCGACGGATACGCAAAATTTCACGACTGAATTTACGGTTCAGGAGAAAAAAGACGGTTATGTCTTGTTTGCGCCGTGTCCGCTGGAGCGGGTGATGGATGACCGGATTCCGGCCCGCAAGGAAATTGTTTCCACTTTGAAACTGGACGGAACGCCGGGCGAAAGGATGGTGACTTCATTTGCACTGCATACATTGCAACTGCAAAAGCATGTCGAGGTTGCCGCGAGTGAGTTCATCGGGCCGGATGGCAGTAAAATTCCGGCGCCATGGGTGCGGCGAATCAAGATCTGGCCGCAAATGGCCGGCGCTATGGGTTCGCACAATACATTCCAGTATCAGCGGACCCCCGAATTACTGATGCCGAACCGGCCTTGGAGTGTGAGGGCAGAAAAAACACAGCAGTATTTCCTGTCCTTCCATATTCCGGAACAGGCCAAGCCCGGAGTCTACCGCTCCAGCGTGACGGTGACGCCTCAGGGGGGGCCGGTCCGGCAAATGGAGGTACTGGTGACGGTTCATGATTTCAAATTGCGGCAGCACCCGAATTTCTTTGCCAGCGCCAGTTACTCGATCTTTGAACGCGGCGACGACGAGATCAAGGCCGATTTCAAAAATATGGCCGAACACGGCATGAACGGAGTGGTGCTCTTTTCATTTCCGCAACTCTGGAAACAACTTAACGGCAAAAGAGTTCACGATATGTCCCAGATCGAGAGAATCCTGGGGTATGCCATCGAAACCTGGCCGGGACTGCCGTTGATTGTGACCCTGGATCCGCCCCGGGCCAAACTGTTATACAAATTGGCCAGGGAGAAAAACTATCCTCCCATCTACCATTATCCGGTTGATGAACCGTTCAGCAAGGAAAAACAGGAAGACGCCAAAAAGATTTTTGCCGATCTGCGGAAAAGTTGTCCCGATATGAAATTCCAGACGACCATCACGATTCAAGCCGGGGAGGCGCTCAAGGATTTTCTGGCCGACGGTATTTGCACATTTGCTATGACCAATGTGTTTCCGGAAACCAATATTCCGTTCTGCCGCTCGATCAACGCCAAATACTTTTTCTACTCCAACGGCTGCCGGGAATATTTTGCTCCCGCGCGTTTTCGGTCGGGTTTCTTCTTCTGGAAATCGGGGCTGGAAGGCCAGTGGTATTTTGCCGGATATCCGATCCGCAACGCCTGGAACGACCTGGACGGCCGGGGCGAGGGCAAGGACTGGTGTTTGTTCTATCCGATGCCGGGCGGGCCGATCGATACCATACAATACGAATCGATGAGCGCCGGTTGGAACGACTACCGTTACGCCTACACTCTGGAGCAACTGATCGCCAAGGCCGGAGAACTTGGCAAATCCGGCGAGGCCTTGGACCGGGCCCGGAGTTATCTGGAAGAACTGCGCAAGGATGTCATTAACGACCTGAAACAGTACAAAAAAGACGAAATTGTTCTGAGTTCAAAATGGGAAAACGAGCGCTATGACCGGGAAAGATTGAACTTGATTACCCATATCAACGCATTATTCAAAGCCATTCCTGAATTAAAATAAATCAAGAGAGATTAACAGATGAACAGATTTTTGACCCCGCCGATGGGGTGGAACAGTTGGTATTGCTTCTCGGAGGGAGTCAGCGATGAGCGAATTCGGGGAGCGGCCAAGGGGATGAGTGAACGCGGGTTGGCCGCGCATGGCTGGAAGTATATCAATATCGATGATTGTTGGCAGGGCGAACGGGGAGGGGAGTACGGAGCCATTCAGGGCAATGAACGTTTCCCGGATATGAAGGCGCTGGGGGATTATATCCATGCGTTGGACCTGAAATTCGGGATTTATTCAACCCCGTGGATTTGCAGTTACGCCGGGTTTATCGGCGGCACGACCGATGCCGGCCGGGAAATACCGTTGCGCATGCCGGAGAGCGAGCGCCGTCAGAAATACCAGGTTTATGGTACTTATCCCGAGGGGCGCAACCGGGGTGTCTACCGGATCGGCTCCGAGTGGCGTTTCGATGCGGATGTCCGCCAGTGGAGCGACTGGGAAGTGGATTTCGTCAAGGTGGATTGGAATCCCAACGACATTCCCACCGTCAAGCGCATAGCCAACGACCTGAATCTCGCACAAAGAGAAATAACATTAAGTCTCTCGAACACCACTCCTTATGAGAATATGACGGAAATCTCGAAATACGCCCGGATGTGGCGTATCGGTGGAGATATCCACGATACTTGGGAATCCATTGCCCGCATTGGCTTTGAAATAGCGCCGCGCTGGATGGCTTTCGCCGGTCCGGGGCGCTGGAATGACCTCGATATGTTGCAGGTCGGCGATATCGGCACGCCGGGAACGCTGAACGCGAGTTATCGCAAAAGCCGTCTGACATTTGAGGAGCAGAAAACTCAGTTTGTGCTTTGGAGTATGTATTCCGCGCCGCTGTTGCTGAGCTGCGACCTGGCCGGAATGGATGAGGTTACTTACCGGCTGTTGACCAATGACGGAGTCATCGCTATCGATCAGGACCCGCTATGCACCCAGCCGGAAATTACTCCTGCGGGCGACCGGCTTCTCCGCTATAGTAAGCGCCTTGTCGATGGTGGCGAAGCAATTGCTTATTTCAACTTGTCGGATGAGTCACGGCAAGTAGTTACTGCCGGAGAAAATCCCGGTATCGATCTCTTTACCGGCGAAAAAACGGCTTTGGAAAGATTTGAATTGCCGCCGCATGGTTGCGTCGTAGTTACTCAACTCTGACTGACAATGTCTTCCAGCTCGGCCCAACGCTCGTAGAAGGTCTCCAGATCTTCGCGGGCGGCTTCCAGTTCATTGGTCAGCTCGGTGCTCTGGGGGCCGTATTTTTCGTAGAAATCAGGGGCTGAAAAGAGCTTTTCCAGTTCTTGGATGCGGGCTTCGGTGGTAGCGATCTTGTCCTCCATGCCGTTGTATTCCTGCTGTTCCTTCCAGGTCAACTTGCGGACCTTGCCCGGTTGGGAAACTGCTTGCTGGGACTGCGGCTTGGGCTTTTCCTGAACTGTTTCCGGGGGCGCGAGCATCTTGGCGGCGAAGTAATCGTAATCGCCGATTCCGGTAATCACGCCGCCGCGTCCGTCCATGGCAATCATGGCGGTGCAGACCCGGTTCAGGAAATAACGGTCATGGGATACCACGACTACGGTTCCGGAAAATGCCGCCAGTGCTTCTTCCAGCATCCGCAACGTCGGCAGATCGAGGTCGTTGGTCGGTTCGTCGAGGATCAGGAAATTGCCGCCGCGCTTGAGGATTTTCGCCAGGATCAATCGGGCACGCTCACCTCCGGAAAGACGGTCGACCCGGGTATTGATGCGATCGTCGGTAAACAGGAAGCGCCGCAGATAAGTCCAGACGCTGACCTTGCGGTTGCCGACATCGGTGAACTGGTTGCCTTCGCCGATTTCCTCGAAAACCGTGCATTCCGGATTCAAAGTCATACGCTCTTGATCGACATAGTTGAATTCGACCAGATTGGCGATATCGACTTTGCCGGAGTTCGGCTGCAACTGACCGGTAATGATTTTCAGCAGACTGGTCTTACCTGTTCCGTTGGCGCCGATGATGCCGACCCGGTTGCCCGGCTCGAATTCATAGGAAAAATTCTTCAGGAGGACTTTGTCTCCGAAACTCAATGAAATATCGGCCAATGAGATTGATTTATTACCAAGGCGTGGCGGTTCCGGGATGATCAGGTCCACTTCGCGTTCGCGCTGCGGGCCGCTCTGCGCCAGAATTTCGTCGTAACGTTTCATTCTGCCAAGGTTACGCTTGAGCCGGGCCTTGGGAGAACGGCGCACCCAGTCGACCTCGGAACGCAGAAACGACTGGCGGCGGGCTTCCTGCTCGTCTTCGGCGTATTCGCGTTCGGCCTTGGCTTCGAGAAAATCCGCGTAACTGCCGTCGTAAGAATATATTTTGCCATTGACCAGCTCGATGATCCTCGTCGCGACCCGGTCGAGAAAATAGCGGTCGTGGGTAACGAAAATACAGGTGCCGCGATAGGCCGACAGAAAATTTTCGATCCAGACTACCGTTTCATTATCCAGATGGTTGGTCGGTTCATCCAGCAGCAGCAGATCGGGTTCGCCGACTACCGCCCGGGCGAGGGCGACCCGGCGTTTTTCGCCGCCGGAGAGCTCGGAACAGCGGCGTTCGGCCGGCGGGATGTTGAGTTTTTCGCTGACCGTGGCGACTTTGAGTTCCAGATTCCAGGCATTGTGTTTGTTGATTTCGGCCTCCAGCGCTTGATCGCCGGGATGCTTTTCATAACGTTTCAGCAGAGATTCAAAGTATTCCAGCCCGCCGTGGATGTATTCACCCACGGTATCGGCGGTCTCGAGTTGAAACTCCTGGGGGAGGTAGGCTACCCGCAAATTACGGGTAAAGGCCAAGGTGCCTTCCGGCGCGTTTTCCTCGCCGGCGATAATTTTCAACAGAGTCGATTTGCCGCAGCCGGTGCGTCCGATGAGCGCCACCCGCTCGCCTTCATAAATCGATAGAGAGGCATTGTCCAGCAATACCTGAGTGCCGATATTCAATTGTAGATCACTGCCCGAGAAAACTGATACTGCCATATGCCTCACCAAGGGATAAAAAAGAAATGACCGGAAGCGCCGTCGGCGGTCTTTTCATAATTGAAAACCCGCCACAAAAATGAAAATTGACTTTTTTCGGCATTCTGCCGGTAAGTGATAAAGGGAAAAACCGAATATTGCTCCGCATCCTTTTCGGTAGTATAGCGATACAGATAATGCAGAATCCGGAAATCGCTATAATCGTTTTTCTGTTCGCCGCGGGCCAGGAAAAACAAACTGTGCCATTCCGATTCCTCACCGGCGCGGCTGGTGTGATAAAGCGGCCATAATAGATTCAACTCCCGGTAAGGAATATTGCCGCTACGCTTCGGATAATCCTGAGTCAGGTTTTTATAAGAAAAAAACGGATTGATCCTGATTCCATAAGACTCCTGATCCTTAAAACCGCTTCCCAACAGGTAAAATATTGAGTGCCAGTGATAATTGTCGCCGTAACGGCGAAAGCGGTAAAAAGGCAGCAGATGATGATAGGTGCTTTCGGTGATTTGGGTATATTTATCAAGCAACATCTTGGTCAATTCTTCGTTGGTGCTTTCCGGCGCAGTACCCGGAAGCAGCGCCAACTTATTTGCCAGATTACGATTGCATTCTTCCAGCTGTTCCCGGGCTTGCGGTGTTTTCGCGTCCTGACGGTTTTGGCGCTGCCGGAGCAATCGGGTAACCTCTTGCAGTGTCCGTTCATGAGCCGGCTGCCAAGTCAGGTATTTTTCCCGTCCCCAAGCGGACAACGCCAGCATGATATGATCTTTTTCCTCCAGTTTGGCCAGACTGCCCCGGGTGGTTCCTGAGGGTGGCATGAGAAACGGCAACAACTCTTTGGGACGGTCATATTGGCGTATGGTCTGCTGATAACCGAAAGGTCCCAGAATATTGAAATTGCTGCGGGTGCCGTTGCCGAGGCTTTCTTTGGGGGTCCAATTGACCAACGCGGGCCAATGGGTGTCGTATGAATAGAATGGCAGAATGTGAAAGCGTTCGCGCTTATCCTTGAATTCGTGATAAATCAACGGCCAGCAGATGGAGCGGACCTTCCAGTCTTTGCCTTCATTATAATAATAAGCGGCCAGCAGAATGTTGAGCATTTGAAGTTTTTCATCGTCCCTGGTATACCCGAAAAGCGGAGTGAAGACGGTATATTTCGGTTTTTCGGCATATTCATAATAATAGAACGGAATCAGCCATTGGCGGAATCCGATATTGTGGTGAAACAGCGGAAAGAACCCATAATTGGTCACGCTGGTTTTGTCGTTTTTAAACCAATAAACATTGGCGATATGGCTAAAATGCGGCGAGGACCGGTAAAGCGGAAAGAAGTTCAAAATCTTCTTGTTGGCATCCCAGGAGGTATTGATGATTCTGCCGGATTTCAAATCCTTCTGCCAGGCGCTGAGCGGATAAAGAATGCTGTAAGAGTCTTCAAGCTGGTAATAGAGCGGGAAAAATACGAAATCGCGGTCTTCATTCCAGTAAGTATTGACGATCCAGGCCCGGTTCTCGCCGGTCCACCAAGCGCTGAGCGGCAGCAGAATACTGTAAAAATTCCGGTTCTGGTAATACAACGGAATAAAAAAGAAATGCCGGGGCCCCCAGAAAGTGTTCAGAGCCATGCCGCGTCCGGTCTGGCAGTTCCAGCTGGAAAGCGGAAACAATATGGAGTGGTCGTCGCCCTCGCGGTTGTAAAACGGACGGATGGCAAAGCCCTGTGCGTCGTAATCGAACAACGGCCAGAGTGCTGTAACATATTCGTTGTGCTGATAATACAGCGGCCAGATATTGACGAGCGAGGTATTCAGGTCGATATTTTTTCCGGAATCATTCAATGGCGAGAGGCGGAGCATACGGGAACTTGAAGCACAGGAGCAAAGCAATAGGCTCAGCAACACGCCTGCTGTTAATATTCCCGTAAGTTTCATTCCGCCTCCTAGCGTTTCATCGCCTCGCTTACCGCTCGCCGCGTATCCATGTCGGATTGTTTCTTGCGGAGCGTATCGCGTTTATCCTCAAAGGTTTTTCCTTTACAGAGCCCTAATGATACTTTAATCAAACCATGTTTCAGGTAAAAGCCGAGCGGCACCACGGTACAGCCTTTCTGGGCGATCTGCTGCGACAGCTTGAGAATTTCGTTTTTGTGCAGCAGCAGGGCCTTGGGACGGCGGGTCTCATGGTTGAAGAGCCCGCCATGATCGTAGGCGGCGATGTGAACATTTATCAGCCAGGCTTGGCCGTTTTCGAATTTCACATAGGCGTCGGCCATGGAAATGCCGCGGGCACGGCAAGATTTCACCTCGGTGCCCGTCAGCTTGATACCCGACTCGAATTTTTCAAGAATGGTATAGTCGTGCGTCGCCTTGCGGTTGGACGCCAATACATCGTTTTGATTGTTCTTATCTTTTGCCATCAACTATTTACTCATCGCGCAGAAATGGCGCGGCTTTGCGTTTGAAATCATTTTCGACCGGGCTGTTTTTAGGTTGAAGCAGCGAGGTGAATTTTTCCAGAGCCTGCCTCTGTTCGGACGACAGCGACGCCGGGACTTCGGTGATGATCTTGACGTACATATCGCCGCGACGGCCGCCGCGGAGCGACGGCATACCTTTGCCCTGAAGCCGCAGAATGGAATTATTCTGAGTGCCTTCCTTGATTTTCATCTTGGCCAGCCCCGTAACCGTGGGCACTTCGACCGTGCCGCCGAGTACCGCGGTGGCAAATGAAATCGGCAGATCGCACTGGATATCGTCGCCATGCCGTTTGAACAACTCGTGTTCGCGGACATGGATCACCACATAGAGATCGCCGGCAGCTCCACCCCGGATGCCGCCTTCGCCTTCGCCGGATACCCGCAGCCGTGAACCGGTGTCCACGCCCGGCGGAATATGCACTTTAAGATTTTTTCTTTCCTTGAGCTGACCGGAACCGCTGCATTTTTTACAGGGCTTGGAAATGATCTGGCCGACGCCGTGGCAGCGTGGGCATTCCTGGCTGACGCTGAAAAATCCCTGCTGCATGACTACCTGACCGCTGCCGTGGCAGTTGGGACAAGTGCTCTTGGTGGAGTCGCTTTCCGCGCCGGAACCGCGACAGGAGTCACAGGTGCCCATCTTGCTGATGCTGATCTCTTTGTCCACGCCGAAAACCGCGTCGATGAAATCAATCTGCATGTCATAGCGCAGGTCACTGCCATTGCGGGCAGAGTTGGGAGAACGTCTCCGGCCGCCGCCGAAAAGGTCTTCGAAGTTGAATCCGCCACCACCGCCGCCGCCGAATACCTGGCTGAAAATATCTTCCGCGCTGAATCCGCCGAAGCCACCGCCGCCTCCGCCATAACCACCGCCTGCCGCGCCGCTGAAGGCGTCGGGGCCGAACTGATCATAACGGGCACGCTTATCCGGGTCGCTCAAAACTTCATAAGCTTTGGCGAGTTCCTTGAATTTTTCTTCCGCTTCTTTGTTGCCGGGATTGCGGTCCGGATGATACTGGATCGCCAGCTTGCGGTATGCTTTTTTCATTTCCTCCGGAGTAGCCGTTTTGCTGACTCCGAGAATTTCATAATAATCTCTTGCCATACTATTCACTTTTCTCCGTCATTTTCGGCCTTTTTGCCGCTGCTGACCACGACTTTGGCCGGTCGGATCAGGCGCTCGCCTATGCGGTAACCGCAGTTCCATTGCTTGACGATTTCGTTTTCCGGGGCATCCGATTCCTCATGCGCCACCGCGTCATGCTGTTCCGGGTTGAACTTCTGGCCGACCGCGTCAAACTTGGTTACGCCGAGTTCATCCAGGGCCTTCTGATATTCGCGCTCAATCATTTTCATGCCTTCGCGAATAGCGGTGATGTTTTCGGAGTCGTTCGCTGCTTTGGTCGCCATTTGGAAATAATCAAACACCTGAATAAAAGGTGTGATCGTTTCATAAAGCCCCTGCAGTCTGGCCGCGGACAATTCCTTGGATACCCGTTTGCGGTAATTTTGAAAATCGGCCATCAGGCGCAGATTCTTGTTTTTTTCTTCATCCAATTGCTTTTGCAGCACTTCGGTTTCCGAGAATTCCATTACCTGGGGTTCCGGAGCAACGACTTCGGTCTCGGTCGCCGCGGTCTCGACGACACTCTCCGTTTCCGGAGCCGCCTTCAATTCTTCATCATGTTCCATATATTTAATCTCCATATTATTATAATAAAATAATTCTGTCAAAGACAAAAAGACAAGCAGAAAACGCAATAGTTCCACCAGCAAATCATAATTTACTTTGTAAAGAGCTAAATTTCAACCTGATTTGTCAGAGAGTTGGTCTTATTTTCCGGGATTAAAGCCATACGCCTGCTGGTAATATCGGTTTACCGCATTATTTTAAAAAGATTCAAAAAATAATTTAAGGTACTTCTATGATCCGTGTCGTGATATATGCTTTTCCCATGATTATCAATTTCGTCCTGGGGGGGATGTTTTTTATTTCCGCGTACCGGGTAGCTCAGGCCGGTTACAGTGGACTGATGGTAACCTGTACCATGGTGACCTGGGCATTGACTTATTGTATTACTTCCATGTTTATGGGAGGGTGCAAACGTCCGATTACAGCGGTGCGCCTGATTATGGGCGGAGCGGCCTCAATAGGCTTGGTGTCGCTCGGTTTCCTGATTTTTGAACATATCGTTGCTCAATTTGTCATGATCGCCCTGATCGGGGTGGCATCCGCGATGTATTGTACTCCATTTCAAGTTTTTATGAAAGCCATCGAGCCGGACGGCAATGCCGGAATTGTCCGTTCAACCGTGCTGTATACTTTCTCCTGGAGTATCGGGATGGCTACCGGGCCGTTTGTTTTCGGCATAGTCAACTGGCGTACCGGATTTACCCTGAACGCCATTCTCGGATTCGGCGTAGCGGCAGCGGTGTTTCTGATCTACCGCGCTTACCGTAACCATCCGGCAACTTCCCACGCGCCGGTTCAGGCGGATGCCCAGTCGGTGGATTATTCCAAAATGCCGGACCTGGCCTGGCTGGGCTGGGTAATCGCCGGTTGCGGAACGATTGCCGTCGGCCTGGTTCGTACTCTGGTACCTTACCGTTCAAGTCTGCTTGAATTCAGCCAGTTGAACAGCGGTTTGATTTTGGCGGTGGTCAGTTACGTGCAGGCTTTCAGCGTTTTGATGATGATGCGGAGCCGGTATTGGATGTACCGTCCGTACCCGATTTTATCGGCCGGGGCGGCTGGCATCGTCGGTCTGCTGTGTTTTGCTTTCGGCAATTCTCCGGCGGTATTTTATCTCGGGGCGGTTTGTTATGGCGCGTTCTCCGCTTTCTGCTATTTTTATTTGGTTTTTCACTCGCTTGTCCATCCGGTGAAGAGTTCGCGTTATGTGTCGGTCAATGAGATTGTGGTTGGCGTGGCTACGATCACCGGACCTTTCTTCGGAGGCATCATTGCCGGTTCGATCGGGGCGGACGGAACTTTCAAAATCTGCGCTTTGATGATCTTCCTGATGGCGATTTTCGCCTCCGGGGTTTTCTATTTAAATAAGAAATAAGGAACACTAAAATGCCGTTAGTCGACATGCCTTTGGAAAAATTGAAAGAGTATCGTGGAATCAATCCGCGCCCCGGAGATTTTGATGCATACTGGGACAAATCCCTGGCCGGGATGAAAGCGCTTGATCCTCAACTGGAAATGAAAGAAGCAAGTTTTCAGACTCCGTTTGCCGAATGTTTTGAAACCCGGTTTACCGGGGTTGGCGGCGACCGGATTTTTGCGAAAGTTTTGCGTCCGCGCAATCCCGTCGACCGCAAAGGCCCGGCCGTGGTGATTTTTCATGGATACTCCGGCAGCTCGGGGGAATGGAGTGACAAACTCGGTTACGTGGCCGCCGGCTTTACCGTGGCGGCCTTGGACTGCCGCGGACAGGGCGGACGCTCCGAAGACCTCGGCGGCATTCATGGGACCACCTTGAACGGCCATATCATCCGCGGCATCGACGACCCCAACCCGGAAAATCTCCTGTTCCGCAAAATTTACCTGGACTGCGCACAATTGACCGGACTGGTCATGAAAATGCCTGGCGTCGATCCGCAGCGTGTCGGTATTATGGGCGGTTCCCAGGGCGGCGGTTTGACCCTGGCTTGCGCCTCGCTGGTCCCGGAAGTCAACCGGGCGGCTCCGGTGTTCCCCTTTCTGTGCGACTACCGCCGGGTTTGGGAAATGGACCAGGCCAAAGATGCCTATGCCGAGCTCAAAAGCTATTTCCGCTTGCACGATCCGTGCCATAAACGGGAAGACGAGATATTCACACGTCTCGGCTACATCGACGTCCAACACCTCACGCCCCGGATTCGTTGTCGGGTCATGATGGCGACCGGCCTGATGGACACCGTTTGCCCGCCCTCAACCCAGTTCGCGGCCTACAATAAAATTACTTCCCCCAAAGAAGTGGTAATTTACCCGGATTTCGGCCACGAAGGCTTGCCGGGCAACAATGACCGAACCATGCAATTCATGCTGGAAATGCTTTAGATAGAATTGGTGAATTGGTGAATTATGGAAAGGTTGTGAGTGATTGTTGTAAATATTCAGCGAAGCCGGAAGAAAGCGAAAGCGCATTACAACCTCTCCATAATTTTCCATTTTCAATTTTCCATTTTCAATTTGAATTAATGGGGCTCGGATGATATTTTAACACTTATAAATTTAAGATTCCGGAGGAGCTGTATTGGAAAGTGAAAACCTGAAAACGACGGTCGGAGGCGAGTTAAAGCAAACTCTGAACGGTTTGGATTTATTCAGCATCGCAGCCGGAGCGATGATCAGCGCGGGTATATTTATTTTGCCGGGCATGGCATTCAAGAATATTGGTCCGGCGGTATTTTTATCATATTTGCTGGCCGGGGTTCTGGCCAGCCTGGGGTCACTGGCTACCGTGGAATTGGCGACTGCCATGCCCAAAGCCGGTGGCGATTATTTTTTTGTCGAAAGAAGCATGGGCCCGATGGCCGGATCGGTGTCGGGATTGTTGAGTTGGCTCGCTCAGGTTTTGAAAAGCGCTTTTGCTATTTTCGGTCTTGCCGAAGTGATTCAGTCGGGATGGGGTATGAATCCACTGCTCAGCGGGCTGATTCTGACCGTAATTTTTACCGTTATCAATCTCTACGGAGTCAAGGAAGCGGCCTGGCTGCAGGTTGTCATGGTCATGTTGCTGTTGGCGGTGTTGGTCGGCTTCATCGTATTCGGCTTGCCGCATTTTTCCATTTCCGCATTTACCCCATTCCTGGCCGAGGGCAAAAAGCCGATATCGATTATTACGGTGGCGGCTCTGGTTTTCGTTTCCTATGGCGGTTTGCTGAAAATATCCTGTGTGGCCGAAGAAGTGAAATCGCCCAAAAAGACTATCCCGCGCGCTATGGTCGGTTCGATCGTGATCGTTACATTTCTGTATACCATGGTGAATATCATTCTGGTAGGCACCATGAAACCGGCGGCCCTGGCCGAATCCTATACGCCCATGGCCGATGCGGCTGGGCTTTGGCTGGGGCGGGTCGGGTTTTCCGTGGTTTCTTTCGGCGCGGTGCTGGCGTTTGTCACCACGGCCAATGCCGGGATCATGTCGGCGGCCCGTTACCCGATGGCCTTGGCCCGGGACGGTCTGCTGCCGCAATGGCTGGGGATCATCAGCCGCAAACGCGGAGTTCCGGTAGGAGCGATTTTCCTGACTGCCCTCCTGACCATGGCGGCTCTGTTTATGAAGCTGGAAAATCTGGTCGAAGCGGCCTCCGCGGTGGTGCTCCTGGGGTATCTGCTGACCAATCTTTCGGTGATAATTCTGCACGAAAGCCGGGTCTTGAATTACCGCCCGGCGTTCCGTTCGCCGTTATACCCCTGGATTCAGGTTTTCAGCATTACCGCGTTCTCATACCTGATTGTGCAAATGGGTTTCTTTGCGATCAACGTCTGCCTGGTTTCGATAGCGGTGGCGTTGCTGGTCTACTTGGTTTTCGGGCGTAAATCCGGCCGGGGATTTGCCTTGTTGCACCTGATGGAACGAATCACCAACCGCCGGTTTACCGATCATCGGTTGGAAAGTGAGTTGCGGGAAATCGTCAATTCACGGGACAATATCATCAAGGATGAATTCGACCACCTGGTGGAAGAGGCCGACGTGCTTTATCTGGACAAGGCCATGAAGGCCGGGGAGCTTTTCGATATCGTCAGTATTCGTTGTTCCCGGGAAGTCGGAGTGAGTCCGGAAACCATCAAGCGACTGCTGCTGGAGCGCGAAGCGCAAAGCAGTACGGTGATTTCGCCGCTGGTAGCGATACCGCATTTGGTGATTGACGGCGAGTCCCGACTCAAACTCGTCATTATCAAAGATTCGGCGAAAATTGATTTCAGTGAGGAAGAAAATGAGGAAATTCATGCCGTATTTTTGCTGATCGGCACCAGTGACCGCCGGAATCATCATCTGCGCGCGCTGGCGGCTATCGCCCAAATAATTCAGGATTACAACTTTGAAAAACGGTGGAAAATCGCCAATAACCCGGAACAGCTCCGCGATGTGTTGCTTTTGGGAAAACGCCGCCGCAATACTAATAAATAGATGAGGTTTATGATGTCTTCTGATGCCAATGATAAAACTTTTATCGTCATGCCGGCTTACTGTCCCGGCGATGAGCTGCCTGGGTTGATTGAAATGCTCCTCGGTTACGATATGGATCGCTTTCGGATTATTATGATCGACGATGGTTCCGGATTGCATTTTCGACCGATTTTTGATGAATTATCCCGTAATTTGCGAATTACCGTGCTCACTCATGATGAAAATCAAGGGAAGGGGGCCGCTTTGAAAACCGGTTTCCGCTACCTGATGTCCCGCAAAATAACCGGAACGGTAGTAACCGCCGATATCGACGGCCAGCATAATCCATATGACATATCCAGAGTTGCCCAGGCCTCCTCTTCCCATCCGGACAGCCTGATCCTGGGATGTCGCTCGATGTCAGGAATGAAAATACCTCTCAGATCGCGGTTCGGCAATTTCTGGTCGGCCAAAATTTTCAAAATCATGACCAGTATCGATATCAGCGACGTTCAGACCGGGCTGCGGGGGATCCCGCTGTCCTACCTGCCGATTCTGATCAGTTTGCCGCAGGAAAAGTTCGACTTTGAAATCGCCATGCTGATCGACAATGCGGTACACAAGCGTTATCCGGTCATCGAAGTCAGCATCGAATCGGTTTACGCTCCCAATCAGGTATCGCATTTCCAGCCCTTCCGCGACAGCATGCAGATTCTGAAAGCCATGAAGAACGCTTCAGAATGATTGACAAAAAATCAACACAGCTATCCCATAAAAAAACAAATCCGCAGGTCGCCGTTCTCATTGGGAGGAATATCCTGTTGGCATAAGCAAACACGGTAGGCAAGCCGACCAGAGTGAATCAGGAAGAATGCTTTTTCAGGAAAACGGCGATCTCGGATTTGAGCACTTTCCCCTGTGCCACCTGAAGAACCAGCTCGGTAAATTCTTTATTCGAGGCATTGAAATCAATGCCGTTCAAATCAAGGAAGATTACCGCAGTCATTGCGCCAACACGTTTGTTGCCATCAACAAAAGGATGGTTTTTAACCAGATGATAAAGATAAGCCGCCGCCATTTCAAAGATCGTCGGATGCAGAAATATTCCCCCGAATGTGGAGGACGGCATACTTAAAGCTGACTTTAAAAGATTAATGTCGCGCAAACCGGCCACTCCTCCGAAATTTGCAATCTGATATTCGTGAATGTCAATGATTTCCGCAAAGCTCAGAAATACCGGTTCTTCGATCATTTCGCTAATTCCTTGAAAGCTTCGGAATATTTCTTTCCGATCTTATCCATGGACATACGAAAACGTTTCTGATGAGCCGCATCCCTGATTGGAGTAAGAATCAAAGCTTCTCCATCGGTTGTAACATCAAATTTTGTTTCGGGATTGGCGCCAAGTAATTCAAGAATCGGACGCTCAATCACCAGAGCCATGCTGTTTCCATGTTTTGTCAATGCCTTAATCATGACGACCTCCTGCTTGTTGCTACAATGTTAGTACTAAAATACAACAATAACTCAAAAAGTCAAGAAGAGCAACGTCGAAAAAAAATTGTTCCTGGATGATGATCGCGAAGCCGGCCGTTCTGACCGGTGATTGATTAATTGGCCGTCGCCTGTTTCAGCAGAGCGGCCAGCAGTGCCGGATTTTGGGAATTGAAAGTTGGCGCACATAGGATTCACAATGGGGCTTGCGGACTGAATCCATATTAATTAGGTCAGGAAAGAAAGCCTTGAGGAAGGAAACGAAATCTTTCCAATAGAGCTCTTTTTGATTCTTCGCCTTTGCGGAGGGCTCCCGTCGCGAGGGTTTCAGGAATGAAAGCCGACATCCATCGATCAAAGGAATCGGTTCTCCGCCGGTCAGTTCAAACTTATAGTTTTCGATCAAGGCGACTACGGTTTTTTGCGACCGTACTTTCAAGGCTTCGACTTGGAGCTGTTTCTCATAGGCTAATGCTTGGTCCTCTGTGGAACAGTTGACGCATACGCCGTTGTGGTTTTTACCATTAACAGAGAAACGATAATGGTACTTCTTCCCCCGTAATTTGACAGACATATAGCTGTCCTCCTTTTTCATGCCATCATTGGATGACATTTGAACGGTTGGGAGGACAACCAAATATTACTTCTCCTTCGATTTGCACAAACCATGCACAAAAATGGTCGGGGTAACACGATTCGAACGTGCGACTTTCTGGTCCCAAACCAGACGCTCTAGCCAGGCTGAGCTATACCCCGACGGATTGAGTATTTAATTTATACCGCTTTCCGAATTTAACAAGGAAGATTCGTTATTTTTTTGCTAATTTGTTGCTTGTGACGCAACTCTGTGGTATCGGCGCCTCGACCGTGATGACTTTATTGTCCACAGTCGGCACTGATGTCGAGGCTTGGTCCACCGATAAACATTTCGTCTCGTGGCTTGCTCTCGCGCCGGTTAATCAGGTCAGCGCCGGACGCAACAAAAACAGCAAAACCAAACGCTCCGCCAATCCGCTGCGTAACGCTCTGGCCGGCGCGGCCATGACCGTACAGTGGACGGATTCATTTCTCGGCGAAAATCACCGACGATTGAAAAGCCGGGTCGGACCTGGCGTCGCCAAAATCGCCATCGCCCGTAAACTCGCCGCCATCATCTATCACATTCTGAAAAACGACATTCGAACCATCCGCTATGACGCCGAGTTCTACCGACAGAAACGTCAAGAAAGAGAACTGAAGAATTTACGCCGGAAAGCCGGTCGCATGGGCTATGCATTAACTCTTGTTTCCGCATAATAATCCCCCATTTTTTTAATAAATATGAAATCATGTCGAATCCGATTTTACTGTGGTAGTGACGAGTCCATTCAGCTCCGTGGACAGCGTGGTCCAGTCGGTATAATTGAACAATTTTTGATGGACGAAATTTTATTTCGATGCCTCGCATGGGAGAATAAATTACATACCGGCACATGATTTCGTTTAACAAGAGATCAAACTATGGATTAAAGCGTATTTTATACAAATTCAGCAGAATCATACCCCTGAGTCACAAAATCAGGAAAGAGAGATTATTGCCTTTTGTTCTTATTGCAAGTCATTGATAATCAGCAGTAATTCGTTGATTTCTCTTGATGCGCAGCTACACAAAACAACATCGTTCGCCAATTCTGTTTCATAGGAGTGAAAATTTTAAAACCACGGAATACACTGAAACCTTGGCGCGGCGTAGCCGCAACCAAGTCACTCGGTGTTCCCCCGTGTTCCCGACCAACTCGAAAAGAACCGTTTCATCAGCGGGGCACAGGTAGTTCCGCCGGAGTCGCCGCCCACCACCAGAATAATAGCAGCATAAATTTCCTCTCCCACATAGCAAAAGGCGATGAAAAAAGTGTTTTTGGTATGATTGGGCTTGACTCCGACTTCGGCGCTGCCGGTTTTGCCATAAAGGGTCAGGTCTTGCATTTGGGCCAGGCGGCCACTGCCGCGCGGCGAATTGACTACCCGGCGCATGCCTTCCTTGATGATGGCGAGATGCTCCGGAGTGGCTTTCATCTGACGGTTGAGCTGAGGAGCATTCCGATAGAGGAGCAACCCCTCAGGATCGCGGATTTCCCGCAGGAAAGTCGGCTGCATCAATTTACCGCCGTTGGCAATGGCGGCCGTGTAAACCACCGCTTGGAGCGGAGTCAGCTCGATCGTTCCTTGCCCAATCGACACCAATGCGTTGTCATATGGAGTCCACGGTCTACGCTTGTTCTTGGCGCTGGGCAGGAGCCCGGAGGCCTCCGGAAGCCCGCAGTCGGTAGGAGTGCCGAGACCGGCGTCGATCATGGCAGCGCGGATTTTCTCCAGACCCAACTCCAAACCCATCACATTGAAATAAGCATTGCATGAACGTTCCAAGCCGAACTCGAGATCGACGTCGCCATGAATTCCGGTACAACGGATTTTGCTGTCGCCGATATGGGTTACTCCGGTACATTCGACCGTCAGTTCCGGGGAGATGCCGGCTTCGAGCAACTCCAGGCCGATCAGCGGTTTGATGATCGATCCCGGCATATAGGCTCCGAGCAGAGCGCGGTTGTATTGCGGACGGGTGGGGTCGTTATTTAAAGCATTGATGCGCGGATTATTGCGAACCGGTGAAAAATCGGACAGACTGAATGTAGGCGCGGAAGCGAGAGCTTTGATCTCGCCGGTCCTGGCATCCAGCAGAACAAAAGCCCCGTCATACCCTTGCAGGAGGTTTTCGGCAATCTCCTGGGCCTCAACGTCGATCGTGGTGACAATGCTGTTGCCGTTCAGGGGCTGGACGCCGCCGGGGAGTACCTGATCGACAAACCCGCGATTGTCTACCCGGACAACCTGATGCCCCGGCAATCCGCAGAGCCCGCGAATATCGCTTAAGCCGATATCGCGCGGCGGCTGGTCGAAAACCCGCTCAATACCGGTGACTCCGGTCTGGTCCGGGATGTAATAAAAAAACTCGCGGCGGTCGGCCGCCTGGGACGGATCTTTCAACCGGGTATAGCCGATAATATGCGCCGCCAGACTGCCGTAAGGATAAATCCGGGCGGTGTCCGGCATGATCGCTACGCCTTTTTCAGTCAGGGCGATGGTGTTGACCTTGGCGATTTCCTCCGGAGAAAGGTTTTTGAAGGCGACGTACGGCAAACCCGGTTTGGTGTTGATATGGCGGGTAATGTCTTCGCGGGTATTGTCGTTGGGGCGCTCGATGCTGGCGGCAATTTGTGCGATGACTTTTTCGATATGGTCGTAAGTTTTTCGGAACGGCCCCGGTAGCCGCATCTCCGCCAGATACAAATAAACATGATAGACCGGGTAGTTGTCAGCCAGTATTTCGAGGTTCGATGCGTATATTTTGCCACGCAGAGCCGGCTGGCGGATCATTCGGATCGATTGGCGCGAAACTTTGGCGTTATGGGCCTGGGAACGCTGAATCTGTTCCAGCCATAACTTCATAGCCAGCACACCCAGGCCCAGCAGCAAAATGGCGCTGAGAAAGTAGAGACGAAAAACCGGAGTGGAAATTTTCAGCATTATTGCCACCTCCGGGTGTCGCCTTCCTGATTCTTGCGGGCGTCCTGATAGCGCGGCAAGCCGAATTTCGGGGCCAGATAATCCCCGATCATCACCGTAACAGGCATGGCTATGGCTCCATACAGGGCGCTGCCCACAAGCAGCGGCAGCCACTGGTCCAGCAGAAAATAACTGTAATTGGTAAAATTAAAACCGTTGAAAGAATAAGGTATGATCTGAATGACCGCCGTCAGGATTCCCGGCAGAAAACTGCCGATAATCGGTTGCAGGGGATGGTGCGTGGTCCAGTACCAGGCAAACAGACAGATCAACAACAGGAAAATCATATTCCACGGCAGGAACATTCCGGTTAAAGAATCGGTAAGCAGTCCGGCGACGGCGGCGTAAAGCAGAATCCGCTTGCGGTTGCCGGCGGCGGCCAGATAGAATAAGATAATCGCAGTTACCGGCAGATAAGCTCCGGCGGTGCCGCAGAGCTGTTGCAGCCAGACCCCGGCAAAAAGCATCAGCATTATTGCAACATCGATCATAGCTTATTTCCGGGTTAGAACGACGAGAAAACGGATATTTTCAAAATCGGCGGCCGGGCTGACCAGAGCGTTGACATAAAGACGATTGTCGAATACGGTATTGCCGCCGACAATTTCGGCGACGTTACCGATCAGGATGCCGGGTGGAATATTGTCTTCGAAACCGGCGGTCACCACCGGTTCGCCGACCATGTATTGACGGTTGGCCGGCAGGAAATTCAACCGGGTCAAGGGTTCCTGCGGAATTGCGGCCCCGGCGTCGGCATTGATGAAACCGGTGGCGTCCGAGGCATTCAGCCGGACTGCGATAACGGCTTCGCTGCCCATCAGGGTAATGACTTCGGCAGTGTGCCGCGACACTTGGCGGACGATGCCGCACATGACCATGGTTTCCGACGAATCGCTTTCGGTCCGGCGGTTGCGGCTCAGGACCAGCGAGCCGGGCTTGATGCCGGATTCGGCGCCGCGGTTGATGGTGAAACGGGCCCGCCATTCCAACGGGTTGCGGGTATGAACCATGGCATAAACGTAATCATAGCTGGGGAGTTTTTCCAGTTGAAGCAGCCGCCGCAGCTCGTTATTCTCCAATTGGGCTTCGATAGCGGGCGTATAACGCGCCGCCAGCAACTGAAACTCCTTGCTCTGGGCCTCGAGGCGCGAAGCCAGCTCATACTTGGAGCGCATCAGCAAAGTTTGATCGGAGAGATAATTCTTGGCGCTGACCGGCAGAGAAAAGTAAGGATAAAAGAAATCGGTAGTTGACCGGAAAAAAAAAGTCCTGAAACCGTGGTAAGCCGCGGTGACCCCAAGAAGGAGGCCACCGCAAAGGACCAGAAGCCCGGCTGTTTTCCGATAACTTTTATTCTTTTGAGCCATAATTAATTATCGAGGAATTCCCTCATTTTCTGCAATTCCTTGTCGGCATCGCCGACGATTTCGTCGATCAGCTCACGAATGCTCTGGATCTTGTTCAGCAAGCCCACCGATTGTCCGGCCATCAGCGAACCGCCTTCCACGTCGCCTTCGATAGCGGCCCGGCGGAGCGCGCCGATCCAGTATTTTTCCACTTCTTCCTGAGCTTGTTCGCGACGGATTTTGCCTTCCTGCATTTGCATCAACAGGTTCAATTGGAGTTCGCCGAATTTCGCCATACCCTTGTTTTTGAGGGCGCGGACTGCTACCACCGGCAGCTTGGAGTCATACTGCGGGGTCGAAACCGCGTCGCGGGCGTTGGCATTCATGAATACTTCTTTGAATTTCGGGTGAACATTGCACTCCGTAGTCATGACGAAACGGGTTCCGAGCTGGACACCGGCGGCTCCCATCAGCATGACGTGGGCTGCCAGCTTGCCGGTCCCCATGCCCCCGGCCACAAATACCGGCAACTGGTCGCCGAATTTGAACAGCACTTGTTGGAGCAGAATCGAGGTAGCGACGTGGCCGATGTGACCGCCCGCTTCGCTGCCTTCCAGAATCAGACCGTCGGCGCCGTAACGGATCATGCGTTCGGCAATGGACTGAGTCGAGGCAAAACAGAGAACTTTGGCGCCGCTGTCCTTGGCGATCTGAATTTCCTTGTCTCGCGGAAAACTACCGGCGAAAATGACATAGGGCAGGCGGTAATCCTTGAGCATGGCCAGGTGGTCTTTGTAAGCCGGGGCGATGGTAATCAGGTTGACCGCGAAAGACTTGTCGGTCAGGGAGCGGGTTTCTTCGATGCTTTTTGCCAGAATTTCAGTCGGAGCATTGCCGCCGGCCAGGCAGCCGAAACCGCCGTTGTTGGAGACGGCCGAGACGAGTTTGGGTTCAGAGATCCAGGTCATGGCTCCGCACATGATCGGATATTCACAGTTGAGGAACTCACTGCCGCGTTTGATTAATTTTTTGAATGTTTTGCTAGTTTCCATCATCTTTCCTAATCTTTATTTTAATATCACGAAACAATTAATATACACCGTTTTTTATAGTTTTTCAATGAAAATCCTGTAACTCATTTTCGTATTTGTCCAGCAACCTGGCTATTTCCGGGAAGGCTTCAGGGGATTTCCGGACTTCTTCGAGCTCGCGTTGATAGTAAACCGTCGGCGGAGTATGCTTGATTTCCAGATCGGTGAGGCGGTCCTCGATAAGCTGTTGGCGGTTGATTTCTTTTTTCAACAGAGCGATATGTTCCCGGAGCTGCAGCGAGTGGGTTTGGGCGCTGGCCCGGCCGCCGAGATTGACTTCACCGATGATCTTGACGATTTCCCGGAGCTCCATGGCTACCGGATAAGTCGTACTGTTGCGCAATTCATTCATGGCGTCGAGTAAGGTGCTCGTAACCTCTTGACGGTTGGCTATGGACTTGAAAACATAGGGAAATTCTTCCAGCGGCGCCTGTTGAGGGAGCAATTTGTTGCCGCGCTGAACGCTGTAGCTGAATTTCAGGATGTTTCGGAGTGCCCGTTCCGTCTGCCCGGCCGAAAGCGGGGCAAGGGAATTGACCGTCTTCCCCCGGGCATACTGGGTAATCATCAATTGCATTTTGCCTCTGGCGTCGAGCTCGGCTCCCCCTATCTGACGGCGGTCGGCCAGATCGGCAAATGCTTTGACCAGAGTCTGGTCCAGGATATTTTCGTAAGTATTCCGGCTGTTTACGCATAACTCCGCCATGCGGAGGAAATTAGCACCGGTCAGGGAATATTGCTCGCTGCAATCCAGCGTCAACACGCAAAGCTCTTCAAACAATGCGTATGCGGCCTGGCCGTCCCGGTCCGGATTCAGCGGGTTGGTCAAGGCTGGGAAGACCTGGGGAAAATCACCGGCCGCGACCAGCGCGCCGAGGCCGCCAAGCCGGGTTACGCCCATCAGGTGGATTCTTTGATCAGGATGTATTTTGCCGTAAATACCGTCGATAATCCAGCGGGGGTAGGGGAGCGCCAGTTGGCCGGGAGAAAATCCGGCCTGGGCCAGCAGAATGATTTCCAGCAACTTGAGATTCAAGTCGTAATCACTGTATAATCGCTGTAGATTTTCACTCAAGAGATACGAATTGGCTTCATTCGGTGCGGCCTTGATGCCTTCGGGAAAATCGGCCACCACGGTGAATTTCAGCGAGATTTTTTGCGGAGTGACCCGCATGTACCTCTGGCAATGGCGTTCAATTTCCCTTAAATAATGGGAAAAATCGAAGCGGTTGACGGCTCCGGCCTCGTATTCAATGTTCAGGCGTTGGCGGCGCGAACTTGCCTGGCTCCAGCAGTTGGCGACCATGGTCAGGGAAATAATTATTAAAAAGATTTTTCTCATATAACCGGATTTGTTTTTTTCACAGACACGATGTAATTTACCACTTCACAGATTGAAATCAAGAAGAGAAAATGGAAGCTTCAAAAAAAACATATTTTCCTGCGGTAATTACGATCGCCGGCAGCGATAGCGGAGGCGGCGCCGGCATTCAGGCGGACTTGCGTACATTCAATGCTTTCGGGGTTTTCGGCTGCTCGGCAATTTGCGCCGTCACCTCGCAGAATCCGTTGGCGGTAAACCGTATCGACCTATTGTCGCCCGAGGCGGTTTACGCTCAAATCACCACCGTGCGCCAAACCATCAAGCTTGCGGCCGCGAAAACCGGTATGCTGGGCGGCGCTGGAATTATCGAGGCGGCGGTCAATGCCCTGGCTGGGTTTGACGGGCCGATTGTGGTGGACCCCGTAATGATTTCAACCAGCGGCGCGGCATTGTTGGAGCCGGACGCCGTTCGGAACCTGGTGGAAAAACTGTTGCCGATAGCGGCGTGGATTACTCCGAATATCCCGGAGGCCGAAGTTTTGACCGGGATGAAAATATCGTCATACCGGGAAATGCTCAAAGCCGCCCGGATTTGTACCGACAAATGGGGTTGCGGCTGTATTTTAAAGGGCGGGCACCTGCCGGGAGCGGAAAAAGCCGTGGATATTATCGCATGTCAGAGTGAAGTTTATGAGTTGTCCACCCCGGTGATCGAGTTGTCCGGTCCGGTGTCGCATGGTACCGGCTGTACGTTGAGCGCGGCCTTTGCTTCGGCTTTGGCGCAAGGCTACGGATATCTGGAAGCGGCGCGGCTGGCCAAGGCTTTTGTTTACGGTTCCTTGCAGGAATATGTAACTATCGGCGAAAACATCCCGGCGATGTACCCGCCGCAGAATGATTGGCAGCAGGATATTGTCATCGATGTACCAAGGGGAGATTGCTGATAGTGTCCTGTCAAGCTCAAATTTATAACAAGGACAAGCTGGATTTGCGAGGGGATTTTTCTCAGGGAGACGAAGGGCGATGCGGGCATCGTCCGAGTATTCATGAGAATAAATCCACCGGAAAGACGCTTGCCGCAGGGC
>JAVBRM010000159.1:0-34000 GCA_031548025.1 Victivallaceae bacterium | reverse complement strand
GAGGTAAAAATCCTTATTTTCAGCAATAAAAAAATAGAACTCCCCTATACCGAGCCTTTCCAGGTAAGCGGAGAGAATGATTATCGTTTCCCGAGCTCGCTCAGACCGCAGGTCGGCGAAATCTATCAGATCCCGGAACTGGTGCTCAGCAATGTTAAAAGGACGGAAAAAGGTTGTAACTTCAAAATCCGAGTGCCTTACCGGATGCGTGGATTCGAAATTCAGTTCAAATTCACCGGTCCCGGCAACGTCCGGCTCTACAGTTCGCGCTATGAAGACGCCACACACTCCAATTACGCCATTCCCTTAACCGAGATCAAATGCGGCGATCCCGGTCACGGCGAAAAGAAAAACCCCGGAATCTCTCCAAATCCGGCGATCCGCTATTTCAGTGCTCCAATGCCTCAGGGCGGCGAGTGTTACCTACGGCTTGAATTCGAAAATGAGTTCAGCGATTTTGAATTGTGGGCAGCCGGCTATGAGGCGCCTTCGCGGGAGAAAACCCACTGCGACAAGCCGTTGCCATTGTTCGAAAAAGACTTGCCGTATCAGCATCCGTACGGATTCCCACTCAGCCGCAAACTGCAATGGGAGGAAGCCGCGCAGTGAGTGTCAAAATATATCAACTGACGGTCGGCGGGTTCGACGATAATTTTTCCTATCTGGGAGTAGCCGCCAACGGCGATGCGTTTATCGTCGATCCCTGCGGTGACGCCGCGGTTATCCGGGAAGCGGTCAAACAGGCGGGAAATACCACCCCCCGCTATATTCTCCTGACTCACCGGCATCGCGATCATATCTCCGCGCTGGACGATGTGCGGAAGTTCTTCCCTGCCCCGGTCATGGAGTTTGCCAACCTCACCGACGGCCAACTTCTGCCGCTGGGCGACATTGCCATTGAAGCCATTTTCACGCCGGGGCATACCACGGACAGCGTTTGTTACCGCCTGACTGACGACAGCGCGATTTTCACCGGCGACACCCTATTTATCGGCTGCGTCGGTTTCTGTAAACCGGTGCCGATGTACCATTCGCTTTATGTCAAACTGGCGAAAGTCGCCGGCGGCAATATCGTCTATTCCGGGCACAATTACGGCGAAGTGCCCTTCGATACCCTGGAACATCAGCGGCAGGTCAATCCGTACTTGTATGCGACTTCCTATGAAGTATTTCTGGAAGAACTGGATCATCTGGAGTAGAACATGGCTAAACCGAATTTAACCATCGATGGCGAACCGGCCGTGGAAGAACAGGTTCTTGAGCTCCTGAAAAATGAGCCCCGGAACCTCTCGTTCATCCGCTACGGCGACGAAAACGGCGCGGTAACCGTTCAACCCAACCCGATCAAGCGCGGCTGGCAAATCATGCGCGAATTTCCCGATGGACGAATCGAATTTGCCGACCGTATTCTCTCCCCCTCCGAAGTCACTCAATGGTGGCTGATCGATTCAAACCTGAACGACTGGCAGGACCAGATGATCTGGCACGCCGGCAAAGCCGATAACCGCAGAGTTCTCGGAAAACTGATTTTGCTGCTGCTGTCGGCATTATTGCTGGTTGGAGCGGGAATCTACCTGATTTTACTGGCGATCGGCTAACGGATCATCGGAAAGCTCGATACCGCACCCGGTGATAAATTCATTTAACGCCGATTTCACATCCAAGCGAAAAGTCTGGACATTATGGGAATCGGAACCGACAAAAAATTTACAGCCACACTGGGAGGCAATCGTCATCATCCGTTGATATCCAGGTATACTGGCCACCTGATTGCGGAAAATGCACAAATTGATTTCGATGGCTTTGCCTTTGGCGGCAGCATAACGATAGCATTTTTCAAAGTCGGCCTCGCTGAATCCCTGCAGTAATTCCATCGCAGAGTCCATATAACCCAGCGGTACAAACGGATGGACCAGCCCGAAGGCGAATTCAATATCGCATGCTTCCAGAAAACGCTCAAGCATCAACTCTCGGACATCATTCAAATCGGTCAAATTCGCCGGCCTGACAAATCCGGCCATGTGGAAATGATGCGGTGGAACCATTACATAATCAAAAAGATGGACATTATCCACATGCAGTCCGACTATGCCATTGCCGATGTATTCAGTTTCGCAGCCGAAGTAGATTCGGGTATCGCCGAAATCATGCAGTCTAAGTTCATCTTTAAGTTTGAGCACATGATTGATATCCTGAGACTGATACCAATTGCTGGCGCCCGGTACCGCGCTGTCCCACAAATGATTGGCGAAACCGACTGCGGTCAACCGGCTTTCGCGAATCGCCGGGGCATAATCCTTTAAATCGGAATCAGCCTTGGCGCAACTGGATAATGAAGTGTGAATATGTATGTCATGCATGAAATATCTCCATTTTCCAAATCAATCCCACAAAAAATCAAACCTGCCGGACCTGTCCGACTTATCTGACAGGTCCGATCAGCGTTCAGCTTATTTCAGTTTGAATTCGCTGTTATTTTTGACCAGATCGGTGTACTTGACCACATCCACACCTTCTTCGATGGTGATCGGATAGGTTACGCCGTTGCGGATGGCGTCATATACATGCAGCCAGATTTTCCAGGTTTCTTCCTGGTTGGACGGAGCGGTCTTGATGGTTTCTTCGATCCATTCGAGAGTTTCCGGATTGCCGAAACTGGCGGTCAACGGCGGGGATTCTTTTTCCGCCTTGATATCCATCAACTTCTGTTTGGGATTGATATATTTGAGCTTCAACTCGGATTCGTCCACGGACATCAGAGCGCCGCGGTCGCCGTAAACCATGTAAACCGGTTCTTTGAGCGCGGTACCGCCACTGATTTCGATATCGATGATCCGGCCGTTTTCGCCTTCGAAAATAACCGTCAGATGGTCTTCGGCATCGCCGACCGCCGCTACCCGGCGCAATTTACTCCAGACATCTTTGACCGGAGATTCCAGCAGACGCAGAGCGTGGTCGACAATGTGCGGACCCCAGTTGTTGAGCATACCGCCGCCGCATTCGATGATCGTCTGCCAGTCGTTGCGGCGCTGATAACCGTGGCGGCGCAAACGAATCTGATAAACTTCGCCCAGAATACCGGAAGCCATAATTTCTTTGATATGGTTGAAACAGGGTTCGAAGCGGCGGTTATGACGCAGAAAAAGTTTGCCGGGATATTTTTCCGCGGCGGCTTTCAGTTCCAGGGCCTGTTTCATGGAAATGGCAATCGGTTTTTCCAGGAAAACATACTTGCCGGCTTCAAGCGCCATGATGGCAAACGGAGTGTGTTCGGGTGAGCGGACCGCCACCGAAACCATTTCAACTTCCGGATCTTTCAACATTTCCGCGTAGTCGGTATAGACTTTGCACTCTTTGCCTTCTTTGGCGATGAATTCCGCCGGGCGGGTGGCGTCGGTGTCGCAAAGCGCGACGAATTCAAAACGGCCTTCGGTTTTGGCGACTTCGCCGCGGTGCATGCCGTAACCGGCACGGCCGATTCCGGCCAACCCGATTTTGATGGGTTTGATTTCACTCATGATATCATTTACCTTGATTGATAATTGTTTATTTTTTGATTCCGGCCTGGCGAAGATAGTCAAGGCTGGCTTTCAGGTCCACCAACGGCTCGCGCAAATGCAAGTCGTGTTCGATGAATACCCAACCGTCAAAGCCGAATGAAATAAGTTCCTTCATGACCGCGCCGTTGTTCAGACCGTCGTTACCGGCGCCGAGCTCGCAGAAAGACCATTTGATCGCGCGGCCGTTTTCGTCGCGGCCTTCGGTCAGTTTGACGTCTTTCAGGTGGATGGCGGCGATCCGCTTATGATATTTGCGAACGGTTTCGATCACATTGCCGCCGGCGGCGCTCAGGTGGCCGGTATCCAGCAATAGCCAGGCTTCCGGGCACTCGGCCATGAAACGGTCAAGTTCGTCCTGGTTTTCGATGCGCTGATTCATATGGTTATGCAACGCCGCCTTGATGCCGAAACCGGCACAGACGCGGGCGAATTCACGGGAGCGCCGGATATAAACATCGAAATCGACATCGCGTCCGCACGAACCGGGGGTCAGCCAGACATATTCCTTGCCCAGCCCGCAGGTCCATTCGAGTCCAACCTGGACGTTCGGCCCGCGGCAAGTGCCGAAATCCATACCCAGTTTACGATACAAAGTCGCTTTTTGCAAAGCATCGGAAGGGCTGACCGCCTCGATACGTTCGATGCCGTCGTAACCGATCTTTTTCAATGATTCAAGCCGGTCCTCAACGTCGTAGAGGCCGCCATGCCAGACATTCATACCGTAATCAGCAATTCCGAATTTCATTTTTCCAGTACTCCATGATAATTTTTCAGAAAAACAATGGATAAAATATACATCCGGATATATATTAACCAATAGACTTTATAATCATTTTTCTGGATTTTTTAACCATGGAATATTTTAACGGCCTGAAATTTCTCGGCTGCGGCATCATCGAGAACAGTTGCAGCAGAGTTGAGAAATATTTCAATTATTATGGCATTCAGTATAATCACAGCGGCAATTTTCAGGTAAAATTCAACCGCCGCCAAGAGTATACCGTCAACGGTTCCTACGCCATAATCACTTACCCGGGGCCTCACTTCAGCTATGGCTCGATCAACGCCGAACCGCGCCATCATAGTTTTGTCTGTTTCAGCGGCGACCGGGTCCAGCGCTTTATCGAAGGCGGGCTGCTGGCGATCGATCCGAACCAGCCGCTGATCAAAATTACCCGCCCGGACCGTTTCCTGGAAACCATGCGGGATATTTTCGGCGCGATTCACGGCGGAGCCGAACAATACGACCGCGCGGTTTGTCTGTTGGAAAATCTGCTGCTGCAACTTCATGGTCAGAGCCAGCCCGGCAGCACCATGCCCGGCAACCAGAGCCAAAAATTGCAAGGACTCCTGAACGACATTCTGACGAGTCCGCAATTGGAATGGGATTTTCACCGGGAAGCCGCGGCTATGTTCCTCTCCGATACTCATTTTCGCAGGTTGTTCAAACAGTTCACCTCGCAACCGCCGCAGCAATTCCTGATCCGCTGCCGCCTCCAGCTCGCCATGAAAATGCTGATAGATACCAACGAACCGGTCAGCGAAATCGCCAACCAGTGCGGCTTTGACGACGAGTTCTATTTTTCGCGAATGTTCAAGAAACATTATCAGATGCCGCCGTTGACTTACCGCAGGGAATTCTCGGGATAATGCAGTTTTCATTAAATTTTTGTAATCTCTCTTTATTTTCGCTCAATGCGGACTAAATTATGCTGTTAATGTCTTAATTGAAAATGGAAAATGGAAAATGGAAAATTAAAAGAGCCGGTTTTCAAAAGTATCTTGATTGAAGAGGGGCAAAGAGATTCTTCTCTTTCCTTCATTTTCAATTTTCAATTTTCAATTTTCAATTATTATATAAATCCAGGATTATATGATTGACACAGAAAAAGATGAACGCAAAATAGTGGAAAAGGCCTTGTTGATCGGCATCAACGATTACAGCGCCCCGGAAGAAGACACCGCCATGCATCTGGACGAGCTCGAGGAGCTGGCCGGTAATCTCGGCATCGTTTGCATCGGCAAGGTCATTGTCAAACTCAAGGAGCCCCATGCCCAGTATTATCTGGGAACCGGGAAAGCCGAAGAAATCGCGGAGCTGGTCAAAGAACAGGAAGCCGATTGTCTGATTTTCGACAATGAACTTTTTCCGATACAACAACGTAACTGGGAACGTCTGACCAAAATCTCAGTCATCGACCGCCAGGAAATCATTCTCGATATTTTTGCCGAGCGCGCCACTACCCGGGAAGCCGTGCTGCAAGTGGAGCTGGCGCGTCTGGAATATTATCTGCCCCGCTTGACCAAGGCTTGGAGTCATCTGTCGCGCCAGCGCGGCGGCCGCAACAAAGGCGAAGGCGAAAAACAAGTCGAACTCGACCGCCGGATCGTCCGCACCCGGATCGCCGCCTTGAAGCTTGACTTGAAAACCGTTCAGAATCAGCGTGATACCCAACGCAAAGGGCGTCAACGCAGCAATCTCCCGCTGGCCGCAATCGTCGGTTATACCAATGCCGGCAAGTCCTCGCTACTGAACTGCCTTTGCGGTTCGGAGGTATATGTGGCAAACAAACTGTTTGCCACGCTCGACCCCACTACCCGCAAAATCCGGTTGCCGGACCAACAGGAATTATTGTTGACCGACACGGTAGGTTTCGTCCGCAAACTGCCGCACGCGCTGGTCGAGGCTTTCAAGTCCACACTGGAAGAAGCAATTCTCGCCGATTTCCTGGTTCTGCTGCTGGATATCAGCAGTCCCTGCGTGGAGGAACAATGGGAAACCACCATGAGCGTATTGAAAGAGCTTGGCGCGGAAGACAAAAACATCCTCCCGGTGTTCAATAAAATCGATCTTCAGCACGATCCGGTCCTGTTGACCAGGATCCGCCACATGTTTCCGGAGGCCAAATTTATCTCGGTGACCACCGGACAAGGAATTGAAGAGCTGAAACTGGCCTTGGAACAGTATACCGGAACCCGCAACAAGGTTATCCGGGTCCAACTGCCGCCGAGCCGGCATGACCTGGCGGCTTTTTCGCACAAAAACGGCCGGGTGCTGGAATCCGAGTATGATGACGACGGTAATTTATTCATGACGGTGCAATTGAACCTGAAAGATGCACAACGTTTTTCCGATTATCTTTTGAAGCAGTAATGCAGTAAACTGAGGTACCTATGGCGAGAATTCTGCTGACAGTTCTGATAGTGAGTATTTGCGGTATTTTCCTGAATGCGCAGGAAAAGGACGAGTTTTCTCCGTGGGATGCCTGGCGTAAGGGTTATTCCCATTACGAAAAAGCCGAAAAGAACAAGGCGCTCAACAATTCCAAGGCCGCGCTGGAAGATTTCCTGCAGGCCCGCGACTGTTATCTGGCGGTGAAAAAAGCCCGTCCGGAATGGAACCAGCAGATTATCGACAACCGCCTCCAGATGTGTAACCGCGAGATCAATTCCCTCCGGAACGCCATCGACAAGCATGCCGCCGCCGAGGCCGCTCTGCCCCCTCCCCTCCAAAGCGGCAAAACCACCACTTCCAGCGAAATCATCAGCGCCCGGACCAATACTTACGAGCTCCAAATTGAGCTTGACAAATACAAGAAACAGTTCATCGCCAATTTGAAGGAACTGGAGACACTCCGCAAGGAATCGGAACGAAATCGCAATACCCTGCTCGAGATCGCCAACTTGGGCAAGGAAAAAGTGGTTCTCCAACAGCGTGTGGATCATCTCGAGCGCAAATGCGATGAATTGGAGAAAAAGCAGGATACCCCGGAAAAAGAGAAAAAAGAGTTACAGGGCCGTCTGGTTGAGGAACGGATGAAGCTGGATATCGCCAACCAGCGCTTGAAAATGCAAGAAGCCGAAGTGGAGAAGCAGAACAAGCAGATCAGCGATCTCCTCAAGGGACTGGATGACTTGAAAGTCAAAGACGCGGAAAATGAAAAACAATCCGCCGCGGTGCTCAGGCAGGTTGCCGACGCCAACAAGCTTTTGCAGGCTCGAATCAAACAGATTTCCGAACTGGAGAAAAAATATGCCGAGCTTGAAAAAGAGCGTGATGTACAGAATATCAAGCTGAAAAATCAGCAGGATGAGGTGGAGAGGCTGACCAAGCTGGCCAGTTCCGGAGCGGAATCCGCCCCCAGGCAGTTGGCCGAGAATCGTGAGTTAGCCAAAAAATTGACTGCCGCCGCCGTCGAAAATGAAAAACTTTTCAAAGAATCGGTCGAGTTGAAAAAGCGCGAACAGGAGCTCAATGAATCGCTCAAGGAATTAAGGGAGGCAGTCCGGACTTTGATGGATCAACGCGATCTGCTGGTCAAGCAACAGAAAGAACTGGCCGAACAAAACAAGAAAATTACCGAGCTCGGAGCCACCCGGGATAAAGAAATCGCCGCTCTGACCAAGAAAAATGGCGAAATTTCCGAAGAGTTGAAGTCGTACATCGATAAATACGACAAGGCCCAGAAGCGTCTCGAAACCCGGCTCAACAGCGAATATCAAAACGTACTGGCCCTGACCAAGCAGGTCAAGGATGAACAGGAAAAGTTGCAGACCCGGGATGATGAGCTCAAAAAAATGCGTGAGCGTTACGCCCAATCCCAGGATAACGGCAAAAAACTGGCCGATACGGTCCAGGAGCTGAAAGACAAGCTGACCACGCTCGACGATTCCGGCAAACAATTCCAGAAAATATCGGCCGATTACCGCAAGCTTCAGGAAGAACACAAAAAGCTCGGCGAGGAATTGAAGAAACTCGATGAAACCAACCGCGCCAACGCAGCGGTGGCGGCTAAATTCCAAACCGCTTCGGAGCAGATCGTCGAGTTGAATAAAAGCAAAACCGAACTCGATATCCTCAAAGTCAAGCATCAGCAGGCGCTTGAAGTTATCGAAGAGTTGAAAAAGACCCAGCTTGCTTCTTCGACGACCGGCCAAAAAACCTCGAATATCGAGGAACAGCTCAAGAAAACCCTGCAACAGTTAGCCGAGGCGGAAAAGAAACTTGTCGACAGCAATGCTTTGTTGAAAGACACCCGTGACCAGCTCCATGCCGGCGGCGACCAGAATAAAAAACTGGATGAAGAGTTGAAAGCCGAAAAAGAAAAAATGGCCGAAGCCGAAAAGAAACTTGCGGAGAACGCCAAGGCTCTGGCCGAAGCTGAAAAGCTGAAAAAAGCCTATCTTGAGCTTCAAAATCAAATTGCGGAACTCGGTAAAACCGGTAATATTTCGGCTCAAAAAGAAGAGGAGTTGAAAAAACTTTCTCAGCAGCATGCCGAGACCGGCGCGGAAAAGGATAAAGCTCTCAAGGCGTTGGAAGATGCGAATAAAGATCTGGCCGCCGTTGCCGCGGAAAAGGATAAGATACAGAAAGCCTTGGAAGACATGAAAAAGGAACTGGCTAAAATCCAGAATGACCACAAAGAGGTCATTCGTCAAAACACTTTGATGGACAATCTCTGGAAACAGGAAATCGCCAGAAATGATAAAATCGTCAAGGAAACCGCCGAACGCGAAAAAATCATCGCCGATCTCCGTACCCAGTTGAGCAAAGGAACAACGGGCGAAGCCGTCATCACCCAATTGCGCCAGGAGTTAGCCGCCAATATCAAGCTGGTCGCCTCTCTGCGTGAACAGGTGGCGAATCTGGAAAAAATCCACACCGAGCAGCAGACCGTCAACAAGAAACTACAGGAAGAAGTCGCCGGATACGCCAAAGTCAATACCGAACAGCTGGCCGCCAACAAAAAATTACAGGAAGAAATTACCGGACATAACCAGGTCCATGTCGCCGAGCAAGGCGTCAACAAGAAGCTCCAGGAAGAAATTGCCGGCTTGAAGAAGGACCGCCTGGCATTCGAGACGGATATTCAAAAACTGAAAGAAGAACTCGCTTCCCGTTTGAAACTCGCGGAAGAACAGAAAAATGAAATTGCCGAGCTAAAGAACTCCCTGACCACCGGCAAGGAATCAACCGAAGCGGAAAAAGAACAAATCAAAAAGCTGAATGAATCCCTCGCCGGACTCAACAAAAAATACACGGCGGAACAGGAACGCTTGAAGCTGCTGACGGCGGAAGATGAACGCAACAAAGAAGTTATCAATCAACTCCGCAAAGCGGTGACGGCTCAGGAAAGAACTGCCGCGGCCCCGGCTCCGGCCGGCTCGGATGATCTGCTGAGGCGGCAACTCGCCTCGGCCTCGGAAATTCACCGGGTTCAACTTGGTGAGCGGGATAATAAAATCACTCAGCTTGAGCAGCAGATGGCCGCCGACCGAACCGTCCGCGACCGGCTTGGCCGGGATTTGGAGGATGTCCGGAAAAAACTGGCGTTGATGGAAGCCGCCCGCCAAAGCGAACTCGCGGCGCTGGAAAATTTCAACCGCTCACTTTCCACCGATATCGGCAAAATCGGCGACAACACGCCTAAAATGTCTTCACAGGAAGTCTCCTTTCACGCCACTGAGCTCCTCGCGGTGGGCGGCAGCGCCGAAAAAGAAGAACAATGGGACGTCGCCTTGTGGAATTACCGGAAAATCCTGGAATTCGATCCTCAGAATTTCCAGGCCAACGCCCGCATCGGCAGTATCTGTATGCGTAAGGGTATGCTCAACGACGCCGCCGGACATTTTCACACAGCCATGAAAAAAGAACCGGCTAATTCAACAGTCAATCTGGAATACGGCCAGTGTCTGATGGAAATGAAAGATTATCTGAGTGCGGAAAAATTACTGGCCGAAGCGGTAAAAAGACATCGCAACAATGATGACCTGCGCAGTGTCTGGGCTGCCGCCCTGACCAGTTGCGGACAGAGTGCAACGGCGATAAAAGAACTCCGGGAAGTCCTTGGACGTTCGCCCGACCGGACCGACGTCATGGTCTATCTGGCCGAAGCCCTGGCGGACAATCCCGAAGGCAAAGAAGAGGCTTCAGCCCTTTACCGGCAGGCCCGCCAGAAGGGTCACTCTCCGGTCGCCAAACTGGAGAAGCTGACCGGCGGGGCCAATACCTCCGACGACGCCCGGCAATTCCTCTATCAATCGGCTGCCGAAGCGGAAAAAAATAACGATGTCATATCCGCCATGTGGTATTACGGTGAAATCCGCAAGCTGGAAGGCGAACAGAGCGGCATTGCCAACCGTCTGGCCCTGATGCAATTGCAGAATGGCCGGGCCGAGGACGCGCTTTTGAACATCCGCAGCCGCCGTGAAGATTGCGCTTCTCAGTTTATCGCCGGACTCGCCTGCGCCATGTCGGAAAAATACCTCGACGCTGCGGCTTTTTTCCGGATCAGCAGGCGCCTTAAACAGCGTAACAAAGATTTTAACTTCGACGGCGAGCTCGAAAAAGCCGCCCGCAAGGTCGAAACCCAACTGGAAACCATCGCGGCCAACGCCGCCAATAACCAGGCTCTGGCAGCTGCCCGCGATGCCTTACAGGATGCTTTGAGATGAGAAAACCCAGCAAACAGACGACCGCCGCAATCCTGGTTCCACTGGGAGCGGCGATTATCGCCCGCTTATTTTTATGGTTTGAATGGCTGGACTCGCCGTTGCGGTATTACCATACCATTCCAACGCTGGATATGTTCTCCCATATCCGCTTTGCCGAATGGTTTTCCCGCAATGAAATCGATTTTTCGCTGCACCGGTTCATATCGGTGGTGATCATGTATTTCAATAACGGCAATTACTCCAGTGATGTCATGATATTCATTCAGATCTTGCTGGGAATTCCGGTTGGAGCCATGGTTGGCTACATGGCCTTGCACCTGACCGGACGGACCTGGTGGGCAATGTTGAGCGGGTTGCTGGCGGCTCTTTACTCGCCATGGCTGATGCATGAGTGTTTCCTGACCAAAGACACCATGTCCGCCGACCTGATCGCGCTGGCCCTTTTCTCGCTGGTATGGATCCGCAAACATCATTTCAAAGGATGGCGTTTGCCCTTGGCTTCCATGGCTTTGACCCTGCCGCTCCTGACTCATACCGCAGTCGGCTTATTCTGCGCATATGGTTTTCTCTGGATGGGGAAATACGTCAAATGGAATATCCGCAAAATATCTTTCGGCATGATAATTCCAGTCCTGCTGATCTTGGCCATTCCATCCTCATTCAACTATTTCAGACCTATAAACAGCCATTTTCTGCCTTTTGCGCCTCCCGTCAAATATATTTCACAAGTATCCTCCTCCGAAGCCGGCCCTCAGGCTTTGAATGCCCAGGAAACCAAGGTGGCCGACAGTTCCGGCAGAATCAAAAATTATCTGACCAAAGCGTTCATGCTGATCAAGCCGTATGAAGTCCCCAACAACATCAATCATTATTATATCAAAAATAAACTGGAGATTTTCCGTTTTTTGCCGGGCCCGCTGCTGTTGATCCCCTTTGCCGGAGTCTCAATCCTGTTGCTCCTCTTCGATCGCCGCTGGTTCCGCCGCTTCATGTTGCCGTTGGTTTATCTGGCGGCCCTGGCCGTACCGCTGATTGTCTTTTACCCGCTGGCCCGTTACCGCCTGATGCTCGTCCCGTCGCTGGCATTGCTGGCTCCATACGTGTTGTACCTCACAGATAAACTTTACAAAGCCAAAAAGAAAACCTATCCGCTGCCGCTATGCGGCGTGGCGGTTTATGGGTTGCTGCTGTTTCCGGGCTTTGAATCCGATCTCCTCCGGGGCAGCGATTTCGTCGCCTACGGCAAAGCCCAGGAAGCCAAAGACGGCAACAAACGCAATGCCGAACAAACCTATCTGGATGGTGTGGCTTATAATTCGACTTATCTGCCCGCGGTCATCAACCTCGCGGAAGCGATGCTGGTCCGCAACCAGTCAGCCCAGGTAACCTCTATGCTGGCGCCGTATTACCGTGAACACCCGGACAATGAAGGGATTTCCTATTTTTACGGGTTGTCAATGCTGGGCGGCGGCAATTTCGCCGAAGCGCTCAATGTGCTCGAACGCATGGCTCCGCCGGACAGCCCGGATACCCGCTCCTCATATTACTTTTACCGGGGCGAATGCCTGCGTCTGCTTAACCGCCCGGCTGACGCCCGGCAAATGTACGAAAAAGCCCTGGAAACCGCCTCCCCCGCCCGGGCGCAACTGATCCGGAATCACCTGAATTGATTATTTCGGCTGAACAATGAAATAATTTTCCTTGCCCAGGTATATAACCTGCTGTTCCTTCCAATCAAAAAGATAGGGACAGCCGGGCAACATCAGCAACGGAGATTTTTTCGGATCGCGCAAATCCACCACTGCCGGCGTGTAATAACCGCTCCACAGATAATGTCCTTTGAGCAGCCACGGGTCTTGCAACTGCCAACCTCCTTCGATCATAACCGGTTTGTCCTCCGGTGGATCGAATTTATAACGGGCACGGCTTTGCGCGAAAATCCACTCGGCTTTTCCATTGGCCGGATCAATCCGGTAGATTCGTTCCCCATGCCCCATCGTATGCAAGTAAAGCATACCCTCCTGAAGCCAAAGCATATCGGTATTATGCCCGTTAAATGGGAACTTACAGAGAATGTCAAAACGTTCTTCCGTAATCCGGTAACGGTAAATCCTCACTTGGTTGCCGAGCGTCACCGTAAACCCCAGTTCATCGTCATTCAAAACCAGAAGCGAATCTACTTTGTAGCCTCTATCCTTGTCCAATTCGTTTTGCGGAATATTGCGGGCATTGCTGAAATGGATTTTCCGGTCGGAATTGTCCGGCAGCAGCGAAAGCAACGAATTGTTTCTCTCGCCTCCACTCCGTCCGCCGCACAACAGATAAACACGGCCTTTATGAATGACAACAGAACGTACGAAATCCGGAAAAGCATCTTCAAAAATCCGCAGGGAATTATTTTTTCTAGAGTACACCACCAAATTTCGATTGTCCCCGGCAAACACCACATAGTCGTCCGAAACGGCAAACGGCGCGCGGTTTCTGGCTATAATATTGGTCCTGCCACTGAAATTGCGAAATTGGGTTTCGACTAATTTTCCCGGTTCCTCTTTCATGCTCAGGCTGCCAATAAACAGATTGCCGTGATAATCCTCCCGCAGCAGCAGATGAAGCCCTGAATCGGATTTGACGGCGGCCTCCAACAGTAGCGGTTTCGAGCTTTTGAAAACTTCGCCATAGTTCCGGGCACTAATTTCAAAATCACTGTTCAATGCCTGAAATAAAGCAAGATCATCTTCCGGAGCGCTTTTTTTATTCTTATGACGAACCCAGATATCATGGGCCACTCCGGAATACAGATTGGCGATTTTGTTCTTGCAAATTCGGTCATAGTTATACTTTTGCAATACAGGGACATAGGGCAGAAGTCCCTTGACATCTCTTTTATTCAGCAGTTCTTCGACTTTGGCCCAATCGCTGATTTTATCATGCGCCATCTGGTAAGCTTTCAGGCGCTCACTCACTGAATAACCATTGTCCCGAAGCCACCAGCGGGAAAACTCGGATATCCGGTAACGATGAGCGCCCGCTCCGCCAGTACTCCAGTTGCCCGGTTTGTCCGGAGTTTTCAAGGCATTCGGATCAAGCAGATCCAAATCCGCGAAATAACGGTCCAACAGCGAACAGAAATATTCTTTGGTTCGCTCGCCCTTGACCGCATCGCGCATCAGTTTCAAAACCAATGCCGTTTTTCGCGGAGTCGGCAGCGGATATTGCCCGACATACTCGATATACTCATCCACGTTATTCAAATAACCGATGATGAACTCCTCCAAATCTCCGGGATAATTCGGATAAAACACATTCAGCACTTCAGGCATGCCTTGCTGGTTAATCAGCTTATCCACAGCCACTGCCTTGTCGGGATTCTTTTTCAGGAAGCCTTCGACATGTCGCAAAAATTCCAGCATCATGCCGTAACGTTCCCCCAACCATTTGCGGTAATTACAATAGTTGTCCGGCCGGTTGGTTCGAATGACCCAATCGGAATAATTCGACAACTCCTTGATCGAGTTGATCCCGTCTGTCAGGTCGAATGGATACCAGATCCGGCGAATTTCCGCCCGGTTCAATTCCCGCAGTTCATCACTGATATCGGATAACTCCTCCATTTCGGTGACCGATAAGCGGCCGAACTGGTTGGATGGAGCATCCCCGAGTACCATATAAACCGCAAAGCACTCTTTCTTTCTATTTGGAAAATCACGATTAAAACGCTTACAGGATTCCAGCTGTTTGCGGGCCAGCGGAATCCTTTCCGACCATGGGGAATATATCGTCAATCGGGGACGCCAACGCACTTCCTCATAACGGTATTTTTCGTTCATCGGGGCCAATGCCACGGCGGCATAAAGCTTCCGGGCTGCTTCCTGCCTGTGACCGGATTTCTCAAGAGCAAGATACTCCCTGTAGAAACGTTCCGCCTCGCTACCGCCGGTCGCCGTACTTTTCGGCAACTTCAAAAATTCCGTTATCTTCAACACCGTTTCGCTCACACTTTCAGACTGATTCCGGAAAACGTCTTTCACCTCCCCCCGAAACAACTCTTTGCCGCCGGGTTCAGTGATGACAAACCGCATATGCACAGTGGCGTAATCACTGCCGGGCTCAAATTCCAGAGCAATCAACCTGGCCGCCGCCGCCAAACGGTACTGCGTTGACGACAGATCCCGCTCCGCCAGCACGCTTTCCAGACGGTTACGCTCCAATAACTGAACCTTCTCCATGGCAACCAGTTTCCGTTCCAGCATGCTCATGAATTCATTGATGGTCGTTTGCTGCTTTCCCAGTACCCCGACATTTCGAACGGCCACGATTGAAACAAGTACCGGGTCCGCCAGTGTCTGCTTCACTAAAGCCCGGCGGATACCGCGCGCCGCTTCTTCCGCATCGCGATATGCAAAGTCCTCCAGTAGAAAACCACTTTTGGCATTGAACACCCGAAGCTGCCCGGACTTGGCAACCGCAAAAATATCCGCATGTGGAAAATAGCGCTGCAGTTCCCCGGAGCCGAGCTCAGATTCAGTCAATTTATGCTCTTTCAAAACCTTGTCGATCTCAGAGCGCTCGAGCAGAGTAACTTCCGAAAGTTCCGGCAAAATCATTTCGACAATAGCTGGTTCACCGATTACTGCCAGGCGGGTTTCGGCATGCAACAAAATCGCTGCCGCCGCAAGTATGAGAGCCAGGAAATATTTTTTCATAGCCACACCATTTTTCAGTTAGACGCATTTCTCTAATGTAAAAATAATCGTCTATTCGAAAAAAATCAATGTGACTATTTGAATTCCATAAAAAAACGTTTCTACTCGACGGTGAAAACCGGCGAACTGCTTTGCAGTTTGCGCGTGTCCGCCAGCAGGAAATAACACTGCAGACAGCCCTCCGGCAGCTTGACGGAGATTTTCTTGTTGCCGGAGTCCACTACCGCCGGTACGGTCTGCCACTTCCGTTTGTTATCCTTGCCTGCGTCGCAAGTGAAGGCAAGCTCCGCTCTGGCGATTTCGACAGGACTGACATACTCCGCCGATACCGTGTCTTTTTCCCGGACGACACCTTTGACCTTGGCCAACGGCGGCGTTCCCCGGGTCACGGAATCGGCAAACGCCATGATTTCCGGAGGCCGAATGCCGACGCTGTGGCTGTGTCCGAACCGAACCATCATCAAACGATTGGCGTCGGGGGCGGCATTGGCGGTTTGATTCCAGTCGTTGACCCAATAAAAACGGTCATTGGTGCCATTAATGAACAACATCGGCATTTTGGCCTGGCCGACGAAATTCGCCGGATCGAAATTTTTCTGATAAAACTCGGCACCGCCTGCCAATTTTTTATCCATACCTTGCAACAAGGAGCCGAAGCCGCTCTCATAATTCAGGAAGCCGCAACCGTAAACCGGTATGGCAAAAGCAAAGCGCGAATCGACACCGGCGACCAGACAAGTCAGGAAGCCTCCCCAGGAAATACCGGTCAAGCCGATTTTATCCGAATCCACTTCCGGCAGTGAGCGTAGGAACGAATTGGCCAGAATCACCGCGTTCGGCGCATGGTAGAACCATTGATCTTTCAAGGGCACATTCGCCAGAGCGCGGGTCCCCTCTAACGGACCACCCTCGGGATTCAAACTCAGCTCGGCGATTTTTTCCTTGCTCAAACCCTGATTGCCTTCCCAGGCAGCGAATGGAAGATTACCGGAGTGGCCTACCGCAATGGCGGCGTAACCGTGTTTCATCCAGAGCTCCACCCACTGATAAAACGCCCTGCCGCCGCCGCCATGAACCAGCACGATGCCGGGGACTTTACCTTTCGGATTTTCCGGCACTCCGTACCACGCGAAAATCTTCGTCGGCTTGCCCTGATACTCAGGACCTTTGATACTGATCGCCTTGATGGCCGGATTGACGGCGAATTCAAATTCGCGCCCGGTAAAAGGCTCCGTTTCCACCTTTTGACCGATATCCCAAATCTGCGCTCCCGCCTGAAGCACCAGCCCCATAACCAGACATCCCAGAATTTTTCGCATGACAATCTCCTCATTTGCTGAAAATTAGAAAGGTAAGATAACCGTATTACCGCAATTTTCAAATCTATTTTGTGCCGGCAAGTACCTTATGGGCTTCGGCAATAGCGCCGCAAGCGGCAAGGAACGGCGCGGCATGAGCGATATACGGCTCCGCCCCCGGCCCGAACGAAGGCGAATCATTCAGCGGCAGCGCATACTGAAATCCATAAGGATATCCCCGCAACTGCGGCAGGTCAACATTGAAGGCCACCCCGAGCATCCTGGGATTAACCGGAGCACGAAAAGTATTCACAGCGTGGTGAACACCTCCCGGATACTGGCCGTTTTCATGGCCGGGAAATTCATTGGCTCCCATATTGAAGGAATTTTGCTGGCGATATCCGATTCCGGCAATGGCGGAAATACCGGTCGGGTTCAGACCGGTTCCCCAGTAGACTTGAGATTCCGCCAGACGCAGACACTGCACGTCGTTCAAACGGGCCGCCGCCAACCCGAGGATCATTCCTATATAATAACGGTAGCTGATATCATACCCGTGATTGGTATTGAAAAACAACCGATTGGGCTTGACTGAATACTCCTGCGCCTGTTCAAACGGGCTGCCGCCGCATATCGGAATCAATATTTCATCCAAGACTTTCCGCATGGCTTTTTTCACCTTGGCGGCCTGTTTTCCCTCCGGTCGGATCCGCAAATATTCCAACATCGCCAACGCATGGGGCTGATGAAATTCGTGTTCACCCAGTTTACCGGAAGACCATAGCTCCAAATATAAACCATTGTCGACGCATTCGATCACTTTTTCCAAGTATGTTTCGGGCTCGACTCCGGGCACAACTCCCGATAATCCGATCATGACCATTTCCGGATATTCGCGAATCGTAAGCTTATTCCGGAAAAACTCCACCGCCTTGATTGCCGCATTACGGTATTTATCCGCGTTTTCCTTTTTGAATTCGCTCCCTTGCAGCAACGCATAAGCCGCCATCAGAGAAGGCGCCGCGGGCATGACCCGGTCCAGCGTCCGGTTATCGGGAGTAGCCGGATCACCATCGGTATTTTTGTCCGGCCGCTCGATGACCACGCGGGGATTGTTGATGTTGCGATTATAAAAACTGCCGTCCGCCTTCTGAACCCTGACCAGATTGTCCAGCCCCCAGCATAATTCGTTGACCAGTGCCGGATCCTGACCGACCGAGTGGATCAACTGGGCAAATCCCACACAGGAGTCCGCCACACCGAAGTAAAACACATGCATATCCCCGGCGTCATGCCACCCTCCCCATGCTTCGACATGGGTGCGCTTGCCATGCCGGAGTACATCGCCGTCATCCCGGTGACAGGGCGGGTGCCATCCGGGAACCTCGGTTCCGCAGCGAATTGTCGGATAATAATTGGTTCCGACAAACTTGCCCAGATACTCGAACACCCCGTCCTTAATCTCGAAAATCGGCGTCCGCTGCATCTGGCCATCCGGAAACAACACTTCCAGATTATAGCGGCCGTTTGCCTGCAGTTTGCTGAAATCGGCCGCCCACACCGTACGGTTGACCATTTTCTGAATCACCTGCCCGTTTTCATCTTTAAACCCGTAAGTTTCGTGCTTGACCAGTTCGCCGAGATACTTGATGTCGTTGTCAACGCTTCTGATGATAAATTTTCCGCCGGAGAAATCGTCGCGGGTATAAATCACCGCCTTTTTGTGCCCGGCGCGCTCATAACCGCCCTGCGCAATCATGATCTCGATAGGCAAAGCCCCGTAACCGTCGAACATGAAATCGTCAACCTTAACCTCCCCTTCCCATTCGAGCGCGAAACCGACTCTTTCCGCCACACGTGGCGGCATAGCGCTCAATGTAACTTTCTGCCATTTGCAGCCGTCAATTTCCTGCCATTCGCCATAAGTTACCCCGGCCTGCTCAATAATATAATTGCTGACAGCCGAGCTGTTTTCCTGAACCATCTTATTGGTATACATGGCATGGCGCATCCAGATCAACCGGGGGCGAACCTTCCCCTGCCCTTTGGCGTAAAAGCTTAATTCATAAGGTTTATCCCAACTGACCATGGACAATACATCGTTGAGCAGATTACCGCCGGAGGCATCGAGCTTCAATGAATTTTCTCCGCCGTGGGCCTCCGCATCCAATCCGGCCTTTCCCGCTATCAGCCTCCAGAATGAAACTTCATTATCCGAATTCAGCTCGAAACCTGGATTTGCCACCATATTGAAGGGACTGTCAAACTGGCATGGGGCAGATTTTTTCTCCGGGGCAAACAAATATTGCGCCAATATCTTGCCTTTTGCATCCAGCAAGGTAACCGTACTGATTTTGGCCGGAGCCTCCGTCTTGCTGACCAGCCGCAGAACCGGATTCCCCTTCTCCAGCCGGATTTTTTCACGGGTCATGAACTGCCCTTTGGAACGCTCCCAGATATCATAGTCGGACAATACTTTTTTGCCGTTCAAATAAACATCGAATACCCGTACTCCGGCTTTTGTAACCAGATCGGTATCCGGGATCATGCTTTCCGCAAGTTCCAACTCTATGAATTCGGCTCCCTTTACCGCTGGAATCACAACTTCAAAATCATCGCCGGTAATCGAACTGTAACCGGCCACACTGCCGCTGGAGGTCGACGATACTTTCGCCACCCAATTCGCCGCGTCTTTCCGGTCATAGACAAACTCACCAGCCTGATACCGGGCTTTGTGAGTGCCTTTGATCAAGGCAAACGCATCGGGAGCGACCCCGATCCGAAAGCCGGGCTTGATATATTCGATATCAATGACATGCTTCCCAGCGGTTAACTGCATGGGGACGGCGGTCCGGTAAGGAGTAGCTCCGAATTTCGTCCCGGGTCCGTCCGCATCGATCGCGCGCTTACCGACTTCCTTGCCGTCAACCAGAATCCGAATCCGGTTCCAGACGTTTTTCGCATTGCAGAAAAACGCCAGAAAAGTATACTCGCCATCACTTTCGATCTCCACGGGAAACGACACTTTATTGACGCCACGGCCAATAATCGGCGGAATTTCGTAGCTCTTGAATTCTTCTTTCGAAAATTCCTCCGCCGACTGGTCGGGATACCCCACAGCCAGCACAAACTCCGCATCCGGATATATTTTCTGAAATGTCATCCTGTGTTTTGAAGTCTCCGCCGGTGTCTGCGCCTGGATGGCGGCGGCCGGAGCCGATTTGATTCTCGGTAGCGCCTTGCCGAGCTTTTCATGATAATCGGCATCATCCGGACTGACCGAGCTCAACTTGAAATCTTTCAGGTACAATGTGCCCGCGTTATGAAAAGCGACAACGACTACCAGGCTTTTCACCGGCTTCTCCGGCATCCAGGTGGTATAAGCATCCATCCAGTCGGTAGAACGAAAATGACCGGCCCGGCTACAGCTTTTGAAAGCCCCCTTGCTGCCGTCCATATAAACAATCCGGTTAATGACCACCGACGCCGCCGGCTTCTCAATTGCCTCGCCAACCTTGATCCGGCAGCCGAAGTCGACCGGAGCCGCCTCACTTTGGTTCAACTCGATTACCTCACTGGTCAAAGTGGTTTTGACCGCCTCGGCATTGGCAATGGTTACCTCTCCTCCCTTCACCGCAATCCGCTCAAGCTGGTTATCCCATTGCAGCCGATAATCTTTACAGAACCCGGCCAATGCCGCCAGGATGATCAACAGACCGATTATTTTTCTCATTGCATATCTCCTTTATCGTGGTAATAATAAATCATTTATCTCATCGGAATTAATTTGTATGCCATAAGTCTTGATTTTATCCACATGCAGGTCGATAAATACCAGATTCCCATAGATATTCTCATGCAGCCAGCCCAATACTCCGGCACCGAAATTTGATTTGATGATCACATGCCCAAGCTTCGGAGCAACTGAATCGGTCCGCGAACCGGAATCCCCGAAAATCATCACCGCACTGGCTTTGGTTATCTTATTCATATTGGCCCTGGGCATAGCGGCCGTATCGGTATAACCAAGATGTCCATTCCAGATATAACTGACTTTGGGATTATTATATGAACCATATTTATTGGATGGACAACTCAGTATCCCGTGTTCGCGTAACGGAATATAACCGCAATCGGCCAACGTCGTTTCCCACTTGTCGCTGGTAGTCAGGTTCCCATTCCATTTGAAGAACCATCCTTCATAGTCCGAGGTATAAGTAATGGCCGCCAGTCCCAACTGCCGAAGGTTGCTTTTGCATTTGGAATTTTTGGAAACCTCCCGGGCATGATTCAATGCCGGCAGCAGCATCGCAGCCAGAATCGCAATGATCGCAATCACTACCAAGAGCTCGATAAGTGTAAATTTTCGCATATACTGTTCTCCCTTATTTCTTGATCGAACGATAATTGAATACCGGCGGGATGATCTCCTCACCGGCATGGAAATTGTTGTCCAGCAAACGCATCACGGCATTGTATCCGATATCGTGGTAATTGAAACCAAAGGAATCGGCGGCCGGTTTCATATCCTCCGCCGTGGTGCTTTCGATCGTCAGCGCCGCCGCCTGAACAAAGCTCAGGTCGAGCTGATCCCGGCCATTCAGAATATCGCCGATACCGTTAAGAATCACCGCCTCAAAACCATGTTTATCGTGCAGAGTGTGAATGATTTCCCGCAGCTTGCCGCAATTATCGGCGGCCACAATGTCAAAAATCAGATCGTTACACAATCCCAATGACCGCATGACGTCCTGATATCCTCCCGGGGCGGGATGGTTCGGCAGAAAGATATTTTTTCCGGCCAGGGCGATTTTCCGGTATCCGCACGAATGCAGATGCCGGGTCAATCCCTCCATGCCGCAGCGGAAATCCCGGCACAAAGTGTAGAAATCCTCGATATGCGGCGCAAAAATATTCGGCCGCTGGTAATCCCGTTCATAAAGCAGAACGGTACGCGCCCGGCGTTTGCGGATGAATTCGAAAACCGGCTGATACCAAAGCCCGGTCAAGATCAGATAGGTTCCCTGATTGATGAAATTCAGCCGCCGCCAGTCGATATCCCGGTTGTCGTTGGTGGGTGAAACCGGAACGGTTTTGACATGCAGTCCGCATTCATATGCAGCCTTCATTACTCCGGCGAAAATCTTACGGAAATTATCATGTTTGGTGCTCGGCCAGGTCAGAAAATCCGCGCACGGCAGAAGAAACGTAATCTGCGGAGCCATCATCGGCAGCTCGCGGACGAAAGTTCCCTGCCGCGGCAACCGCTCCAGCAAACCTTCATCCTCCAAGCCTTTGAGCGCCTGACGCAAAGTATTGCGGGCCACCCCGAACTGCTCCGCCAGTTCCGGCTCGGTGGGCAGACGGTAACCGGTATGATAACGACCCGAAACAATCATTTGCTTCAGGTCCTTGAATATCCGATTTTGCATGACCGGCGGCTTCATATAACCAAACCTCATTTCTTTGTTCAGTTATAATATATAATCCTTTGTTCAGTTATAAATCAACCGCCAATTGGAAAATTTTCGATATTTTTCCATCTCTTATAACAACTCCTTGCCAAGCTGTTCGATAGCTTCGAGCATTTCCAGCCGCCAGCGCTCCAGTTCATCCTGGCTGCGGTTCTGTATGATCTGCCGCGGGCGCTCGGTAATAAGTTTGCGGTACTCCGCGTAATTCTTACCGGGATTTTTCGCTACGACTGCTTCAAGACGCTTTTTCAGGATATCCATATAAGCGACGTCTTCGAGCCCCTCGCGAACGACTTCAAAGCGTTTGGTCGGTATCGGATTCTTGTCGATGCCGCGCCAGGTGATGCCGTCGTCATAGCCGTCACGATGGTCGAAACCGTCGTTCTTGGTGCTGTGAAGCGTCCAGAATGCGGCGCCGTCAAACCCGCGCAGATATGATTCCCACAGGAAGATACGGTAATAATCCATAACATCCTGAGTTTGCATATTGTAAGAACAGCGGTACGCCCAAACCTTGCCTCCGTGTTTCCGTAACAAATTGATCGTTTCCGGTCCCTGCTTACTGTCGAAGGCGCGGCTGCTGATCACACTCCAGAACTTGAAGAACTCCGGCAGTCCGGCCTGTTCGATCTGCTGAAGCGTCGCGCCGGATGGCGGTGGTGTGTTCAGTAAGGTCGCCATAAACTGCCAGTTCGGATCGGCTGCCTTCAATTGCTTGCGCAATTCGGCGGCTTTCGGAATATCGGATGCATGAAACTCATCCTTCAGCGCCCCATGGAACATGAAATCGCCATAGTCGAATCCCATTCCCTTCAGCCGGTCCGACATCAGTTGATGCCACTGCACATCCGTGCTGGTTCCCCAGGCAAAAACAACCCGCATACCCAGCTGTTTAGCCAGCCGGAAAAATTCCTCATTCGCGGTCTTGGCACGCCTCGGATCGTATCCCAGCTCATTCTTGGGGCCTACCGCTGTGCGATCATTAATGAATCCGTTTTTGTAATTCTCGGATTCAGTCATGACCCATTTGATATGGTAATCATGCACGAGCTGTACCATGGCGGGTTCGTTCAGCGGGGTAAACTTCCCGGTCCAGAAAAAGCAATCCAACGGCCAGTCACGTGTTTCCGGCAAGGCGAAATTGAAAATCCGCAGCGCCACCGGCAACTCCCGGTTCGGCAACGAATAATCATACAGCGGTTTGATTTTGATGACCCCCGCATAATTTCCCGGCTCAACACCTTTGGAGTCAAACACCACCCACACCCGCAACGAATGGCCCGGCGTAACCGTGATAATATTTCCCGGCGCTTGAATCAACGGCGTGGAACTCAGCGAGCCCAGATGGTCAACGAATTCCTCCGTGTAAATCCGAAAACTATCGCTGGAGATGAATTTCCCGTCCTGTTTGATCGGCTCCGCAAACAAACGCAGATCCATCCGTTTATCGCAAAGCAACCCCGAAATCACCAGACAAACCGCCTCGCGCTCATTACCCGCCTGATTGAACTTCAGCACCATTTTTTCATTGTAATCCAACGGGGCAATCGCATCCGGCGACCCCACTTCCCACGGCGAGGTCTGCCACACCAGGTAGCGCCGTCCTTCCAACCAGCGATTGAACCCATTCACCATCGCGGCAATATGCTCATAGTCCGCTTCGGAAACCATTTCACCCGCATTCAGCGCCCGGTCGAGTTTTTCCCGATACGTCTGCAGTTCTTTTACCAACAGCTCGACCGATTCCACCACACTCATGTACAGCGGATGCCGGTATGATTTGAAAATTCCAGCGTTTTCCTGATACCGTGCCAATCTCACCGCCGCCTGACGAATTGACGGCTCCACCGCCTTGTAGCCGCGTTCCAGAATACGGCTGTAAACGGCATTTCCTCCGGCATCGGCAATACCGACCGCCACCCGCTCGGTTTCATCGTTATCTACTTTGACGACCAACGGCAATTCCGCCGTGCCGCCGGCGGCGACATTCAACTTGGATTCTTCACGCCCGAGAATTTCGCTCTTGCGCCCATATTGTGTCACTGTAACCATATATTCCGCGTTTTTCCCGCTCAGATCTTTGGTCTTGAGCGATACCGGATTGCACCCCGGCATGAATTTTTCCGCAGGAATGGAACACTCCAGCGCGTTTTTGCCGTCAAGCGAGCCCATGAAACAGAGCTTTCCCAGTGCTACCTTGTCAGAAAATGACCTGTTCTCGTTCCGTGGAACAGATGATAATTCTCTCTCCGCACCGTGGCGTTCGCGACAGAAACGCGCTCCCCAGTTTTCACCGATTTGCGGCGTCGCAATTCCCAGGTCTTTGAACGGTATCTGCATTTCCACCGTCCAGAAATCATTACCGCGAATGTTTTTTACTACGGCATTGGCGGCATTCCAGTTCTTTCTGCCATCGCGGGTATCGAAGATCGAACCGATCGCATTCACGGCAAAATGAAAGAAATTATGGCGGTTACCCGGGGTCAGGATGAGGAATTCCAAGCAGTCGTCGCTATAGATCGCCAGATCGCGCTGGTCGAACCTGGCCGACAACCGGTTCATCTGCGGCTCGGCAAACCGGGCCATGATATAGAGGTTATTCCGGTCATAGAGCAGCTTGATTTCACTGGCGGCTTTCGGCACGGAGTTGTCCTTTTTCACCAAAGTGGGCAGAGGGGAGACTTTTTTCCAACAGGCTTTGTCCGGATTGCCGTCGATCTTCATCGGTTCAGCAGTCAGGTAAACCGGCAGATCGATATCCAGCAATACGGATCCGGCGGCATCCGCTTCCGGCGGCACCGGTTGAAAAACCGGAAAAGTCCCGGCCGCGGCAACCGGCGAAGCAAATTCGTGTCCCTCCTTCTGAGCCTCATAATCCTGCTTGATCTCAGCAGCCGTCAGTACACGCTTGAGAATTCTCAATTCATCAATATAAACCTGTCCGCGGTGCGTGTCCGGAGCTCCAAAGTGCAGTTCGGCAGGCGGACCGTCTGGCAATTTATACGGCTGGGAACCAACCAGCTCACCGTCGATATAAAGTTCGTAAGTTTTCCGCCCGGCATCCCAGGTAGCCGCCATCTGATACCACGTATCAAGACTATGCGGCAATTCTTTGGCAATCGATTTGCCGTTATGGCACAACTGTACGCGCTCTTCCTTCGCCGGTTTCTGGAAATAGAATGCATTATGCCCGCGCCAGTTTACTCCGCCGCGTTGCACCGGGCTGCCGAACTGGAAAATCCGGCAGTGGTTATAACCGGTTTTACTCCAACGCGGTTTAAACCAGAACTGCATGGTTCCCTGGTTCACATCGATATTGCCCTTGCCGGGCAAGGCCAACAGCGAACCGGTCGCCGTTAAATCCAGCGCTTCCGGCCGTGGCATGCTGTCCGTGAATTTCATCCCCTGCTCCCCGGCGGTTATGGAAGCGCGATTGGCCATGCCCTCGCTGATGCCGCTTTCCGGCTTGGCGGTGCTGTTGAAATGCGCCAACAGCATAATATCACTATCGTTGACTTTTACCGGCTCCACTGCCTGTACGATCATCGTTATCATGAAAAACAATAAAACTGAAACCTTCATCTTCATATTGATTTGCCTTTTTATTCTCAATTATTTAAAATCGGTCCGGTAATTGAGTATGCCAAAGCATATTTCTCAACAATAATTCTTGGTCCGGATATCCCTTCCGCGTGCCCATCCATCATCGCCATGTTGGCAATCCCCTGATGCCGTGCGTGCAACAATCCCTGGTCCGGCGGTGAAGTCGACGCCACATAGATTCCACCGGTTTGGGCCAAATAACCGGTACTCGTAAACTTCGAACAGGAGTAGGAATCCCCAAATACCATGCTTGCCGACGGCGCCTTGCTCGGTTTTGCCTTGAAATTTATCGCGGTCGTACTGGCGGGCAACCCGTAAACCCACGCAAACTGGGCACGGTATAGATTGGCGGCGGCATTGTACGGAAGTGACGGACAGAAAAAACTGTTCTTGACGGCCGGAACTTTACTCCAGCTTGTCACCCGTCCAAACAATACATAGGTATATGGATAATCGTAATCCCAGGATTTCGGCATCAAACCATCGTTGTCATCGGCATACATGAAGGAAAATTGGATGGCTTGTTTTAAATTATTCATGCAGTTGGTGGTCTTGGCTTTTTCCCGCGCCTTGCCCAACGCCGGTAGCAACATCGCCGCCAATATCGCAATGATCGCTATGACTACCAGCAATTCAATAAGTGTGAAACGGTTTTTCAATTTCATGCTTACACCCCTGTTGTTTGTAAATTCTCTTTATGTGATTTGGACTTGTAAATGGACAAAGCCGGCTTACGGGAGGCCTGCGCCAGGCTGTTCCGCAGAATCAGTGAAGTCGGCAGCCTTATCATGCGATTATCGTCGCTGATTCCGTTTTCATAATATTCATGCAGCAGGTCGACACTCTTGCTGCCGATCGCATAAAACGGCAACTTGACCGTGGTCAATCCGTCATATTTCCCCGCCATGGTTTCACCGTCGAACCCGACCACTGAAACATCTTCCGGGACCCGTACTCCAAGCTCGGTCAATGCTTCTATGGTCATACGCGCGATTTCATCATCGATACACCAGAAAACCGTAGGCAAACAGTCCAGCTTCCGCAATCCCCTCTTGATCTGTTCCTTACCATCGCAACCATACAGTTGCCAATCCTCACGGCAATTGAATCCGTACATGTTGAAATAATCCAAAAGATTTTTCGCCCGGTCGCAACTTTCGTAGCGAAAAATCGAGTTCCATGTTTTGGCAAAGGCATCGTGAAAAAAACTGATGATACCGACATCCTTGTGCCCCATTTCACGCAATTGCTCGCATAGAGACCGCGCTCCAGTGCCCACATCCCCGCACACCGAGCCGATATGCGGATACTCAGGATAACCGGAAATAAAAATCTGCGGAACCTCCGTATATTCAAATAATCTTTGTAACGGTGCATCCTCCGGACTTTTCCGGTGTCCCAGATGGATTACTCCGTTCAGCCGCCCGATTACGGTACTCAGAAAATCCCGTATATGATTCTCATCGGCGTCATAAGGCGGCAACTGAACCATCAGAGTAGAAATATTAAGCTCGGCGGCACGGTCGAAAATCCCGCGCATATACAACATGGGAATCTGTTGGCTGTGATCGATGAAATCGGAGAAACGTTCCGGAATGATAATCCCTATGTTCGGAAACGGCCGGCGGGTCTTCTGGCGGGCATCCGCGGCCACACACAGCGTCTTATTGGGGCCCTGCGAGAGGAGTCCAGCCTTTTTCAGCTCGGAATAAGCGCGATGGGTGGTTGACCGGTCCAATGCCAGCAAATCGGAAAGTTTGCGCTCCGAAAGCAGATTTGCCTGACTGTTCGGCAATAGCAATCGAATCTGCCGATGTAATTCCCTGCTCAATTGCAGATGCAGTGGTTCCGGCGATTCCTTATCGAGTTTCAGCTCGGCGTAATTGATTTCCGTTCTCATCTGGTAGCATCTTTCCCTAAAAAAGTTTCAATCAAACCATTAAGTGGTTGCATATATACTACCACCACTCTCGGATTTTGTCAATACCCTGTTTAAAGAAAAGTAAAATTTATTTGCCGAATATTTCGAAAAGACGAAGGGACACGGATTTTTTCCCCGTGTCTCCCCGTGTTTCCAGTATTACACCAGGACTTCGTCGATTCCGGCCTGCTGGTTGCCGTATTTGGCCAGCAGCGGATTGACTTTGTCCCGCAAGTAATCTTCGCATTGTTCAGGAGCGCGGCCGATAAAGGCCCGGGAATCGATCAGCGAATCGATCTGATCACGTACCATGGCAAAGGCCGGTTCGCCTTTGATTCTGTCGATCAGGTCGTTGTTCAGGCCGTCTTCTTTGATCCGGCGGGCGGCGTCCATGGAATGGCGGCGAATGGCTTCATGCAATTCCTGGCGGTCACCGCCGGCTTTGACCGCGGCCATCAGGATGTTCTCGGTCGCCATAAACGGCAATTCATCCTGGACACGTCTGGCAATGACTTTGGGCCAGACCTGCAACCCGTCGGTGATATTGGCCACAGTGGAGAGAATGACGTCAGCGGTCAGGAAGCCTTCGGCCAGGACCAGACGGCGGTTGGCCGAATCGTCAAGAGTGCGCTCAAACCACTGATTGGCATGAGTATGCGCGGAATTCAACGGCAATGTCATCAGATAACGGGCCAGCGAGCAGACCCGTTCACTGCGCATCGGATTGCGTTTGTAGGCCATGGCGCTGGAACCTACCTGGTTCTTGCCGAACGGCTCTTCGATTTCCCGAAGGTTGGCCAAGAGCCTGATATCGCCGCACATTTTGTACGCCGATTGGGCCAAGCCGGACAGGACCGTCAAAACGAAATAGTCGACCTTTCTGGTATACGTTTGACCGCTGACGTCGATGATGTTGTCAAAGCCCATCGCCGCCGCCACTCTCTTTTCCAGAGTGCGGACCTTGTCGTGGTCGCCGTTGAAAAGCGCCAGGAAGCTCGCCTGAGTCCCGGTAGTCCCTTTGACGCTGCGGAACGGCAGGTTCTCGATTTCATGCTGAAGTCTTTCAAAATCAAGGACAAAATCCTGCAGATACAGGCTGAAACGCTTACCGACGGTAGTCAACTGCGCCGGTTGATAATGAGTAAAGCCGAGTGTCGGCATATCTTTATACTGTTCAACGATTTTCACCAGATTGCGGATGACTTCCAGCAGCTTGCCGCGGAGAAGCTCCATGCCGTCGCGCATCTGAATCAGCTCGGTATTGTCGGTCACGTAACAGCTGGTCGCCCCCAGGTGGATGATCGGCATGGCGTCCGGGCACAGGGTCCCAAAGGTATGAATATGGCTCATCACGTCGTGCCGCAACTCTTTTTCCTTGGCGGCGGCGGCCTCAAAATCGATGTCGTCCAAATGCGCGGCCATTTCCTCGATCTGGAGATCGGTGATATCCAGCCCCAGCGCCTTTTCCTCGGTCGCCAACGCCAACCAGAGCTTGCGCCAGGTGGAGTGTTTCTTTTGCGGTGACCAGTTAAAGCTCTTTTCTTTGCTGGCATAACGGTCGGTCAGCGGGTTTTGATAGACTGAATAATCCATAATTTATACTTTTCCTTTCTTGTATTGTTACTTTAAAGTTTTATCTTATAAAGATAGCCCACATTTTGTGATATTAAAACAATGAGAATATTTTTTTTATGGAAAAAAGCCGTTTCGGAATAATCGTCAAGGTTAAAAATCTTGACCTTTGTCGATATTTCTATCAGGCCATTATCGGATTGGGCGATCCCATCATCGACAGCAGTTTCTGGGTTGAGTTCAAAGCCGGCCGTGATTGTTCCCTCATTCTTGAGCAATACTCCGGCCCCAAAGCCGATATCCAGAACGTTTCCTGGAAAATCCTGGTCGATGACCTGGCATTATTGAAAGAACGCCTGATCGACTACGGTTGCGAAAAACCCCTGGAAATCAAGCAGTTCCACGGCGAAACCCTGATGGCGTTCCAAGATCCCGAAGACAACTATTTCTATATCGAATCCAATCAGTAATTAGGAACTGTAGCAAAATAAACTATGATATTTCGCCAGGGATTATGTGATGATTTTTGATTTGAACTGAGAGGCGCATAGCGAGCTATGTAACGAGCAATTCAGACAAAAAACGCACATAAGATCGGAAAAATAGATAGTTTATTTTGTTACAGTTCCTTACTTTACGGTCTGCTGCGGTAAGGCAGATTATCCACCTCCGGCATTCCCGAATCCAGCATTTTCAGAATATAGTCGTGCATCGCTCGCGTATATATATTGCCCAAATGCGCGCCGTGCTGCATGAAAACCAGCTTTTCGCCCAGTACCTCCGCCAGCCAGAGACGCTCGGCATCGCTTTCCAGAAAATCGTCGACGGAATGAATTACCCGGATTTTTGTGTCCTTTTTCAGGAAATCCGCCAACGCTTTTAAGCTGACGTCATGCGCCAGTTGTTCGAGACCGACTTTTTTCCCGGTACGCATTTGGACCATCGGCAGCATGATATTTTCCGCATAGTATCTAAAATTATAGTTATTGAACTTATTATAAAGCGCTTGCCGGTTGCCCCAACTGTAATCGGGAGACTGTACTTTTTTGTACAGCAAGGTCATAATCTCGTTGAGGGTACGCTTGAAAGAATAGCCGATCAGCATTCGAGCCTCTTCATTTTCCACCGGTACCAGGTAAAAATTGCGCACCGGCGCCACCGGCGAGTAACCTTCCCAGCTATGACGGGCATTCAACATCGACAGATATTTGGCGGCGGCGATCAGCCCGCGCTCGTACGCCACCTCCCGACCCCATATTTTCCAGGTATCGTAAAATTCATCCAGCTTGATCAGGCTGTTGACCAGGTTTACCGGCGGATTAATCGCCACGTAACGGTCAAAATTCAGGGAGTCGTCCCTGCTTTCCTGTTCCGCGGCATACAAGGTATAATAAGCCCCCATGGAATACCCCATCATCGAACGGCGAACCGGCCTGATCTCATAGCGGTTTTTGAGGTCTTCAAGAATCTTTTTGACGGCCAGGCGCATATCGGCCGCATCCACCGGAGCATAGCCGGGCGCCTTGACCGAACTCGCCCCCTCCATGAATTCCCAGCTGAACGGATTGCTGATCAAGACCACCTGATAACCGTTATGCCACAGCATTTCGGCCAGCGCATCGGACATGCTGTTCAAATAACTGCCGCCAAGCCCCGGCACCAGCACCACCAACGGCGCGCTCGGCTCGTCTTTCACCGCCAGATAACGGTAATTGAGCTTAGGACGCTCCGGCCGTACTTCGACCGTATTTTCCCTGAACAAATGCACCAGGTCAGCCCGGTTCCACAATGACAGCCGGGGCCAGAAGCTGACGCCGTGCGCTTGAACCCGGGTCATGGCAAAACGCAAAGTATCGGTGGACGCCCCCTGGGACTGATATTCCGGCATGGGCTCCATCAAAGCCGCAAGATTTTTGTGATAAGTGGATTGCGAGATAATCCCCGGCATCGCCTGTTTGCCTTTCAGCTCAATTTCGGCTTTACCCAAGGTCTTCGGATGATCCCAGTCGCGAACTTTGATATCCCGGTTAAACGCCCCCATATCCCGGAACAACACATAACTGTCCCAATTTCCCATACTCGCATCCTCGTAGCTGTCATACTTGGACATGGTGCTGTTCAGAAATGTGAAATATTGGCCTCCGTAAATATAAGTTTTGGGGTCGGCGGCAGCGTCGAAAACCATCCCGACAGTATCCCGGATGTTGTTACCCGACATGCTCGGCACGCCGATGAAAAAACCGCGTCCAATTCCCCAACTGGCAAAAGCCTGCCCGAAATCTTCCTCGCTCGGCGGCAGCCCGAACCAATAGGCGGCCGGGTCCCAGAAGCCCGCAGTCATCATGGTATTGCTCATGAAACGGACAAAGACAATTCCCCCCTCCCCGAATTTTCCCTGCAGGAAACAGCTGAACATCGGCACCGGGAAACCCGCATTGGTAGTGAAATTATTAAATCCTTTGATAACGAAATGCGGCATGATCGAACCGTAAGCATAACCGATAGGACGAAAAATCCACCGCAAAAATACATGCTCAATACTGCTCATTACCCGGTTAACCGGCTCAATCGGGTCGCTGCCGACGGCCATTTGGGCAAAATCAAAGCCTTCGTTATTCACCTTTGCCTGAGGCGCTTCGCCGGCAAAGGCGATATTGAAACAGAAGGCGGAAAATAGTACAATACTCCACAATATCTTCATCATTGCAATTCCCTTTCACTTTTGGTATTGTGAAGATAACCCGCTTCGGTGATAAATTCAAGAAAATTCGCAAAAAAGGATTGCAAAAATATAAACCGAATGTAAATTTCATAATCGAAAAAAACCGGTATATAATTTTCAAGGTAACGCGAATGAAAAAACTCAAACCGATCAAAACCGGCATCGTCGGCATAGGCCGTGCCGGCTACGAGATGCATATTCCCGAAATCAAGAAAACCAAAGGCATGTTTGAAGTCATCGCCTGTTGTGACGTCGACAGCAAACGCCGCCGGCTGGCTCAGGAAGCCACAGGTTGCGCTGTTTACGAGAAATTTGAAGACATGATCAGCAACCCGGATATCGAACTGATTTCCATCGTCAGCCGTTCGCCGGACCACCTGAAACATTGTCAAATGGCCTTGAAAGCCGGGAAATATGTTTTCCTGGAAAAACCGGTCGCCATGAATTATGCCGAAGCCAAAAAGCTGAAAGCCCTGTCGGAAAAATATCCCGGCAAATTGTTCCTGCGGCATAACCGCCGCCTGGAAGCAACCTTCCAGCACGTTCGCGAAATCATGCAGTCCGGCATTCTCGGCAAGATTCACCTGGTGAAACTGCATCGGCATTTCTTCCAGCGCCGCAAAGACTGGCAGACCATTCTCGATTGCGGCGGCGGCTTGCTCAACAACTGGGGCCCGCACCTGGTCGATCACGCCATCCGGATGGTCGATGCCCCGATCAAGGATATCTGGAGCGATCTCCAGCTGATCTCCTCGCTGGGCGACGCCGAAGACCATATCAAGCTGATTCTCAAAGGCGCTAACGGCCGGGTTGTCGACCTCGAACTTTCATATGGTTCGGCGATACTGATGCCCGAATATGTGGTTTACGGCGACCGCGGCGCCCTGACTGCCGACAGCAAAGAAATCCACCTGAAATACGTCGAGCCCGGCTATAAGTTCAAAGTCGGCAAAGCCGAGCGCGGCACTCCGCCTTTCGGCGCCGTGTCCTACAATCCGGAACCGATTCCGTGGAAGGAAGAAACCGTCAAGGTCAAGCCGACCTCCGGGTTGAACATGGATGACATTTATCAATGTCTCTATAAAACCATTCGTGAAAACGTCCCCTTCCCCATCACCATCGACGAAGGCGTGGAAATCGTCAAGGTCAGCGAACACATTCGCAAAGGTACCAAATTCGAGTATCCCACTCCAGACAAAATCTACCAATTCCCTCCCGAAAAGAAGAAGGGCAAGAAGTAATCAGATAAGGCGGGAAAATCCCGCCTTCTTTACTTTGGCCTTTTCGTGTATGGATGAGCGATGGAGATTCGCATAAGATTTCTCCTCAGTTTACGGCATTGTAAATAACAGTTTTCCAATCAGTTTTGAATAAAAGTGGCTTAATGTCCTCCTTGGCTGTTGTCGTAAAGTCGTTTTTATTGGCACCTTGAGCGAGAATGGCAGTTCGAAATGCCGACAGATAGTTGGCGGTGGATGGACGCCAAACGGTTTTAGAGCTGCGCCATTTCGGATAACTGAAATGGTTGTCATCGCCGAAGGTTTGTTTGGCCGCCAGCAGAAACAAGGCGTAAATCATGGCAATGAATTCCGGGAGAGTTTCGACTGCATTGGCGGTTCGAATCTGTGGTTCCTGGATGCCGAAGATGGTTTTTTCGTCTTTGAAATTGACCTCGATTTCCCAACGCCA
>JAVBRM010000093.1:0-61196 GCA_031548025.1 Victivallaceae bacterium | reverse complement strand
GTTAAGTTTTTCGAAAGACTATTGATATACGCTCGGTGAAATTAAATTTACCGGCTTTGCCTAGCAGCCTGTCGGATTGGAATCAGCCCAAAGACAAGCAGGATTTTCGAGGGTATTTCTTCCAGGAAGACGAAGGGCGATGCGGGCATCGTCCGAGGATTCATGGGGGAAATACACCGGAAAGACGCTTGCCGCAGGGCTGATTCCAATCCGACAGGCTGCTAGCTACCGCAGGGCGGCTGGTGACTCCGGGGTCTTTGGGGATGTAATCACTGCGTGTATTCACTGATTGTCATCTACTGCGGTGACGGACTGTCTGCGTCTCTATTCTGGAGCAGTAGGTGATCTATGTCAACAGACAATCGATTAAAGTAAATCAATGACTTCATTTATTTAGGGAAATCTGGCGCGGTTGCCACCCGACATTTCAGCCCGTCGAAGTAACCGACCAGGTTTCCCGCTTTTTTCCTAATATGTACTCAAATTCCCGAATACGGACTGATTGACGAATAGGCGAAAATAAGCAAAACAAAACGGGCGTTTTGATCTTGCCGTGTTTGCGTTCCTTGCTATCACATCATTCATGAAATCCCCAATTAGTGCTTTCCAATAGTTAATTTCGTTCGAGGCGTATTTCGAAGTTTTGTACGTTTCCGATGAATTCGGGCGTTCGGATTTCAAGTTTCAGGATGTATTTTGCGTTGAACACAATTCCGTCCTGTTGGGAAGTCCAGCTCCAGCCGGTTCGCGAGAACTCGACCTTATCTGAATGAATGGAATCGGCGACAGGCTGTTCGTTTTGTAGCAGGATCATCCGTGGTGTGTGCCAGTTGGGGATCTCCAATGCGGGAATCAGGTGGAAGGTGTTTTTGCCTTCACCGTACAGGTTTGATGGCAGTTCGATTTCCAGGGAGTGGTTTTCTCCCAGTTGCCATTCGACGGTATCAACCTTCTTCAACAAGGCGCCGAACTGGTTACCGGTGAGTTCATTTTTTAGATTTTCCACTCGTATTTTGTGTTCGTTTCCATACATGGTTTCAGCCAGTGGGCGCAACCAGTCGTATGCTTTGCGAGCAGCGGTCAATTCGCACGACGGTTTGAACTCATTGACGGTGCGCGGCGACTTCACCCATGCTATCTCCCAATCCGCCAGATTCGATAGAAATTCATTGGCGCGCCAGGCTTGCCGTCCGTAAACCTTTGTACAGAAGGAATCATCGTATTTTAGGAGATATTGCTCCAGATAGTTATGAAATCTACGCCATCTCTCCAGGTAATAATCTTTGATCAGGCCTCCCCATTCGCGCCAGGCATAGTCGAAAATCCGCGGTTCCACTTCGAGCGGTCCCCAGATCGTTGGCAATAGCGAGGCGTTGAGTTCATAGAGAGCTTTTTCGTCCTCACTGGTCGCCCAGCTCCGGGCCGCGCGGACCCATTCATAGAAGTTTAGTTCCCGGCGGGTGGAAACCAATTCGTCGGTCAGCAGCAAAGCTTCCTGAAAATGCAGCGTCATCATGCGAAATTTTTCGACATCCCCATCGTGTGCGGACAGGCGCACTTCCCAATGAATTTCCTGCGCCAGATTGGACAGCGCCTGTCGACCGATATCAACGATGTCATACAGATACCCCGATGAGTTTTTCAACCGGTCTGCCGAGCTCAGTAACAGTTGCCAAGCCTCGAGCAATTTCTCCGGATCATAGGGAATCGAAAGGCCGGCATTGGGGCCAGATTTGCAGGAGTCTAAGGCCGGGCGCGCAGCGATAATCGAACTGTTTTCCACGCCGCTGGTTCCGCGCCGGTACGGGTTCTGTAGCAGCAATTGCCAGGCGCGTTCGGCTGCGTCGTCCTGCTGTCCGTAACGCCGCCGGGCATACGCCTTCAGCCAGTCATGGATATTCACCGAACGATCGAGCCAGATCAAGTCGAAGGCCAATGCATAGAACACCGGATTTTGCGTGATTCCCTCCATGAAAAAACCGACTCCGGCCGCATTGGCGGCCCCGGCCTGATGCAGTGCATTTTCCGCCAGTTTCTCCAGGTCACCGTGCAGGTTGATCCGCCCTCCGAAGTTATGCAGAATGCCGATGACGAAATCGTGGCCCCAGAAGTTTTCGCGTTCGGAATAACTGCCGCCGAGATCCAGCATCAGCAACTTACCCACTGGTACGGCGGTAGCGATGGCTTTGCGGACGCTCCAGCTCTGCATTACCCATATGGCATCGGGAACGACCTGCGTCATGGCTTGGAAAATGTTTTCGCCAACCGTCCTCAAATACTCCTCATCCTCACGAGGCGGTGAGCTTTCATGAAATGGGTCGGCGGCATAATATTGGCCTTTGCCGAAAAGGCGGATTTCCTCCTTCAGGAATGCTTCGCCAAACGCATTGAATTCCGGGGTCAGCGGCTCCAGTTCGGCCGTTCCGGGGAAGCCTGCCCAATCTTCTTTCATCAGCAATTTGGCGGAAGGATTTTTTCGGTCAAAATCGCGTGGTACGAAGCCAGAAAACGCTTGTTGAATCGGCATCATTCCAAGTTCGCGCTGCCGTTGGATAATCTTCTGTCCAAGCCGGATATGCGATTCGATCCAGGAGAGCGGCAGCGGACCGGCATGACTCTGAATATTGGTCATCCACTGCCAGGCTAGAAACGCCGGGCCGGCGAGGAATTGCCGGGCCTCATCGGGAGTGTAACCGAATTTCTGCAGGACATTGAAGTACACTCCCTCCAGTCCGACGACCGAAAGCGGCATATTGATTCCCTTCATGGCCATGAAATCGATCTCGCGTTCCCAGCGCTCCCAGTCCCACCATGCCGCGCTGTATGAGAACGTACAATAATTGAAATATACCCGGAATTTTCCCGGGCAAACCACTCGAATCGTACCGTTCGTAACAGGCAAAATATCCGGTATGTTCAGCTGATCACCGCACCAGGAAAGTTCACAGCGGCAATAATCCTGCAGATAACGGTTGAAGCCCGAGCAGATCGAAACCCCGGTATTGCCGCGCAGGATCAAGTGATTGTCCATCGCCTCGAACTCAAATACATCGAGGCCATTTTCAGCGGGGATGATTTCGAGCGAGAAGCGCTCGGACATCACCGGCGCGATCCGCAAAATCACATCTTTTGCCGCATTTTTTTGTGTATTCATCGATCACCCCTGCAACGGAATTGCGATATTCCTGGAACTTGAACCGTCGAATTCACCTTGACCTTCGTCCATAATAGCGAAAAAAAGCGTAGTGATTTTGCCGTTTTCGAGCAATGGGAAACATCGCTCCATGTGGCCGAGGTGGGTAGTTGCGCCATTTTCCCAGGTCACGTTCCGAGAATAAGCGAGCGGGTTCGCCGCCGGTTTCCAGTCCAGGCCGTCCGGGGAATCCGCTTGAAAACCGCCCAGTTTTTCGCCGCAGATGGCGCCGGTCATGTCCTTGGCCAGCATGTGGTATCCTTGATCGTCGAACCAGATCGACGGGTCTTCGATCACACCGAAGCGCTCCTCGCCGAACAGCGGTTCCGTGTTCATGACCCGGTACGGCCCGAGGTAGTGATCAGCTTTGGCTACACCGATACCCATACTGCCGTGCCCGGTAGCCGCGTATGGACGTCCCTTGAACATCAGCAGCACGGAGCCATCCTCATGAATAACCGGCGACGGATTAGAAGTCAGGTGCGCGTAAAACGTGTTCGGCTTGGTTGGCAGAATCGGAGTGTCCATGCGTTCCCACGGGCCGTACGGCGAATCCGCCACCGCTACGCCGATCCGCTTGTTGGATCGGCCGACGACACAGTGTTTGCCGTTGAAGTCGAAAGTTTTGCCGTCCGGAAGCGGCTCAAACGGATGCGTGGAGCCCATGTAATACAGGATATATTTGCCACCCCAACGCATAATTTTGGGGTTATGGCAGGATTGCCCGTCCCAGTACTGAGCGCCACGCTTGCCGAGTGCCACGTCGTTGAAACGATACGGCCCAACGGCAGTTTCCGAAACGGCGTGGGCGATCTCCGAATCGGTCATCCATGAGACGAAAAACGGCAACCGTTTCGGCCATCTGGAAACGTACATATGATACAACCCGTCGTCGCCTTTGACGACCGAACTGCCCCATACCCAATAATCTTCCTGCGAAAAACCGCTGTGTAAGGGAATTTTGCCGATTCCGGCGTAAATGGAATTTTCTTTCATAAAATATCTTTCCTTAATATGGCTGATGAGCAATTTCGGACATGGCCTTGATGTTTTCGGGAGGTACGTTGGGCAACAGCGCCTCATGACTTGGGCTGACGATCAAGTCCGGGCCCAACAACCGGCGGACGCGATGAACATCGGCTTTGATTTCCTCCGGGGTTCCGTGCACCAGCAGGTGCTGGGTGTCGATACCGCCGCAGAAGGCGAGTTGCCCCTTGAACTGTTGCAGACTTTCCGCGTTCATGTTGGTTGCGCAAGCCTGAAGCGGATGCAGCGCATCCACACCCAATTCGATCAGGCTGGGAATAACTTTGACGATAGCGCCGCAGGAATGCAGCATGACCTGTTTACCGCAGGCATGTCCGAGTTCCGTCAATTTCTTGAAATACGGGAAAACGAATTCTTCGAAGCATTCGGGGCTGACCATAATGTCGCGTTGAGTCCCGAAATCGTTGCCGAAGAAAAATCCGTCAACTTCATCCCCGGCCTCTTTAAAAAAGCGTTCCGTGCCGGCCAGATAATAGTCGACGACATGAGCGGTGACCGCCTTGACGACTTCCGGATCGGTATACATTTTGATGAAGTAATTTTCCATGCCGAACATATCTCCCACCACGTGATAAAACGGACTCCACATGCCGCCCAGCCGGTAGCGTTCGCCGGCGGTACGGAAGACCTTCAGCGTATCGGCGAAATCGAAGGCGTCCGGCTCCGGCCAGGGATAGGCCTCGACTTCGGCCAGGGATTCGCATTCCGAAAAGATACCGGCGCTACTAAGCCCTTCACCCTTGCGCGGATTTGGAAAAGCCCGGTCGCCGTTTTTACCACGGTAGCCGCCGTCGCAGGAGTGCCAGATCATGTCGTCGCCCAGGATGGCGCGCACTTCCGCGTCGGTTTCCACCTTGAAATATTCGCGGTAAATCGGCCAGGTATCCTTGTGCGGATGGCCCATCCAGAAACCGCTCCTCGGCACATTTTCGCCGTTGATTATCGCTCGTATCAATTCCCTGCCGGTCATAGTCTTCTCCATATTTATAGCTTCGGTACTTCCGTTACCGCTGAATTGGGATAATTCGAGTTGAGCCGGACCGCTTTCTGGACACCATGCAACCGCAGCAAGAAATTCTCCGCGCCGTTCGGGTCGCTGAACGCTACGCTGACCTCATAGCGGTCGCCCAGGTCTTTGATCATAATGAACGCGGGAGAATTTATTGAATTCAGCGGCCCGATGTCTTTGAATTTTTTCTGATGATTGAAAACGACATAACCGGTGGTTTTGGTTTGAGGATCGTATACGGCATGGATATCCGAGGTCATTGCCAGGATCTGTACCGGAGCTTCGGAGCCCTTCATTTCTGAGGCGAATTTCTGCAGTTCTTCGTTGTTGGTGGCCGGCAACAAGGTATAGGCGCATGATGCGTTTTTCGGGGCGTCACCCATATCGAAGTAAGCCAGATTGAAGTTGCTGGTGGTCGGGTTGTAGTATTTTTCATTTGCCGCCAACGGCTTTTCGCGGAATTTCTTGCTCCGGATATCGATGCAGGGATTATCATTCGCATCTTTCAGGTATTTTTTGAACATGTAGGTCCATTCTTGCGACTGGCGGCGGAACTTGACCGGGCTGCCCGGCCAAATGTAATAACCGTTGCCGAGGCTGTCGATCATGGTAGCCGGGGCTTTGCCGTCGAGTTCGCCGGAATACGGGAATTGACCGATTTCCTTGCCGTTCACATAAAGCGGCTTCGGTTCTTCACTTGTTCCCTGCTGAAACAGTGTGGTGACGGTTTCGCCGGGCGGCAGTTGCTGATTTTTCAAAGGTTCTTTATTCACATCGGTGGTAATGACCGTGATGCGGTTGTCAAAAAAGAATACCGACTTTTTGAACCGGACATCGTTGCCGCCCTGGAAATCCATGCCGAAAATGCCGTTGTCGCCGAGCGTTACGCCGCCGCCGAAATCAATCCGGTTTCCGCGCATGGTGTAACCCTCGTATAAATCCGCTGACGATCGTGTCACGGTCGTGGCTCCCGGCCAATAATTCCAGTTCCAACCCTCGAAACGGTACCCGCAATCGTCGTGATTGGTGACGAATACCGAACCGTTGCGGCTGAAGGCGCCATAGTTGTTGCTTTCGGTCCAACCGTAGATTTCCAGCGTGCGAAAGGACCTGAGGTGCCCGGCGGCGGCGACCTGCCAGTCGTCGCGGCGATGAATTCCCAAGGCTCCCATATTAAGCGTGAGATGTCCCGATGGACGAATCGGCTTGACTCCGGCGTCGAGGTATTTTTTCGCATCCGGAGTAATTTTCCCATTCTCGGAGAACAGGAAAATTCCTGCCATTTCAGGATCGAACGGCGTTTCCATATCTGCAAGCAACCTCGACATTCCACTGGCGCTTAGATTGATTTGTGTTCCTGCACGCATGTAGACATTCGGGGCGATTTTGCCGTAAGTACTCTGGAAGCTGATTGCCCGCGTATATTTGCGCAATTTTTCCAAAGCTTCCGGACTGATGCGGAATTCCGTATCTTTCAGCGGAAGAAGTTGCGTGTACATCAAAGTACACGGAGCATATCCGCCATAGCCGAGATGATGCCCTCCGTGATGATGTACCGAACCATCGTTCCCGAATGGAGAGTTATTCAGAATTACCTTGTCATAAAACAGTTTCAACGCTTTCATGCGCTGATAACATTCGGCGAGATCGGGAGTCAGCAAAACCAGTATTGGCAGATTGGAGGTGTAATTGTGAAAATCGTCGCAGGAAACGGTGGGGGCTTCGGACATCATGCGGTCGCCGTTGCAGAACCAGGCTACACTTTTAGTCATATCAGCCAACAGATTATGCTTGAGCAAAACCTCCTTCATTCGGACTATACAAGCCGGATAATGACGAAATCCGTAGCCATTTCCGATCCAGCCAAGGTTTCCGTTCCCTTCCTGGAATCCCTGATCTAAAAGATGGCGGCACATTTTTACAAACATATCTTCCGCTATTTCTTTGTTTTTCCCTGTTTCCTTTGTATACGCTTGCTCCACAGTATGCATGAGAGGGAAAAAATAGCCGAATTCAAGAGCATTCTCCGCTTTCAGGAAAAGATGGCTGTGAGCATAAACAAGCGGCACTCCGGTGATAATGCCGTCATTCTCTTTAATCTCCAGGCGGTCAAACTCTTTTTGCAGATTCTCCATGTTGGAATATTTGCCGAGCGACCCGTAGATAAGTCGTTTTTTACAGATATCCAATGCCATTTCCATTTCTTTTTTGCTTTGTTCCGGTATTTTGTCCTCAGGGATAAGAGGGGGCAGATAAGGGCGGTTCAAAGAAATGTCATGCGTTGAAAATATGGTTTTTTCGCAAGGCTGTTTCAGCAGGAATTGATTGTTGATCCAAGGCTGCTGATAATCGGGCACGAGACCGGCGGTATTGACGAATGCGTGAACGGAGTCCAGGAACAATTCGCCTTGTTTGACGCCGGTCGGAGCTTTGAACTCGACGACATTGATTTTGGTGCCATTCATAATACCGATTTTGTTGAAATTGACGCCGAGGGGACGCCAGCCTTGGAAATTCAGATTGAACCATACTTCGGCGACCTTTTTACCGCCCTCAAAAAATGTCACATACAAACGTTCGTCAACGGGCCGGGGATTGTGCAGCCAGAAGCCAAATCCCATAGTGTTGGCTACAGTGTGCTCCTGAAACTCCCCGCGCAATACCGCGTTCTCGGAATTCCAACGCCAATGCAAGGATTTGCGACCGGTTTTGTAACGTTTTGAAGTGACTTCCGCCGTACTGTTTCCGGCTTTCCAATTACTGGAATCCTGTTCGAAATCGTTGATGACCTCGGCCATGACATAATTGACCAGGAACGATGCGGCCAGAAGGATTAATATTTTTTTCATGCTATTTCCCTGAAGTAAGTTCGAATTCCACCGGCATCATATTCCGGTTCGTGACGATGAATCCGGATTTCCCGGAAGATTTGACCTGATCGTGGTTGACTGCGAGTTTCCAATCGCCGTTCAGCACCAGTTCCGTCCGGATATTGTCCTGGAGCGCCTTTTCCGGGGCGTCGTAACGCGGATTGAACACACTCAAAAGCAAATTTCCGTCCAGCTTCTTTTTGATCATGATCAGGCAGGGATCATTGACGCTTTTCAGATATTCCAAGCCGTCACCGGCCTCGAACATGGCGTAGCCGATCGTTCCGGTCGCGGCATCCTTCACAATGTGGGCACGGGTATCGCGCTGCAGGACCTGATAAGGCGGCTTTTTCGCCAGTCGTTCCAGTTTTTCCGCATCGGTTTTGACGAAGATGCAATACTCGTATCCGGCATTTTTCGCGTTCCCGCCGTGATTGATGTAGGCCAGTTCCATATTGCCTTCATTAGGCTCGATTTTGTTGTGAAATTCCGGGTTTTTCGGCAACCAGTGGCTATGGAACGGTTTCTTCATGAAATTCCGCTCGAAAATGACTTCTCCATTACCGGGGGCCACGTAATAACCATGCCCTGTGGAACTCATGAACCAGACCGCGTTTCCCGCCTTGTATTTCCGGCTGAGTTCCTCCGGTTTTTCGAGGCTGTTCTGAAACAGCGTGGTAGCAACAGGAGCGCCGTCGGACGATTCGATGCCGCTGCCGAGCGCGATAATCCGATCATCGAAGAAAAACATGGATTTGCGGGCTCGGAATCCGGTGTCGTAAAGGGATTCCTTACAACGCTTTTCGTATTCTTTTTGACCGAGGAAATAAATTGGAGGGCCGATCCGCAGCGGGTCGTCGAGTAACGGCAGTTCTTCCTGAAGCTTCATGGCCCACATCCCGTTGCCGTCCAACGCGGTGGCTCCGGCGAAATATTCGCGGGTTTGGGCTTCGACGTTTTCAAACTTCTGCCGGAGAGCTTCAAACGGAATGACGCGCGCCGTGGTACCGGGCCAATGGTTGAAATCCCAACCTTTGTTCATGACGAACCCGCTTTTTGCCGGAGTCACATCCATGATCTGTAATTGTCCGTAATTCAGGTAGCGCCCCATCGTGTTGCCGGCCTGAAACGCATAGATTTCATTGGCGAAAAGCCCGTTGCGCTGACCTCGGACCGTGGAGGTGATGACGCCCCGGCGGTGAATCAGGGAAATGGCGTAATTCTGCGCCAATGCGCCGTTCATCGGATCGGCGGTGATACCGGCCTTTCTGTAAGCATCCGCTTCCGGCGTGCTTTTCTTGTAATAATCCGCATAATGCAGGTAACGGGCTGCCAATTCCTTGTCTACTTGCGGCCGGCATCGCGCCATCAGGTCCAGGCAAACAGCCATGCCCCAGTCAAACTGCCCACAAACCCGCCAGCGTCCCGCAAACATGTGCGGCGCGTAGGGGTTGCTGTAGAAGCTCATGGCCATGATCGAAAGTTTGGCCAATTCGTACATTTCCTCATCGAAAAATTGCGTTCCGCGCAGATAGTAAAGCACGGTACAAAGCGGGCCGATCGCCGGAAACCCGTATCCGATATATACCATGCAATGATGGGAGAACGTGCCGTCTGCCAACAGTTCGCCATTGCGGTTGGTCGCTCCGAGCCAATGATGAAGCGCCTCCAGATCCTGCCATTGCCGGGCTTTGTCACTCTGCATCAGGATCGTACCATAGGCGGCAAGCAGTGCCGTATTATAGAAATCCGCGTCGCCACGCGGAACCTTTTCATAAAAGCCGTTTATTTCGGTAATACCGCGCAAGCGTTCGATCAGCTGGTCATAACGTCCGGCTTCTTCCAGTTCCTTGCGCATCAGGGTCACCGGAGCAATAAAACTGGTACGGAGCGGATACCGGCCGCTGTGGCCCTGCTGGATAACCAGGTCGGCCATGTCGATGATCAGATCAAGCAGTTCCTTGCGCTGTTCATTGTTGATGTCCGCAAGATGGTAAGCACGAGCGATACCGGACCATGCGCCGTAAAAGTGCATAGGATGGCCGACCTGTCCGTTGACGAAGCGCCCGCTTCGGGATATTTTGAAGCGTTGGCGATTTGCCAGCAGATTATTGAAGTCTTTTTCAGACAGCTTGTATTTCGATCCGGTTATCCGGTAGTTTTTGAAAAATTCATTGCCGAGACGGTCCAACAGTTTGATTTGATCAGCGGTCAACTGGGCGGGCTTTACGATATCGATCCGTTCGATCTTTTTTTCCTCTTTGACGCCGGGTCGGACCTGAACATATGGCTGTTGGGGGCTACCCGTAACAAAACGCACGTCCAGTTCCCGTCGCGGTGCGAAGTCATCGATGTACAAAGTCCCTTTCGCCACGCCTTTCGGAGCGCGGATGATCAGAGTATCGGCGTTTCCCGGAAATACCGCCAGGTCGCGCCCGTACATCAGCTGAACCGGACGCCATCCCTCGAAATTCATGTTCACATAGAAATCGCTTTTCGGCTGGAAAGTGGCATTCAGTTGACCACCGAGCTCTTTTTCGCTGAACACCCACATGCTGAAGGTACTGAGAGAACAGAACGTTACCCATTCATAAACGATAGGGTCGGGGTTTTCACCGGTCAGATGACGGAATGCCTCAGCGTTTTTGTACAGGATATATGCATCCTCGCAATCCCAGTCCCAGCGCAGCGATTTGCGGCCGCTCTTGTAAATATCGGAACTCACGCCGAGGCGCGAGCCGGGCCCCGGAGTGAATTCCGCAGGCACTTTTTCATCTTCGAAATCATACGTTTTGAAGTCCGGTTTCTGGAGCTCAAACGGTGCCGGAGCGGCTTCCATTACTGTGATCATGGCACAAAAAATCCCTGTCATTAACCATCTATGCATTGTATTTTCCTTGTTATGCTCAATTATTCCGACAGACGCCAACCGGCGAGCGAATGGTGGTCATCGGGAAATACCAGTTCGGGCATCAGGATAACCTGTTCTTTTTCTTGTTTTCCCTCGCTGCCGATGTTCCGCAGGAGGCATTCGACGGCTTTCTGGCCGATATCCTTCATCCGAATGTCGATCGATACCGGATATGGATAGAGGCCGTGTAAATTGAAGCTGTTGTTGTCGCAGCAGATAACCTTCGTTCTCTCCGGTGAGCCGCCGAATTTGTACAGGATCTGGTACAATAAATGGCAACTGAGGTCCGCCGGCAGAAAAATACCGAGCTGATCAATCCTGCTCTTGGTCATGAATGGTTTCAACTGGCGGCAACTGTCATGGAAAACATCTCTGGCGGTTTGTTGATACGGGTTAATGAAGACACTGTTTGCCGTGAAACCGCGTCCGCTGAGCCTGCCGGTGAAACCTTCCCAACGGCAAGCAAAGAGAGGTCCCCCTTTGAATCCGTAGAAAATGAACTCCCGGCAATTCTGTTCCAGCAGATAATCCGCCGCCATACGCCCGATCACGTCATTATTATAGGTGATCATGGAAGTGTTCAACGCGCTGTTGTATTCCCCCATCGCCAAAACCCACGGAATATCGGAGAAAATCTCGAAATCCTCATCCCTGATCGTGCCGGAACGCACAATGACCAGCCCGTCGACTTCACGCTTCAGCTGGTTGATAAAATCGACATGCCGGGGAGCCGCGATGCAAGCCTGCAGTGAGTAATATTCCTTTTCCAGAGCGGACGACATGCCGTCGATGATATTGTGAAAAATGGAACTGCTGTTCAGAAAATGATTGCCTTGGTGCTCGCTGAAATAGATCAGCAGTCCGACCCGCCGCTTGCGGGTAACGAAAGTCCCGATCCGCTCATAGCGCTTGATCAACCCATTGTTCTCCATGTCCTTCAGCACTTTATTTACGGTCAAAGGATTGACGTTCAGTTCTTTGCCGAGCTGGTTGATGCCGGGAATTCTTTCCGAATATACGCCGCTGTAGATACGGTTGCTGATTTCATCGTATACGGTGTTGTATTTCGATTTTCTTTTCGCTGATTTTTTTTCGATTGTAGTTATCATAATAAACCCGTCCGTTTTTTTATTCGGTAACCCATACTGAACTCTTGAAGTCCGCCGCCACAACCGCGGCGCCATTCGGAGGATACCCTGCAAACGTGGTTGCAGAACTCACGGGAAACAGTACTTCCTGTTTTGCCTTGGCCAGCGAGAAGTTACCGGCATGCCCGTCCAGGAATGCAACATTGCAGGTTCTTTCATGAAACAACCCGAATGAACCGTGATAAACACTGTCTCCCCGGTCGACTGAAGGATAAGGAGAGAACCAAGTCCTCCGATATCCTTCCGCCAGCATCATGAGCTTCGATGGCGCTTCTTTGAATTTTCTCGTTGGCGTAACATTACCGGAGAAACCGGAGACCGGCACCGAGTAGGTATTGTTAGCGTCGTAGTAATTGGATACCGATATGTAAGATGGACAAACAGCTATTCTCACGCCTTTCCCTATGAATTCCCTGACACCTTCAAGGTCTCGAAGTTTGGAAAACCATTGCGTAGCGACCCCGACAGCATTATAACCCGGCAGATAGCCATCACGTTCATCCATATAATTGATCAGGATCAGCGAAAGTTGTTTCTGCATACTCAGGCAGCTGATACTCCTTGCTTTCCCGCGCGCCTTATTCAGCGCAGGCAGCAGCATTGCCGCCAGGATCGCAATGATCGCGATCACGACAAGGAGTTCAATGAGCGTGAATTTCAATTTTTTCTTTGTTTTCATTAACTTATCCTCAATGACGGTTGCAAGTTAGTAATACAGCTGTTGTATTAATTAGATTATAACAGCAATGCAAAAATAGTCAATAGCTCTTATAGAAATTAACGCGTTTTTAACGTAGATATAATTATGAAAACTCTTAGCATCTTCATATTTTGATAAGGTAACGGCAAACACTGCCGGGATTCCGGTGCCAGTCTTCCAATGCTTTTCCGGTTTCATGGAAACCGTAGACGCCGCTGATCATCTCCTTGAGGGGGATCAAATTCCGCCGCGCCAGGTCGAGTGTCCGGCGGAAATTCACCGGCATGGCATTGCGTGACCCCTGGATGTTCAGTTCTTTCTGGACGAAGTATTTGGTGTCGTACTCCACCGGCGCTTTGGCATAGCCGATATAGGTGACACCGCCCGCGAACGCCACCTCGTCCACCGCCGTCCGAAATGTCTGCGGTAATCCCACAGCTTCTATGATGATGTTCGGCCCGATGTCTCCGGTAATTTCGGATAGCGCCGCATGAAGATCGTCCCGGCTGGAATTGACGGTGTCGGTGGCGCCGAATTTCTTCGCCAGCGCCAGTTTTTCATCGTCGATATCGACCGCGATTACTTTACGGGCTCCTTTTTGAGCCACCCCAAGCACGGTTCCAAGCCCCACCGCGCCGCAGCCGAAAATCGCCACCACAGAGTCCTCAGTCGCGCCGCTCCGGTCGGCAGCATGCCCGCCCACCGTCAACGGTTCGATCAGGGCGATTTCCGCCGGTTCGATGCCGTCGGCGTCGAACAATTTCTGCCACGGCGCCTTGATGAATTCCGTCAGCGCGCCATCGCGCTGTACGCCGAGCGTCCGGTTGTACTGGCAGCAGTTCGGGCGTTCCGCGTAACAACTTGGACATGCCCCGCAATTCGTATAGGGCGACACCGTGACCTGCTGCCCGATCCTCCATTGCTCCGGAACTTCCAAACCCTTTTCAGCAATGACCGCGCTGATTTCATGTCCGGGAATCCGGGGCAGAGTGATCAGGGGATTCGCGCCGCGGTATGTATTCAGGTCACTGCCGCATAACCCGACATATTTGACCTGCAACAGAACTTCACCCTCGCCAAGTATCGGCATGGGCGCGTCGACGATATCGTTTTTGAATTTTTCCCTAATAATGAATGCTTTCATTTCCAGATCCTGTATGCGTTGCGGGCGTTAAGGCCCATGATATTATTTTGTTCGTCCTGCGACAATTTGCAGATATAATTTTCGATTAATGCCACCCAGTCGCGATAAGTCACGCCCGCCGTGCAAACCGGCCAATCGGAGCCGAAAATCAACCGCGAACTTCCGAATGCCGCCAGCGCCTCGTCCAGATAGATTTTAAAGTCATCCGGCTGCCAGTTTTTCAAGTCGGCTTCGGTCACCAGCCCGGAGATTTTACAAAAGACGTTTTGCCGCGCGGCCAGCTCACGGATATGGCTGCGCCACGGTTCAAGCTCCCCCCGCCGGATCTTCGGCTTGGCGATATGGTCCAGCACGAAAATCTGCTCGGGCGGGTGTCCGTCAACAAACTTGATTGCCTGCGGCAAATGAAAATCGAAAATCAGAATATCATAAGTCAGTCGGTGCTTCAGCATCGCCCGAACGCCGCGATTGAACGCCTCTCCGAGAATAAACCGCTCGTCCGGTTCGTCCTGGATCACATGCCTCAGCCCGACCAACTTCGGATCGGCAGTATATTTTCTCAACAGTTCGTCGATATTATCTGCGGCCAGCGGCAGCCAGCCGATCACGCCCGCGATGAAATCGTGCTCGCCGGCAAGCTTAAGCAGCCATTCGGTTTCCTCAAGACTCTGCCGCGCCTGAACCGCGATTGTTCGGTCGATACCGGCCGCACAGATTTCCTCTTGCAGATCATCCGGCAGGAAATTACGCCGCAATGCGACCATTTCGTCGGAAATCCAGCCGTAATCCCGCTTATTGTACAGCCAGTAATGCTGGTGCGCATCGATTCGTTTCATAATTGATGATTCCATTGAGTTCAAGTGTTTCCCAGAATTCTTCCGGCGAACGGTGTGTAACGAATGAGACATTTTCCGCGATCCGGGCGGGCGACGAGGTATTCAACGCGGTTGCCGTCACGCCGGAGATTCGCATGCCGAATTCCACAGCGGCTGCCGCCGGAGAAACCGCGTATTCATCGCATATGCGCCGGAAAATTTCCCGCTTGCGCAACAGTTCCCGGTCTTTGAACGGGTCGATTGGCCGGTAGTCGTAATACTCCCCGCCGGTCAGAAAGCCGCCGTTAAATACCGCCGAGTTGATGATTCCCACGCCGTCGCTCTCAAGTGTCCGTATAAACTCCAACAACTCCAGTGGATGATTCAGGATCGTAGGCGCACAGGCGAACATTACCCAGTCGAATTTGATTTTGCGATATAACGCACGAATAACTCGCCAGTTTTTGGCGCCGACACCGACAGCCTTGGTTTTGCCGGCTGCCTTCAATTCAAACAAGGCCCGATAGGCTTCCTGAATATCCCGCTCGCTACCGCCCTGGCTGAGAAAGTCGTCCGGGTCATGTACAGAGAGCAAGTCAAAGTCATATCCTGATCCCAATAATTTCAATCCTTCTTCATAACAATGTATAATTCCTTTATAACTGATATCCTGCCGGGCATCGCAACCAATGTTCTGCCAAATGCCTGGTTCGAAAGTTGGCTCCGGTGCTGTCAGGGGCATGCGCCGCCACCCCAGTTTGTTGCTGATGATGATTCTGTCGCGCGGGATTTCCAGCTCACGCAACGCCTGGCCGATGCATTCGAGTGCCATGCCCGCGCCGTATTTTCCGGCGGTATCGATGGTGGGAGTACCGACACATTTGAACCACTCCGCGACAATCTCTTTCTTAACTGCGAATGGCAGTTCCCGGTACAGGTTGCCGAGGCAGCTGGTGCCGAAAACAATCGGCGCGATTTTCATTCCGTCTCTGGTCAATTGATTGCGCATTGGTTCACCTTCAGCACATAGGGAAATTCAGAGGTATAGCCGACCGGCAGTTTCACCTGAAGCATATCAGTATCCCAGGTAAATTCGACCTCACCATGCCCCAGTAGTTCCACCGATTGAATTCGGCATGGCGCGGATGGTTTATTCATAGCCAGCGCGTGGCTGCGGAAAATGCCGTCTGTGCTCAGGCGCATGGCGATGGCATAAACGGCGTTTTCCCGGCAAGTGAACCGGATATCCGACGAGGTGAAACCCTCGCGGCTTGTATCGGTAAACGCTCCTGAGGCAACCCGGGTTGGACCTTCGCCGAATACCAGGTAGGGGCGAGTATCGTAAATAGCCTCGCCATTGACCTTAAGCCAGGCGCCGATTTCCCGCAGCATCCGCTGTTCTTCATCCGGAATCGTACCGTCCGGTTTGGGGCCGATATTCAATAACAGTGCGCCGTTTTTGCTGACCACGTCCGCCAGGTCCGAGATGATTTCATTGGATTTCTTGTAATTCTGGTTGTGGACGTATCCCCAGGAGTTTTTCGACACGGAAGTATCATTCTGCCAGAATTGCGGGTAAATATCGCTCAGTTGTCCGCGTTCGATGTCGAATGTCGCGCAATCCGGAGTCAATGCCTGATATTTGTAATTGATGGCCACGCCTATACCCCATTCAATACCCCGGTTATAGTAAAACGCCGCGAACTCCCTGAGAGCATGCGCATAGCCCGCATTGCAGATCCACCAGTCGAACCAAACCAGTTGCGGACGAAATTTATCGACAAATTCGCAGGTACGCACCAGCCAATCCTCAACCGCAACGGGCGACGGCAGAAATTGGTTGTAACTGCCGGCATGGATACGATTGTCGATTTCCGGATACGGCAGTTCATTATCCACGCCGTATAAGCTCGAATATTCAGGATCTTGCACATCCGACGGCGTCAACAGCCCCTGGTTGAAAAACCAGTAATGTTCCGCCCGGTGACTGGAGAGTCCCACCATCATGTTTTCATCGCGAATTGCGGTAGATAATTCAGCAATGATATCACGGCGCGGCCCCATCTCCGCCGCATTCCATTTGTTCAGTTCCGTGGCGTACATGGCGAAGCCGTCATGATGCTCCGCTACCGGCACGACGAAGCGGGCTCCGGCCTCCCGGAACAGTTCAGCCCAGGCTGCGGCGTCAAATTTTTCCGCTTTGAACATCGGGATGAAATCTTTGTAACCGAACTCGGTCAGTTTGCCGTAAGTCCGGCGATGATGCTCATAAGCCGGAGTCCGCCGGTCGTACATGTCCTTCGGATACCACTCATTGCCGAAAGCCGGTACGGAGTAGACTCCCCAATGGATGAATATACCGAACTTGCCATTGCGGTACCAGTCCGGACACTGATATTTTTCAAGCGAGACTCGTTCCGGCTTGAAGGGGCCGTTTTCAATGACTTGGTTTATGGTTTGGCGAATAGATTGTTTTTTGGCTTCATGCATGAGGATTGGCTCCGTGGATAAATTTTCCGTATGAGATATTTTAACGGAAATTCGTAATAAAGCAACCGGAGGTTTTTATTTAACGTTAACTTAACGCTTCTTGCAGTTTGAGGACTCGCGAATCAGCAGATTCGTCTTGATCACTTTCCGGACTTTAGGAAAATGGTTCGCCGGGTTGACCATGCGGCTGAAAAGCAAACGTGCCGCCGAATTGCCGAGCTCGACAGCGTTCTGGTAAGTACTGGTGATCGGAATGCGCGCCAACTCCGTTTCCAGAGTCCCGGAGAAACCGGTAATGGCCATTTCATCCGGAATTACGATACCCCGTTCCAAGAGTTCGAGCTCAACCCCAAGGGCGAGCGGATCGTTGAAGCAACAGATCGCTTCCGGCTTATCCGGCAAGCTCAATAAATGCGCCGCCCCACTGCGCCCCGCAGACACATCCGAGCCTACGGGGACGATCCATTCGTCGCGCAACGCAATGCCGTGCTTGTGCATGGTTTCAGTGTAGCCGCGGAGGCGCTCAAGCGCCACATAAGACTCCATCCTTGCACCGAGGTAAGCGATTTTGGTGATTCCCTGATCCAACAGATGTTCTACCAGGGCGGTCATCCCGTTGAAGTCGTCAACAACCACGGAATCGGCCTCGATTCCTTTCACGATCCGGTCCATGAAAACCAACGGACAATTCTGCTTGAAAATCATTTCACCGATGTGACGGGTATTTTCGTACAGGACGGGACTCCAGATGATGCCATCGATTTTCCGCTCCAACAGTGACGAAATTTCCCGGAATTCCTTTACTGTATTATTGTAGCTGCAACATAGCAGAATACGATAACCATTGGCGGAGAGGTAAGTGTCGATGCTCTGGATCATCTCGGGAAAGATCGTGTTGGCCAGATGCGGAATCACCACCCCGACCGTCAGGGCGCTACCGGCCATTTCCAACTCGCGAACGGAGCGGTTCGGCACATAACCCATTTTTTCGGCCAGGGCGATCAATTCGGCACGAAGTTCATCGCTGACTCCGGGTTTGCCGTGGATGGCTCGCGAAACCGTCATCAGCGATACGTTGGCTGCTTCCGCCACATGTGTTAAAGTAATCTTGCCCATGAGACTGCAACAATACCATCTTCCGGAAAAATATCAACTAAAATACCCGGATTTCGTTCAAATTACTGGAGAACTTTCCGGTCGTGACGAACTGTATATACCGGGCTTTGACCGGAGTGATGTCCAATTTTTGTTCCTTGCCAAGAACTGCGATAACACCGGCCTCCTCATATGTTTTGCCGTCTTTCGAGGTCATAACCTTGACGCTGTCGAAACCGTTCATAGAGAGTAGTACCACCTGCTTGATTTCGGTTTCTTCCAGCAAATCCAGCGTAACGGTGCTGCCGACGAAGCCGGTCCAATGATGGGACCTTGTTGCGGTATTGCCGTCCACATAGTACGAAGCCGGGGTGCGCCAGTTCAAGGAAATGCCTTCTTCTTCCTTGACGACCTTGAAAAGCGCCTTGCTCGGAGCGCCGTCGATATTGTAAATCTTCAATTCGCGGACTATGATCGACAATCTTTTTTCGCCGCCCTTAATCTTGAAACGAAGCCAAGCCGTCGCAACGCCGTCCGGAAAATACTTGCCGACAAACGTGGGGGCCTGCGGCGAATCCAGTTTGCTCAGCGCAGTCCAAGTTTCTCCGTCTTTAGATGTTTCCACTTCAACATCAGCAAGATTCAAACCCCAAACGGCAATCGCATTGAAGTCTGTGATCTCCTCGAAATTAATCGTCACGACCCCGGTCGCATGAACGCTTGCTTCTGTCTGCCAGCCGGTTTCGATCTTGTTGTCTTTCAATAAATCGATCTTGTCACTGAAAGTATTGACGGTAATTTTTGCCCGTTCCAGCAAATTATCCGCCGCATGAACTCCACAAACCAATACCGCCAACATTCCAAACAGCAACCATTTTTTACTTTTCATTTTTTCTCCTAATTGCATTATTGTTTACTATAACAGCTGTAATGCTTATTATTATTATAATCACAATAATCTGTGAAAGCAATACCCTTATTGCTTTTAACGTGTTTTTAACGCGACTCAATGGCTGTGGCGGCTTGATTTCATATCAATTGATGTTATAATTTATATCCATGCCCATTTGAGTTTGCAAACCCGGATTTTCCCTGTCCCGCCACACAACTGAAATTAAGGATTCCGTATTATGAGATTCTTCGAACGCACAACATTATTGCAATTTGACAATCATGACCGTAACGCATTCATCATGCCCGGAGAGGCCTATGAATATGAATTTGAGATGCCGGAAAGGGATTTTCCGCGTTCACTGGGACTACGGATCGTTGGAGAAACCGATATATTCTGGAAGTGGCGCCAGGAGTCAGGCGTTCCGTATTATATCAGCATGTCGATCGAAGATACCTTGACAACCAGGGATACTTACCGGGAAAAATTTGCCATGCGGATTCCCTGCAATGGAGAGGATTATCCGCGGAATGCCTATTTGAAACTGAATCAGCATGATTTTCCCAAAGGAATGGAGTATCATTTTGAAGTTTACGGTAAAGCTGAGAATCTTGAAATCGCCGGTGATGGGGAAGCCCTGGTTGAGCTTGGAATTTACAAAGCCCAGCCCGCGCGCCATCCCAATGATACCTATGACTTGCCGGATGAGGTCATTCAACTGAAATTGCGGAACGGCACTTACGATTGGGAAAAATTTTCATTGTCGTTTATCATGCCGGAAGATGCCGTGGCATTGTTGTTGCGCATCGGAGTGCGGCGGGCTTCGGGAGTGGTGATGTTCGGTTCCGCCCGTTTGTATCCGGCCGGAATGGATAATGTCATTCCGCCGTTGGACCGCCAGCAATCGCGGCGGCCGCAATATAACTACCTGGGTGAAAATCTTTCACGCCGTGACTGGCCGGAATTTCTGATCAAAGTTGATGGCGAAACCGTATTTCATGGTCAAAAGTACACTGCCATCTATCGTCGTCCCTATTTCGAGATACCGCTGCCGGTGTTGTCCTCCGGCAAACACCGCTTGTCCATCCGGTTGCAGGCCGATTACGAATCCGCCACCGGTTTTATCCTTCAGCAATTGGATTTGCTGGAGTATGGCAATCATGATTTTGAAATTATCGCCGCTCCCGAATTTCTCGGCGCCGGGGAAGCCTGCCGTATCTTTCTGAAAACCAATACGGACCATGCAAAAATCACGGCCAACGGAGTCTGTCATGAGTTTCACCACGCCGGGCATCATGTTCTGACCATTCCGCCTTTGGAGCCCGGTCTGAACTATGAGGTGAAATTGAAATCGCAGTCCCATGAGGACTCATTTGTCATAAAACAAGTCACTGAGGGAAGTCACGACGGAGTCTATCTTTCTTCCGGCGATTCAATTTTCATCAACCGGAATTCATCGGATTTCATGCCTTTCCTGGAGTGGTATCTGCAAAACAGGATCGGCAATGCGATCTGCTTCCGCCAGTCTTACCGTTGGGGCGGAGATCATGGCTTGAAGCCGGAATTCTGGCGGGAATTCATTCCGCTGGTCAATCAATTGGGTATGGTTTATTCCTTGATGATCGATGGCCGGGAATTACCCGGCATGACCGCCAATCCTCCCGATTCATTGCTGGCCGGAGAATATTATCATGGCCGTCAGGCACATGAAAATGACGGTTCTTTTTATTACTGGGCAAACCGCATGTGGGGATGCGCCGATTTAAACGATCCGTATGCCGATATTCTGGCTCGCGGAGTCGATAAAGGCGGCATCCAACCGCATGTCAGGCCCAAGCGCAAAGGCAATCGCGCATGGTGGTTTTTCGACCCCACCGATGCGGAAAACATGAAGGAAGCCGCAACGGCTTTCGTTGCCAATCTGGCGGACGCCAAAGGCGAGTCAACCCGGCACTCGGGACCTTCGGCATTGTTTCGCTATTTCTTTCAGGCCGGCTATAAATATCTGCTGGCGGAACAGATGTACGGTCCCGAAGAAGTGATTCTGGCAGCCTTGCGCGGCGCCTCGCGCGCTTACGGAACCGATCAATACGGCGCCCATCTGGCGGCCCAATGGAGCTCCGCGCCTCACGACACCCCAGAGCATGCCGAGCGCTATTGGCTATCGCTGGCCACCTGCTATATGCAAGGCGTTTCGGAGATCAACCTCGAAGAGGGACTCTGGCGTATGGAGAGTCAATATGCCGACTACGATCGTTTCAGCAGAAACTGTCTGAAGCATCTGGAGGCGCATACCAGATTTCGGCGTCATATGCAGACACATCGCCGGCGCGGCGCCATGAATGTTCCGATTGCCGTAATTCAAGGACGTTATGACGGCTGGTGCTGCTTCACACGCCAAAACGTCTGGTGCCGGGAGGGTGATTACTGGCAGTTCGGCGCTCCGGAGGCCAGTTTTGATCTGCTTGGCGTCTTCTATCCCCGGAGTAAATTCAATGGCATTTATTGCTCGCCCTGTCCGGTGGCCCCGCAAGGCTGGTATACCGGAACTCCGTACGGCCCTGTGGATTTGGCGCCGTTTGAAACGGCATGGCAGCGTTATCAGGCAGTAATATTCCTGGGGTGGCATACTTATGAACAAGGTGACGGAGCTAAAATGCTGGAGTACGTCCGTAACGGCGGAATTCTGCTGCTGGCGCGTCCCCATTTATCCGACAGCGCCGATCGCCGCGCATTCAATCATACCGCTGAGCCGGAACTGCTTGAATTGCTGGAAAAAAACTATCTTGATGAAACCGGTATTCTTAAGCGTCAAGTCGGTTCCGGAAAAATCATCTACTTCGCCGACAATTGTTATCCGTCGCAGGAGTCGATCAATGCCGAATACCGGCAGGCAATGGCCGAAATTGCTGAACAAGTCATCACCCGTGAAAAGGAAAAAGCCTGGGTCAAAGCCAATGAAGACGTAAATTATGCCGTATACGATCAAGCGGACGGCAGTCGCGTCATCTATCTTCTGAACATCCGCTGGTGGGATAATTTGCCCTCGGAAGTAACATTGATGCTTGGACAAAATGAATACCGCGTCAGTGTACCTCCAGGCAATATCCACAGCATTATGATCTACGGAATAACCGCAATCATGAGCGCCAATCCCGTGACTGATATCATCAGCTTCAATGGTTCGGAAATCCGTCTGCAGAGCAGTGAACCCGGCCGGTTACTGGTTTGGTACGACGGCGCGTTTACGGATGATTTGGCATATGCCGCCGGCATCTCCGTGTTACAGTTGGATCATTGACACTGTGTGCAAGTTTTTTTGAAAAAAGTTGCATGAAAATTGCAAATCAGCACGTTTCAGGGTGTTGGAAATTGCTGGAATACCGTTAATTTTTGAAAGATTCCCGAGCGATTTTTTGTTGGATTTGTGAGGAGCATAACAAATTATGTAACGAGCAAATCCGGCAAAAAGCACCGGAAAGATTCGAAAATTGGTAGTTCGGCATTTTCCGACACCCTTAGTGATTTTATGTGATATCTATGAAATATTTCCAGGATTTTTTCACTTCAGCCTATTGACTTATATCAATGCTGTTGATATATTATATATCATATCAACTGCATTGCTGTAAGTAAAACAATAGAAACGCAACGAAGCCAATTATGGGAAATGGAAAAGAACTCAGAAAGACAGAATTTTGCAAAAAAAAGGATAAATTTCTTTTTGAGTTCAGCATAAGCGGAAAGTCAAATATTGTACTCATAACAAAAGTTTTATCACTTACATCTCATAACACAACAACAGGAGGTTAAGATGAAGTTTGGGAAATTCATGCTGTCTGCCGGAATTATGACAGCCACACTGTGCGGTCTGACCGCAGCCGAAATGGTCAAAGATGGTGACAAAGTCGCAATTATCGGAGACTCCATCACGGAACAGAAACAGTACACCAACGTGATGGAAACGTACATCATGGCTTGCAGTGGACTGAAAAACGTTCAAGTCATGCAGTTCGGCTGGAGCGGTGAACGCACCACCGGATTTGTCGGACGTATGGCTTTCTGCTTTGACTTTTTCCCGTTTTCTGTCGCGACAACCCTTTACGGAATGGAAGACGGCGGATACAATGTATTCAATCCGAATGTCGGCAAGGCATACGCCGATAATTCCGCAAAAATCGCGAAATTCATGAACGAGAAAAACGTCAAATTCCTCGCCGGTTCACCAGGCGCAGTCGACACAGATACATACACAGCCAGAAATAACTGCCCGGCAGAAGGTTACAACAACACCCTCAATGAACTCGGCAAGCTTGGCCAAAAAGCCGCTGAAGAGAATGGCGCCAAATTTGTCAACGTCCATCAGATCATGATCGATGCTATGGCAGTTGCCAAAAAAGAATACGGTCCCGCCTACCATGTTTGCGGCAAATACGGCTACCTTCCGGATATGAACGGACATCTCGTCATGGCTTACGCCTTCCTGAAAAACCTTGGTTTTGACGGTATGATCGGAACCATCGACATGAATTATGCAGACGGCAAAACCACAGCCACCGAAGATCACAAAGTTCTGAATTCCCAGGTTGGCTCCGTGCAGCTCGAAAGCACACGCTATCCCTTTGTTTTCAACACCGGCAAAAATCCGAATCAGAACGCTTCGATTCTGCCCAGCATCCCCTTCAACAAAGAGCTGAACCGTTTCATGCTGGTGGTGAAAAATCTTCCCGCAGACAAAGCGACCGTTCAGTTTGGTTCCGGCAAAAAGAGCTTCACCAAAACCCAGCTGGAAGCAGGAATCAACCTCGCGGATGAATTCGTGGCGGAAACTCCGTTCCGTGCCAACTTCGACAAGGTCGCCAACGCAGTTCGCGCAAAACAGAATTACGAAACATGGATCGGAAAACAGTTTTTATTTCTGCTCAATAATCCCAATATCCCGGCAACGGATCCCAAAGTTAAAGAAGCCAGGAAAACTTTGAGCGATGCAGTAAAGGAACAGTGGGAAAGCTTCGAAAAGAAAGTTCAGGACGCTATTGTTCCGGTCAAATACACGGTCACAGTGACCCCGGAAGAATAAGTTTTTCTCTCTCTCGCCCGAACGGTCACAATAAATGACTGTTCGGGCTTTTTTATGATTAGCTTTGGCTACCGGAGTGTTCCGCGTTCAACCATGCATTCAAAGATTATTTTTTCCTGTGAACCTGCCCTTCATTCTTATCGGCGGCGTTTATTCCGGTCCAGATTTTCCGGCGTTTTTCCATGACCGACAGTTCTGATATTCTTTTCTGATTTGCTGCCAGTGCACGCAAGCGGGTGATATCGCAAAACGGCAGAGTCGGTTTCATCGTTCATCCTTCATTATTTAATTTTTTTCAACGGAAGCACAAACGACACTTGAATCAATCCTCGGAAAGAATTCCGAACTGTTCGCAAGAGACATAACCAGGCTCCAGCGTGCGAAGCGCAATCAGGCGGAACGCCGAACAGATAACCGCCGGGAACTCCACAACCTGCGGAATCGGATTTGCGCGGATATTCGCAAATTCACCTTCCGAGGCAACGTCCCAAACTCCGTTGCGACAAACCTCGAAACGATATTTGTCCGGCATCCCCCTAAGACGTCCAACTTCGGGTGTATAAATAAACCCGTGAAGAGGAATCTCACGTTCCAGAGTCCATTCAACCCCCATGTCAATGTGTTTTCCTGATTCCATCTTCCGGTAATCCTTACGATTTTCCAGATCGAATCCCTTTGATTCAAAATACAACAAATCCGCAGGGGCTGTGCGGCATGATACGCTCACTTTCGCGGATGGAAGCATAACAGAATCCAAGCGGAAACGGAGCGCATCCGCCGTTGTTTCGGGAAGCGGTTTCAAGCGTTTCAAGCCGACCGCTTTCCCGGAAATCAGAGTATTCCATTCTCCGTTGCAACGATATTCCAGTGTGTAGCCGGAAACAGCTTCTCCACGGGAAATATCTTCGAAAAGCTCAATTAAATTAAAGGACTGTTCCGAAGCAAATTCCAAGAGCGCGGTTTCCCCGGAGGAAAGTTCAAAAGAATCAGAAACGATATTTTGACCGTTGAGGGCGTCAATGGCGTCCTTGAATTCGCGGAGACGCTTTACATCGTTTTCGTGCAGAAGCCCGCGTTTATCCGGCGCAAGTCCCAGATTCAGAAAACCGCCGCATCCAACCGAGCGCAGATAAATTTGCGTCAGGGACTGGAGCGAGCGTTGCAAATGATCCTGTTCCGGATGATAGAACCAGCCCGGACGAAGCGGGACGTCGCATTCAGGTGGTATAAAATACTTTCCGTCCGCGTGGCCCGCAAGCCCCTCTTGATAGCACGCCAATCCGACCGAGACTTCTTGAATTCCATCCAGAGAATGGGGAGTGTAAGAACCAAACGCTTCCCGATCCGCAATTCCGCTTTCATTACCAACCCAACGAACATCCGGGCCAATATCACTGAAAATCAACGCATCAGGCTGAAGATCGCGTATGATTTGCCATGTGTTAACCCAGTCGTAATAAATACTCTTATCGATTTTGCGGGTTTCACGGGCGCCTCCGTAATAGCCGTCGCCGCCGTTGGCGCCGTCGAACCATGCCTCAAACGCTTCTCCATAATTGGAATAAACTTCACGAAGCTGTTCCTGATAAACTTTCAGGTATTCCGGAGCGCCGTAAGCTGGATGATTGCGATCCCACGGAGAGACATAGAATCCCATATCCAATCCGTATTTCCGGCAGGCGTCCGTGAACTCACGAACAAGATCGCCTTTGCCGCCACGGAACGGAGATTTCGTTATATTGTACTCAGTGGTCTTTGTCGGCCACAGACAGAAACCGTCATGGTGCTTGCAAACCAGTACCAACCCGGTAATTCCGCCGTCCCGGCAAGCTTTTACGATTTGTTCCGCATCGAACTCAAGGGGATTGAAAATGGCGGGATCTTCATCTCCGTATCCCCATTCTTTTCCGGTGAAGGTGTTGAGCCCGAAATGTATGATGGCAATATAATTGCGCCCCCCGCGCGACAGAATGCGTTCCGCGGGAACACGTCCTTGATTGAATTTTTCGAGAAGAGACATAATAGAACCTTTTTTAGCTTTTTGTTTTCACAGATTGCCGTCGTAATTATAGTCGCCGCGGCCCCCATTTTCATGCTCCAACAGAGTCGTACGATTGAAGAATCTCATGATTTTTGATGCTTGTTCTTTTTTGAGTTCATTTATTTTTCAACGGGGACAACAATTCCGCGCATGATGACATTCTGACAGAGCATGAAGACCAGAAACGTCGGAATCGAAGCGACGATAAGCGAAGCATAAATAATGCCTTCACTGCTGCTCATCTGAAGTTGGTACAGCCATGGCATGATCGTCCACATACTGCGATCCTGACAAATCAGCAGGGCCATCATGAAGTTTGAATAAGCGGTTGTAAACGCCTGCAATGCGATTACTGCCAAAATCGGTGTGGAAAGACTCATTGTCAGCTGCAGGAAAATACGAGTCTCTCCGGCTCCATCCAACATGGCGCTCTCATAAAGCTCTTTGGGCAAAGAATCAAAAAAGCCTTTCAGCAGAAAAATCTGATATCCATTCGCCAGGCCCGGCAGGATCAATGCTGCAAATGTATTCAGAAGACCAAGCTCACGCAGCATCAGGAAAACCGGAATCTGAGTGACCATTTGAGGAAACGCCATTGTCAACATCAGGAAAAGCAGCAGTTTATAAGTGCTCGGCGGACGGAAGCGGCTCAAGGCATAGGCGGCAATCGGGTTGACTATCAGCGCGCATAGAACTGCAAGAACGCAGTAGATGGCTGTATTTCTCAAAGCATTTCCGTGAGAGAAAATATAGTTTGTGACCGTAATAAAATTCCGTGAGGTGAATTCCGCGCGCCATTGGAACTTTTCTTTCATGATCTCCCGATAATGATATTCCCATTGAGGAGGAAATATATCGGAAATAGCTTTGAATTGGGTTGCGCACGCGCTATTGAGCTTATCGACAGAACCGAATTTCTTTTGCAGATAATCTTGAAATTCGAATTCAATGCAGCTTACGGATATCAAGTCGGCAGGAATTTTATGAAGTTGTTTTGTTACGGGATCCACCCATCCCTGGAGAAAGTTTCCCCAATCCGAAACAATGGCTCCGTGATATGGAATTGTCTTTACGACGGGTATTTCATTGAAATTTTTATATTTTGTTCCATAAACCGCATTTAAAGTCTCGACCGTCTGATATTTTGCTTGGAGATAATCGTGGTAAGCCGGTTTCACTGACGGTGCAACACGAACCCAAAAAAGATTCAATACGTTTCTGACAAAAAATTCCCAATCCTGACGTTCCTGTGCCATTTTTCCCGCAGGATATGTTCGCGAGAGTTCGATCTCATCGTAAGAAGCATAGGCGGTTCCGTGAGATTTATTGTATACTTTAATATCATCCGTATATTGCATCAGAATATAATTGCGTTTGAAAAAGCCCTGCGCTGTCGGATAAAAGCGTCCGGATTGAGGCGACTGGCATTTGAAGTCATACCAGGCGGATTGAAACGGGAGCTTGACGTTCGGCATATTTCTCCGGTAAATAAATGCCGTTTCCGTCATGAAAAAATAAGGCCATGCAACGAATTCGGTTCCCTCGGCAAAATTCATCGCCGAAATATCTCCGTTATATTTTTTATACATTTCCCCTTTGAATTTCCGGAGATTCAAAGGCGTGGCGCCTCTCGAAGTGACAACCGATGTATGTCCAAGAGCGAAATATGTGAAAGGATATTTTTGCTCATTCAAAAACTGTTCCCATACGTCAATGAATTTATCGTTGCATTTGGCCGGGATCTCCATGAACTTGAAATCAACGATCGGTCTATTGTAGGCGATTTTCGCGTTTGCAACGCTCTCGTTGAAAAGACCTTCCAGTGTTTTCCAATACAGCGTGTCATCATCGTAAAGATATTTCGGAATCACCGCATTGTCCGTCAAATCCATTCCGCTTTTTGTGGTTCCGGTAATCATCAGCCAAAACGGGTAGACCATGGTCACTGCCCCGATCAGCAGAATCGTATAAATTGTGGAAATCAGAACGCGAACAGTAAAACTTTTGCGTTCGATTTTTGATATAATACTCATCTAAAAAACCTCCGTTATTTTTTCGCCGCAGTGCGGAACTCGACTTTTGAGAGAATTTGCAGCTGATACACAGTGAATCCGATCAACATGAAAGCCAGCATCCATGCGGCTGCGGTGGCAGGTCCGAAATTCAGATAACTGAACGCCTTGTACCAGATATATAATCCGGCGGTTTCCGTATTGGTCGCGGCATCGCCTCCGGTCATTACCAGGATGTTGCCGGTGGAAGAGTACCAGGAACCGATAAACACACCGACGAAGTTAATCACAAGCAGAGTTTTCACTGTAGGGAACACGATAAAAAGGATTTTGTCGATAAATGTTGCGCCGTCAATATCCGCAGCCTCGTAGTAATCATCCGGAATCCCCTTCAGAGCTGCCAGATAAATCAGGCAGCCCGGTCCGATACCAGCCCAGACCATCGGAATAACGCAGGATATCATTGCGGTATTCGGATTGGAAAGCCAGCGGTATGGTTCTCCAGTTGAGCAAAGCAGACGGGGAAAAATATTCGCCAGGCCTGCCAGTAGCGGTTCTCCCTGTAGGAATAAAATCGGTTTTGCAAATGCCGCAACGGCGAAAAATATAATGACGCCGCCTGCGGCGAAAAGAAACATCGGAACCCACATCCGGTAGAACCAAAGACGTCTTGCAAAAACCAAGCACACAACAAGGAGTACGATTCCTATCAAGAGAAAACCCCAAGCCGGAATCTGTAAGACAACCTTGTTCAAAACGCCGAATTCGGAAGGCTCATAAAACTGTTTCCACAACAGCATGGTCACCAATCCGGAAATCACGGCCGGCAGATAATAGATCATCCGGAACAAGAGCTTTCCTTTCGGAATCTCTTGCAGAAGAACAGCCAGAATCAGCGGAGGAAGAAAGGTCAGTACAATAATCAGCATGCTGTAGCGCAATGCGTTCCAAATGGATTGCCACCAGAAACTGTCAACGAGTAAATCACCGAAATTATCCACACCGACAAAAATGGATTTTCCCAGAATTTTGTAGTCATAAAGCGCCATGACTGATCCTCGCGCCAACGGCAGATAATTCCATATAAAAATTGTCAGGAGAGCGGGCAGGAGCAGAAGATACGCCCAGCGGTATTTGCGGAATCCCCATTTTTCCGGCTTTTTCATGGAATTTGACGGTTCCGAAAAAATTTTGAAAACTTTCTTGAATACAAAGAAGTAAGTAATCACGATCGCTGAAAGAAAAACGATCGCAAGAACCCGTCGTTTCATCTTTTCCGGCGCGGGGATCACACCGATCATCAACTCATTGGTTCTGGTAACAGATTCCGTCAGAACAGATTGTATTGCTTGGCGCCGTTTTTCCGGCTCATTGATCCCCGGCAATTCTCCGCGCAGTTCCATTCCTTCAACCAGTTGCAGGGGGATGCTCATCTGGTGATACGCAAAGTTGCTGTTTTTGCCGTAAGGTTCCGGTTTTCCCGTATTCAACGCGATTTCAAAGATGTCGTTCCACCCTTTCGGAGAGAGATGGATGATATCCTCGTAACCGTATTTGAGCAAATATTTCGGCATAATGAATTGTCCCATTCCGCCGTCAACCAGCATATCGGTACGAATCCGCATAGATGTATCACTGTCCAAAAAGTGAATATATTCCCATGCGGCGTCACGAACGGGAATATCCTTGATCTCAGAAAAAATACCATACATACGGCTGTTCAATTCAGCTCCGCGAATTCCCGTCGGACCGAGAGGCACGGGCGCAATACCGTTGATTTCTGAATTGAATGTCGACAATGTGCTGTCTCCGATATAGGAGATGAACAGACCAACTTCGCCTCGACTCCACTTAGTTCTTCCGTCGGCATCCTTGTACGCATATCCCCGCCTGACAACGCCTTTATCATCGCTCCAGCGTTCCGAACATAACCGGGTATAAAAATCCACTGCCGTTACCGCCGCCGGAGAATCAAAAGTACACTTCCATTGATCTTTTCCTTGATCATATTCCATTGCTTCGCCGCCCGCCGACCAGAGGAAAGTAATCCAATTAAAGGATTCGCCTTTCCCGCGGCTCATGATGGTTCCATAGATACCTTTTGACGGGTCTGTGATTTTTTTGCACGCGTTAAACATATCATCCCATGTCCATTTGGAATCCGGATAGGGGATTCCGTGACGGTCAAAGAGATCTTTCCGATACATCAAAACTTTTCCCAATGGAGAGCCGCCAAACGGCAAGGACCAAATATGAACTTTGCCATCCGCACCTTTTCGCCGGATGACATCCCAAATTCGCGGATGAACTCTCTCCGTGTCGATTGCCGTTTTTTCCTGTGGCGTCAGAGCGGCGATATATTCGTCCAGCGGATAGAGGAATCCGTTGCGGATATAATTATCGGATTTGCGGAAATTGATATAGAGAACATCCGGCGCCATTTTCCCGGCAATCGCCAGCAGATCATTCTCCACGCCTTCCACTGTGATTCCGGAAAACGGAGACAAGCGAACTTCGACTTTATCCCAGTTGTATTTTCCGTATTTTTTAGGATCGGCTTTATATCGCTCCGCATATTTCTTTGCGAAGATTTTCGGAAATTCTTTCACGAACGCTTGAACGCCCGCGGATTCCGCCCGCATATAAATATCACTGTTTGTCGGATCCGGCAAACCGTCGACTTTCAAATGAATGATCGTTGTTCCGTCTTTATCGGACTCAATCCATCCGGCAAAACAGGATATCGTCATCATAAAAAGGATGAAAGAAAAGATTGTTTTCTGTAATGATTTGCAGAGCGTTCCTCCCATATCGTCTGATATGGAAGAATGATATTTTGTTGATATTTTCATTTTTTTCACATCGAATCCTCATTGTACTTCGTGTGCAAGTTTTTCAGTTAAAAATCCGTATAAGTCATGGATTTGAATGAAACTGACTTCAAAGCTCCCGCCGGATAACCGGACGAGAGCTTTTTGAAACCGGAGATTAATCCTTCTTGGAAACATCCAGCACTGCCGAATTCGGATATGCGGATTTGATGCTGATTTTTTTCTGTACGCCATGCAATTGCAATTCGAACGTTTCCGGCCCCTTCGGGTCACTGAACGCAATGCTGATCCGGTAATGACCGCCGCGGTCGCTGATCATGATAAAGGCGGAAGAACTTACCGAACGCAAAGGTCCGATGTCCTTGAACTCTTTCTTGTGATCATAAACAACATATGCGGTCGTCTTCGTTTCCGAATCATATACGGCATGTACATCCGAGGTCTTTGCCAGAATCCGGACAGGGGCATCGGATTTTTTCATTTCCGCTGCGAAATTTTGAAGTTCCTGTTCGGAAACAGCGGGCAACAGAGTATACGCACATGATGCATTCTGCGGATTGTTTCCCTGATCAAAATACGCAAGATTGAATTCACCTGTTGTCGGAGTGTAATATTTCTCATTCTCGGACAGCGGTTTTTCCTTGAAGTGTTTTCCCCGGATATTGATACACGGATCGTTGTTCTTATCCTTCAAATAACGTTTGAACAGATAAGTCCATTCCTGTACGCGGCGGGAAATCGTGACCGGGGCTCCCGGCCAGATATAATAACCGTTTCCAAGACCGTCCCGCAATGTAACCGGCGTTTTGCCATCCAATTCAGAAGAATACGGAAAGTCCTTGATTGTTTGGCCGTTCACGGAAATGGGAGCAAGTTCCTTTTTCATTCCTTGCTGGAATATTGTAGTGACGACTCCTCCGCCTTTCGTGGTTTTCGGGTGCAAATTGGCGATGACAACATCTGTTGTAAGAACTGTTATCCGATTATCGAAGAAGAATACCGATTTTTTGAAAAAGGTATCTGTTCCTCGATAATTCAAACCGAAAACACCATTGCCGTCAAGATTCGCTCCTCCGGCAAAATCAAGCGTGTTGGCAAACATGGCATAGCCCTCAAACAGTTCGTCCGCCGGACGAACCATATTGGTTCCACCCGGCCAATGATTCCAGTTCCAACCTTCGAACAGATAGCCGCAATCGTCGCGGTTTGTGACAAAAACGGAACCGTTCCGGCAGTAACGCCCATAGTTATTGCTTTCCGTCCAGCCGTAAATTTCCATAGTCCGGAAGGAATTCAATTGGCCGGCTGCGGCAACTTGCCAATCGGCACGGCGATGAATCCCCAAGCCGCCCATATTCAAGGTGAGATGCCCCAACGGAGGAATCGGCTTGACTCCCGCATCGATGTATTTTTTCGTATCCGGAGTAATTTTCCCGTTTTCGGAGTACAGAAAAACTCCAGCCATTTCAGAGTCGAACGGGGTTCCCATACTCGCAAGAAACTTCGACATTCCGGTTACGCTCAGATTGCTTGGCATTCCTGCACGCATATAGATATTCGGAGCGATTTTTCCATAAGCGCTCTGAAAACTGATTGCGTGAATATATTTGCGCAATTTTTCCTGAGCTTCCGGACTGATGCGGAACTCTGTATCTTTCAGCGGAACAAGTTGTGTATGTAGCAAAGTACCCGGAGCGTACCCTCCATAACCGAGATGATGCCCCCCATGATGATGTACTGAGCCGTCCTTCCCGAATGGAGAGTCGTTCAGAATGACCTTGTCATAAAACCGTTTCAACGCTTTCATCCGTTGATAACGTTCGGCGATGTCGGGCGTCAGCAGAATCACTGTCGGCAGATTGGATGTGTAGTTGTGGAAATCATCGCACGATGCCACGGGAAATTCCCAAAACGTCCGCTCTCCATTGCAGAACCAGGCAACACTTTTTGCCATATCAGCCAACAGATTATGCTTGACTAAAACATCTTTCATTCGGACCATGCAACCCGGATAGTGACGGAACCCGTAGCCGTTTCCGATCCAGCCGAGATTTCCGTTCCCTTCCTGAAATCCCTGATCTAAAAGATGACGGCACATCTTGACAAACATATCTTCCGCGATCTCTTTGTTTTTTCCGGTTTCCTTCTTATACGCTTGTTCCACTGTATGCATGAGAGGGAAAAAATAACCGAACTCAAGAGCATTCTCCGCTTTCAGAAAAAGGCGGCTGTGAGCATAAATAAGCGGTACTCCGGTGATAACACCGTCATTCTCTTTAATTTCCAGACGGTCAAACTCTTTTTGCAGATCCTCCATGTTGGTGTATTTGCCGAGCGATCCGTAAAGAAGTCGTTTTTGACAAATATCCAATGCCATTTCCATATCTTTTTTGCTTTGTTCCGATATTTTTTCCTCTGGAACAAAGGGCGGCAAATAGGGACGATTCAGAGAAATATCATGACTCGAAAAGAATGTTTTAGCGGACGGTTGTTGCAGTATATTCTGATCATTGATCCATGGCTGCTGATAATCCGGAGCGAGTCTGCCGGCGTTTGTAAACGCGTGAACAGAATCCAGATACAATTCACCTTTGCCGGCTCCGGCCGGAGCTTTCATTTCAATGGTGTCGATTTTCGTGTCGTTCTTAATTCCGATCTTGGTGAAATTAACGCCCACCGGACGCCAGCCCTGAAAATTCAAGTTGAACCAAACTTCACAAATCTTTTCAGCGCCGTTGAAAAAAGTTACATATAAACGTTCTTGAACCGGCTTTGCGTTATACAGCCAGAAACCGAACCCCATCTGGTTTCCCACTGTATGCTGTTTGAACTCTTTACGCAATACGGCGTTTCCTGAATCCCAACTCCAGCAAAGAGAGTTTTTCCCGTTCTTATAATGTTTCGGGCTGATCTCCGCCTTGCTGTTGTTTGCCTGCCAGTTTTCGGTGGTTTGTTCAAAGCTGTTGATTTCTTCCGCCAGGATAGCGTTTTGCAAAAACGGAAGCAGAAGAAGGGATAATGCAAATAGTCGTTTCATTTTATTTCTCCGGAACAAGTTCAAATTCTGTCGGTATCATATCGCGATTCGTCACGATAAACTCAGATCCATTGCCGGGCTTTACCAGCATATTTTCTTTGACGATTTTCCATTTTCCGTTCAATGTCAGGGTTGTCCGTACATTGTCCTGAAGCGGAGTATATCCCGTTGTATTATCATAACGCGGATTGAACAGACTTACAAGCAGATTTCCGTTCTCTTCCTTTTTCAACATGACGATACAAGGGTCATTCACCTTTTTCAGATCGCCGATTCCATTACCGGACTCAAACATGACATATCCAACGGTCTCGCTTGCGAGATCTTTCACGATATGCGCTCCGTTGTCACGGCGCAACACCTGATAAGATAGATTTTTAACCTGTTCCGCAAGTTTTTCCGTATCTGTTTTAAGGAAAATACAATATTCATATCCTCCATTGTTCTGCTTCGGGCCGTGGTTGATATACGCAAGTTCCATATCGCCCGTATTGGTTTCGATTTTATTATGGTAATCGGGATTGCGCTGCAGCCAGTGACTCAAATACGGCTTCACCATGTTCGCCTGTTCCAAGACTACTTCCGCATTTCCGGGAGCCACATAATAACCGTGTCCGACGGAACTCATAAACCAGACAGCATCACCGGCCTTATATTTCTTCTTGAGATTCAGCGGCTTTTCAAGACTATTCTGAAACAGCGTTGTTGCAACCGGAGCTTGATCGGAAGATTGGATTCCGCTGCCGAGCGCAATGATTCTGCCATCAAAGAAAAACATGGATTTGCGAGCCTTGAATCCTGTGTCATAGAGCGATTCCCGGCATCGTTTGTCAAACTCTTTTTTGCCGAGGAAATAGAGCGGCGGACCGATTCTCATCGGGTCGTCAAGCAGGGGCAATTCCTCCTGCAATTTCATGCCCCAGGCGCCGTTGCCGGCCAAAGCGGTTGCTCCGGCAAAATATTCCGTTGTCTGAGCTTCCACGTTTTCAAATTTCTGACGGAGAGCATGATAAGGAATAACTCTGGCGGTCGTTCCCGGCCAGAAATTGAAGTCCCAACCTTTGTTCATGACAAAACCGCTTTGTGCCGGTGTTCCATCCAGAATCTGCAACTGTCCATAGTTCAAATAGCGTCCCATGGTATTTCCCGCCTGAAACGCATAAATTTCGTTGGCAAAAAGTCCGTTGCGTTGGCCGCGAACGGTTGCCACCAGTCCGCCTCTGCGGTAAATCAGAGCCATTGCATAGTTTTTGGCCATGGAGCCATTCATCGGATCAACTTGAATTCCGGCTTCCCGATAGGCCGCGGCTTCAGGAGTATTCTTTTTATAGTAATCGGCATAATATAAATAGCGGGCGGCCAAATCCCGGTCAATCTGCGGCTTGCATTTGACAAGAAGATCCAGAGCGGAAGCCATATCCCAACCGAATTGAGCACAATACCTCCAGCGGCCGGAGAACATGTGGGGAGCATACGGATTGCAGTAAAAACTCTTACCCATAAGACACCGTCTTGCGCGTTCATATGTTTTTTCCGCAAAGAACGGGGTTTCGCGAATATAATAGAGAAGGTTGCAGAGAGGTCCAATCGCAGGGAATCCATATCCGGCATAAACCATACAGTGATGCGAGAATGTTCCATCCGGCAATAATTCACCGTTATTCAACGCGCCCTCCAGCCAATGATGCGCAGCTTCCAGATCTTGCCATTGAGCGGTTTTATCATTCTGCAGCAAAATAACGCCATATTGCGACAGCAGCATGGTATTGTAATAATCCGCATTTCCCCACGGTTTCTTATCATAAAAACCGGCAATGTCAACAATATTTTTCAACCGCGCGACCAAAGGCTCGTAACGTCCGGCTTCTTCCAGCTCTTTTTTTGTCAACAGTATGGGAGCGATAAAAGTAGTCCGGGCTCCGTACCCCGCGCCATGACCTTGCTGAATGACCAAGTCCGCCATATCGATAATCAGATCCAGAATTTCCTGCCGTTGTTTTTCGGTAAGCTCTGCAAAGTGATATGCGCTGCCAAGCGCACTCCAGGCACCGTAAAACGGCATGATCTGAATCTGCCCGTTGACAAACTGACCCTGCCGGGTGATTTTGTAACGCTGACGGATATCAAGCAAGGCATTGTAGCTTTTTTCGTTCAATTTATATTTATTGCGAGTGATCCGGTAACCCTTGAAAAATTCATTTTCCAGCCGGTTGAGCAATTCAATCTGCGCCGTAGTGAGTTTATCAGGCTTGGGTATGCTGATTTTTTCTTTCACAACGGCGGTCTGAGTATTGAACTGATCTCCGGCGATATAACGTATCTGATCAGATTTCAGATCCTTATTGGCAACATACGGCTGTCTGGAACTGCCGGGGACAAAACGAACATCATACTCTGTGCGGGGAGCAAAGTCATCAATATACAGAGTGCCCTTCGCCACGCCTTTTGGCGCGCGAATGATCAGCGTATCTGTTTTGCCGGGGAACTTGGCAAGATCTCTCCCGTACAGCAGCTGAACGGAACCCCAGCCTTTGAAATTCATATTCACATAAAAATCGCTGTTCGGCTGAAACGTGCAATTCAACTGATTCCCGAGTTCTTTTTCGCTGAACACCCACATGCTGAATCTGCTGAGATTACAAAATGTCACCCACTCATAAACGATCGGATCCGGATTTGCTCCGGTCAGATGCTGAAATGCTTCGGCATTTTTGTACAGAATATATGCTCCTTCACGATCCCAGTCCCAACGTAGCGATTTACTACCGTTTTTATAAAAATCGGAACTGATGGAGAGGCGCGAACCGGGACCGGCTGAAAAATCCTCCGGTACTTTTTCATCTTCGAATTGATATGTTTTGAAATCCGGCTGCTGAATTTCATACGGTGCGGGAGCTGCTTTCATAATCGGTGCAATCAACCCGATAATTCCGGCCATTAACCATCTGTTCATATTAAAACCTCTCTTTTAAAGACATGCGGAAACCTTTTCCAGGCATGGCATCTTTTGATTTCTATTTAAGTGATATTCTCGAAAATCAACCTTATTGACCCCAAACATATGTTTTGAAATCAGACGAAACGTATGCGGCTCCGGGAGGGCTTATTGTAAAAAGCTGTCCACTCTCCGCACGAGGAAACAATGCAAATGTTTTTATCGCGCCAAGCGACAATCCGGCTCCATGACCGTCCAAAAACATGATATTACCTATTTTCCCATGAAACATGGATAAACTTCCATGATAAGTGCTCTGCCCTGCGTCTATGGTCCCGAAAGCCTCCTTCCCCGCAATGTAATACCCTTCAGCCAACATCATGATCCTGGATATATTAGTGGTAAAACGTGCCATCGGCATATAATTACTATAGTTGCTACTGACAGGAACAGAATAGGTATTTCTCGAATTGGCGCTCGGTTTTACTGCGCGGTACAAAGGACAAATCACCTTTTCCGGGGTGGTAAATCCTTCCACGTTATTTATCTGTAAATTTGCATACCAATATGCGTTGGCTCCTGTCAACCCTCCCCCGCTTTTTGCAGGAATGAAACCGTTATAGTTACTCATATACTGGATAAGACTCAAAGAAAGCTGACGCTGCGAATTCAAACAACTTATCGTCCTGGCTTTGAAACGGGCTGATTGCAATGTCGGCAGCAGTAAAGCGGCCAAGATGGCTATGATCGCAATCGTAACGAGAAGCTCAATGAGCGTGAATTCTGTCTTCTTGAGTTCTTTTTCTTTTTTCATAATTGGCCCCGTTTCTTTTCCTGTTGCTTTATGATATAACAATGCAGTTGATATGCTATACATTATATCAACAGTATTGATAAAGTCAATAGGATAAAGTGAAAAAATCTCGATTTTTTTTAATTTTAGAAGGGAGTTGGTATTTCAGCATTTTCCGGCTCCCTCATGGAAGTCAACCTTATTGACCCCAAACGTAAGTCTTGAAATCAGCAGAAACGTATGCGGCTCCAGGAGGGCTTATTGTAAAAATCTTTCCACTCTCCGCACGGGGAAACAATGCAAATGTTTTCATCACGCCAAGCGTCAGCCCACCCCCGTGCCCATCCAAAAATATGATATTGCCGATTTTTCCATGAAACATGGATAAACTTCCATGATAAGTGCTCTGTCCAGCGTCTATGGTAGAAAACGGCATCGTCCAAGGAAGGCGATACCCTTCGGCCAGCATCATGATCCTGGATGTATTACTGGTGAAACGTGCCATCGGCATATAATTATCATAGTAACTGCTGACTGGAACAGCATAGGTGTTTGCCGAATCGGCGCTTGGATTTACTGCGCGATACGAAGGACAAATCGCCGTTTTGGGAGAGGTGAATCCCTCCACTTGCTTAGACTGTAAATTTGTATACCAGAACGGATTGCTTCCTGTTACTCCCGTTCCGCTTTTTGCCGGAATAAAACCGTCATAATTACTCATATACTGAATAAGACTCAGAGAAAGTTGACGTTGCAAACTTAAGCAATTTATTGTCCTGGCCTTGGAGCGGGCGGATTGCAAAGCGGGCAGCAGCATAGCGGCCAAGATGGCAATAATGGCAATCGTAATAAGGAGTTCAATGAGCGTGAATTCTGTCTTCTTGATTTTTATTCCATTTTCCATGATCAGCTCCGTTGCCTTTCCTATTATTCAGCATTATAGCAATGCAGTTGATATGTGATAAATTATAGCAACAGTATCGACAAAAGTCAATAGATTAAAGTGAAAAAATCATAAAAATATTTAAAATCCCTGTAATCGCTCAGCAATTTCCAACTCCCTTGGAGAGCCAAGGCGGGGCTGCCTCTCCAGAAACTTTACTGACCCAATACCCGGATTTGAAGGATTTTTCGGAAAAAATATTTTCTGCTGTTGATTTTTTTCCGACACTGATTATATTGTGCATTAATACAACTGTACTGCTTAATCCCAAAACAGATATCAGGCAATATTAATACAGGAGATGATCGTGAAAACTAAGACAACCGGAAGGCAACCGAAGCCCCGCACAAAATTCGACTCTGTCCGTGATGACATTACAGCCCGGATCAATAGCGGTATTTATTCCGGGAAATTGCCGGGAGTTCAGCAGCTTGGCAAAGAGCTTAACGCAAATCCCCAAACGGTAAGTAAGGTTTTGGATGAGCTGGAGGAACAGGGCCTGATCAAAAAGTACGAACGGGTTGGTACATTCGTCAACCGCAAGCGCAGAATCGGTCTGCTGATTTTTAGCGGAAACCACAACGGCAGCCATTTCCTGGGCGGCAATTCCATTTTCGACAAAATCATCAGTGGCATCACCTCCGAACTGGAGCCAAAGCACTACACTCTGCATACTTGCATGGCATCCCCGAGACACGTCGCTTTCATCAACCAGTTGAAGCGGGAAGTTGACGGGTTGATTATCGTGCGCTCCGGAGGAATTGAAGACAAGGATTTCGCAATCTTCTCCGATATCCCGTGGATATTGGCCATGGGAGAATACAACAATACATTGAATGCAACCATGATTACCTATAACAACGACGTTATTGGGCGCATGGCTGCCGATTATCTGCTCGAGCAGAAATGTTCCCGGTTCATTTATTACGGACACGAAAAAGGCACCATCTTTACCTGCCGTTGGGAAAGTTTCATGGCTCGAATCGCTTCTCATGGTTTCAAGGCGGATAAAGTTTTTGTCAATCCCTACGAACAAACGTTGAAAGATTTTTTTGAGGAGAGTTGCCGTCAGTTGGAGCCTCTGCTGAAAAACCGGAAACAGGTTGGCATTTTTATGCCGTCGGACATTGTCGGTCAGGTTCTTTACCAGATTCTCTACAAATACGGACGTTCCCCGCTTGAAGATAAGATCATCGCCTGCGACAACAATACATTCAATCTGCATGGCATGTATCCTTATCCGCCGTCAATCGATATTCGCATGTGGGATATAGGCAAAAAAGCCGCGGAATCTTTGCTGCAGATCATCACCGGAGAAATCGTCGACAAGCATGAACATATCATCCTGATGCCTGAATTATATTTTGCTCAAGATCGCTATTCGTTGAGCGGCTGGGAAGTCTGCAAATAATACATTCAGACCTTATGTTCGCTTTAATTTGGAATAAGACGGTCATCCAATATGGGGTTCCTGGAAATCAACACCGTCGATTCGGAGTTCCAGGGCGGACTTATTTACCGGACGGGGGCGCTTGCGCTGGACGTTCAACGTGAGCAAGCCGGGCAAATACCAGGTGGAAGCTCTAACGAATCGCCATTGGAGCACGAAATGGACTGATGGTATCGAGGTTGCCATCCACTGCGGCGGCCAGGGTTTAACCCGGGTTCTGACCGCCGACAAACCGCTTGAGAACATACAAACCAAATATCACCCGGAAACCGAAAGTCTCGTCGGCGAAATTTCGTTCGCCAAAGCAGGAGAATACGATTTGAGTATCGAAATCACCGCTATGCCGGAGTTCAAGGCTCACAACGCCTTGAGCGAAGATCGGGACGATACCCATTCACTGAACCTGATCATGCTGAAATTGACTCCGGCCTGAAAATTTTTCATGGAAAAATAGCTCAGGGCTATTGATTTTATTTTGTTTTCAGTTATACTATATAGCAATGCAACTGTGTTGCCATAAAAATATCAACTATTCAATAATGCCAATGCAGGAGGCAATCGTGAAAGTCAAAACAATCGGGCGGCAACCCAAACCCCGCACGAAATTCGACTCTGTCCGGGAGGAGATTACGACCCGGATCAACAGCGGCATTTACTCCGGGAAATTGCCGGGAGTGCACCAACTCGGCAAGGAACTCAGTGTAAACCCTCTGACCGTGAGCAAGGTTTTGAATGAATTGGAAGATAATGGGCTGATCAAAAAATACGAGCGTGTGGGTACATTCGTTAATCGCAAACGGCGGATCGGGCTGTTGATTTTCAGCGGCAACCACCACGGCAACCATTTTTTAGGCGGCAACTCCATTTTTGATAAGATCATCGATGGTATTTCCACCGAATTGGAGCCGAAGCACTATACGCTGCATACCTGCGTGGCCTCGCCGAAACATGTCAGTTTCATCAACCAGTTGAAGCGGGAAGTCGACGGGTTGATCATTGTGCGTTCCGGGAATGTCGATGATAAGGATTTCTCGATTTTCTCGGATATTCCGTGGATATTGACGATGGGCGAATACAATAACACCTTGAATGCGACCATGATCACCTATAACAACGATGTTATCGGGCGCATGGTCGCCGATTACCTGGTTGAACAGAAATGCACCCAGTTTATTTATTACGGGTACGCGAAAGGCAGTATTTTCGGCAGCCGCTGGGAAAGTTTCATGGCGCGGCTGTCCAGCCACGGCTTCAAGGCGGAAAAGGTCTTTGTAAATCCCTACGAACAAACGCTGAAAGACTTTTTTGAGGAAAGTTGCCGTCAGCTCGAGCCGTTGTTGAAAACCCGGAAACAGCTCGGCATTTTCCTGCCGTCGGACATCACCGGTCAGGTTCTGTATCAGATTCTCTACAAATACGGACGTTCGCCGCTCGAGGACAAAATCATCGGTTGCGATAACAATACTTTCAATTTGCATGGCATGTATCCTTATCCGCCGTCAATCGACATCCGTATGTGGGATATTGGCAAAAAGGCCGCGGAAGTACTGCTGAAGATCATAAACGGCGAAGCCGCCGACAGTCATGAACGCATTATCCTGATGCCGGAGTTCTATTTTTCTCCGGATCATTATTCACTGGCCGGTTGGGAACTGGCCAAACAATAGGAGCGGAATCAATGAATGAAATGTTGAATATCACCGAGATTAAATATTTGCGGGAACTGGCACAGAAGCAAAAGGAAATCTCCGAGCTGCCGGTTATGGCAGCCCGAAAGAAACTCTGGGCCGATATGAATAATTGTGTGCCGGGAGCCCGTCCACCGCTGGCATTGGAGAATGGGACTTTCAACCGGGACTTCATGCCGGAATCGCTCATCCAGTGTAACAGCGACTATGGGAAAAAACTGGAGTGGCAGATGCTTCAGCACATCCGGCGACATGAAATTCTAAACGACGATCATGTCTGTCCCGGATATCTGGAGATTTCGTGGCATATCGACCGCAATGAATTCGGGATCGAAATTCCGACTACCTATGAAAAGGACAGCGAGGGTGTTATCACCGGATATCATTTTGATTGTCCCATCAAGGATCTGGAGCAGGATTCGCTTGAGTTCCTGACGCCGTCGACATTTGAGCTCGACCGGCAGGGTACGTTTGACGAAAAGAAGTATCTGGAGGGTATTTTCGGAGATATCCTGCCGCTTGAAATTGCCAACGGATATTATTTCAGCGGAAATCTGACGCAAAGAATGATGCGTCTCATGAGTATGGAAACCTTCTTCCTGGGTATGTATACCGCTCCGGAAAAAGTGCATACCGTCATGCGTTACCTGACCGACAATGCCGTATCCTTCGCTAAGTGGGCAGAGCGGGAAAACATCCTGGTACTTAATAACCGGAACCAATGCACATGCGGAACATGTTATAATTTCACCGACCTTCTGCCGCAAAAGGATTTTGACCCGGCGCATGTGCGTCTGCGCGATATGTGGGGCGTTATGGACAGCCAGGAAACGGTTGGGGTCTCGCCCGAATTTTTTGAAGAATTCTGCTTTCCTTATTATCAGGAATTTGCCGAATTGTTCGGTTTGAATTATTGGGGTTGCTGCGAACCGGTCGATCCGATCTGGGGTTCCGTGTCAAAAATCGCCAATCTGCACGCGGTTTCGATTTCCAAATGGGCAAATCAGGAAAAGATGGGTGAGGCGCTGCAGGGGCGCAACATCGTCTATTCCCGCAAGCCCGACCCGAACCTCCTGAGTGTCGATGTCACACTGAACGAAGAGGCATGGCGGAATGAATTGCGCAAAAGCCTCGACGTCATCACGAAATACGGGCTGCCGGCGGAATTCGTTGTTCGAGATGTATACACCCTTCACGGGAATCTGAACAATGCCATTTCCGCGGTCCGCATCGGACAGGAGGTGATCAATGAATATTTCGGAGCCTGATCCGCGTTAAAACAACGTTAAAAAGAATAAGGGTTCGAACCGGGCATTTGGCAGAACATTGATTGCGATGCCTGGCAGGATATCAGTTACAAAGGAATTATACATTGTTATGAGGAAGGATCGAAATTATTAGGACCGGGATATGACTTCGACCTGCCTCTGGCTTTCTCCGTCAGGGCGGCAGCGAAAGGGATATTCTGGAAGCCTACCGGGCCTTGTTTGAACTGAAAGCGGCAGGCAAGACCAATTAAAATGTAAAATCAGGATAAAAACATATGATTACGTTAAGAGCACAAAAATGGGTTATGCCGGAAATCGAACTGAGGGTTGAATCACGGGGACAAGTCCGTTATCTCTCTCTCCTCAATCATTCATCAGAGCCGGTCAAGGTTCATGAAATTACGGTTTTCCGGGCGGAGATACCATATGCTCCGGATACTGCGGTATACGGAGAAGGCGCTACGAAGTTATCTCAATACACGGGGACATTGAGCCAGCTTGGCGCTATTGGTTCTTATAATGATTTCGATCATTACAAACTTCCCCGCACACCCGGTTATTTGACCTGTTTCAACATGATGATGCTCCATCCGGCCAATGCCCCGGCGGAACTGCTGGGCTTCGCCTCATGCAGACGCTTTCACGGTAAATTCAACTTCAATCCGGCAGAGCTGGAAGTGATTTTAAATTGTGAAGGAATCACAATACGTCCCGGCGGGGAATTGGCGCTGGAGGAATTTTTCCAGGCCGTACACAAAGACCGTGAGGAATTGTTGAAGAATTTTGCCGAAGCGCTCAACCGATCCCATCCCCGGCTCAATTATGATGAATTGGTGACCGGCTGGTGCTCGTGGTCCTGCTACGGACCGGAAGTCACAGAGAAGGATATCATGACAACCCTGGAGGCAGCCCGGGAAAAAGTGCCGGAACTGCGCTTTATCCAGATCGACGACGGTTACCAGACTTACATGGGGGACTGGCTGGATTCAAAGGACTGTTTCGGAGCCGGTGTGGGAGCGCTTTGCCGCCGGATCAAGGCAGCAGGCTTCGAACCGGCTATCTGGGTAGCGCCGTTCATCGCGGAAAAAGATTCGAAACTGTTCCGGGAGCATCCGGACTGGTTTGTCCGCGGCATTGATGGACAGCCGCTTAATTCCGGCGATTGCAGTTTCGGCGGCTGGCGTTGCGGCCCCTGGTACATGCTGGACGGCAGCCATCCGGGAGCTCAGGAGTATCTACGGAAAGTATTTCACACAATGCGCCACGAATGGCAATGCAAATATTTCAAACTGGACGCCAACTTCTGGGGCGCCATGCCGTTCGGACAGCGTTTCGCGCCGGAAACCACCAGCGTAGAGGCGTACCGGCAGGGGATGCGCGCCATACTGGAGGGCGCGGGAGAGGATTCGCTGCTGCTTGGCTGCAATGCCCCACTGTGGCCCTCGCTGGGGACGTGCCACGCCATGCGCGTTTCGGACGATATCGGCAGGCGCCCAAAGCAAATCAAAATCCTCGCCGCTGAATGTTTCCGCCGTAACTGGCAGCACGACAGGCTGTGGATCAATGATCCTGACTGCATTCTGCTGGAAAATCTGAAAAAAGAGTTTGTCGTTTTGGATGGCAAACAGATCATAAAAGAGGCTACGGAGGTCAAGGATAATGAATTTGCGTTTCACCTGGCCCATATCCTTGCCTCCGGACGGATGATACTTTCCGGCGACCGGATCTGCGACATAGGAGCGGAATCAGTCGCAACCCTCAAAAAACTGCTGTCTGGAGTTCGGCCTGCGGCACGGTTCGGAAGCAATGATTTTTCCCATGGCGTTATTGAGGAGCCGGACGGCAGGATTCATCTGTTTTTCAACTGGCACGACTATACGGCGACGGATTTCCTGATTCCGGAATTGGCCGGAACAAACCTGGTTGATTTCTGGACCGGGGAAACGTTCGACGGTTCCTCCGGCAAGCTGACCCTGAAACCTTTCTCCGCAAAAGTTCTGAAAGAGGTATAAATAATGGATATGATTGATTTTTTGACCAAAGCCCGCTTCGGCATGTTTATTCACTTCGGTCTGTACTCCATTCCCGGCGGGATCTGGAAAGGGCGCGAACAGGGGCGCAACCGTTATGCGGAATGGATCAAGTACCAAGCCTTGTGGCCGGATGGCGGCACGATATCCAACGAGGAATACAATGAACTTGCCCAGGAGTTTAACCCGGTGAATTTCGATGCGGATCAATGGGCATGGGAAGCCAAAAATGCGGGTATGAAATACATTGTCATCACCACCAAGCATCATGACGGCTTTGCGTTGTGGGATTCCCAAGTGGACGATTTCAATGTTGTTCGACAAACCCCGTTCAAGCGCGATATCATCGGTGAGCTGAAATCCGCCTGCGAGCGCCACGGCATCATTCTCGGCGCTTATTATTCGCATTGGCTGGACTGGAATTATCCGGGCGGAGGCCTGCCGCAATGGCCGGAGATTCCGGCCGACCCTTTCATACAGCAACCCACCGATGCCGAATTCGAGCGGTATTTTACTGAAAAATGTCTACCACAGGTGACCGAACTGCTTGACCATTACGGCATTCGCCTTTTCTGGTTCGACAATTGGTGTAAGACGCCGTTCCTGACGGATGACCGGATCGACCGGCTTATCAACTTGGTCCACTCCCGCGGCGGCATCGTCAACAGCCGCATCGGCGCGACTTGGAACCATACGAAGGGAAACAGTGCCGGCATTGATTATATTTCGATGGGCGACAATGAGTTTCCAGATCACCGGCTGGACACCCCCTGGGAAACCAGCGGCACGTTCAATGACTCCTGGGGTTACCATAAACTAGACTTCGGCTGGAAATCAACCGAAACTTTACTCAAATGTCTGGTCGGCAATGCCGGCCGTGGCGGTAATTTTCAATTGAACATCGGCCCCCTGCCGGACGGCAGCATTCCCGCGCCGTCGGTCCGCCGTCTCCGCGAAATCGGCGCCTGGATGGCCATCCACGGAAAGGCCATTTACGGTACTCGCGCCGTGCCGCTGCCGGAGCCTCGCTGGGGCAGACTCACCGGTGGGGCGGGCGGAACCCTCTATGCCCATGTATTCGTCAACGAGCCGTCCTGTACACTGCGGATCGACGGATTATCGCAGCCGCCGGTATCCGTAAAAATCCTGGAGACAGGGCAAACCGTCGACTTCGAGTTCAAGGAAGGAACACTGCTTATCGAAATGCCTCCGGAGAGCATTACCGCCGCACTGAATGTTTTAAAGATCGAATGTGAGAAGTGAAACATGCTGACAATTTATGACTATGGTATTATTATCTTTTATCTGGTATTCATGTTGGCCGTCGGGTGGGTGTTCCGCCGGATGAACCAGAATAGCAGTGACTATTTCCGCGGCCACGATGTCGACTGTGGATACCGGGTTGAACAAAAATTCCGGATTCTGCATCAAAAACTTTTACGTTCGCTTTTTTCGTAAGGCTGCGACGGAATCCGAACAGTTGAAAGTGGAGAGAATACTGACGTTCATTTTCGGAATCATCATAACGGTGGTCGTGTCGATGGTCGCGGAATTCCGCGGGACGGACCTCTTCTCCCTGATGCTTCGCCTGAATGTGCTGTTGGATTATCCGATGATCATTCCGATGATGATGGCAACCATCCCATCTCGACTCAAAACGCCTAAGGAAGTTGGAAATTGCTGAAATACCGTTAATTTCCGAAAGATTCCCGAGTGATTTTTGTTGGATTTGTGAGGAGCATAACGAGTTATGTAACGAGCAAATCCGGCAAAAAGCGCCGGGAAGATTCAAAAATTGGTAGTTCGGCATTTTCCATCTCCCTAAATGATTTTGTCCGAGTTTGCCTATTGTTCTCTGGTTCAGACGTAAATCATCCAGAAGAAAAGGAAGGGAGGGGGTAATATCCTTAAATTCTCCCTGGCGGCTGGCTTGAGTAAGACCGTAGATGACATTTTCACTCTTCAATTCTTGAAAATCATGGTCGCTGGTTTATAGTAATAGAATAAAAATTGGGTGAAATTATGAGTGCCATTTTGAAATTCTCTATCCATGAACGGTTAATTGCCGAAATCCCAAAACAGTGTCCTCAATGGACGGATAACCCGGAAAGCATCTGTTTCCTGGATGCGCCTCCGAACGGAAGATTCATCCGTGATCAGATTATTCTTTCCCTCAGCAAGGAAATAAAGACGGTTTCAATAACAATTCCTTCGATCCGGGAATTGTTCCGAGGAAATCTAAACCCACCGGAATTTACGGATTACCCCGAAGATTATCTGCCGTTTTTCGTTGCCGTCGAAACTGCGGTTGTCCGGGAAGTCAGAAATCACACTCTCCCGCCGCCGACAGATGATGATTTCATAGAGGTATACTCCGCCATGCGTCGTCGTCCTGATGGACGTTCCATCGGCCTATTGCACGATATAATCTGGAAACAGGCCATGGTTTTCCTTTTGACTCACGAATGCAGCCAAGCGGAATACGAAGCCTGTATTCAAAAACTGGAACGCGGAGCCCGGAAATTCCATTTCAATTGGAGCACCCGCAATTATTTCGACTGGCTATTAAAGCACCTCAAAGAATGAACCAATAGAACATCAGATAATGAACAACCCCGCCCCAAGGGGCGAGGTATCGGTGAGATTTCGTCCGCTATAGCGGACGCCCAGCGTCTCGCCGCTGGACCGCGACCGGCAAACGTGCCGGTGCGGATTGCGATTTCATAAAGTCGCCCCGAGGGGCGAGGTATTGAACCCAACTGAATAAAAAAATCCGGGAAGCGTACCAATTTACCGCAATTTGTACATATATGGACTCATTTACTCATACTCTCACGCGTATGGACATTCTTTTACATTGATCACTACCCAAATACGTACCTATTTTCACCCATAGAGACAAAAAAACGGCAGATTTAAAGATAGGCAAAAATAAGCAAAACTTTTTTAAGTTTTTGAGGTTAATGTAATTACGATCATCGCAATTTTGGCTTCATTGCTTCTCCCTGCCCTCAACTCCGCTCGGACCAGGGCCCGAGCCCTGGACTGCCTGGGACGCTTAAAGCAGTGCGGACTTGCGATGACCGCCTATTCAAATGACTTTGACGGGTTCATACATGCTTACTACGCCGACAGCACATCCGAGATCCGGTGGGGAGAAAGACTTGTTCAAGACAACTACCTCACCACGTCTTCCCTCTGCTGCCCGGGGATATCTCCCTATAAATTCAAGGATCACAACAAAGTCTACGGTATACTCATGCAGTTTCTTGAAGAACATATGGCCCAACTGAGCGGCACTCCCCGCTGGACATATATCGCCACCAAAAGCGTTAAGGTCCCCTCCTCCGCCTTCATTCTTACCGACTCCGTCGATAAATCCAAAGCAGAACCGATCCAGTACGGTTCCATGTACCTCAAGGACAGCAACTACCTCATGCATGCCAGGCATACGAACCGGGTCAATATGGTTTTCATGGACGGACATGCTTCCGCGGATTCCCCGGTTCAAATCACCGGGTACATAAAAATCATGCGAAAGAATGGATTCGGAAAACCTTCTTTCATTACGATTGTCGATTCCTTCATGGTCGCAAGAGATTATAATGACGTATACTGATAATCTCGTAATTTTCAACGCAATAATGATTTGTCCGACCTGTACCATTTCAATTCACGAATCGAACAGGAGTCCGGTCATTATTTGACCGAACATATATCCACAAGTGTCCAGTCGAGCTCAAATCTGTGCTTGGCTGGACACTAATATTTTATACTCGATTAGGGTGAAATTCGCGCATAGTGGATTCACACAAAAGTATACTTCTTTTTATAATTAATATACTATCCATGTGATACTTACAACAAATATTTTTTTGATTTTTTTTGATTTTTTTATTTGCATTGAAAATAAATTATAGTTATATTAGCGCTGCAGGTACAGAGAAATGCGTAATAGATTCTGATTGAAAATTGTTATATTCCGGTGAACTGACGATAAAATGTCTGGCCATGCCAGAGCTTGCATACAAGTACTTAGTGCAGATTTTGAGTATTTGAATGCACGCTTAGGTTAATTAGATGATGTAGTTATAATGTCGTTTGTTTAATTATCGCGGATCTGAACTATAACAATAACAGCCATTGAGGAGAATGGCGAAGAAAAGAATCAAAAAATTGAGAGTATCACTTTCGTGTCCAGTCAACCCCCAATTTACAACAAAGATTGCCAAGATTCCGGGTTTGATTTGAATTCGCAGAAACCGTTGATAGAGGGCTATCGAAGGTTTCCGGCAGGTTCAAGACAAACACGAAGAACAGCAACCGCCCTTCGGCCTCTCGAAGAGATCCCCTCGTAGCTCCCGCCTATCCTTATTGCCAATTTGAACGGGGAATTTCGGGGCTTGTGACACCTTTCCTCATTATCAAACAGGGGAGTTTTTGAAGATCCTATGAAAGAACTTACGAAAACAAAAAAACACGATTCAAAATCCAGAGGAGAATTATGATGAGTAACGTTTTAGTTATTGAAGATTTCAGTACAATGCAGGATTGGAATGGGTCTACTTTTACCTATAAAGGGGACACTTACACTGCCGGCGTTGATGCGTTTATGTCGATTAATGACGCGGTTCAAGCGGTTGCCGACGGGGGTACAGTTTCCGTCACGGCCGGAACTTATAACGAATATGTGGCTTTTACCGCCGCGGCTGTTGGGGACGTCAAAGGCTTTACCATTTCCGGAGAAGTGGATACGGACGGCAACAGCCTGGTTGCGTTTAACGGCAAAATGATGTTCGGCGATAAAGGCACCTCGACTCTCAATAAGGGAATCACTGTCACGAATATCGATTTTACTCACGTGAGCACATACGACGCTTCCGTCATTGAATTGCGTCAGGTTTACGGCTTCAACCTGTCTAATTGCAGCTTCCGAGACGAAAACGGTGCGCTAGGCGGCTGGAATCCGCTCCTCTCCCCATCCGGCTCCGTTCAGGGTGGCCAGGGCGTCGGAGGCGTTTGGATTGATAATTGCGTCTTCGAGGGCGGAATTATCGGTTTGAACTCTGTTGACAAGCGAGGCTCATATACTTACGGTTTCAAAATGACCGACTCCACCCTCAACGGCGCCTACCTGAATGCAGCGGGAGGAAGCAATACCGTCGTTGACAATTGCCAATTCTTCCTTATCGTTACGGAAGACAGCGACCCGACCGATGAGCTGATGTCCATTCGGTTCGGAGCCAGCGGCGCCAGCGGAGTTAAGGGCTTGGATATTTCAAATTCAACATTCACCATTGTGAATCTGGACGGCTATGAGCCGACGACCGGCATTTGGGCTCCGATTTATATCCGTACGACTGCCGGCACCGACATAGATGTGAGCGGCGGCAATACCTTTGACAGTTCCAATGACGCGGCTTGGATTCCGGTGTTTGCCAGCAATACCGCAACCACGATCGACTTCACCGGAAATGATTGGGGCGATGACGCAACCGCGGCAAATATCGCGGAACGTATCGCGGGCGTCGCCGATGTTGAATTTTCCAACTGGATCACCGGTTATGATTCCAATAACGATCCGATTTACACCGACGATTTGGGCAAATACATCGGCAAGGCCCTCACTACCGAAGCCGGTATTGGATTCGAAAACCTTGATACGACCGGAAATGCCTATGTCGACTTCAATGCCGATATGGGCGCCGGGGCTATCGGCATAGCGGACAGTTCCTTGGACGGCGATGCGGTGATCCTTGTCGAAGAGGGAGTTACGGTTTCCGGATTTACCGGCGTGGCCAACTCGGATATCAGCGGCGCGGTTTCCATTGAATTCAACGGTACAGCCCTCGCCGATTCGACTATTCTGGGAGTGGACGGCGGCTCGGCCGACTCGGTCTCCATTTCCATCAACGGCACGATTGGTTCCGACAGCCTGATCTCCTTCGGAAACGGCGCAATTGCCGGCGACGCCGTGCTTTCCTTCAATGGTACGCTCGAGGATGGTGTCATCATCAGCGGCGGCGGCAGCAACGTGGGCGGAACCAGCATACTGGAACTTGACGGCGGCGTCAGCGCCGGGACTTTCCAGGGCTTCGAGCAGGTATATTTCCTGAATGACGAAGCATTGGATTTCGGAACCATCTCGACGACCGGTACGGTAACTGAATTTTTCTTTGCCGACGGCTATGATTTCTCCCTGCTCTCCGGTACTCTGTCCGGGCTTGGTGTGATTATTGTCGACGACGATGTGGTCCAGGAACTGCGGAACAGTCTCACTGTCGATTCCGGTATCATCTTCAATGGCGGCTACGAAGAGCTCGAAGGCGATCAGACGGAGATCAATCTAATCGACAACACCTTAGTAATTGGCGAGGGCGGAGTGATTAACGCTTCGGGCGATTTGACTATCAACAACTTCAGCGATCATTCCTCCATCGGTTCTCTTATTGTTGTGGAAGATGTTCTTTTCGTCAATAATACAGGGGGTATTCTGGGATTTGCCAACAGAGCTTTGGTCGACGACGGCCTTCAGATTACCAACAGTGCCACGGGTTCAATTATTGGCAATCAGGCAATAAGCGGGAGCAATGGTCATGATTTCGTGGTAGACGGCAATGTCATTATTGAGAACGATGGGCATATGGCGCTCAATATTATAGGAGACCAGGTTGTCATTTCCCGCAATACTTCACACAATACCCTGAGCGGAAAAATCGACGGCAACACAATCCGGGTTACCAGCAATACCGGCAGTATCAACGCCGATTTCGGCAACAGCACCACCAATTTGATCATGCTGACCAACGATACGACCGAAGATCAGGCCGGGCTTGTGGACGGTTGCACTTTCACCGTCGACGCCGCTACCGGAACGATTCTGCTCTCCAACAAGGGCGGGGAAATCTCCGATACCGAGTTCATTGGGCACACGGTTGTCTTACAGGGAACCGCGACGACGATCTCCGGTAATCTGGATTTCGACTCTGCCAGCGTAGTGTTCGGCGAGGATCTGGTCGCCACGCTCGACGAGGCGGTTATTACCTTCAACGGAATGTTCCAGAATGCCGGTACGATTTCTGTTGATGCCGCTCAATTTGCCGATTCGCTCGTTCTGCTGATCGATAATATCGGCAGCGGAAACGGAATTTACGGCGATGTCGTCTTCAGCGGCGACGATCTGGGATATCGGTTCATCGAATTGAACAATGACCTTTTCGCCACCAACCTCACGCTGGACACCGTCCACATTGACAGCTCCTGGGATGGATCGTCTTTCCTGGAACCGGTTACGCTTCCCGACGGCACTACCGCCTATTACGGCTTCAATGCATTCAGCAGTATAGAAACAATTCCTGTTGCCGCTTCGACCGCTGTAATTTACAGCGATGGATTCGGTCAGCAAACCTTGTCGCTCGCCGTAGATCAGGAATTGACGCTCACCACCTACACTGGAGTGACCACCGAGGCCTTGGAATTGATCGCAGGTCAAGCCGGCTCGGTTTTGACTCTTGACGGTGCGCAAATTCGTATGCATACCCCCAACAACGCCCTCATTGCGCAGGATGGCGGAAGAATCGTTCTGACCAACGGAGCGAATGTCGGTCCGCACAGCCCGGCCAAACCGGACGCCGTTCTCAAGTTATTTTCAGATGCTGAAATTGTGATTGAAGAAGGCTCGCAGGCGTTTTTCGGCACAGCTTCCATCGCTTCATCCTTAACGGTAACCGGCACGCAGGCTGTCGCGGGAGACTATGACACCGACCTTTCTTTGAATGGTTATAATTTAACTGTGTACGGCAATGGCGGTGATGTTTCCGTGTCCGACGGGGCATTGGTCATGGGATTCCAGATAGCTATCGGCAGCGAAATCGATTCCGGCCACGGCGGCACGAAAGAGTCTGACACGCATGCCGTCATGACGCTTGATGCCTCGAAGCTGGAAGCCTATGTCCATATATTCACGAGCCCCGGCCCCCTGGGCTCATTGGCCATGCCCCAGTCCTCCCTGACGGTCGGTAAAGCGGATGGCTTGGTCACCGGCGAACTGAATGTGCTGAATCATTCGATCGTTTCCGATTTTGAGGTTGTCACCGTTCATACCGGATCTTCCATCAACCTGGAGGACTCCAGCTTCGCGGTCGATACGATTACCAATGACGGCACTATCAATATCACTGGTTACGGCACGCTGGCCGGAGAACTCACCGGTTCGGGTACGACTTACCTGCAGAATGCGCATTTCGAGACCACGAACGGTATCGCTACGGATATTACCGGAGACGGCATCATCGTAGCGAATTATGGCGTAAGCTCCTTTGACGAAGGTTCAGTTACCTGTTCGGAGTTTAATAGCCTGAATGCATACGTGGTATTGCTTGATTCGGAGGTAACGGCTGACACAGTTCTGATACGTAATGCCAATTTTACGATAGATTATGGCAGCTTGCTCACTGCAACCACCTTCACCAATGATATAAGTGTGATTACGTTGCTATTGACCGTGAATCAGAGCACCGAGATTTTCGTGAAGAAGATGATCGATGTTTCAAACGCGACCGACTTCGGTTTGACGGAACTCCAAATCGGCAGCAGTGCTCCGATTGCGTCGGACAAGTTCGTGGTTCGCGACTTAGACCTGTGGTTCAACAATTCCGACATGACTACGGTTTATGTGAACACCGGTTATACCGGCAATGTCGGCGAAGAAATCGCCCCCGGGGTTTTCTTCCAGTTCAATGCATATACCAGTTATGATGCGACGGCAATTCCGGCCGACTCCGCGGTGGAATTCACCGGCGGTCAGTTTGTTGACTCCATTGCGTTCACCGGTCGGAGCTTCTCCGTCAACGGTATCGACGTGTCATTCGAAGAAGTAACCGGCGGCGAGCTGGAATTGATCAGCGATGTGGAAATCACCGACCTGGTCCTGACGATTGACGGCAGTTCGACCGACGTTCCGATGGTATTCACCGGAGACGGCACCGCGGATGTGACCAACCTGATCCTGACCGGCGGCGATACTTTGACTGGCCGCGGCAAGTATCTGGTCGGCGAAGGCTGGAGAGACGATACATTCACCATCGAACTGGACGGCGTCACTTATGTCTTGGATGTCGCTCAGGGAGACAAGAAGTTCACTCTGGACGGCGAGAACCTGTATCTGCAGTATTCCAACGACCAATTCGTCTACAATGGCACGACGCCCATTCCGGACAATGCCTTCGCGTTCGTCGGCTGGAAACTCCCCGAGCTCGGCGATATCCCTCTGTTCAGCATGCAACTGCCCCCGTTGGTTATCGACGAAAATAGTGCGGATATCGGATCAGGCGCCCGTATCTACGGCGGCCATCTGATCGATGGCGAGTCTTACATCTCCGGCAACTTCAAGACCAGTATTACGATTCTGGATGAAGTCTCGGTGGAGGGCGGCGTAGTCGGCGGCAGCCGTATGGAACCCACTTATGATGGTTCCACGACCGTGACCATGCGGACCAATATCAGCATCGACACCACGGGCGATATCGGCTTCGTAGTCGGCGGCAACCAGGTAATGGGCGGAACCGTCTCGACGACCGGTGACAAGTACGTCATCCAGATCGACGGCGGCAACTTCACGAACTGGATTTGCGGCGGTTCGGTAGCAGCGGACGACGCCTATGTGGCGACATTCGGAGCTCAGACCCAGATCGTAATCAACGATGGTACCTTTGAGAAGGCCATCTACGGCGGCGGGTTCTCACAGAACGGCGGTCAACTGGACTTCTACGGCAAGACCAACATCACGATCAACGGCGGCGAGTTCAATGGCAACATCTACGGCGGCCACGGCGCCAATGGCGCCATGCAGGACGGTACAGCCTGGATCTACGGCGATACGAATATCACGATCAATGCCGGTATCTTCCGTGGCAGCATTTTCGCCGGTTCCTATGACAACGGCCGGATCAGCGGCACCACGACTCTGACGTTCACCGGCTCGAATTTCGAGGTTTACGGCCGGGTCGAAGGCGACTCGTCGAACGCAGGTTATTGGGACAAACGTTATGTCAGCAGCGATCGTATATTGATCTTCGACAACGTAACCAACAACTTCGGAGCCAGCTCGATCGACAATTTCGACAAAGTCGAATTCAAGAATTCGCAGGTCGCCATGACCGGTACGAATATTGACTTCTCGGACGTTGAGGAATGGTCGTTTGATTTCGGCAGTGAACTGACCGGGTTTGCGCACAATGATTTGACCGATGACACGCTGGATCTGACCGGCTGGCAAAGTCAAGTCGACACGAATGGCTGGACAGTAATGAGCGGTACGGGCTACGTCGGCTTCGACCAGATGGACGTAATCGGCGATTTGCAGTTCACCTGGGATGACGCCGGTTACTACCTGGCTTCTTCCGGCAGCGACACCTTCAAGCTTTCTCTGGAAGGCGATGATATGAAACTGGCCAAGCTGGCGTAATAACTCAACAATAACCAAAGGAAACTAAAAATGGAAAAATTCGAATACGAAACTCCGGAATTGGTCGAAATGACCGAGGCGATCCCCACCGTAAAAGGGGCATCTTTTGACCCCGGTGGCGATGTCATCAATTAATTCATCGCAATAGTCAACACGGTCCGGCAGATTTTGCCGGACCGTGTTTCTGTGTAAACCCGGTTTGAAAATTGATGGAATGTACTTATATTGATATCAATGAAAACCGGAGGAAACAGAATGGAAGCGATAAATTTTACCCTTGCCCGTGAAAAATGCATTCAGTGCAATGCCTGTGTCAATGACTGCCCCCGCAGTATCATCCATAGTACCGACGGCTACCCGGAAATTCCAAAAAACAAGGAAGAACAGTGCATCCGTTGCCAACACTGCCTGGCAATTTGCCCGACCGGAGCCATTTCAATTCTCGGCTTTCAGCCGGAAAACAGCCGGCCGGTGGAACCCGTTTCCGCCGAAGCGATGAGTTGTTTCGTCCGCGGCAGGCGTACTATAAGACAGTACCGCCCGGAAAATGTGGATCGCGGCCTGATCGATAAGCTGCTTGCCGACACCGCCCATGCGCCGACCGGCGGCAACACCTGCGATCTCACCTTCACGGTTATCGACGACCGGCGGGAAATCTCCCGAATTGTCGAAGTCCTGATTGAAGCTTTGGAGAAAATCATGAAAAACAGTGAAGAAGTTCCGTTTTTCATGCAGAATGCCGTAAAAGAATACCGCCAGAAAGGCGTGGATGAAATTTTTCGCGGAGCCCCCAATCTCCTGATCGTTTCCGCTGGAGAAAAAGCGTATTGCGGCGCTGCCGACGTGGTGATCGCAGTGAGTTATTTTGAGCTGCTGGCGCAAGCGCACGGAGTGGGAACCACCTGGTGCTACTTCCTCAAATTCATCCTGGACCGCTTCCCGGAATTGGGTAAATTGTTCGGCATTTCCATGGAACACCCCTACTGCCCGATCGCATTCGGCCTCCCGGCGATTCAATACGCCCGCACAGTCCAGCGCGACAAAGCGGCGAAAATCATCACGATCAAATAAACATTTCAGATGAGCCTCTAAATCTTCCGGAGTCTCAGGGAGAGGAAGCAGGTTTCCGGGGGAAAATTCTCCGGTGATTTTATGGTTTTCAGGCTGATTTTGCCGGCTTTCGGGCCGGCAATTTTCAGCTTGCCCAGTACCGACACAACTTTGGGAAACATGCAGTTCTCGACGGCGTGTCCGTGTTCAAGGCGAGCGTTGAGCATCAGTTCATCATCAAAATGAATCGCCACTTCACGTCCGTCCCGCCATTTTCTCGGGACACTGGAAACCGTCAAAACTTCCGCCAGGTATTCCCCAGGAGCGTCAATATGGTAATTCCATTCCACTTTGTCGGACGGATTGTGCCAGTCGCTCAACGCACCGTCATTGCGGATGAAACTGTGCGATTGGGTCGATATCACGTTGCCCACTTCATCCAACCCTTTCAAGATGCTTTTTTCACCGCCGATCCCATGTACAATCCTGGCGCTTGCCGGTTCAAAGACATGAATATCCTTTTCCGGAGATATTTCCGCCAGAAAATCCGGCGGAGCGGAAAAAGTCAGCTTAACTACCGGCAAAATCGAATCGCTTTCCGGAATTTCCAATACCACCTCCCCCGCTTCCACACGGAAAGGGACATTGGCACTCTTGATCTTATCCACCTCAATTCCCCGCAGGGCAACCTGGCGGAATTCCGGCTTGACAAACAGGTTCAAAGTGTTTCCCTGAACAGTCGCACAGCCCCATTCAGGCTCATGCTTGAACGGAGTCGGAGTACAATGAGTAAAGGCATTACCGTTTTCCCGGTTCCAGACCGCCAGTTCTTCCAGCCGCTTGACCGTTGTTTTGGGGAAAGAGCCATCCGGGCATGGCCCGATGTTCAACAGGCAATTGGCATTGCGCGCGGACAATGAAGCGATACGCCAGGCGATTTCCCGGGCGCTTTTCCAGTTACCGTCCGCGTATTTGAATCCCCAGGTATCGTTCAGCGTGACCGGAGATTCCACCGGGACTTCAGATTTGGAGTTCATAATCTGATTATCGCCCAAGCTCAGGAAATCATGGCAGTCATTGCCGATCCGGCTGTTGATCATGCAATCCGGTTGGAGCTTTTTGACCACCTCGCGCAGACGCTGTGAATATTTTGCTTCAATCCCCATGGCGCAATCGCACCACAGCTCGAATATTTCACCGTAATTGCTCATCAGTTCGGTAATCTGCGGAATGGCTTTTTCTTCGAAACAGCGCTCAAAACATTTGTTCGCGAAATCCGGAAAATCCCAGCAGTTACCCCACGGCATGCAGTAATTATTCCACGGCACTTCCGGGCCGGGATCGCCGCCGTCATGATGATGCCAATCGAGATAATGGGAATAATAAATCCCCAGTTTGACGCCGTGTTTGCGGCAAGCTCCGGCCAACTCCATCAGCGGATCGCGCCCGAACGGCGTGGCCTCCACGATATTGTACGGATCAACCTTCGAATGATACATGGCGAAACCGTCATGATGCTTGGTGGTGTAGACGATATAATTAGCCCCGGCATTGCGAACGCTCCTGATCCATTCATCGGCGTCGAATTTCACCGGGTTGAACTGTTCTGCCAACTTCGCATATTCCGCATTTGGAATCTGAAAACGCGACTGTATCCACTCGCCGATCTCCTCCATTTGCTCCCCCTTCCAGATTCCCCCCGGAATCGCATACAATCCCCAGTGAAAGAATATTCCGAAACGGGCATGGCAAAAATTTTCGACTGCATTCATTTTAAATCACCGAATGGTATTTTGAGCAGGGTAAAAAATTGATAACTGTCCACGGCCAGATAGAAGATTTCTTTTTCCTGATCGGCGAAGCCGTGAGGATAGGTGATGTTGACGGTTTTTTCGCCCTGATCCTGAGATTGTGCCAACAGGATTTTCCGTTTCCAGGATGCGAAGTTATCGTCACTGACCCAGGCTTCCAGACGATGCCGGTGCGGTTTTTCGTTTTCGTTGCAGATATTGGAGAATAAAACATGCGAACCGGCGATTTTGTAAACGGTAATTTTGGCTCCGGGATTGGGTATCGGCATATATTGAATCTGACTCCACGTCTGGCCGTAGTCAAAACTGAAGGAAGATAAAAGACTCCTCGTACCGTCGGAACGGACGAACATGCGCAAGCGGCCGCCGCCAAGGTCGGCGATTTCCGGTTCCCAGGCCGTATGATTCCCCTGCCCCGTCACATAACCGTGAAGCAAAAAGGTTCTTCCCTGATCGGTCGAACGGATGGCGCCGCCGACAAAGCGGGAAGGCAGGACGATGCCATCAACTGAAGGCGTCGCGTCATATTCCCGGTCAAAGAATTTTTCGTTCCAGTAAACCGGAAAAATCCAGTCGCCGTTATCGAGGACTTTTCCCTGTCGGATCGACATGCCCTGCGGAACTCCGGGAATGCTTGCGGGAGGCGTCCAGGTTTGCCCGTTGTCCGTAGTAAAACTGCGATAGGCATTGAGCTCCTGATAAACCGTGGCGGCGTGAAAAGTATGAATAATCACAAACGGCATATCGGTTTCGGTAAAAAGCTCGGTCCCCCACACCGCATGAGTCGGCGAACTGAAAATCATGCGCGGCTTGCTCCAGGTCGCGCCGTCGTCATAGCTCTGGATGACAGCGACAAAGTTGTCGTCCGAGGGTTCGTGAGGACCGCCGCTGTAGACCAGCGACATCAGAGAACCGTCCGGCATCCGCCGCAAGGTCGGCTCACGGCCGAACAGGCAACTTTTGCCGTCGGCTTGAAACATCACGGTCGGGGGATATGCAAAATCAATTGTGTTTTGAGAATACATGGAGGTGCTCCGTTTATTTGATAAAGATCAATTGTGAATAAAGATGCGGTTTCTGGAAGGCATCGCCGGGGGGCGGCACATTGGTCAGAGCCTGAGTGGCCCTGACCTTGGGCGACGAATCATTGCGGTTGAAAATCTTGAACGCAAACCCCAATGGCATACCGGTTGCAAGACTCGCCGGTTCGATCGTAAACGCCGGGCAAACCACCGTATAAATCAGAGTACCGTCTTTTTGCTCGAAGGTACATTGAATATCCGGTTCAAAGCTGTTTGCTTTTACTCCGCGCCCCACCCCGCCGGCAAGTTGATGATCCGGCACCAGGCGGCGGAAAACAACCGCGGAGCCATCTTTCTTTGGAAGGAGCTCATAACTGAAATCGTCCTGATCATAACCGAATTTACCGGACTTCGCATTTTCCCGTCCATTGCACAAACCGTCAAAGAATAACTGAACGGAATCATTGTCGTACCATCTGTGCGGTTCCTTGTTTTCATGCTCCGCGACAAATTGAGAGTCTTTCACTTCAAAACGCAAGTAAAGATTTTTTTCATTCCAGGCGGCTTTGAAGATCGCGCTGAATGTGTCGTCTTTGGCGCCCGGTTGCAGTTGCTGGAGATATTTTACCGGAACGGCCGGAATATCTTTCCAGTCGAATCCCGGAACCGCATAACGGACCGCGAGCACGTTTGTCTTGAAATTATTCTCCATGCTTTTGCCGTTTGCAGATATGGTGACGGGTACTTCAATATCGGTGAAACTGTCAAACTTGAGTTTATTGCTCAAGGAGATATCGAGAGTCCTGGAGCCAAGCGCGGGCAGCTTTACCGATTCACGGAAATTCCCGCCGATAGCCACAGTTCCTTCGAACGACTGCGACAACGGGTTGATCAATTTGACTTCCACTTGTTTTTCGGATTGAATCTTGATCGAGGTTTCCAGTGCGACCTGGCTTCCGGAGTCCACGATTGAAGCGGAAATCGCTTCGGAAAGTTTTGCCATATTCACATATGAAGTCCGTACGAAAACCGGGAAATTCCCCAGAATGATCGTATGATTCCCCTTTACCAACGGAACTGTGCATTGATTACCCATCATATCGATAAACTCGACCGGGATTTCCTTCAGATTCATCCCCATGATGGATGGTTCCTTCATGCCACGGTCAAATTCTTCGTCGAAACGCCAGATCGCCGCGACCGCGTTGCCGTTATTGTCATTGAACAGGTATGCCCGCGAATCCAAGGCGAAACGAATTTCCTTCTCAAAGGTGGAATTTCCCAGCAGTTCCGTTATGACCGAGGCCGTAACCGAAGATGTAAAGGGGGTCCGGTGATCCAGCAGGTTCGGCGCCCACGGGCAGGTAAATTTCAGGCGGTCCGCATGGCGATAGGCGATAAGCCAATGCCGCATGGTCATAGCTCC
>JAVBRM010000185.1:0-25438 GCA_031548025.1 Victivallaceae bacterium | reverse complement strand
ACGGAGTAATTCGTCATGCTGCCTTAAACGGTTTTCGAGCAAGGAATTTTCACATTTCAATTGCCGGAGCTCTCTTTTCTGCGTTTCATTTTCTTCGTCCAACAAGCGATTCTTCCGCCGCTCCGGCATCAAAGCATTGATAGCCTTATGCTCCGCCTCCATGCTGGCCATCAATGCATACCCCAAACGAGCAACCTCATCCTTTAATTCAGTAATTTTCTGCTTGTAACGCTCGACAAAATGCTTCAATCTTCAACCTGTTTTTTGGCAGCTTTCGTCGCATTCAAATATTCCAAACCAAAACGCGTCATCAGTTCCTCCAGCTTCCGCCCATTCTCCAAGGCCGCCCGCGCCAACTCCAGTTGCCCTTTCTGGATATACTTTGAATGCTGCTTGCCATCCAGATAATACGTCATCTGAAACGCCTGGTGTCGCTCTCCAGACAGACATTTCTTACACTTCTTGCTTCCGCAAACCGCCTTGATCTCCTTGATCGAACCCTTAACCACCGGGCCCAACTCATTCACTGCCCTCAGCCAATCTTCTCTCACTTCCTGTTCGGTCATTTTTCTATCTTTTATTGTGAAATCCTATTTAGGATTTCAGCAATATATCGCCGAAAAATTTATTTACAAATCATCTTTTCGATTATTATTCAAAAAACTTTGACTGGCCGATTACATTTACAATCACAAATTCAATAAGATTATTCGAAACACGCTTGAAAAATTACTACTTGCGTATATGATTATTGCTCAAAGTCAACAGGAGAAGAAATGTATCGCCGCGAAGAGTTGTATGCGTCTCCGTCGGTTTTCAGCCGCCCGCCGCTGGACATCGCGATCATTCGTTGCGCATTGATTTCCTCGAAGGAGGAATATTCCATCGAACGCCATTCCCATCACGATTGTGAAATCATGGCGCCTATCCGGAATGATTATGACGCAGCGCTGAACGGCGTACGGATCTCGGTTCCCCCCGGACGTATTCTGCTGATTCAGAATGGCGACGAGCATCACGATTGCTGCACGAATGATTTTTCTTTTTTCGCGGTCCGGTTTATTCTGTTGGACCATGCTGGACGTGTTCGCTTCCTGCCCATTTTCAAACCGGAGCTAGCGCCGGACCGGAGAGTCATTTCCGTGGCGGAAAATTCCCTGCCGAAAACCTTGCTGAAATTGATTCTGCGGAATTTTCCGGAGCGCCATTTCATTCGCGCCCATACACGTGCGGCCTTGATTCAGGAATTCTGCTGGGAGGTGATTTCCATGATTTCGGAAAACGATATGTCGGCGGATTTCGTAAATGTATTCAACGGTAACCGTCTATTGGGCGAGCTGGAACAGTTTTTTAAGGAAAATATAACGAAAAACCTTTCCGCCGGGCAGATTGCAAAGCATTTTCATGTTTCGGCGCGAACGCTGGAAAAGCGTCTGGAAAAACAGGGGGCGGATTCACCGGTGTCCCTGTTTCGGCAAATGAAGATGCGCGAAGCGGTTCGTCTGCTCTCCGTGGAAAAGAAGAATGTCTCGGAGACCGCCGAGCTTCTCGGTTTCTCCTCGCCATTCGCATTTTCCCGCGCTTTCCGGAGTGAAACCGGGTATGCGCCTTCCGAATTTCGCTAAATGATATGTTTTTTCGTTTTCCGCTATTCTTTGAATTCTTTCGAGATGGTATAATATACCAGATACAGAAAGGATTACCAAATGCGCATCTATTATTTTGCCTCCACTCATTGGGATCGGGAATGGTATCTTCCATTTCAAGGTTTTCGCGTCAAATTGCTGGAAACAGCGGAACGTATTGCGGATAATCTGGAAAACGTTCCCGGCTATGACCGCTTCACTTTTGACGGACAAACCATTGTATTGGAAGATATTGCTGAAATCCGTCCGGACCTCGCAGAACGTCTGCGGACGCTTGCCGCCAAAGGAAAACTAAACATTGGGCCTTGGTATACCATGCCGGACGAACTGCTCGTTTCCGGAGAATCGTTGATCCGGAATCTTCTTGCCGGAGCGGAGACGGCACGCCAGTATGGACACGAACCCTGGCCAGTCGGATATGTCTGCGATATTTTCGGACATATCGCGCAACTTCCGCAGATTCTGGCAGGCTTCGGAATCGGAATTGCCGTCGCTTCGCGTGGAGTCGCTGCAAACCTTCCCTATTTAATCAAATGGAGCGCCCCCGACGGTACCCATTGTCGTCTGCTCAAGCAATTTCGTGGTTACGGAAATTTTCTTCCAATCAGCGGCCGTGCCTGGACGAAGGATGAGTTCATCGCAAACTTCCCCTCATTCCTCGAACCCCTGCTGGCGTTTTCTCCGGAGACGGTATTTCTGTTCGACGGACAGGATCATGCAATTCCGTCTTCTCAAACCCCGGAATTGCGCCGCTGGATGAAGGAGGCGCTACCTGAAGCGGAGATTATCGATTCTGATCTCACCGATATTTCCGAACCTACGAAAGGTTGCGTTTCCGGTGAATTGACGGAAACATGGCCGGGACTCAGTTCGGGGGTCATGAAACTGGTTCAAAATTCACTTTCTTCGCGTTATGATATCAAATATGCCAACGACCAGGCACAGAATCAGCTTGAACTGTTGCTGGAACCATTTCTTTTTCTCCGTATGCTTCAAGGAAAAGCGGATTACACCGACCTCAATCTCCTGCATTTCGCCTGGAAAACGCTCTTGAAAAACCATGCCCACGATGGTATTTGCGGTTGCTCTATAGACCGCACCCACAGCAACATGATGGTCCGCTTCAGCGATGTGGAGGAGATCACGAAGGCGCTCGTCCGGAAAGTGGTGGAAAAGAAATGTGTGGGAAAACGTCCCGGATGCGGCGAGTTTATCGTGGAAATATTCAATCCGTTGCCATATGCGAGACAGGAAACGGTCCGGCTGGAACTTTCCCTGCCGACAGATTTCCCCTCAGTGCATCAGGAGCCGCGGGCGCCGGAGTCTTTTGCCCAGTTTACGCTTACCGACGAACAGGGAAGAGAGGTTCCGTATGCAAGGCTGTCGGTTTCCAAAAACAATATGCCTTATGTGCCTTGTACCGTCTCAGTGTTTGACGTTTACCGAATTGCGGCAGAAATAGAACTGTCTCCCCTCGGCTGGACACAATTGTTCCTGAAAGCGTCCGAAACTCCCGTCCGTTCCTTCGGGACCCTTCGGACCGGCAAACTTTCTGCGGAAAACGAAAAAATTGCATTTCTGATCAATCAAGACGGGACGATAGATGTGACGGACAAGCGTTCCGGAACAGTTCGCCGCGGCTTCAATACGTTCCTGCTTGACAATGATTGCGGTGATGGATGGTATTATGTTTCACCCGTTTCAAACGGAACCCTTTCCGGTGTCCCGTCGGAGGCGTCCGTGAAAGTGACCGTCGACACAGAGTGCCATGTTGAATTCGAGATCACGCAATATTACCGTTTCGCCAGGGAACTGGAGTTTCGCGCTTCCCCGAACGCGCTTTATTCCGGGATCTTCCCCTCGGAGCGAACCGCGCTTCTGCCGATTCGCACTACCGTTTCCATGAATAAAAATTCGGCCTCCCTGGATATCTCAACAGTGGTGGATAACTGTCTGAAGGATTTCCGCCTGCGGCTTTCAGTTCCGACCGGATTTTCCGGAAACTGGTTCTCCTCGCAGGCGTTCACCATCATCGAGCGTAAGCCGGGGCGAAACTTCGGAGAGCGTACTCGGAAAGATTCTGAGGCGGAAGTAGAGGAAAAGAACTTTTCCGGTATCGCGGGAAAATCCTCTCCGGACTCTTCCTTTGCGTTTCTTTCCGCCGGAGGATTGCATGAGATCGCCTGTCCCGCCGCAGATCCGGAATGCCTCTACGTCACTTTGCTTCGCGCCGTACGCCGTACCCTTGGAACCGAGGGAGAACCTGACGGCGAACTTCAGGGAAAGTTGGAGTTCCGTTATCGCTATGTGTTTTCCGATGCGCCCACCGATTATACGGCGCTGTACCGGGAGCAACAGGCTTTACAGGCGCCGACGCTCAGTACGATGAATTGCGGAAGCTCGCCTGTTATGGAGAACCCGGAAAATACGCCGAGAATTTCAGGAAACGTGGTCGTTTCCTGTATGAAGCCCACGGAAGACGGCAAAGGCGTTGTGATTCGAATGTTCAATCCGTCAGATTGTGCCGAAACGGTGTCCGTTTCTCGTGCGGCGCATTTCTGTGATATGAATGAATCCGCGGGAGAGCGTGTTCCGTCCGCATTTTCCGTCGGACCGTGGAAAATCATCACTTTAAGGATGGATTTATGAAACCGTTCAAATTCCTTCCGAACCGTGTACTCCGCCTTTATACAGGCGGAAGCGGAATCGACCGCCTTTGTGGAAATCCAGGACCTGCCGACACGAAGTTTCCGGAGAACTGGATCGCCTCCTGTATCGAGGGCAACGGCAGGGCTTATCACTCGCCGGGGCACGGTATCAGTCGTCTGACGCATGAGGGGTGTAAATATTCGTTTCCTGAGTTTCTTCATGAACATGCGGAGGAGATTCTTGGAGCAGCGCATCTTGCCGCGTTCGGAGAAAATCCCGCGGTTTTGGTCAAACTTCTGGATTCCGCAGTTCAGCTTCCGCTTCAAGTACATCCGACTAGGGAACAGGCGGAAAAGCTCTTTCATGTCCCTTATGGAAAAACCGAGGCATGGATCGTACTTGCCGCCCGAAAAGTGAATGGAGAGGAGCCGTATGTGCTGGTCGGCTTCAATGAAAATTTCGACAAAGATATCTTTTTCCGGGAATCTCTCACTGGAAAATATATCGAGAGCGAACGGATGCTTCATAAACGCCGGGTGAAAGCGGGAGATGTGATTCTGATTCACGGCGGACTTCCCCATGCGATTGGTCCCGGCGTCACTATGGTGGAAGTGATGGAACCCAGCGATCTCGTAATTGTTCCGGAAATAGACTGTTTCGGGACGATGTTGGATGAGAAAAAACGTTTTGCTTCACTGAACCCGGAAACGGCGTTGTCGATTTTTGATACACGCTCCTTCTCCGAAAAAGAATTGAACCGGAAATTAACCCCGATTCCGAAAGTACTTGTGAAAAAGGAAAACGGCGCTCTTGTTGCGTTAATTCCGGAGCAGGAATGCGGATATTTCGAGGTGCGCCGTTTGGATGTTCGAAAAACATGGCGTTTGCAAATGGACGAACGCTGCCAGGTCGGCATACTGGTGGAAGGTAATGTTGTTTTGAGCGGCCTCCCTCTTTTACCTGGGGATTGTTTCATGATTCCTGCTTCGGCGAAAGATTTATCCCTAGAGGGAAGCGGTTCCCTCATCTTGGTGCTTCCCCCTCATGCTTCGCGAATTCAGGATGAAATTAATATAAATTGAACCTTTCAAAAAAGATGGAAAAATGTTTCATCTAACGATCCGACAGAGTATTAATTTAGTAAACAATATATATGAACATCGGGGTATTAAAAGTTATTGAGAAGATTTTTCGGATTTGGTTGAATAACGGACTTTCCGGGTATATTATTTATTGAAATATATCTTTTTCAATAAAAGTGTGGAAGCTATGAAATTTATTTCGGAGCCTGTAAGTCAACAGGATTTTATCGGATTACTGGAAAAAATCATTACCCGGATTCCAGTGCGGAGTGTTTTTTACGCGCAGCGTTCCGATCATATTCCGCGTTCTGAACTGGTGGAAATTCATCCTTATTTGATATTGGATATTCCGCTTTCGGGGCGAAAAAAGATATCATTTCATAGCCATGGAGAGCTGAATACGCAGATTTTGACTCCCGGGGAAATACTTTATACCGGAGCGAATGTCTGGAAAATGCCGGACTGGAAATCATATCATGAGCTTTGCTGTCTGGTGTTTACGGCGGATTATCTGCGGATTACCTATGTGGATTTCAATATGCCCCAACCCAAAGGACAGCGTCCGGTACGGCGTTCTTTCTACCATTCTTCGGCGCCGCCGGGCGAGGATATGAAGCGGATATTGCGGGTCATGCAATCACTTGGGGTAAACGGCGACCCCGAAAATGCCGGAGCGGCGATCGCCAATGGCCTGCTCCGAATGGCGTTGGCGTTTATCAGAAGCAGTGAGATTCCGGTTCACGGCAAAGCGCAGGGCACCTATTGGAAAGTTCGTCAGTATCTGGAAGAAAATTTTTCCCGCGGCGATTGCAGCCGCGAGGAGGCCGCCCGATTGTTTCATTTGACCCCGGCTTATCTTTCGCGCTTGTTTTCCGAGCAGGGGAACCAGACGTTTCACGATACATTGCGCGAGTTGCGAATGGAGCATGCCGCCTGGCTGCTGCTCAATACCGAATTGCTGGTTGATGAAGTCGCCTTTCGCTGCGGCTACGAGAGTTCGACATTTTTCACTTCGGCTTTCAAAGCTTGTCATCAGCTCCCGCCGGGCGCCTACCGCCGACAGGGAAAAGATACATTTCAATAAGTAATATCACAAATGCATAATTGCGATTCGCCGGGTTTCCTGTATAATAGTAATCATAAACCAGGAGTTTCAGCTATATGAAAAGTCAACTGAAAGGCAGTTTCATTGCGACCGATATCATTTTCAACGCCGCTACCGCTTATCACGAGCGTCCGTTATCCGCATTATTCTCCCTGTGTCGCGGGGCCATTGAAAGCAATAACCGGGTATTCATGTACGGCGACCGTCTGGTCCGGGTCAATCTGCATTGGGTCCGCGACCATGTACTGACCTTGAAATCGTTCCGTTATTTCGAGAAGGACATCACCAGTTTTCTCGACCTGATGCTTGAGGAACAGACCCCGCAAGGCTTTTTCTTTGAGATTATCGCTCCGCTGACCGATTCGCATTCCGGAGACATGGGACCGGATTACTGTTGCAAACGAACTCCGGAAAACGGCTTCGGACTCTCCCGGTTGGAACTGGAGGCGGATATCGAATACCTGATGGTTGAAGGAGTTTACCTGACCTGGCAGAGCATTGGCGACGATGATTATCTGCGCTTGAATCTGCCGCGCTTGGAGAAGGGCTTGAATTATATCATGACCGATCCGAAACGCTGGGATACGAATTATCAGCTGGCCAAGCGGCCGCGCACCATCGATACATGGGATTTCCTGGACCGCGCCTCCTCTTCGCTTGACCGTTCTATTCATCCCGACGACCCAATGGGTATCATGCACGGAGATAATACCGGGCTTTATATGGCGCAACAACTGATGGCGAAAATGTATCGCCAAGTCGGTGACGAGGCCGCGGCGACCCGATGGGAAAACGAAGCCGTCTCGCTGAGAGAACGTATCAACAAGCATCTCTGGAACGGCAAATTCTACAAACATTTCATCCGTTTGGACGATGCTGATTACGGAGTGGATGAAACCTGGCAGTTGAGTTTGTCCAATACCTACGACATCAATCGCGGCGTGCCGGATTTCGACATGGCCGTGTCGATCATCAACACCTACCGCGAAATGCGCGACAAATACGGCGGTGAATTTGACGATTTCCGCACATTGGACCCGGCATATCCGCTATTTAAGAGTTTGACCGCCGGGAAATATGTCAATGGCACCTATGGGCCGTTTGTGGGCGGGCAACTGGCGTTGGCGGCATTTGAGCACGGCATGGAGGAATATGGCGTCGATATCCTCTACCGGATCGGCAAGAAAATGAGTCGTGAGGGTAAGGTGGCGTTTCTTTATAATTACGATGGCACCGATATTGCCGGTGGTCCGCGCTGCTGGTGTGGCGCGGAACTGATGAACGCCATGACCGCCGGGCTGGCCGGGGTGGCGGACCATGGCAAGCTTTATGAGAATGTCACGATATCGCCGCGCTTCGTGGCGGCAGGCGAGCCCAGGGCTCATGTTCGTCTGGAATATGCGGTATCCGGGGCATTCATTGAGTATCACTTCGCCTATAATCAGGAGCAGAAAAATATCAGCATTGAATTGCTCTCGCCGCACAAGCAGGCGAAGTTGCGCATGTTGCTCCCGGCGGAAGCGAAAAACGCCATTGCCGAAGGTTTTGAATCCCGCCTCGAATTCTGCGACAAGAGCCCGTATCTGGTCATCGAAAAACTGCCGTCAAATACAAAGGTAACAATCAAATGGAACTGACCTCCAAAGTCAAAAATTACGCCAGAGAAATCGGAGCCGACCTGGTGGGCATCGCGCCGGTATCGCGCTACGAAGGAGCGCCGGCTATGCTGAAGCCGCAGGCTCATCTGCCCGAGGCCCAATCTGTGGTCGTGATGGCGATTCACCATCCGGACGGCTCGGTCAACTTCGGGGCGGAACCGAACAGCAATTTTTCCGGCGGATTTCAGGTCGGCATGATCCCGAAACTGGACACCATGTCGCTGCGGATGAGCAAGTTTCTGGAGAAGCTGGGACATACTTCCATCCCCATGTCCTGTACTTACTACTGGCGGCACCGAAAATATAAGGATGTCCCTTATGATCATGCGTCGTCATTCAGTCACATGAACGCGTTTGTGGCGGCGGGATTGGGCGAATACGGCTGGCACGGCATGGTGTTGTCACCCGAATACGGCCCGCGCCAGCGTATCGTCACGGTGATTACCGCCGCGCCGCTGCAGGCCGACCCGCTGTACCGGGGCGAACCGCTTTGCGACCGCTGCAACCTGTGCGAACGCGCCTGTTGGGGGGAGAATTACAAACCGGAAAATCTGCTGTCGAAAGAACCGTTGAAATTCACCATCGAAGGCAAAGAATTTTCGCATGCCCAAATCAACCGCTGGCGTTGTTTCTGGGGTGAACAGTGTCATTTGGATATGGAATTGCTGGCCTCACAGAAGGACTTGAAAGAAGAAGATTTGTACAAAGCCATCGCGACCGGTGTTACCCGTACCGGAATCGGCAACGCGGGTTACATGTGTTCATCCTTCAAATACTGCATGTCAAAACCGGCCCGCACGTGGGACCGCAAAAGAGCGCCGAATCCGCAGCGTAAAAAGCCGGGGGCGTCGATATCCCCGGAGGCCTTATTGAAGAAGATTATCGACCTTGCCAAGGCGGACGGTGCCGACCGGATTTCGATCCGCCCCCTGAGCCAATTCGAAACGCTGCGGCAGGAGTTTTATCCGGGGTTCCGGGTGAACGATTTTTACGACACTTACAAATGGGTGATCTCCATCGGCCGGGAGTTGCCGGATTACCCCGATGCATCGCCGCTTTCGGACAAAAACCGCCAGCCGGTCGAGGTGTTGACCGCTGGGCGAATGATGCTCGGAACTTGCGATATCGCCCGCATGATCGACGACTCCGGCTTCGAAGCCATTCAGGATTGGTGGCTCTCCGGATTCAGCCCGCTGGCCGCTACTCTGAACGGCTGGGATAGCGTCAAGCGCGCCCGCAATCCGCGAGACACCCACAACTTCGCACATGACGTCGATGGAGCCGGGCTCGAACAGCCGAAGGTTGCCGTGCAGTCAATCATTTGCGACGCCCCGCTGAAGGAATTGTTGTCGGCGTTGCCTTGTGGTATTGACTATCACTATGAATTGCCGCATGTCGAGATGAAAGGCACCGCTGCCATTGATGCTTTCGCGCCGGAAATCCGCCGGCAATTCATGGAAATGCTGCCCGGAGCCAAAACGCTGTTGGTATTGGGAGTCGAACTGCCCCGCCGCATGGTGGAACTCGCCGCCCGGCAGGAGGCCGATTGCGCCATCTCCTATAATTTCGCCAATTACCAGGCCATGCGTGAAGCATTCTGGACAGCCCAGGATGTCGCGGCCAAACTTCAGGAACAGGGTTTCGAGTCCCTGCCGCTCGTTGAAATCGTCCCGAATGCCACCTGGCGAAAAACTCCGCTCGGGGGCCTGCCGGATTTGCGCAGCCAAGCGCCTTTTGCCGTTGCCGCCGGCCTGGGGTTTCGGGGCAGGCACGGTTTTCTGATCAACCCGAAATCGGGCTCCTGTCAACGCTTCGCATTTGTGCTCAGCACCAAAGAATTTCCGCAAAGCCAACAGCTCGAAGGGCAATGCCCCGAAAACTGCCGAGCTTGCGCCGAAGCCTGCCCGGTAGCGGCCCTGGCTTCCGGTTCAGATAAACAGCTTTTCGACCGCGACGAAGTCAAATGCGAATGGGCTCTGGCCCTGGGCATGGTAGAAGGCGAAGGAACCGCTACCGCGGGCTGGCGTCTGCCGGACCTGCCGATCCCCGAAACGCTGGACGACGCCAAACGCCAGGCCGCCTTGGCACAAAAAGACCCGGTACAGGTTCTCTGTTACCAGCGTCCCAATCAAGGCGATACCCCGGTGGAACGCTGCCTTCAGGCCTGTCCCTTCAATTACAAGAAATAATTCCGTACACAGTCTCCCCCCGCGTATTCCAAATGTTTGGATGCGCGGGATTACTTGCTTCAGTTATTAAAAAAGCGTTTCCGGTATTTTTCCGGGGACATTCCGTAGCGTTTGTTGAATACTCGGATAAAATAATTGGTATAGTTGAAGCCGCAGTGATTGGCGATTTCCGCAATGGTCAGGTTATGTCCTTTCAAAAGCTCCAAGGCATGCTCAAGGCGAATTGAACTCAGATAGCCGATAAAAGTCTGTTTGGTTCGCGACTGGACCAATCTCGAGAGGCGGGCCGGATGGATTTTGACCAGCGCCGCAATATCTTCACGGGCGATGGAGTTCTGATAATTGCTGTGCATGGCTTCTTTCACTTTATTCCACTCCGCGTCTTCCCAGGTCGGCAGTTGATCGAGGTCTTGGAGCATTTCCAGAAGAATCTTCAACAGGGCCTGAAAATTCAGGCGTGAAGATGCCGTATCGCGTTTGCTCTGAAGCAGGGCGTCAAGCGTAAACCGGCCCTCGGGGAGCAGCGAATTCTTTGTATGAAAGAAAATATCCGGCCCATAGTGATCCGGAGGGAGGCCGTTATGCTCTACATAAATGATCCGCACATATCTTTGGGTAAATGCGATTGAGATCATACTATGGGCCTGGTCCCATATTTCGGTCGTCCAGGCCCGCGGCGGAACCACGAGAATTTCGCCGGGAGTGAGAGCCACATCGCATTTTTCGCCATTGCAACTGAAACGGAAATGCTTTTTGCCACTTAACGCCAGTAGAATGCGCGGCGGCGCAATCGAGAGGAATTTCTTTTCCCCGCCCGGTTTGGTGTCTGCGAACCATAGTTTCGTCAATGGTATTTTTTCGACTTCTTCCAGAAATGAGATTATTTTTTCTCTGCTGTGCAACATGCCGTAAGATCCTTTACTATAAAGTATTTCGTTTTTTGCTGAAAACAAATTGAATTGTTAAAAAAGTATCATCAATTCTTATTCTTATCATTGACGGCGGTGATGGTCCGCTATATAATTATTAACAGTGATAAATCAACAATGAGGATCAAATGCAGAAATTCACCATCAGCAATGACAAAAATATTTATGAAGCCTGGCCGGATGTGGTATTGACGAACTCCGGCAAGCTCATTTGCGTATTTTCCGAGTGTACCCATCACCTGAACCGGGACTATACCCGGATCATGCTTACGGAATCCGGTGACCGCGGGCGCACCTGGACTTCCAAGCACCCGTTGACGGAAGGGACGAAGGGACTGAATTACTATTACAACTGCGCCAGAATCAGTAAGCTGAGCGGCGGCAGGCTGGTGATTACGGTAGACCGTGTTTCGACGCCGGGTGAAGAAGTGAGCGGAAACTCGGTTATATTGCTCTATTTCTCCGCCGATGACGGAAAATCCTGGAGCGATCCCGTAGAAACCCCAGTGAATGGGATCGTACCCGATAAGTTGACGGAACTGGAAAACGGCAGATGGATCCTTGCCGCTCATTATAAATGGAACGACAAGCTGACGCAGTTCATGCGCTATTCCGACGATGGCGGGAAAAACTGGAGCCCGCGCATCACCGTGGCCGAAGATCCGAGATATAATCTTTGTGAAGCTTCCATGTTGCCGTTGGGCAATAATACGATTGTGGCCTTTATGCGCGAAAATTCGTCTCTCGGCTGGGATTGTCAAAAAACGATTTCATACGACAACGGCGAGACCTGGGGTGAAGTCATCGCCTTTCCATTGCCGGGTTGTCATCGTCCGGTGTCCGGATTTCTGCAGGATGATTCGATTCTGATCACGTACCGTTTTATGGCGGGCATCAGTCCGCAGCGCGGCTCTTTCCGGAATCTGTTTGCGTCCTTTACGAACCGGGAGTCTGCTCTGGCGGACAAACGTACCGGGGCTGGATGCCGGATTCTACCACTCGACCATGACCGCGCAGCCAAGGCGGATTGCGGCTATTCCGGGTGGGTACAGTTTCCGGATGGCGAAATCTATGTCGTGTATTATATTGTGGACGACGCGGTGGACAAAGGACAGATTCGCGGTTGTTCATTGAACATTAACGAGTTCATGTTACCATGAACAGAAAAATGGGGAATAGCGCATGAGAACGGAAAAGAGGCGAATATATTTTACACTGATTGAACTTCTGACTGTGATCGCGATCATCGCAATTCTGGCGGCTTTGCTGCTGCCGGCGTTGAACAAAGCGCGAATGAGAGCGCGAAGCATTGGTTGCGCCAATAATCTGAAAACTATCGGACACGGTTTCGGTTTGTATGCCGGTGATTCGGATGACTATTTCCCGCCTGTTCAAGATATTCTTTCCAGTGAATCCGGCTATGTCTACCCCGGGGGAGGACGGTACTGGTATGCGAAAATCTACTATACGTTTACCGGAAAGGAATACTCCACATTGAATATGCATTTGGCCGGCGGGACAGGGCGGCTGCGTAAGACTGTTCTTTGCTGTCCGGCCTATCAAATGCCGGATGGTTTCCGTTTTTATGATACTTACGGAGCCAATGTTTCGGCATTGGTTGCTTATTCCGGCGGCCTGGCGCAGCCGATGATAAAGGTTGGCGTGGTAAAAAGGCCGTCTGGAGTGATTTTGGCCGGGGACACCAACGATAGCGGCAGCGAGACCATGTACATGGGCCCGAATAAGTATTTTCCCGGCGACCGGCATCCGTCCCGGACATGCAATCTTTTGCAGGTCGACGGACACGTGGAAAACGACTTTTGGACGAATTTGATCAAGCCCGGCATGGTGTATCCCCCCGCCGATTTCGCGACCGGAGACAGAGGGACTCCCACTGGCACGGCAAACATCAGTTACTCGACCTGGTCCGAGCAGTTCAAACAACGTTGGGGGCTCCGGGTGCCCGGCCAAACTTTCGATTATCTGACTAAATAACATACAATCAAAAAAACTATGGAGAATAATGAAATGAAAATCATGAGTTTGATAATTCTTGCAACATTACTGTTCTGCTCGTCTCTTTTGCGAGCCGGTTCCGAATTGCCGGTATTCAGTGACAATTTCGACACGGCGGAGCTTTTCGCGGAAAACTGGACAACCACCGGGAAAGCCATTTCCCGTAATAAAGTGGCCTATATTCCCGACGGTGACGGCTCATTGACCTTGCGCAAGGCGATTCCTGAAAATTTCAGCCTCTCGGTAAAAGTTATCATTCACAAGGCGCATTTCGAGGAGTCGGCCAAGCGCGGCTTTGCCGGGATAGCTTTTGGGAATTTTACTTTTTATCTATCGACACGCGGTTCTGCTTCCTTCACTTACCGCGTTATGGTTGATGGTAAGCGAAAGGCAGAGGGATCAAGCGCTAAGGTGGTGGATTTCACCTTTGGCAAACCGTATGAGTTGAAGCTGGAGGTCAGACGTCAGGAAAAAGGTGACTTGTATTCGGTGTATCTGGACGGAGAGAAACTCAGGAGTTACACGCTTGCCCCGAACCCGGAAAATGAGGCTCCCCGGTTGTATTCCACTCGGGCCGAGACTTCGTTTGACGATTTCAAAGTCTCCAAGTTGACTGACCAGTTATCTCCCAATCTGATCGTCAATTCTTCGTTTGAATATCTTCAGGAAGGGCGTCCGCTGTTTTACAATCTCCAAACATCCTCCGCTCCGAATTATGATAAATTCGAGCAGTTCCTGAATACGGTTCAGGTAGATACCACGGACAAAGTGGACGGCAAGCAATCGCTGAAAATGATTTATGACGATGCGACGGTAGTTCAGGGAATCATGACGCACAAAAATACGGTTGCCATCGGCCTTCCCTATACTTTCAGCATTTACCTGAAAGCCGACCGCGACGACGTACCGGTCACTCTCTATACCTGGGAACACTATAAGAAAAGGCATATGAAAAAGGTGAATGTCGGCAAGGAATGGAAGCGTTATGAAATCAACGTTCCTTCCTCGACTTCGGCAACGGTGGTTTGTGGCATCCGTGAGATGGGGAAACGCGACCCCAAAATGCCCACTCCGACGACGATCTGGCTGGATGCACTGCAGCTTGAACAGAATGACAAAGTCACGGAATATTCGACATCTTCACTGGATGCGGATTTTTTCGGTCAAGCAGACCGGCAACTTCCATCCGTTTCTCCGGTTCAAGTCAAGAAGGCGGCAAAAGCGCCGGAATTGAATGCGGACCTGGACTCCTGGATCGGCGGCGCGGCCAAGTTTGGGGAATTCTACACCAAGGATATACCGGCTGCCGAGAAAACCGAGGCTTATGCCGCCTGCGATAATGATAATCTTTATATCGGAGTCCGGGCTTATGTCAAAGACTTAAGTAAAGTCAAGAAGGATGTTCTGGAGCGAGACAGCTTCAACATATTCCGTCAGGATAATATCGAAATTCTGCTCGATCCCGGCAAAAGCACGCGGAACTACTATCAGTTGGTGGTAAGTGCGGCCAATTCCAACATTGACTGCGGGTTCGGGAGGGACAAGGCGTGGAATGGCAACTGGACAAGCGCGGTCAAGCTCAATGCCGCGAAAAATTCGATCGACTACACGGTGAAAATCCCTTTTGGCATGACCGGTGGGAATGGCGGGGCGGTTTGGGGAATTAATATCTGCCGTTTCGACACCGCCTCCCAGAGCGCCAGCTGTACCATGCCGACCAACAAAATCGATTTTCACCAATCGAAATCATTCCCGGAAATTCAGCTTCCGGAGGAACTTCTGAAAAAATATGAACTCAGGATAAATTCCGCAACGATATCGGATTCGGAACTTCAACTGGAAATAGAAAACGGCTCAGGAAAAGAAGCAGCGGGAAACCTGACGCTTTTGACCAAGTCGGAAAAAGAACTGGCGGGCCGTGACGTACTCTTGAAACCCGGTAAAAACCAGTTCATGTTCCGGTTGCCGGAAAGCCAGGATTCACTTATCGTCAACCTGGGCGAATTAATCAGCCGCCGCAGTGTGGCCGTGACGAAAACAGCGCCGTTGACGTTGATCAGTCGCTACAATATTTATTCTGAAAACGACAAAAACGCCGTTTACCGTATCACCTATCGGCAGGCCGAACCGGAGCGCGCGGTAGCCCGGATCCTGTGCGGCGATGTAAAAACCGAAGCCAAGGCCGCCTCGGAATTCACCATGGAGCTGCCCCTGGAAAAAATCGGCATCGGCAAGCACGAAGTACGCCTGGAAGTGCTGCGTGACGGTAAAGTCGTGGCTTCCGCCAAAGAAACGCTGGATAAACGCAAGAACGCGGAAAGACGCATCAACTATTTCCGTCAGAATCTGGAATGGCGCGGCAAGCCGATTCTGCCGTTCATGCTCAATCTTTCCGCCCCCAAATCCGACACGAATAATGAAATAGAGTGTTATGTCGATTTTCTTGACCGGAGCGGCATTCGCAGTTGCCTGCTGTTTGTTATTCCGTCTACCCTGAAAAACAGCCTGAAGTTCATTGAGCTTGCATCCAAGCGGGGAATTGGAATTATAGTTTGGACGGATGTCGTCTCTTATACGGAGGGTATGAAACGCGGCAATCCGATCATTGAAGACGCTTTCCGCAAAGGCATTGCAGAGTTCGCCCAATACGGTAATATCATTGCCTTCATGGTGTTGGATGAGCCGGAACTCCGGCAGAGTTCGGAAGTTACTGCGGCCGCAATGAAACAGGCAAGAGAAATAATCACCGATTACCCGATATTCATGAATAATACAAGGGTAGGAATTCCGAACCGGCATGGAAATAATATGACGGATATCGTGATGATCGACGAATATGTTACCACTTATCCGGGCAAGAACCTGAAGAATATCATGGAAAGCGCCGACATGCTGGTGGAGGCGGGAAAGGAAAAGCGGCAGCCGCGGTTCTTCTTTCTGGTCGGCAACAATGCGCATAATCATTACCGCGAACCATCCAGGGCGGAGCAGGTAGTTCAAACCTGGGCCGTGGTCATAAAGGGCTGTACCGGACTGGCTTATTTCATGGGCGTGCCGTACTGGCCGGGAAACTGGCAGGGGTTTATTCAGGTCAAGCAGGAACTGGAGGCTTTGAGCGATGTTGTTCTTGACGAGGAAGACGTATCTCCCGCGCATGTCTCGAATCCGGAGGTTTTGAGCATGACCCGCAAGCATGGGAAAGATATGTATGTATTCCTGGTCAACATCGACGGGGCACCGAAACAGACCACAATTACCCTGCCTGCCGACTATCGGTATGCCAATCAGGCGGAGCAACTTTTCGAAAAGAGCGAGGCGATTTCAGTGAAAGATAATTCCTTCCGGATTGAACTGCCGGCGGAGTCCCGGGGTATTTATAAAATCGCCATTCAATAGGATAAGCCATGGAAAAACACTATGAAATTTTTCCTCCTGAATCCATCCGGGTTTACGGTGAAATCGGCGACCGGATGAAGGCGGCGGCGGAAAAGATTCTGCATCACCTCGATATCGAAGAGCTTTTTGCAAAACACTTCCGGAATCGTTTGGTCGAACCGGAAGCGTATCGCGGGTTTGTCGGCTACGGCATGCTCCTTGACGCCATCGTCAAGGCCGCGGCGGCCATGCCCGGCAGCGAAATGCGCCTCCTGAAGGAAAAACGGATCGCGGAGCTTATCGCCACGCAGGCCGGAGACGGTTCCATCTCCATTTTCGGAGGCGAAAAGGGCAGATGGGACAATCACGAGCAGGCGTATATTATTCAGGCGCTGGTTCAGGATTACCAGCTTTTCGGCAATAACGAGGCTTTGGAAGCGGCAACCAAACTGGGAAAATATCTGGTGGCGAATAAAACTTCCGCCAACATCGGAGTGGACCAGGCGCTGCTGATGCTCTTTGCAGCGACTGGTGATCAACGGTTTCTCGAATACTGCCGGACCGGGCTGAAAATACGTTCCGGAATGGAGGAGTACGGTGCTTTAATGCCGGAGAATGGCGTCGAACATGTGTATTCCTATCTGGCGCGGAGCTTGGCGCAGTTAAAATATGCAGAGTTGACCGGGGAGGAGTATCCCGAACTTCTGGCTGGAGCGGAAGAGGCATTCCGGCGGATTTTTCACGAGGGCTACTCGTCCGTTTCCGGTTCATGTACCGGCGGGCGGGGTTGGGGTGAAACCTGGAATCGTTCCCAGATCGGTCTCGGCGGCTGGGGCGAAACTTGCGCCACCGCTTATTTGCTTCGTCACACCGTGGGCATGCAGAGTTGGAAAGGGGATTCTGTGTACGGTGATCTTTTCGAGCGGGTTATGTACAATGCCTTTTTTGCCGCTCAATCTCCGGATGGGCTTCAGCAGCGTTATTTTGTGCCGTTCAACGAAGTTCCGCTCTGGTTCAAGCACGAAACGTACTGCTGTCCGAATAATTTCCGGCGTATGGTTTTCGAACTTCCCCGCGCGGTTTATTTTAAGGCTCCGGATGGCATTGCCGTAAATCTTTATGCCTCTTCGGAATTGGATACGGAAGAAGCAAAGCTGGTTCAGCAAACCGACTACCCGGAAGGGGAAGAAGTGACATTGCGCGTGGAGCCAAAAATAGCGAAGGAATTTACACTTTATCTTCGAATTCCCCGCAGGTGCGATAACGCGCAAGTGACCTTCAACGGCGAAATTCTGCCGGGCAAACCGGGAACCTGGCTGGAAATTCGGCGGGTTTGGCGGGAATCGGTGGAACTCAAGATTCATTTGCCGATGCGGATTCGGATTGTCGCGGGGACCAACGCGCAGATTGGTCGGGGAGCCGTTCTGCGGGGGCCGGTGGTATATGGTTTGGGACAGGGCAAGATGCCGTACCCCGATCTTTTTGAACTGCGCCCGGAATTGCCGATGGAATTTGCGGACGGACAAATCCGTTTGCGGGGAAACCTTCATTACAAAGGCATTCATGAGCGGGAAGCCGTCTTTTGCCGGTTCAGCTCTCCGGAACGCGAACAAACTTTTTTCCGGATTGCGTCCGGCGCCGAAAATGATGAAATATATTTATAGGAAAAAATCATGACGAATATAAGAAAAATATTGATTGGATCGTTGCTTTTTCATGTTACGGCGATTTCATGCTTCGCCCAATCCGGGAGTGAATTAACCTGTAATAATTATTTGCACAATGTGCTCGAAACGGAAAAAATCAGCAAAATGTCCGTAGCCATCGAACGGAGTGGAAAAATCCAATATGAGTTTATCGATTGCAAGGAGTCTGAAAAGAATTTTTCCAAGGAAACTCCGCTGCATGTCGCCTCCATCACCAAAATATTCACTTCAGCGCTGATGATTAAACTTATGGAAAACGGCAAATTATCGCTCTACGACAATGTCCGGAAATATATACCGGAATTTCCGTTCGATGATATTCTGGTGCTCCATTTATTGACTCATACTTCAGGCTGCCGCGCGACCAAAGGTTATACCGCGGATAACAAGCAAATTTTTTATCAAGGCTTAGTCCGGCAATTTCCCGTCGATACCGATTTTCAGTATTTCAGCGCCGGTTACAATGTCCTCGGCGATATCATAGAACGTGTTTCCGGAGTATTCCTTCAAGATTATGCTTCTCAAGTGATTTTCGACCAACTGGAAATGCGAAATACAAAATTCACTCCGCATATCGGGGAAAGCGGGATGTCGACCACTGCCGAAGACCTGCTGAAATTCGCCCGTCATATCCTGAATATCCGCAAGACCGGAAAAGCGGGAATTCTGAAACCGTGTTCGATTGACCTGATGTTTCGGGAGCATACACGCGGCCGTTATGATCGTACGCCCGTATTCTTCCTGAAAAGCCAGACTCGCCGGTTCGGCCGTTATTTCGGCGACCTGAATTCGCCCGAAACCGCCGGGCATGCCGGATCTTCCGGCTGTTTCCTGCTGCTGGACCCCAAATACGATGTTTCTATCGTCATCTTGACCAATGGCAGCAAAACCATTCAGGCATCGGACGAGAATTTCAATCGCATCAACAATCTTCTGATGGGCCAATTTTCAGCCGTGGAGGAAAAATAAAGATGGATTACCGGCAGGAAATCGAGGGACTGGCTCAGGCGGCAGTTGAGCTCGGTCGGAAGGGATATGTGGCCTCACACGGCGGCAATCTCTCTATGCGTGTCGGGGATGATTTGATCCTGATCACTCCGACCAAGGTGCCGAAAATCGACCTTCAGCCCGAAGACATCGTCATTGTCGATATGAATGGGAAAATTGTCAACGGCGGCGTGCCGACCGGAGAAACGCCCATGCATACCCATCTTTACCGTCTGCGCCCTGATTTGCGCTCGCTGATTCACGCGCATCCGCCGATACTGACCGGTTTCGCCCTGACGGACAGTGAAATCCTGTCGCGCCCGCTGTTGCCGGAACCGGCAATCGAGTTGGGGCCGATTCTCGCCGTACCATATGCCGAACCGGTGTCGGAAGAACTGGCCCGGGCATTCGATGCCGTCGCGGGCCGTTCCAATGCCTGGCTGATGCGCAATCATGGTATTACGATTGGCTGTACCGAAAGAATTCACCGAACGCTCGGTTTGCTGGAAATGGCCGAAGCGTTGGCGAATTCCGTTCGTACTGCGTTGTGTATCGGAATAAGCCTGAGGGAAATTCCACGTTACGAAGTCGAAAGGCTCGAACGGGTACTGACCAAACGCGGATTGCCATTGCCTTGTGCGCCCGGACGTGCAAAATCACTGTTGGAGTTGTACGGGCTATGAAATATCCCCGGATTCATTTGGCGATTGATAATTGTTTCGCCTCGAAGCGTTGGACACGTCCCCGTGACTGGATGCGGGTAGTCGCGGACGCCGGTCTCCAATACGTGGAAGCCAGTGCCGATACCGAGTGCGATCCGCTGTATGCGGACAGCGGTTATTTACGGGACTGGACACGTGAAATTGGTGAAACCTCCCCGGAGTTTGGCGTGAAAGTAGTCAATCTCTATTCCGGGCACGGCACCTATGCCACGCTCGGCCTGGCGCACACCGACCGTCGAGTCCGCGATCGGATGCAATTCGAATGGCTCGAGAGAATGTTGCAGACCGCCGGAATTCTGCATTGCGGCCTCGGCTTTTTCTGTCATGCATTTGACCAAGCCACTTTGCAGAATCCGGAAGCATTTCAGACCGCCAGAGAAGAGTTGACCGGAAGACTGGCTGAACTGGCTGCTGTTGCTGCCCAGCTGGGCGCAGGCCCGGTCGGCGTAGAACAAATGTATACGCCGCACCAGATCCCATGGACCCTCAATGATGCCGAAGCCCTGTTAAAACAGATTAAGAGTCGCAACGGCCATGATTTCTACCTGACTATCGATACCGGACATCAGTCCGGACAACATAAATTCCGCCGCCCTGATGGGAATGCCATAGAAAAAGCCGCCGCGCAATATCACGAAACTGGCCGTTTTGATGGTATTTGGCTGGGGCCGACAGCGGCTTACCGCGCCATCAAACAAGAATTATCTGTTGATGCGATACAGAAAATTATCGCTGGCTATCCTCATCTTTTTGCCGAGGAAGCCGACAGCAACACTTACGCTTGGCTACGGCACCTTGGGGCTTTCTCGCCAATCATCCATCTGCAACAGACCGATGGCCGGAGCTCCGCTCATCAGCCGTTCAATCCGGTGTGTAACTCCAGTGGAATCATCAAGGGCGAGCCCCTGTTGCGAGCGCTTGCGGACGCATTCGAAACTGAATATGAGGGTATGCCGGAAAAATGCCGTGACATCTACCTGACGCTGGAAATTTTCGCATCCACTTCCGATCTGCCGTTGGATATTGAATACAAAATACGTGACTCCGTCGCCTACTGGCGGCAATTTGTCCCGCAGGACGGCCTGCCGCTAAACCAACTCACTGGGCCTCGAACTCAAAAATATTTAAAACAGGAATGAAATTTATGAACATGAAAATTTCATTTATCCGTTTCGATGCTCCGCTGAAAACTTCTCTGGTCACGGTTGACGAAGACATCATCTTGAAACCAGATGAGGTCCTGATTGAAAGCGAATACTCGGTTATCAGCACTGGAACCGAAATTGCCAATTTAAAAGGACTGCCGAATACCTCCGGTCAGTTTCCTTTTCTTCCCGGCTATTGCGGGTCGGGAAGGGTCGTTGAGACCGGTTCGGAGGTTGCAAACCTGAAAACTGGCGACCGTATTATCATTGGTTGGGGTGGGCACCGTTCACATATGGTCAAAAAAGCAACCGATGTCGTAAAAATCGATAATGATTCCATCGATATGCTTGATGCGGCATTTGCGCATATCGCCTCTTTTTCATTTCTCGGCATCCGCAAGCTCAAAATTGAAATGGGTGAATCAGCCATGATTATCGGACAAGGCATTCTCGGAATATTTGCCACGCAATTGGCAAAACTGTCTGGTGCCATCCCGGTTATTGTTACTGATTTCGACCCCAGGCGTCGCGAGTTGGCTTTACAGCTCGGTGCGGATTACACATTTGCGCCCGATGAAGAAAATCTGGCCGGTAAGATCAAGGAAATCACTGACGGGCAAGGTGTGAACGCCATCGTCGAAGTTACTGGCGTTGCATTGGCGCTACGCCAGGCGCTGGAGTACATTGCCAGGCAAGGCCGTATCTCACTGCTGGGCTGTACGCGGATTCCGGATGTTAACATAGATTTCTACCAATATGTTCATCACCGCGGCATTGCGCTGATTGGCGCTCATACTTCCACCCGCCCCAAAGTTGATTCCCGTCCCGGCGAATGGACTGAGCATGACGACTATCGGGTATTCCTCAAATACTTGGCAGCCGGACGCTTGTTGATTCGCCCGATGATTTCGGAGATGGTGTCGCCCATCGATGCTCATGCTGTATATCTTAAACTCGCGAAAATGAAAAATCCGCCATTAGGCATTGTATTTGACTGGAAAAAAATGACACCTTTCCGGAACGGTATGGAAATATATGGATGATTATCAGAAAAGGAACTGATTCATGGAAAAAATCAAAATCGGGCAAATCGGTGTCTGCCATGAACACGCCGAAGGTAAAATAAAAGCGCTGCGGCTTCGCCCGGATCTTTTTGAGATTGTAGGAGTGGTAGATGACCGCACCTCAAACGCGGCAAAATTCGCCGGTTCCAACCTCTCTTCATATGAAGGGTTGAAGTGGCTCTCCGAGGATGAGTTATTCAACACACCCGGACTACAGGCGGTTACGGTCGAAGTGCCGAATCTTGACCTGGCTCCGACCGCGATGCGATGCCTGGAACACAATCTACCCATCCACATGGACAAACCTGGCGGTGACGATCTCGCCATGTTCAGCCAATTGCGCCAGAGCTACGAAGAACGTAATCTGTCGTTCCAAATGGGCTATATGTTCCGCAGCAATCCCGCCATGAATTGGATTTGCGAACACCGCGAACGTCTCGGAGAAATTTTTGAAATTCAGGCAAACATGAGCCATGATTACGGCGGCGAAGAATATCAAAAATATATAGGTAGTTTTCCGGGAGGAATCATGTTCAATCTCGGTTGTCACCTGATCGATTTCGTAGTCGCGCTGATGGGGCGTCCTGCCGAAGTGACACCGTTTCTCAAATCCGCACCCGGCGACTCCGATCATATCAAAAACAATTGTTCCGTCGTTTTGGAATACCCCCAGGCCGTGGTGACATTGCGTGCCTGCAGCCGGGAAATAGACGGCTTTGGCCGGCGTCGGTTGAAAATCTGCGGCACCAGAGGTTCCGTAGAACTTTGTCCGCTGGAGCGTTTCGACGGCCGGCCGCTACAAATGAATTTGATTACGCCGGAAGGGGCGCAAACATTGGAATTCGGTCCGGTCCGCGATCGTTTTGAGGGACAACTGGTAGAATTGGCGCAAATGATCCGTTTCCAAGCAGCCAATCCTTATGGCTGTCGGCACGACTGCCTGGTGGAGGAAGTTTTGCTTGCCGCTGCCGGATATACAAAGTGGAAAAATCAATAAAAGGTGAAAATTTGAATAATTATCATGACAAAATTCGCGGTTGCTGGTTCGGTAAATGCCTTGGCGGAGCGGTCGGCATGCCGTTCGAGGGCGTCCCTTACACCGTTGAACTGGCCGAAGAACAAATCCATATCAGCAATGTTCCGAACGATGATTTGGAGCTTCAACTGGTTTGGATGGATGCATTGAAAACGCACGGTGTGAATTTGACTTGCGCCAAACTCGCCGACACCTGGCTTGAAAAAATCAAACACGGTTGCGATGAATATAGTCTCGCGATTCATAACATGAAGCACGGGATCATGCCTCCTGCCAGCGGTTGGAAAAATAATTTCTTCGTCGACGGCATGGGAGCTACCATTCGCTCCGAAATTTGGGCGCTGCTCTTTCCTGAGCGCCCCGATGCCGCCGGTTATTTCGCGCAACAGGACGCTGAGGTCGACCATTGGGGTGACGGTGTCCGCGGCGAGATTTTCATGGCTATGGCCGAAGCGCATGCCTGTGTTCATTCAGACATCGAAGCGGCGTTGCGTTTCTCACTCGAAAAGATGGATCGTGAATGCCGTCTTTACAAAGTACTCGCCAAAGTTTTTGACCTGTATGATTCCAAAATCAACGATGTGGAAGCGAGAGAATTTCTGTTGTTGACAGAACAACGCCATTCAAATTTTACCGATTGTGTCATGAACCTCTCCTTCAGCGTCCATGCCCTGCTACGAGGAGGCGGTGATTTTATAAAAACCGTCCTCATGACCATTTCCTTTGGGCGCGATACCGACTGTACTGCCGCCTCCTGTGGTGCATTCATCGGCATTGCCCAAGGCATGAAAGCATTCCCCGTGAAATGGCTTAACGCAGTCGATAACAAGTTGATTCTTAGTGACTTTGTGTCCTGCATTCCCGGCGTGCCATTAACCTTGGATGAATTGGTCGCGCAAACCATTGAATTGCACGAAAAGCTTTCTGCCGATTTGCCTACGCAACCATATTCGCCCTATGTTCCGTACATTCCGGAAAAATCCCTGCCGAAACTTGATTGTTCGCATTGGCTGGTACTGGACGGCGCCGAACACGATATTGCCACACTCAAGAAACAACTTCTCGAAACCGGTCAGTGTCCACCTGGCCTGAAGTCGAATATCGTCGATTTCGACACGCTGTTCATGGACCTTTCGCGCTTCGCAAAAAACGCGAATTCCCTGCATCTTCTTTCATTTCTGAATGTGGAGAACAGCGAGGTGCAGCCGGAGGAAGTCGTCCTTTCCGCGACCGCTGATGTCGGCATGCGTCTGTGGATGGATGATCGCCGGCTGATGAACCATCATTCGCGCCTGAAAATGTTGCCCTCATTCCACCGCGCCGAAGGCGGCGCCGCGTTCTCACTACCGCTCAAACACGGCTCAAGCCACCTTTTTCACGTCGAGCTCTTTTATTGTCTGCCGCCGATGCAATGCTGCATCATGTTCGGCAACCTCTTCAATGATCACCTCGACGGCTTCAAATTCAACATTTCTTGAGGAACTATGAATTCATTCCAAACAAAATTGAAAAATGTAACGGATTTTATTCTGAAAACCTTTCCCGACACCATGAAAGAATCGTCGGGGATTTTAAAATACCCGTATATTTCTCCTGGCGGTCCCTACTCACAAACTCTCTGGGATTGGGATTCGTACTGGACACTGCTGGCAATTTTCGGTATTTGCGAACGGCAAAACGATACGGAGGCGATCCGGAAACTCGCTCCATATGCGCGTGGAACTTTTTTCAATTTCCTCGATCATCAGGGCGCCGACGGTGCGTTGCCGATTCTGATTCAACCCAATGATGCCGATCCCTTCGACTGCTTGAAATCCGCTGACAACAATATGGCCAAACCGTTTATCGCCCAGCTCGGACGGTTGTTACTGAAACATTCCATGCTGGACAAAGAAGATCTATGGCGGTGCTGGGTCAGATTGTCAAACTGATTCCAGCGAAATTAATCGAAAAGCTGAAAAATGCCCATAAAATTCAGACGCGGAGCTTCTCGGCGACGAGTCATGTGGTGACTTTAATCTATGCTCAGTTGAGCCATGCGTTGAGCTTGAATGATATTTGCGACGGAATGCGTAACCATAGTGGGATTCTGAGTCAGATTCGCGACTGCGTACCGCCAAGCCGCAACG
>JAVBRM010000200.1:0-9560 GCA_031548025.1 Victivallaceae bacterium | reverse complement strand
TCCCTTGGCTTGCCTATCAGGCATATGGATATCATGATTATGAATACTTCAAGCTTAATAGATATGACCTTCCGAAAACTTCCACTCAAAAAAAGCTATGAGTTATGGCACAAACCGATGGAGAGGCAAAAAAAAGCCAGTCTTGCGACTGGCGTGTGGTAAAAAAATGGTGGCCGGACCCAGAATCGAACTGGGGACACGAGGATTTTCAGTCCTCTGCTCTACCGACTGAGCTATCCTGCCACCTGTATATTATGTTGACGTCGGTAAATTGGTTGATCAACTTAATGAGTCTTTAATGTACTGTCCTTTTTGTTTTTTGCAAATCGTTTTTTTGAAAAATTTGATCTTTTTTTGAAGTTTTTTTGTTATTTTTCGAGGACATCGCGAATGTCGATGGAGCTGATTTGCCATTGGTCGTTGGCTCTGATCAGTTTACAGATAAGATCGGCTTCGCCTTTGACTTGTTCGCCGTTATTCAGGCCGGCTTTGACCGAAGCGGAAAAATCGGCTGTCGCTTTTCCGCCGTCGGCGTCGATCGTGATGATCACGTTGCTGATGGATGGTTGAATGAATTTAAAAATGGTGCGAATGAGCATGGAATTGTTGGTTATCGCTTCTTGTGTGAAATAAACGCTTTCGATATATAGCCCGATGCTCACATGGCAGCTATCGGTAAAATAATGGGGAAGCGTGTGGGATTTGGCGATATTATTGGTGGTGCCGTCGGCGGGGACTTTGGTGATGTTGCTGACTACGCTGCTCAAAACCTTGCGAATGGCGGTTTCATTGTCGATGGGACGGAAAAAGTACCACGCGAGGTAAGCTGTTGCCGCCGCGAGAATGAGCAGGAGAAGATATCTTAGTTTGTTGCCGATTACCATAATGGAGCTCCTATGATTCGCCGCCGGGAAACTTGTCCGAAGCGGTGTTGACGTTGTGGTTGTGAACGATTATCGCCAACGACATAATAATAGCCGTTGTCTACTTGGCGGGGGGGCAAATTCCAGTTGCAGGGGTATTTGACATAAGGTTCTTCGAGCTCGGCGTCATTGATGAAGAGTTTGCCGTCGCGAAATTCCACGGTTTCGCCGGGGAGTCCGACGATGCGTTTCAGGTACATGACCTTGTCGGCATAGCGGATGACCACGATATCACCGCGCCGGGGGGCCCGAAATTGGAAGCGAAAACGGTTGACCAGGTCGAGGCCGAGTCTGCCGTAGGTCGGCTCCATGCTCCCTCCACGGATCATTACCGGGGTGAAGAATACGCCGAAAAAGATAAAACAAAAAACAATCAGCACGGCAAGCCGGATAAAATACCCCCGGGTGAAGCGGGGAAAGACAAACTCCCGGAAGTTATGCGGGATCAATGATTCTTTCAGTTGATATAATAAAACCGATAATTTTCCTGGCTGCATAAGTACTCCGTAACGATAGGCCGCCAAAAAGAAGTCGAACCCGTCGGACTTGTCGGACGAGTCAGCCCCGTCCGATTTTTTGGGGCGCTATATACAAAACTTAATGCAGTTACGGGAAAATTCAAATTGCGGATTGACTTTTCCAATGGGAAATGATATTTTGTCTCAGCGAGAAGTGGGGGCTGACTCGTTGGAAAAATTATTAACTGATGAGGTGTTATGGCTACTCGAAAAATGGCTTTTATCGGAGTCAATATGTTGAACGGTTTTACCAGGCCGGTATTGTTGGTGCGTGGGCTGGTGTGTATGATTCTTGGGGTATTGCTGATCGCGTTGCCGCTGGGAACGCTGGAAATCCTGATGCAGATATTGGGAATAGTGTTGGTCATCAATGGAATTGGCGGATTTTTTGCCGATGTGGATAATCTGCAGGTCAAATCCCCCGCAGGTTGGCTTTATCCGATCCTGACAGTCATCTTGGGAGTATTTGCGTTTTTTGCGCCGTTGGCACTGGGGTTGGGAGTTTTCTGGGTGATTGCCGCGTGGTTCCTGGTCAGCGGTCTGACTCAGGCTGGATTGCTTTTTCTGCCTTACGCAGGATCGTCGAAACTATTGATGGGTATGTCGGCGATCATCAATATCATCCTGGGACTGCTGTTTATTTCGCATCCGTTTTCCGGTTTGGCGGCAATGGTCTGGCTGGCCGGAGTATTCCTGAGCGCCGGTGGGCTGCTCACGATTATCATCGGCTGCTGCCTGAAAGTGGTCCGGATTCAGGATTGAGGGGCTGTAACAAAATAAACTATCTATTTCTCTGGTCTTATGTGCGCTTTTTGCCTGAATTGCTCGTTGCATAGCCTGCTATGCGCCTCTCAATTCAAATCAAAAATCATCACATAATTCCTGTCGAAATATCATATTTTATTTTATCACAGACCCTCAGCTTCTTCGAATGCTTTCAGGGCTTCGGGGAAAGGGGTCAGTACCCGGCCGAGCACGCCCTGGCAATACGAAATAGCCATGCCGTAATTGGTGATGGGAATACCGGACGCCCGGGCCAGTTGGATTCGGGAAAGCACTGCCCGGCGGTTGAACATACAGCCGCCGCAATGAATCACCAGTGAATATTCCTTGAGATTGGCCGGATAATCATTGCCGGCGAAAACATCGACCTGAAGGTCTTCGCGTCCGGTATAGCGCCGCAGCCAGCGCGGAATTTTGACGCGCCCGATATCGTCTTCTGTGGCGTGATGGCTACAGGCTTCGGCAATCAATACTTTGCCGCCGTTCCGCTTCAGTTTTTCGATGGCGGCGGCTCCGGCGGCCATTTCGGTCATATCGCCTTTGAGTCTGGCGAACAGGATCGAAAAAGTCGTACAGGCGATTTCAGGAGGCGTTTCGCGGACCATCACGTCAACAACCTGGGAATCGCAGACCGCCAGGGCAGGGGGTGTTTTCAGGTTTTCGATGGTTGAGCGGTATTGGCTTTCCTTGGCCATAATGGCGACGTTGTCGTTGTCGAGGGCATCGCGCAAGGTCTGGACTTGAGGCAGGATCAGGCGGCCTTTGGGGGCTTGCAGATCGATTGGGATCAGCAGAATGACGGATTGGCCGGGTTTGACCAGGTCGGCGATCAGCGGCGGCGGAGCAAGAAAGTCTTCCGGACAGCATTCGATCAGCGCGCGTTTGTAGTCATTGAGAAAATTATCACGTGATTCGGGCCGGGTACTGACGGCGGAAATCGGTGCGTGGCCGGTGGCAGCGGTGATGGTTTCGCTGAATTCGCGGGAAGGGGCGCTCAGGTCGCATTTGTTGATGATGGTGATCAGCGGGGTATTGTGACTTTTGGCCTGTTCCACGATTTTTTCTTCGGAAGCGCCCCAGTGGCCGGGCTCGACCACCAACGTGATGATATCGGCCTGATTGAAGACATCGTTGGTCTTTTGGATGCGCGCTGCGCCCAATTCGCTGAGATCGTCCAGGCCGGCGGTGTCCAGAAAAACCACCGGGCCCAGCGGCAATAATTCCATGGGCTTGGAAACGACGTCGGTGGTGGTACCCGCGATGTGCGAGGTGATCGCCGTCGGCTGGCCGGTGATAAAGTTCAGGAGACTGGATTTGCCGACATTGGTTCTGCCGAAAATACCGATATGCAGCCGCAGGGCTTTGGGTGCTTTTTCCATAATAAACCTTCGCAATTGTTAATCCTGTAATATAGTCCGTTATCGGCTTGTAGTCAAAGGCGGAGGAAAAAAGTTAAGTTTTTGCATCAAATCGTGCATGATTTTTCGGCAGTAAGCAGGAAAGCCGCGCAAAAAAGTCGTGATCCCGACATCAAATCGTCAAAAATTGACGCAAAGTACAAATATTCGTGATTTCCTTGGCTGCCCTCTTTTAAAAAAGCACGGAAGAGGTTATATTATATAGGAACGTATGGAGTTTATATGGCATTACTTAAAGAAAATGAGATAAAAGCGATTATCAGACAGGCCCGGGAATTGGATGTAAAAGAATCCCGGAGACAAGTCCCGTATTGGCTGATGCGCGGGTTGTGTGTCGGGATCGGGGGGATATTTACATTGTTGGCGTTGTTGTTGCTTCTGAGCACCAATCCGGCCTGGATTCTTTTTTTCCTGATCGGTTTCAGTTGGTTGTCGGGAGGGATTATTTTCCATCTGTGCTGGCTGCGTTACGCCGAGGGCGCGGTATTGAAAGATATCCTGGAACGGAACAAAATCGAGATATCAGATGAGCAAAGTCAGTGAGAAAATCAAAACCCGGCGGAAAACCGAGTTGCGGGAGCCGCCATGGTATTCGGTAATCCTGCTGAATGACGATGTGACGACCATGGAATTCGTTATCATCGTACTGATGCAGATTTTCCATTATTCACTGGATGAGGCCAAAGCCTTGATGTTGAAGGTTCACGAAACAGGGAGTGCCGTTTGTGGGATATACCCTCACAATGTAGCCGAAACCAAGGTGGCGCAAGTTCAGGCGATAGCCCAGGCCAATAACTTTCCGTTGCAATGCCGGATGGAGGAGGAATAACCGATGAGTAACAAGAATTCCGTACCGCAGCCTTCAGAGGAATTGAGGGCGGTTTTGAACCAGTCCGCCGAGTTCGCCCGCGAGTTCCCTCATGAAATGATTTTACCGGAACATTTGCTCTCGGCCTTGTGCAACGATACGAAAATCAGCATGTTGCTGGATAACCTCGGGGTTGATCTTTATGAGCTGCGCAATGAATTGTGGAAATTCCTGGACGAGCGGTTGGAAAAGGTCAACGTCCAGGCCATGCCGGTGGAGTCTATTGCCTTGAACCGGATGTTGAACCGCGCTTTGCAGCGGGCGGCCGCCGTGCAGAAACCGGTGGTGGGTGTGGTGGATGTTTTTATGACGTTTTTCGATGAAGATAAATCATTTGCGGCTTATCTGCTCAAAAAAGAAGACATCAGCCGGAACCGGGTGGTGGAGGAAATCAACAGCGACGATTTTTACTCGGATGACGACGATACCGAGATGATTTTCCAGTTTGAGGACGAGGAAGACGAGGAGAGCGCCGCGCAGGAAAAAAATGACAAGGGGGCTTACCGTCATACCCGTAAGTACGCAGTGAACCTGACCGAGCTGGCGCGGAACGGGAAAATCGATCCGATTATCGGCAGGGCTCGCGAACTGGAAAGAACCATGCAAGTGCTTTGCCGCCGTAAAAAGAACAATCCGGTGCTCGTCGGCGAGGCCGGAGTCGGCAAAACCGCGATTGTGGAAGGGCTGGCCCTGAAAGTGGCGCAGGAGTCGACTCCGGAACGTTTGGCGGGGTATGATATCTGGGCCTTGGACATGGGAGCGCTGGTGGCCGGCACCAAATTTCGGGGCGAGTTCGAGGAGCGCTTGAAAAAGGTGATCGATGAGCTGAGCAAAGCGGAAAAATCGATATTGTTTATCGATGAACTGCATGTGGTGGTCGGGGCCGGTTCGGTGAGCAGCGGCTCGCTCGACGCCTCGAATATCCTGAAGCCGGCTCTGGCCGGCGGCGCCATCAAGTGTATTGGGGTAACGACTTATGACGATTACAAGAACCATATCCTCAAGGACAAGGCTTTCAGCCGGCGTTTTCAGAAGATCGACGTGCCGGAGCCGTCGGAGGATGAGGCGGTGGAGATTTTGCGCGGATTGAAGCCTTACTACGAGAATTTTTACGAGGTCCAAATCGACGACGAAGCCTTGGAACAGGCGGTGCATCTCTCTTGCCGTCATCTGAATGACCGTTTTCTGCCGGACAAGGCGATTGACGTGATGGACGAAGCCGGAGCGCGCAATGCGTTGCTGGACGACCAGCGGAATCGGGTGATCGGCGTGGCGGCGGTGGAGGAAGTGATCGCCTCAATGGCGAATATCCCGCCGGCCAGGGTGACGGCTAACGACAATGTGAAGTTGCGTAATCTGGAAACGGAGCTGAAAACGGTGATCTTCGGGCAGGACGATGCGGTGGCGAGTGTTTCCTCCGCTGTCAAAATAGCCCGGGCCGGGATCGGCAACCATTTGAAGCCGATGGGCTCGTTTCTTTTCTGCGGCCCGACCGGCTGCGGCAAGACGGAACTGGCGCGGCAGTTGGCCGAGAAACTGGGGATTCAGTTTATCCGCTTCGATATGAGCGAGTATTCGGAAAAACATACGGTTTCCAAGCTGATCGGGAGCCCGCCGGGATATGTCGGTTTTGAGCAGTCCGGGTTGTTGACCGAAGCGCTTTTGCGGACGCCGCATTGCGTGTTGCTGCTGGATGAAATCGAGAAGGCGCATTCCGATATCTACAATATTCTGCTGCAGATTTTTGACTATGGTACCTTGACCGACAATAACGGGCGCAAGGCGGATTTCCGCAATGCCATTGTCATTATGACCAGCAATGTCGGGGCGCGGCAGCTCGATGCCGTTCAGATCGGGTTTACCGAGGAAGTCCGCCACGAAAGTTCCACTCAGCGCGAGGTGGAAAAGTATTTCAGTCCGGAGTTTCGCAACCGGCTTGACGGTATTGTTTTCTTCAACCGGCTGTCGCAGGAGCTGATGTGCCGGATTGTGATGAAATTTATCGCCAGGCTTCAAAACAGCCTCACGGAGAAAGCCATCAAACTGGAGCTCAGCGAAGAAGCGGTGGAATGGTTTGCCGCCAAGGGGTTTGATCCCAGAATGGGGGCGCGGCCGCTGGAACGGTTGATCCGGAGTTCGATCCAGGAAAAATTGGCGGATGAAATTCTGTTCGGCAAGCTCGAACACGGTGGAACCGTTCATATCGATATCAAAAACGGTCAGCCGGTATTTGCGGTCAAGCCGAAAAAGAAAGGTAGTGTGAAATGAGTTTTGCGTTCGAGTCGATTTATTTTGAATATCCGTTCGTCAAAGGGCGGGTAGTTGATATTTTCGTGCCCAAAGAAATAAAATCCGAGGCCGCGTTGTTTCTGATTCATGGCGGCGGCTGGCGGGCCGGCTCACGGGAAAATTTTCATTACCTGATCAACAAGTTTCTGGATGAAGGATTCATTTGCGCGACCACCGATTACCGGATGGAAGGGGTTACCGCTTTCGATCAGATATTTGACATCCGTTGCGGTTATGATTTGCTGGTCAGTACGTTGAAAAAACTTGGCAGACCGTTGAAAATAGTTACCCACGGCAGCTCGGCCGGGGCGCATTTGTGTGCGTTGATGAGCTTGAGCGCTCCCGGTGAGTGCGGCGAGCCGGTTGAGTTTAACGGATACCGTTTGGCTAATGACTGGGTTAAGCCGATTGGAGCGATTGTGCAAGCTACTCCGGTGACTTTTGAGCCCTGGGATGAGATATTTCCGCAGATTTGGAGTTGCATGCAGGGGATTGCGGGGGCCCGTTATGAGGACAATGTCGATGTCTTTCGCCGGTTGTCGCCGGTTTCTTATCTCGGTGCGGAAAATCCACCGCTATTCTTCATGGAGGCGGCCAATGAGCACATGTTCCCGGGAACCATGACCAAAGAATTTGTCGATCGCCATCACGCGATGGGGATTCAATCCCGCTGGAAAGAGTATCCGAATATGGAACATGGATTTTTCTATAACCAGGAACGGCGTCAGCAACGCGAGGCGTTCAAGGATTTCGTGGAATTTGCGCATACAGTTTCATAGAGGCACGGGGAATAGTATTTTTTGATGGTACGGAACGGGTTATCGGAGGAACATCAAAAAGGGGAATTCAAATGCTATTCTCGGTGTCTCTATGGGACTGTATCGCAAAAATGTCAATTAACGCCGACTAAATATCTTGCTGAGGTATTTCATAATTTCGGAAAATCCGCATTTTGAGCTCAAATCCGGCTTGAATTTTTCCTCTTCAGCCAGTATATTGGTCCTGAAACCATCTTAACAAGGAGAATAAAAATGGCTGCTAAAGTTGATTCAGAAAAATGTGTCGGTTGCGAAGCATGTGTAGGCGCTTGCCCCACCAGTGCTATTGTCATGGAAGACGGCAAAGCCAAGGTTAACGAAGGCGATTGCGTTGATTGCGGCGCTTGCGTCGGCGAATGCCCGACCGAAGCTATTGCTCTGTAATAGCCGAGACATAAAAAAAGACCGGTTCGCCGGTCTTTTTTTTTGTCTTGATTCAAAAAAAAGGCGGGATTTTCCCGCCTTCTTTACTTTGGCCTTTTAGCCCCTGATATCTAGTTTTGAAAAAAATTCAAAAAAAATAGATTCAGGGGTTGATTTTTTACAAATATCTAGTATAATATCTAGATATGGAGGTTTTTATGGGACACAAAACAAAAGTACAAAGCATCAAGCGGAAAACCAGCGAACAATTCTACATCAACTTTCCAATGGCTCTGGCGCACGCGCTGGAGTTCGAATCAGGCGAGGAGGTCGAATGGATTATTACTGAAGACGGACAATTACTGGTACAGCGTTTATCAAACTCCAAGCGTGCGGCAGTAAAAAAAACGACTGCCGCTTCAGAGAGGATTTGATCGACAACTTCTGGAATTTATGGCAACAATGCCGAGGGGCTTTTTCTCAGAAAAGATGTTGGGAAAGAGCCGGCCGGCTGGCATTGGGGACTTTGCTGAATATGGGGCGGCATACGGTCAGCCGGGCAATCAGTACAATGGGTGACGACCAGCAGGACTGGAGTGCGCTCTATCGTCTTTTTGAGCGTAATCGCATCGACTTAAACAAAATTCAGGAATGCCTTCTCGATCATCTGTTGAATACGGGAAAAGCGGACGAGCCGCTGCTGTTCTTTCTGGATGACACTTTGTTGAGAAAACAGGGGAAAAAGGTCTCAGGAACAAGCTGGAAGCTGGACCCATTGGGACCCAAGTTCAGCAATAATTTCATTTGGGCTCAGCGATATTTTCAAATTTCTTTTGGTTACCGCGAGAATGACGGTCATTGCCGGGGAATTCCGATCTTATTCAAACATTGCCCGGTTCCGCATAAACCGGGAAAGCGCGCTTCGGCGGAAGTTCTTCAAGAGTACAAAATCCAACAAAAATCACATCGGCTTACGGTCAAAGCCGCCGCATTCCTGGAAGAATTGCAGAGCCGCATTCCGAGCGATAGGTATACGATTTTTGCCGGCGATGGCGGCTTCAGCAATCGTACTGTAGCTAATGCCATCAAGAACATTAATTGCTATATTGGCCGTATTCGCAAGAATTCGAATTTATTTTCAGTTCCGGAGACACAAAACGAAGGAAAAGGGCGTAAACGATATTATGGCACGCCTTTGCCGTCGCCCGAAGAAATCAGGCAGAATGATTCCGGCTGGAAAGAGGTTAAGGCTTCCACCGGCAACGGATTTCATACTTTCAAAATCAAATCCATCACTCCGGTACGCTCCAAAATCACCGGTGACAAAGATATCAAAATTCTGATCGTACAACCTCTTCGATACCGGCTGTCTCAAAAAACCAGGCTCCTCTACCGTGATCCGGCGTATTTGATCTGCACCGATCCCAAAATGGACGACGCCGAAATCCTGCAGCATTATTTGTGGCGTTGGGAAATCGAGGTCAATTTCAAAGACGAAAAAACCATCTTCGGCATCCAGGAACCACAGATTCGAACCGCCAATGCAGTCGAAACTCTCCCGGAATTCATTGCCATGATTT
>JAVBRM010000149.1:0-12156 GCA_031548025.1 Victivallaceae bacterium | reverse complement strand
GGTAATCAGGTAATAACGGGTCAGGAACTTGGCGTCGTACGTATAATAAGTCGTATCGAAACCGGAGCCGTAATTATCATAGCCGTAAGGCTTTCCCGGCGGAAACCAGGAGGCGACCGTATGGACGCAGCGGCGGGCGGCACTCAAATAGCGTTTCGATGACTCCGGATCGGCATTTTTCCAGATGTCACCGGCCAAAGCCAGAATGGCGGCGCGCTGATTCAGGATATTGACGGCATTGTTGGCCCAGGAGTTCTCGGTCGATCCGGCTGTCCGGCAGGTCTCTTCCACATAGGGACGCATCAGTTTCAGGAACTTTTCCGCTGTTTCCGGCGTTGTCCGCGGATCGTTCAAGATCATATGCATGGCTTCCAGCGTATTCATGTACCAGAGGGCGGCGGGAAAAGTGAAACGAAGTTTTATCTCCTGAATCGCCGCCTCCAACAGTTTCAACGATAAATGATAGTATTTTTCATCTTGATAATGCGGGCTTTGAGGAGAAGTCGCATTCCAGGCGTAGATCAGGCACTGATGCGAATAACTCCGGCCGATTATCCGGTACCAGCTTGAACGTCGCCAGATCGGAACGTCAAAGGAAAATGCTTCTTCATCATTGATTTTGAAGAAAAAGGAATCAGCACTCGGATTCAGGCCGTGACCTTTGGCCCATACCACATAATTGTCATCGGCAGAAGTTTGGAAAACAAATTCGGCGTTTCCCTTACTGCTAACCCCGGAAACGATTGCGGACGGCGAAACCGAGGTGTCGATCTGCATTGGGCCATCCAATTTCGCATTGTCGATATCGAGATATATGCCGGTGTTTTTCTCGTCCGGCCGCTGATCCGAAGGACCAATCCACAACTGCTCGAGGCGTGTTCCCGGCTCGCGCCCGCTGATGGTGATCTTATTGGCGCCGGCCTTCAGGTTGTAGCCGTTGAAACCGGCTCCGATCCGGGCCCGGGCCAAGCTTTTGTAATCTTTGCCCCCTTCCGTTACCAATACGTCGACATAGGGTTGCATATCAAAGGTAATTTCGTTTGCCGCTAAACTCAGCATAAGCAGACCGACCGGGAAAATTGCTGTGAATTTCATGGATGTATCCTATTGTACTAAAACATTGTGCTGATTGAAATAGTGTTGTGAATAATAATAACTGCCGTTGAAAATCAGGGACGGCTTCATATAGAATTCCTCCGGTTTGACGGATCTTAAATGCATATCCGCGTAAATCAGGTTTGCCCGTCCGGAGTGACAGGTGTAAATACCGCCCCAATCGGCGTGATTGGTAAAATTAATGCTGTTGTTTTTAAAATTATCCCAGGTTTTATTGAAGGAGTCCCCGAGAAGAATCAGATCTTCTATCTTTCCTTGATCCGTAAAATTCCCGGTACTATTCGGAAACTGGCGAATTTTTTGCAGTTGGCGCGCATATCCCTGCGCGGCGGTGGCGCCGGTAATGCCATACGTAAAACGTCCCTGTGTTTTTCCCGCTTCCAGCTTCTGCGACGGACAAAAAAATGATTTCGGTATCAGCCCGTCTTGGCGATAGGTGGTGTCCGCCAGAATCTGGTCAATGGAAGGACCGCCGATATAACCGGAAAGACGGGCGACATAACTGGCTTGATACATCTCCTTGAAGCCACCGTAAATTCCACTGAAGTAGCCGTCGAAATCGTTCATATACATGGAGCCCGCCAATGCAATCTGCTTCAGATTGCTGATACAGTTCGCAGACCTGGCCTTTTCCCGCGCCTGGCTGAGCGCCGGCAGCAGCATCGAAGCGAGGATCGCGATGATCGCGATCACCACGAGGAGTTCGATCAGTGTAAAAATGCTTCCGAATTGTTTTTGTTTCATATTTCCTGTCTCCGTTGTCTTATTAAAATAATATACTGCTTCCGAACGGCTTTGCATATGATGATCCATGCAAAAAATGGTATGATCGGGGAAATTTCACTCTAAGCGAATGAATTTTTATATAAAAACTTGATTTCTCCACCTCTCTGGATTATGATAAATAAAGAATAAGGAAAATCATTCCATGACGGACTATCAGGCCAAAGATTATCTGAAGGTTCCCGGGTTGCCGCTCGGTGTGCGTTATATTCAGCACTTGCGTGAAATTCCCATGCATAACCATGATTTTATCGAAATCATTATGATCGGGCAGGGCAGCGGAGTCAATGTCCAGAAAAACTCTTCCGGCGAATATGCATTCGGACTGATGCCGGGTGATGTATTTGCGGTCAGGCAGAATGAAGAACATGCGTATCTGACTCCCCGGAATCTACTGGTTTACAATGTTATGTTCCAGCCGGAACTGATCGAGGAAATAGAGACGGATCTGGAGTCGCTGAACTCCTGGAACGCCCTGTTTTCCGGCGGTACAACCCGTGGTGAAAAAATTCACCTCTCCGTCACCGAACGCCAGGCCGCCGAACTCTGTCTGGGCAAAATGATTCTCGCCTTTTCGCTACGGACACCAGGATTTCGGATTATCGCCAGAAGCGCGGTCATGGAGTTTTTTACCATTATTGGACGCGGCAAAATCATGGAGCAGCAAAACACCGATACCCCTGCCGACAAAGGCCTCCTGAAAAGTATAGCCATGCTGGAAAATACTCCCGAGAAAACATTTCAACTGGAGATTCTGGCCAATCATGCCGGTATGAGCGTGTCATCCTATACCCGAAAATTCCGCGAGTTCACTGGGGTGTCGCCGATCGATTACCTGCTGCGAATTCGCCTCGACAAGGCCCGCAAACTGCTTGCCGAAACCCGGATGCCCATTGCCGATATCGCCGAAAACGTCGGCTTCTGCGACAGCAATTACCTGATCAAACTTTTCCGCCAAAATTACAACATCACCCCGGGCAAATACCGCAATCTCCTGAAACCAAGGCTCCACTGAGTTCTATCGCATTTCCACGCCGGTGTCGATATTGACCATGCGGCGCTGGCAAGTCGGGATGTCGAGGTCCTGGCCGTTGATATTGGTCGGCGTGGTGTACTCGAAAATACCCTTATTGATATTCTGGAGCGGCAAGTCGGCCTGTTCTTTGGAATTGCCGGCCGTCGCTTTGCGACGGGAGGATTTCTTGGGCGATTCGAACAGCGAAATCTGCGGAGCCTCCTGGATCGGTTCCGATTTGTCATATTTGACCGTGATTACCGTCACCTGAACCCGATCCTCATAGGCAGGAGAAATCGAGGTGCCGGAAACAATCTCGGCTTTTTCGTTGAAAAATTGGGAAGCCGCCTCGAGCGTCTTTTTCATTTCACCAATCGTCAGGTCATTGCCGCCTGAGACAATCGCGAAGATGGTATCGGCATCCTTGAAACTGTTGATGCCGCCCAGCAGGGGAGCTTTGGTCATGCGCTCAAGCGCCAGATGAGAGCGGTTGAGCCCGTCAGCCGAGCAGGCTATGCCCACTCCAATACTGCAAACGCTCTTGCGTTTGTTCAAAGCAACCCGGAAGTCCGCCAGGTCCGCCGATAGATAGCCCTGGCCGCGAAGAATCTCCGCCATGCCGAGCACCACCCGCGCCATTTCCCGGTCAGCCATCAGATAGGCCTCCGGCACCGAGGTTTCGGGCGGCAACACGGAGAACAGCAGGTCCAGCGGCAGGCAGAACAAAGCATCGGCCAGCGGCAGGATTTCATCGATCCCCTCCTGGGCGACCATGCGTTTGCTGTGGCCTTCCAGGGTAAACGGGGTCGTCATCAGAAAGATGGTGGGAATATTCTGTTGTTTGGCCACGCTGGCGAAAACTCGAGCACCGCCGGTACCAGTACCGCGCCCAAGACCGCCGGTAACGATCAACAGCGAAGTGCCGCGAATGATCTTGCCGATGGCTTCCCGGGAACGGGCAAAAGAGTGCAAACCGTTGGTGGCGTTGCCGCCGCAGCCACTGCCTTCGCGCCATTCGCGGTCGGCGAGGATTTTCTGCCGGACGGGACTGGCGGTCAAGGTGTTGGCGTCGGTATCTATCGCTATGACATTGAGCCATGAGGCTTCCGGAAGCGCCGCCAGGTGGCCGGCAAACATGACTCCGGCCTTGCCCAGGCCGATAATCGTTATTTTGAAATTCTGATTCTGTTCGTTCATATCATCATATCTTTATCGATTTGAAAACATTTCTTAGGGTCTGCTGGACGCCGCCCGCCATGATATCCACCGCTCGATTCAACTTGTCGGCAAAACCGCTGGGGCGGTTATGATTGGTTTTCAGGCAGAGATCACAATATTTCAAGGCTCCCCACACGGAACTGTAACGGGGATTTTCCAGTTCGGTAATCGCGCCGCTGGCGTCGAACGGTTTACCCAGCCTGACCGGGCACTCGAAAACGTCATGGAAAATATCCAGAGTCCGGGGAAACAGCGCGGCGCCGCCGGAGAGAATTCCGCCGGAGCCGATATTCTTGAAAAGTCCCCGGCTTTTTAAATTATCCTTGATGATGCCGAAAGACTCATTCAGCCGTTCGTCGATCACTTTTTCAAATGAAACCAGCGGTATTTTCACCAGCTTGTTATTGATATTTTTCAGCTCGATAAACCCTTTGCCTTGGGCGCTCATCTGAGCCAGAGTACCATCATTCAACAGTTTGCGGCAGGTATCGATATGCAACCGCAGGATTACCGATAAATCGTTGGCTACATGCTCAAATCCGACCGGCAGCACCCCGCTGGCGATAATACCGTGATTGTAAACGGTAACATACTCAGTGACTCCGGCCCCCATATCCAGCAGAATGGCGCCGTTGCGCTTTTCGTCTTCGGTCATTACCCCCATCACAGTGGCTATGCCGCTGAAAATCAGGTAGGTGTTTTCCTCGAACCCGCTGTCCGCCATGATCTTGGTAAAACTGCCGATGCGGTTGGATTCGCCATGAATCACATGCACGTGGGCATCCAGCTTATGCGCGATCTGCCCCAGCGGACTTGCCACCCGGCGGTGTCCGTCCAGCATGAAATATGAATCCAGAGTATCGATCGGCACCCGGTCAAAGGGTAAATGGGTAACTTGAGCATTTTGAGTGGCTTCGGCGATTTCCTCCTCGGATATTTTGCGGTCCGGGGATTTGATGACCGCTGAGCCCACGCTTTCCAGCGATGCGATGCCGCAATTGGTTACGACGATACCGGCGACCTGGGTTTGGTTAACCAGCTTGCCCGAGTTGTCGTCCGCCATATCCAGGGCATCGGACAACAATTCCAAGGTGCGGTCCATGTCGACGATCTCGCCTTTGACGATGGCGTTGCCGCTGCCGACTTCGCCGCGCCCGAGAATGATCGGGCTGTTATCCTCGCTGCTTTCGCCGACCAGCACCCGGATTTTCGAGGTGCCGATTTCCACTGCGGTTATGATATTACGTTTTACAAACATATGAAGCGTATTCCTATTGAAATTCCATTCATAAACATAATCACAAAGTAGAAAAATGCTAATCGTAATTCCGGCTTTTTGCGAATTTATCATTGCATCTTTGCCAAATACAGTTATTGTATGGGCCATGAAACGTCTAATTTTATTATTTCCGGTGTGTTTACTGCTGGCCGGTTGCGGTGTCGCCACTAAGATGGGCGAGTTGCCGGATACCGCCGATGAGGCCTATTTCAGTTCATTGCCGAATTATCGCGACGGCAAATTCGTCAATCAGGGCGAAGAACCGGTGGTCAATATGCGAAGATTCTCGATTTTCCGGATGTTGAGGCACTTGAACAGCTCGGACAACGGTCCGACGGTTGAGCTGCCGCAGATCAAATTGACCGGCAAGGATTTTGCCGAGCAGCCGGATGAATTTTCCGTGATCTGGCTGGGTCACTCGTCTTTGATTATCGAGCTGGATCACCTGCGCTTTGCCGTTGACCCGGTATTCGGCAATGCCGCGCCGGTTCCCGGGGTGGTCAAGCGCTACGTGCCTTCGCCATTACCCCGCCATGAACTGCCGAAACTGGATTTTGTCATTATCACCCACGACCATTACGATCACTTGGAATACGATACCATCCAGGCCCTGCGCGATACTCAAACTGTGTTCGTAACTACGCTCGGGGTAGGGGCCCGGTTGCGCGGCTGGGGGATACCGGCAGGGCGGATCATCGAAATGAACTGGGATGAATTCATTGGCTTCGGCGGGCTGAAAATCACGGCCTTACCCGCCCGGCATTTTTCCGGACGGACTCTCGACGGACGCAACAAAACCCTCTGGGCCTCATTCGTCATCGAGGGTAACAACCGGAAAATCTACCTTGGTGGTGACGGCGGTTATGGTACACACTTCAAGGAGATCGGGAGTAAATACGGACCATTCGATCTGATTTTCCTCGAAATCGACGCCTGGAACGAAAACTGGTCGGGCAATCATCTCTTTCCGATTGAGGCGGTTAATGCATATCATGAACTGAAAGGCAAACAGCTGCTGCCGATACACTGGGGCGTGTTTGATCTGGCCCATCATCCCTGGGATGACTCGATCCGCTACCTTGAGCTCCTGGCCAGGCGCAATCAGGTAAACTTGCTGACCCCGCAAATGGGGCAAAAAGTCATTCCCGGAGTAACCGCAACTCAAGCATGGTGGTAATTTCTCCGGAAAAATCTGCCGAATAATTTGCTTTTTGCCGTTTTTCTGGTTAAATTATTCTTTAATATTATAAGAGGAATTAATTTTATGAGTACACCCGTTACCATTATGCCGTGTCTGGACATGCAGAACGGAAGAGTTGTCAAAGGAGTTCACTTTGTCGATATCGCCGATGCTGGAGATCCAGTGGAATGCGCCAAAGCCTATTGTGCCGCCGGGGCCGATGAACTGGCTCTGCTCGATATCACTGCCACGGTGGAAAAACGGGGTACGCTCATTGAGGTGGTTAAAAGGGTTTCCGCGGTTTGTACCGTGCCATTTACGGTCGGCGGCGGAATTTGCGACGTCAAATCCGCCGGAGAAGTCCTGGGGGCGGGGGCCAATAAGGTTTCAGTCAGCAGCGCGGCGTTTCGCAAGCCGGAAATCATTGAGGATATCATCCGGGAATATGGACGCGGCGCTCTCACGGTGGCGATCGACGTCGATATCAATGCGAAAATGCCTTCCGGTTATGAGGTTTACATTGACGGCGGGCGCACGGCGACCGGTTATGATGCGATCGAGTGGGCCAAACGGGTTGACGGCTATGGTGTGGAGGTGATTCTGCCGACCAGCAAGGCCGGGGACGGCGCCAAAACCGGCTATGACCTGCCGGTCATCAAAGCTATGGCGCAATCCTGCAAAGCCAGGATTGTAGCCTCAGGCGGAGCCGGCAAGCTGGAGCATTTTCTGGAAGCGGCCCAAGCCGGCGCGCAAGTTCTGCTGGCAGCCTCGGTATTTCATTTTCACATGATCGACATCGGCGAGCTCAAAGCTTATCTGAAGAAAAACGGTATCGCAGTTATTTGACGGTTACCCCCAGCAAACCGACCAGCGCAACCGCCTGGTTGGCGCTGACGATGGCGCCCTGTAACTCGTAACGGCTCTCGGAAACGGTAATGCCGCTGATGGTACAGGAGGTTAAATCCACTGATTTCAAGGAAGTTCCGAAGAAATTCGTCCGGTCCAGGCGGATTTCGTTGAACTCGACCTCTTTCAATTGGGTTTCCGTGATATAGGATTCGCTGAAGTCGCTTTGTTCGGTCCGAAATTTATCCAGTTTGGCTTTACTGAAATTGGCATACTTCAAACTGCACCCGGTGATGGCGACATGCTGGAAACTGCTGTCGCTGAAGTTGATCCCGACCGCCTTGGTCCGCTTGAATTCGCCACGTGCCAGAGAACACCGGGTGAAGTTACAGTTGGACAAATCGCAGGCCAGAAAAACCACATCGGAAAACCGGCAACCGGCAAAGTTACAGTCCGGCAGCCGGCAATTCTCAAAAATCACATGCTCGAAATCGAGACCGGAGATATCCTCCCCGCTCAAAATCTGGTCGTGGACATGAATGTATTCCAGGCTGGAATCCGTCAATTCTTTAAAGAGATCATCGGTGGCGGTCAATTTGCCGCCGGTATTGGGTTTGATTATTTTCATTGTTCAAGTCTTTCCAAAGTTTACGATTTGATGTCGGGATTGATGTTTTTTTTCACTGTGTTCCTGCTTACGGCTAAAAAATTATTGACGATTTGATGCAAAAGTTTAACTTTTTGGGATTTTGAGAAAATCGGGGAGTTCCGCCTGGGGGATTTGGTCGAGTATCTGGTAATAGGCCAGGTAGGTTTCCTCGGATTTGGGGTTCAACAGGAAGGCGGCGCCGATGAGCCGCCGGGCCAGCAGCTTGTTGCCGCCATGCCAGTTTTCCAGCGCCAGTTCGGTCAGCTCTTTGGACCGGCGAATGTCCGAATCTTTGATGAAACGGAAAAGCCGGAAGCGTTCGGCGGCTCCGTATTTTTTCGGAATGGTCAGTTCATAAAATTGATTCAGTTTACCGGGATTGGTGTCCATCTGCAAGGCGGTACAGGTGGGCGGTATTCTGGTCTTTGCCGCCATGTAGCGGTAGGAGTAGATATGCAGCGGAGACAATGCCGTATTCTGGAAATAAACAAAGAAATCGACATGATAGCGGTTGCAGAATTTAACAAAATCGTTGGGATCGGCAGAGAACAGCGAGTCGACATAATTGCGGAAAATTTCCCGGGTCGCGGGGAACTCGAATTTGGGTTGAACCACGATGGCGGTTTGGGCATAGGCTTTCAGCAGCGGCGACATCTCCATGGTAGAGAGGAATACCCGGTCTTTGACGTCGCTGTCTTTCAGGTATTGCAGCATTCCGGTAATTTCCTTGAGACTGAATCCGGAATAGGAACGCTGCAGCCGGTAAAGAGTGCGCCCTTCGATAAACAGTACTCCCAGCGCAAACAGAATCAGGATGAAACGCAACAGTTTATTCAGGTTTATGTTTATGAAGCTGAACAGCATAGCGCAACTGACGCTCATAAAGATGACGGCCAGCACATGAAAGCGGAACAGAAAGATGAAGATCACAAAGAAAACCGCGGTTAAAATCATGGGGAGCTGGTACATGGGATAGCGATAGCGCCGCCGGATATTCCGGAAACACAGACCGACGGCGAATAATATTCCGGTCATCCAGAGCGCCGCCGGAAAGTTATAGCGGACTTGCAGAAAATCCGCCGAATGCAACGCCGGGGTCCAGAGGCAGCGGGCGGCGAAACTCAGTTTGGACGGATCTTCCGGTTTGATGTTCAGATAGCGGATTTTGGCGATAATCAACTCCCGGAAATGTTCGTAATTACTGCTGAATACACTGTTGCGGGAAATCCCGAACCAGATCAGAGCCAGCAGTATAAGAGCAACGAGAGCAGGGATGCGGCGGGGTTGCAGATGGCGGATGATGATAACCGGAAAAATGACCAGAAACATCGGCGACAGGATCAGGCCGTGCGCCCGGTGGTACGGCACCAGGATCGCCGCCATGACCAGAACCACATAAAAAAACATGGTAAAGTACAGCCGTTTCCGGCGCGGTTTATGATCGATCAGTGAACGGATCATTTCCAAGACCGCCCAGACGGCAAAGACGAATTGGGAAATATCCCAAAAAGCTACCGCGCCGAATACCGCAATCATAAAAACGATTGCCTTAATCGCGCCTGGACGCCTTAAGTAACTGGCGCCGAAAGCGAAAGCCGCGATCAGAAAGGGCAGGGCCATTACTTCGCACAACAAATCCTGACCGGTGGCGCGGGCCACCGCCGCCGGAGAGAGGGCATAGATCAAGGCTCCGAACAGCGACCATCCCCACGGAACCCGCAGGGCCAGCAGCCATAACAACAGGAAACCACCGCCGAGGCTTACCCATAACCGGGCCTGAAGACGAACAAAATCGGCATCGGCGGTTTTCAGGCCAAGCGCATTCTTAACCCGCAATCCCCACCCCAGGAACGGTTCCAGCCCAATCGGCATCTGTTGGGAGAGCGGAACTTCCTGCATTTCGGCCAGGCCGGGGTCATACTCGGGTATGCCGCCTTCATAAGCCGAGGCCAGGACATAAGAGTACATGATTGAGCTTTCGACCAGGAATGGCGTAAAATCTTTGCCGGTTTCGCGTTGAATACCGGCAATATCACGCTGACAAACCAGCGTCCTGACCGTAAACGTCGCGCCCCAGGCCAGCAAAAACAGAATTATGGTAAACCAATAACGTCCAAACTTCATATTCAACCAATGGTTTTACATATATTGCTTGCGAATATGTGAGGGAGGGATGCCCAGCTCCTCGCGATATTTGGCAATGGTGCGGCGAGCGATATTGACCATGCCGCTGTCTTTGAGCAGTTTTTCCAATTTGCTGTCCGACAAGGGTTTTTCGGGATTTTCATCGGCGATGAGATCCCGAATTTTTTCTTTGACGCCGCGGGCGGAAATTTCGCCTCCGTCCTCGGTGCGGTAACCTCCGCTGAAAAAATATTTGTATTCGAAAAGCCCCCATGGCGTCTGGAGGTATTTGCCGGCAATAGCCCGGCTGACCGTCGCGCCGTGGATATCCAATTTATCCGCCACCTGCTGCAGGGTCAAAGGACGCAATGCCTCAACTCCCTGCTCGAAGAAATCATGCTGGGTGTCGACGATGACACTGGTGATCTTATGGATCGTATCCTGACGCTGATCCAAACTGCGCAGTAAGTTTTTGGCATTAAGCAGGTTGTTGCGAATGTATTCGCGGGTTTCCCGGTCGGTGGCGGGGTTTTCCAACAGATCCATGTAGGTCTGGGAAATCCGCAGGCGCGGGATATATTCTTTCGAATCGACAATAATGAATTCACCGCCTTCGTTTTTCTCAATCGACATTTCCGGGACGACGTATTCGGGGGCGTCGGTCGTTACCGCATTGCCGGGGAAGGGGGTGAGTTTCTTCAATTCATGCAGCAACACGTGAAGGTCTTCCAGGGAAATTTTCATGGCTTTGGCAATCTGCGGCAAATGATTGCGGCCGATATCGTCCAAGTGGTTTGCCACCAGTTTTTTCAAAAGTTTATTGGGCGGCGAGTGCCGATCGATCTGCAGCAGCAGACACTCGCGGGGATCGCGGGCGCCAATACCGGGCGGATCAAAGGACTGGACCAGTTTCAGGGCTTTTTCCACCTCCGGGACCGTGGCTTCGGCGGCCATGGCGATATCGGGCAGGTTGGAACGCAGGTATCCCGTATCGTCGATGCTGCCGACAATGATTTCGGCCACCGGAATCAGATCCGGCGAAGCATCCGAAAGGCGAAGCTGGCTCAGCAGTTGCTCCTGTAAAGACGGCAGAGCTTCCAAGGAGTTGAACATGAAAGACCTGCGTTCCTGTTCCTCGCTCCCTCCCGAGCTGTTGCCGGATTCATAATTTCCTTCATTCCAATCCCGGGCCAGCTGCGATATTTCCTGGAGTTCGTCGGTATTGACCGAGTCGACGTCGTCGAAACTGCCGTCGTCATCGTCAGCCGGCGGAGGGCGATCGTCCATATTGCCGATTTCCAATGGGTCTCCGGCAAGCTCGAGATGACGGTCCTCATCTTGCTCAAGTAAGGGGTTTACGGCAAGCTCCTGGGAGATTTTTTCCTGGAGTTGCAGCAAAGGAGCCAGAAGAATCTCCAATGACTGATATTGTTGTGGCGACAGAACCTGCTCTTGTCTAAGCTCTTGCGACTGCTGATGTGATAAAATTTGATCTGCCATAAATTAATTGATGAAAAAACATTGATATTTTGCGCTATTACCTTTATATTATAGTACCAATAGATGAATTTCCAAATAGCGAAAGAATGATTTAAATGAAAATCGGTGTTACAGCATTGGGCAGCGGCAGCCGCGGCAATGCATTTGTTATACAGTGCGGCAATGAAGGGCTGCTGGTAGATGCCGGGTTCAGTCGGCGCGATCTGCTGAACCGAATGGCGGGGGCGGGTTTCGATCCCCGGCAGTTAAAGGCTTTGTTGGTAACTCATGAACATGAGGACCATGTCAAGGGGATGCGGTTATTCTGTCAGGATTACGACCTGCCGGCATGCATGACCGGCAGGACCGCCGACTATCTGCGCCGGAAAAAGACCTTGGCGGAGAGAGTAATTGAGTTTGCGGCCGGTACCGCTTTTGAGGCGGCCGGTTTTAAGGTTTTGCCTTTT
>JAVBRM010000117.1:0-48132 GCA_031548025.1 Victivallaceae bacterium | reverse complement strand
TTTGAAATCCGCCGGGCGACGGCCACCGAAATTGAACGGATGCGCGAATTGCTGCATATCGCCTTGAAGCAGGGAGCGGCGGGATTTTCCAGCGGCCTTATTTACAGCCCCGGTGTATTTGCCGATACCGCTGAATTGTGCGGAATCGCTGCCGCGTTGAAAGGTACTGCCAAAGTATATGCCACGCACATGCGCAGTGAGGGCGATTTTCTGCTGGAAGCATTCGCGGAAGCCTGTGAAATTGCCGCTGCCGGTTCCGGACTCCTGCATATCAGCCACATCAAAACTTCCGGCGAGAAAAATTGGCACAAACTCGAGGAATTGCTTGCCGCAATCAAGCTCGCGGAAAACAATGGATTGCGGATTACCGCCGACCGCTATCCGTACATTTATACCAATACTTCGTTGCAACATATCCTGCCGGTACCGTATAACACGGTGGAGCCGCTGGACTCGTTGCCGGATGCTCAAATACTCCAACTGCTTCGCGAAAACAGCGCCGATTTGCTGCAGACAACGATCCTGTGTGCCACCGGCGAGCCTCCTGAACCGGAAATTTCCGGCCTGACCATTGCTCGGATTGCCGAACTCCGGCAAATTTCTCCGGAAGCCGCATGCATGCAACTGCTGCGAAAAAAAGGCTATACTTCGGGCGCTTACAAAAAACTGAGCCCGGACAACCTGCGGAAGTTCTATCGTCAGCCATGGATAGCTCCGGGCAGCGACGGGAATGTTCTGCCTTTCAGCGGTCAGCCAAGCCCGGGGCATCCGCGCTCATTCGGCACCTTTCCGCGTTATTTCCGTATTCTGCGGGAATTGGATATCGCTCCGGCTGAGATTATCCGGCGGATGACGTCTTATCCCGCAAGTATCCTGAACCTGAAAGACCGCGGCATTGTCCAGACCGGAGCCGTGGCCGACCTGGTGATCTTCGATGAGGAAAAATTCGATTCGCAGGCGGATTTTTTCGATGCCCACCGGATGGCTGAAGGTATAGACAAAGTATTTGTCGGCGGTCGGGTGGCTTTCGAGGCCGACGATCCCGGTCGCCGGGAATACAACGGGCATTTCATTCGACTATGAAACGCGCCCGTCAGAAAAGTATCGAATGCAGTTCTGACGGCGGCACCTCCCGAAGCTCGCATCCATGTTGCACCGCGTAAGCGGCAGCGGCACCCGCGCCCGCCCCAAGCGCCGCGGCAATTCCCATGACCCGGCAACTCGCGAGTGCCTCGTGGGATGCACTGATACAGCGCCCGGTAAAAAGCAATCCGTCGCAATGTTCCGGCACCATCACGCCGTAGGGAATGCCATAGGGCTGGACGCGTTCGGCCACTCCCGTACTGGCGAAAACATTCTGCGCGGCGGCTTGTCCTCCCCCGGCCGGATTGTGTATGTCGATCGGAAAACGCGCGTCACGCACGACGGCTTCGGCAAATTTCCGCCCTTCGATGCAATCTTCCTTGCGGAGGCAGGCCATTCCCTTGAAGCGCCGCGTTTCCCGGACTCCCAGCACGGCCGGCATATTCGAAATAAACGCATTTGCGTAACCCGGCAGATTCCGGCGCAGGAACTCCAGAACCGTATATGCCTGTTTCCGCGCGACAATTTCGCCGCGGGTCAGGTCCTCGGCGCAAGTTCCGTTCAGGTAATTCACCTGGGTGGCGTTGATGACATTTTCATCATCCCGCCGCGCGTTATAAAGGCGAACCACGCTCACCGAATCCGGCAGGAGTCCTTGTTTATGTGCCGCCAAGGTCAGTTCTTCCCAGGTTTTCTCCCCTACTTTTACCGCCCGGGCTTCTTGCTCGGAACCGCAATGAAAACGCTGTTCCGGGGCGATCCCCGCCACTGTGAACATGATGCTGACCGGTTGACACAACCGGTCGCCGTCGCGACCCATTTCATAAGGTACGCCCGCCCGGAAGGCGAGAGCGCCGTCTCCGGTGGCGTCGATAATCGCCTTGCTTTTGAATTCACGGATGTTTCCCGCGCATTGCATGCACACTCCGCAAACCTTGTCGTCATCTTTCAGGACTTCGGTCACGGTCGAATGCAGCAGTACCGTTACATTCTGTGTCGCCAGCAGATCATACAGATCGATGTCCACCTTCTGAAAATCGACTACGCGTCCGCCCAGGTGAGAGACAATTTCCCGCAGGATACTGCTGTCCGCGTCGCCCAATATTGGTCCGACCAGTGCCTGTGTAGCCATGCCTCCGAGGCGTCCGGATTGTTCCAGCAGCAATGTTCTGGCCCCGCATTTACCGGCGGTGTACGCGGCCGCCACTCCGGCGGGGCCTCCGCCCGCTACAATCACATCGAAATCGTTCATTTCTATTTTTCCTTTTGTAGTTTAACATGTTTCTATTATAATGCCGCAAGTCAATATTGACAATGCACGAAAATGCGGTATCTTTATATAATATTCTCATTGGCGATAATTTTATGATTATTTTAGAAGCCATAGATCCGAAATCGCCGGCAAAAATGCTGGTAGCTTCCCTTGAGCATTATGACGCGAAGTATGGAGTCCGCCTGACGATTCACGACTGCCGCGGGGTTCTGTATTTTCCGAATGGCGACCCGCTTTTTCCCGGCAGGGGCATGCATATGCATCCCTATTGCATTACCGGCCGCTACGAGATACCCGGCTGGAACAAACAGTGTCATGAGGAATGCATGGTCCGTACCGAAAACCGCGCTCACCGCCTGAAAACGCCATTCATCCGTGAATGCTGGAAAGGTGTTACGGAGCTGGTGGTCCCTATCGTACGCCAGGATTCGGTGATGCTGATTTTCTATGCCGGAGTATTTCGTTCGCCCGCCGCCGTGCCGCCGGCCGACCTGCGCGAAAGCTGGGAAAACCTGCCGGTGGCTGATCACGAGCTATTGAAAAAAATGGCGCTGGAACTGCAGATTTTCGGACAGGGAATCCTGTATTACACCGAATTCTACCGGGACCGGGCCGGAGCATCGCGGGAAAAATCCGCCATGATCCGGCGTTTTGTCGAAGATCATGCCCATGAACAAATCACTCTGGCCAATCTGGCGAAAGCGTTGAATTTATCCCGTCCCCATACCTGTCATATGGTGAAGTTTCATTTCGGCAAATCGTTTCACGCCCTGCTGTGCGATACCCGGATGGAAAGAGCCCGCAATCTGCTTCGTTCCACCGAAATGCCCATCAAGATGATTGCTTCCGTGGTCGGCTTCAGCAATGAATTTTATTTCAGCCGCATTTTTACCCGTGAATGCGGCATTCCGCCCGGCGAATACCGGAAGAGTCATAGTCCGGCTTCCTCTCTCGTTGCTCTTTCCAACCCTCTGTGACAATATTATAACCCACCCCATGAACTTTGCAATGTTTCCCGCAAAAAAGTAAAGGGCTTTTCAGGTAATTCATGCAGAATGTCACTTATGGATGTCCCGAAATATCCTGTCGTCGTTTACCGGTCAGTACATTTCCAGTTCGTAGAGCTCGGCGCGGTGTTTGGACTGTGGAAAGACGATTTTCAGTTTGACCACTTCCTGCTTTTCTTTGAAGGCCATTTCCACGCGGTATTTTTCCGCTTTGACGTCGTCCGGTTTCAGCGGGTGGTATTGGCCGCGTTCCCAGGAGTAGAGTTGGACTTGGGCCAGCGGGTAGCCGTGCAAGACGATCCGGTTGAATTCGGGGGTGAAGCCGGTGAAAATCGCTTCAATCCAGCTCTCCTTGGTGTTTTTGGCAAGCCAGGCGATGGCGTCGGATTCGCCGTCGGTCAGCAGGGATTTGAGCATGATTGTGCCGCCGCTTGAGCTTGCGGCCAGATTGTTGGAGGTGTTGTATTCGATTTCGCGGTTTTTGCCCAGCAAGATATTTTTGCTGTTTTTCCTGGCTTCGTTCCACTGGTTGATTTGGGCTCTCAGAGCGGTGATGCCGCTGAGATTTTGGTCTTCTTGGGTGTCGGTCATAACGATTGCTTCGTAGGGTTTCAGGTCGATGCTCAAAGAGTTGTTGGATGGTTTGAAAGTCCGGGAACCGCGGAATTCCAGCAGTTGCGGATATTTCTTGAAAGCATCCGAGGAAAGGGTGATTTTATTGGGCTGGGGTAGGAGGTTTACCGCTACGGCCATGATTTTGCCGTCGTGGGTTTTGATGGCGGCGTCGACGCCGTCACCCGTGACTTGTATCGGCAGGTTCGGCTCGGTGGTCATGAGGTAATCCCGCAGGCGGTCCAGGGAATAATAAATGAAGTCGGTGCCTTCCTTCAACTCCTGGGTTTCGAAGCTCTGGTAATAGATGTAGGTGTAAAATCCCCGGGCGCCATTGGCTACGGACAGCCAGAACATGCAGTTGGCTTCCTCGAAAGTCGGCGGCACCGAATAAATATTCAGGAAGTTATAGGCGAAAGTCCCCAGAGTTACCCACAGAGCTTTGCGGTCGTGTCCGGCCTGGATTACCTCCTGACAGACGTTTTTGATCAGCAGGGGCGATTTCATCTGGCGCTGGCCTTTGGCGTTGACCATCGGGTCGAGGTAGGGATGGACGCGGAAAAGGTCGGCGGTGTCGATATAGCGTTCCGGGGAGCGCGTGGCGCAAATCACCGGATGATACGGATCGAGTTCCTTGACGAGCTGATAACAGTGTTTCAGGAATTCCGGGGAAATGCCGCGGCATTCCGGTTCGTGCCCCACCAGATACCCCATGATATCCCGGTCACGGTTTTCCAACACTTTGGCCTTAAGTTTTTCGATGAATTCCGGTGAGGGGTATTCGCCTCTCTGAGCACGTTCGCGTTCAGCCGGCAGCAGTTTATCTTCCGAGAGCCAGATTTCGGCGCCTGCGGAGTTGATGACCGAACAGCGGTCCTGGGCTTTGGGATATTTCTCGAGGAGTTTCTGACTGACCAGATAATCCGGCGCGCCGCGCCAGCCGAGAAACAGGAACGGTTTGCCGTTGCGGATATAACGTCCGTATTTGTCGATCCGGGCATAACTGCTGTTGACGGGAGGAGTTAGCCGGTGAACTTGGGCTTGAGCTTTCAGGGAGCCTTCGACGGTCAGGGTGGCCGAGCCGTAGGTCATGGCGGATGCGTCGAAGCTGAACTCGATCTGGCGATTTTGAACCGTGAGTTCCTGTTCGGATTTCAGTCCCGCGCCATCGAGGGAGAGTTTGACTTTGGCGCCGTCGGGCAACTGCAATTGGACGCTGCCGGTGATTTTCCCCGGTGTTTCATCCGGAAAATATGTATTGCGGTAGAAGGGCTCGGAAATGGTGATCCGGCAGGGTTCGTACTTGGCGATCAGGTCGTAATAGCGGCCGCCGATGCATTGTCCATCTTTGGCGAATGCTTCGATTTTCAGTGGAAACGGGCGTCCATCGAAACTCACCGGCAGAGCTATGCCCGATATGGAAAATTCATTGAGGCCTTGCCGTATGGCCTGTTTAAAAGTACGGTTGAAAGGCTCGCCGAATTTGAATTCCGCATCGGGACGCGCCACCCCGGAAGTGAGGGTGATCTGCAGGGGGCCGGTCATAACGCCGTCGCTCTGCTTTTCGGGGGAAAACTTGACCATGCTGATATTGAGGTCGGTCTCCGGCGATTTAAGCGGCATGCCGGTAATGATATTGAAGTTTCCGGGTTCGGTAAATTTGCGTTCGAGTTTGGACCAACTGGTGATTTCACGCAGTTGTCCGAGCGAGCGATTGCGGGTTACGTTGAACATCCACTGGTTTTGCCAGACGTTGGCAGCGGTGTGGTAAAAAGCGGAGTAGGGGATATAGACTTCCACGCTCCAGAAATCCGCGCCGCGAAATACTTCACTCTGCCACAATGCATTGTAGATCTCCATTTGTGCGGTGCCGCCTTCGATGAAATACTGGTTCCACTGGCTGTTGTCGATACTGACCGCAAACTGATAGAAACAGTTGCTGTTGTTTTCCGGAGAAATAAAGATTTCAATATGTTCCCGCTCAAATACCCGGGTCAGGTTACGTGTCTGAGGTTCTTCCGGCTTGATCTTCGCCATCTGCGGTTCCTGGCAGGTAATGCCGATATAGATGCCGTTCGGGGCGGCAATCAACCTGAAGTCGGTCTGGGCGAAAGACCTGCTTTGTGCCCGGGCCGCCGGGAACTGGAAACCGCTTTGCGGTTTGGCTTGCTGCCAGACGGCTTCATCGAGTTTGCCGTCGAGTTTAATGGCGGGGGCTTTATCCGTTACATATGCCGCTTTCACGGTTTTTGCCTGAGTGTTCAACGCTAATAAGATGATTCCGATCAACCACAAATGTTTCATTTTTACTCCTGACTGAGATATAGGTTGGTAATTAAAGGCTTGCGCATGTCCCCGCCCAGGATATAGGCGATTGCCGCGGCAGGGCCTTTTTTATAACTGGGGGGTAATTCGAGGGATTTAATTTCGAGCTCGGCTTCCCAGTAAGTGCTGGTTTCATTTGGCGGGAGCAACTGCAGAGAGGTCTGACCGTTGATCTTGATTTTATCGCCGCGCGGCGTGGTGAAAGTCAGGGAAATATCCTTGACCTTACGGGGAATATGGACCCGGAAGGTGACTTTATCACCGGTTTTGATCCGGTTCCGCGGCAGGATTTCAACCCGGTACGGCGGGTTTTGCTGCAGGCGGATGGACTTGATATCCAACGAAGCTCCGTACAAATAAAAACTGACCGCCGCCTGTTTCTCCTTGCCCTCATATCCTTTGAACGGTTCGAGACAGATCACCGATGGCATAATATTGCGAACCAATGAGACCTGATTCGGAGTCAAATTATTGAGACCGAAGGTGATGGCGTTGTACTTGCCGGCGGTCGGAGCGGCCTCGCCGATGTCGATCACCAGATATGACTCCGCTGAAACCGGCAACATTCGTTTCATGACGCCGTTTTTGGCCCCTTCCTTGACCGATATGCGGAAGCCGCCGTCGTCCAGTTTTTCGGTGTCGACGCCTTCCAGGAGCCAGGCTTTCTGCTTCCGGAATCCGGCGGGATCGGCGTTCAGGCCGGAGCCGTCCTCTTGCCAGATGATCGATTGAGCGGACAGCGAAACCGCAAGGCACAACATGGGTAAAATTCTAAACATAAGAGATGCTCCTTTCAATCAACTTTTTCCCACCATAACGGCGGTTTGCCGACATTTGCCACCAGGAATTGCCGGTCATGCCCTTCGACATGGCCATCGAGATAACCGGCGTTTACCCGGTTGTTGTGGCGTTTGAGATCGAGATATCCCAACCCTACAGCAGTATTGGTGAAGTAATTGTAGCCCGCATAGGAGGCTGTCCCCTGTTTGGTGTCCGACAGGTAGATCACATTGGAGGGAGCCTTGATTTGATTGGCTTTGCGGACATTGACTAATTTCGTGCTGTACCCGTCACCGCCCATGCCGTACCGGGGCATTCCGTACAATACATCAAAGAGATACTGAGGCAGGCGGTCCCGGTAAGATGGGCAATGAACAATCCCACGCCGCATTTTGCCCGGAATGACGGTAAAACGGTCCGTGTCCTTGATCTCGCTGTAACCGACGTAATCTTTAATCAAGGCAAACCACGGAATTCGCGCAACTCCGGCAGTGCCGCCCGGATAGAAACGCGCGCATGGATATTCCTGCGGAACCAGCCAATCATCGAAATCATAGGTGTAAAGGACTAATCCGCTGGTATGTTGGCGAAGATTTCCGGCGCAGGATGTAAAATGCGCCTTTTCGCGCGCCCGGCTCAAGGCCGGCAGCAGCAGAGCTGCCAATATCGCAATAATTGCAATCACAACCAATAATTCAATAAGTGTGAAAATTGTTTGCTTTTTTGTTCTCATTATATGCAATCTCCTGTTTCGATTTTTTCTGTAATGGGAATCACGACTTGAAGATTCAGATCGCGGGAGGAACAAGTCCGGTCGATCATGTCGCTGATGGCTTGAATGATGCCGGAGGTTGATCTTTTGACATATGGTATGGTGGCGAAGGAATTGAGGGTCAGCATATGAATTTGCGGATAACCTTCGCGCGGGAAAAGTATGCCGTGGTCAAAATCATCCGAACGGATATCGCCCTTGAAAATCCGGGTTTCCGGAGCGGCCTCTTTGACGATCTCCCGGGCCATGGTTTCAAAATTGGCGGTAATTTCGTCTCTGCCGCTTCCAGGAACCACGATCCGACGGAGTTGAATGGAGTTTTCTGCGGCGCCCTGTTCCAGGTAGCCGACAAAGTCCCGCCAATACTGATACTTTCCATAAATCTGGCCGCTGTGGAAAAAGATGACTTGTTCGAATTTCTGCCGTCGCCAGTAATTGAGGATCAGCCGCGCCGTATGGTGATGGTCGGGGCGAATCTGGTTGAATTGCAAACCTTTGTAGTCACCGTCCGGCAGGTCGCCGACGATGATGATCGGGTAGGGTAGGCCGACACATTTGCGGATGGTGTCCGCTGTGAAATCCGCCGAATAAATGACTCCGCAGTCGATGTAACCAAGGTTGGCCAGGCGCTCGAGCTCGTGGTCCAGGCGGTTGGACTGGTTGCGTTCGGCGGAGATGAAACGGGTGAAAAAATCGTATTTGCTGGAGCCTTTTTCCGCTTCGCTGATTTTATTCATGGCCTGGAAGATGATATTTCTCTCCAGACGATCCATGAATGCGAAAAAGAGAATTTCCCGGGCCTGTTTGTGAATGTCGCGCGATTTGACGAAAACGCCTTTACGGGGGATTCGGACAATCAGGTCTTTTTTCTCCAGGATATCCAACCCCGAAACCACCACCTGACGGGAAACGTTGAAAGCCTCCGACAACGTGCGGGTGGATGCCAGCGGAGCGTCCGGCTTGAGTTTTCCGGAGAAAATATCTTTTTCGATAATTCTGGCCAATTGAGCCGACATGGACTCGCGACCGATGACTGTATCCATAATACCTCGTCTGTCATTAACTGTCATTATTATAATCCACAGTATGACAATTGTCAATAGGGTGATTGGATGAAAAATCCGAATAAAATTCGCAAGAGGCTTGATTTTACCATCTTTTCCTGTATATTTATTAATGACGTACAGATATCCATCAATGATGAATAATAATGGAGAATGAAAAATGGCAGTAATGACTCGTGATTTCAACAGTGTGGATCTGAGTGATCCGGTCAAGGCGGCGGATTTCGTCAAGCGCAAGGCTTTGGAGTATGGCGCCGACGCGGTGGGCATCGGCAATATCGAGCGTTGGAGCACTGCGCCTTTGCAAATGGACCCCAAGCAGATCATGCCGGAGTGCAAATCGATCATCGGTATGGTGTTCCGGGTGGAGCGCGGCAGTCTGCGCGGTATCGAAGAAGGGACTTATTTCAGCAACTATTCGGCGATGGGTTACGGCGGGATTACTTATTTGTATATGCCGATGACCGTGATCAATCTGGCCAAATCGATTGAAGACCAGGGGTATGAAGCCATTCCGATGGGGCACCAGAGCGATTGGCGCGCGATTGACGGCGTCGGTTATACCTCGAAAAACTACAGCCGTCCGACACGTCCGGGGCAGGCGACGCCGGATATCATGATCCAGTTGCGGATCGCGTCGTATTTGTGCGGCCTTGGCGAAATCGGTTTCAGCAAAATGTTCTTATCACCGCAGTTCGGGCCGCGTAATCGGGTCGGCATTATCATGACCGATCTGGAACTGGAGCCGGACCCGATTTACGACGGCCCGCAACTTTGCAACAAGTGCATGGCTTGCGTCAAGGCTTGTCCCGGACAAGCTTTCCCGACCGACAAAACGGTAAAAGTCAAGTTGGACGGGCACGATGTTGAATGGTCCGACCTGGATATGTCGCGTTGCGGCAACGCTTTCCGCGGGGCGGATGTGACCGATGAGGTTCAGGCCGACCCGTATATGCCGGAGCTGCCGACCAGCAAACCCGGCGATTGGAGTCCGTTCAACCACAAACCGCGCAATGTTTACAACACCGGGCAAGCCGTTTGCGGTGCCAGAGGCTGTACCCGCGCTTGTATGATCAGCCTGGAATCGCGCGGCGTGTTGCAGAACAGTTTCAAACAGAAATTCCGTCGCCGTCCGCAGTGGAAGGTTGATTGGAGCCAACCGGCCGAGTATTCGGCAGGGACCATTTTTCGTCCGGAAAAAGACGAGAAAAGCGATATCGATTAATTGCAATTCGCGGCTTTGACACTATATTCACCATCAAATAAGCAATCGGCCAATGAAAATCGACTGACAGGGTGGGGCTGCCTCTCCGCAGGCAGCCGTTCTCTTCGCATTGAATATCCTGTGTTCTGAGAGCGAAACCGGTAGGCGAGCCGATGTGAACGGCGCTCTGCGGAGAGAGCGCCCTACCTTAATTGGAGAAAATCAATGGCTCAATCATCCATGGTGCAATCGGTGCTCAAAGCCCTGGATATCCTGCAGTTGGCGGGGGAATCCCGCAACGGGATGCGGCTGAACGAGATCGCTGAGGCGCTCGATATGAAGAAGACCACCGCCCACAATCTGATTCGCAGTTTGCGGGCGCGGGGTTTTTTGGAAAAAGACGCCGCTAACCGGTTCAGTCCGGGACCGGCTTTGGCGACCTTGGCGGCGACTCGTCATCGGAACAGCATGTTGACCGCGGCCACCGCTGAATTCCGGGAGTTGAACCGGAGGTTTCCCAGGGCTGTGTTGACTCTGTCCGAATTGACGCCCAGCTCCATTCAGACACGATTGCGGATGTCGCCGGACCGTCCCGGCGAATTGCAGTATCCGCGGGAGCGGGTAGTCATGCCTTATGTCACTCCGACTGCGATTGTTTTGCAGGCCACCGGCAGCAATGCCGGGGCTTTTGAGCATAATTACAGTTTTGAAGAATATGGGATAGGGCAGTGGAAAAAGCTGGAAGATTTTCTGGAAATCAAACGCCGGGTTCATGAGTGCGGCTACAGTATGCGCGATCATGGCGACGGACGTCTGGCCGTGGCGTTTGCGATACCGGAGAACTTTGCGCTTGGTTTCAGCGTGGATCAGTATTCCGATGAGCTGTTCGAGCAAATCAAGCAGGCGGCGGCGGAGTTCCACCGTAAAATTCAGGAGTGAACACCATGAAATTCGCGATTGGATATCAGCAACCGGACAATGGCGAGGCTTTCAGCAGTATTGTCGCCGATTACCGTGATGACCTGGCGGAGGTTTTCTTTCCCTGGCCGGGGCTGGCCAGCGGGCGCACCGCCCTGGGGCGCCGTCACGGCGCGGTCGACTGGGGGGCTCAGGCGGAACTCGAAGCCGACCTCCGGGAAGTCCGCGAAATGGGACTGAAACTGGATTTGCTGTTCAACGCCAACTGCTACGGCGGCAATGCGGTCAGCAATAAATTCGAACAGGAAATCGGCTCGCTGATCGATTACATGGACAGCATCGGGCTGAAGCCGGAAATCATTACCACGACCAGCCCTTTTGTGGCGGCTACGGTCAAAAAATATTTTCCCGACATCGAAACCCGGGCTTCGGTCAATATGCGGATCGATTCCACGCTGGCGATGGGGTATTTGAGCGACGTTTTCGACTCGTTCCATATCCGGCGCGACCTGCAGCGGGACTTGAAAACCGTAACGCGTTTCCATGCCTGGTGCGAAGAACACGGCAAAAAGCTCTGCATGCTGGCAAACAGCGGCTGTCTCCGCAACTGCCCGGCGCAGAGTTTTCATGACAACATGGTCGCCCATGACCAGGAGATCGGCGAGACCCGGAACGTCGAGGATTTTGTTCCGCATTTGTGCTGGAAGCTTTACCGGGAACCCAAAAACGCGGTGGAATTTCTCCGTGGTTCGTGGATTCGCCCGGAAGACCTGAAACTATACGAGCCTTATTTTCCGGTGGTAAAACTCGCCACCCGTCTGCACTCGCATCCGCGGAGCGTGATCGGAGCCTATACTTCGGGGCGTTTCCACGGCAACATGGCGGACCTGACCGAGCCTTGTTTCTCACGGGTTTTCTCGCCGAATATCTTTGATAACGACCGTTTCCCGGCCAACTGGCCGGAGATCGCCGGTTCCTGCGCCATCAATTGCACTCAATGCGGCAAGTGCGACGAAGTACTCAAACAGGTATTCGTCAAGCCCAGTGTTAATTGAAGTTTACCGTTGGGATGGGGGATTACACCAGTTCTTCCTTTTCCCAGCTCTTGATCTTGCCGGCCTTGGAATCAAAATTCACGCCGATCATCATGATCCGTTTGCCGGTGTGCAGATATTTGCCGAAATATTCCTTGTCCTTGATCTGATTCAAGGCGATTTCCGCACTTTTATCCAACTTGAACTCAAATAGATATATCCAGTCTCCATTGCACACTACCGCATCGATCCGTCCGTCGTTGGTACGGGATTCTGCTTCGATATGTATCCCGAACAACAAGAACAACATAAAGAAAATCGTCTGATAGTACGCCTCTTTATGGACATGGATATCATACGGAATTTTTTGAAAAAATCCGCTCAAGAGATTCATAAACGCGTCAACATCGCCGGATTTGACCTGATCAAGCAATTTCAGGCTCAAACTATTGATATCTTCCTGAGATATCCGGGTATAGTGGTTCAGCAGGTAAGTGTCAAAAGAAAACTTCACCTCGCGGTTCGGAAATCCCAGATGATACAGCGTCATGTCGTATTTCTGTTCAGTCCCCTGGATGGTCAGATAGCCGGTTTGCAGCAGAAGAACCAAAACATTGAGATTGTCAATCTCATAGGAACTGAACACCGTATCGGAAACCGGTTCGGTCAACGCCGTCTCAAAATCGAACTGCGTTTTCTTCGCCAGTTCCAGCAGAAAAGTCGGCGTTCCCGTCGAAAACCAGTAGTTTCGGAACTCGCCTTTCTTCAGAAAAAACTGTGCGAGGGACACTGGATTGTACAGCAAAGGTGCTTGAGCATGAAAACAATATCCATCATACCATTGCTTGAGTTTATCCAGCAATTCTTGCCGGGAAATATCCTGTTGCCGGACAATCTGGTCTATCCGATCTCCAAAGTTTGCTTCCAGCTCTTCCTGGGTATAGCCCAACATTGTGGCATAATCGGAATCATAAGTAATATCCGTTAGATTGTTCAGGTCCGAGAATACCGACACGTGAGCAAACTTGCTTACGCCGGTCAGCAAGACGAAACGTTCGTAAGGTTCGCATTTTTTGATCCCGGAATAGAAACCTTTCAAGACTTTCAATATTCCACTGATGCATGGATTGGAAACATTGCCGAGAATCGGTTTGTCATATTCGTCGATCAAAATAACCACGTTACCTTGCCTGGCAATATCGGCAATTAATGCTTCAAACCTGTTTGAAAGTAATTCATGGCGGCATTCCACTCCAAATTTTGCCGCAATATCTCCTAAAAGGCTGAAAAGATATCTCTCAAGCTCTTCCGGGGTTTGGGCGCTGCAGTTTCCCATGTCGATATGAATGACCGGATATTTTTTCCAGTCGTAATCCTTATCATATAGAGCGAGGCCCTTGAACAGTTCCTTTTCGCCATTGAAAACTGCTTCCAGCGTGGACACGGTCAAAGATTTGCCGAACCGGCGTGGCCGCGACAGGAAATACATCTCTTTGCTTGGGCGTATCATTTTCCAGATATACTCTGTCTTATCGACATAGAGAAAATTCCCTCGAATCAGATCGGAGAATGTATAAATACTGCTGGTCAATTCTTTCATAATCGCCTGTTCCTGTTATTTCATTGTGAATATACTTCACTTCCGGCTGATTATCAAGTTACGTTTGCGGATCGGTTTTCCAGCAGCGGTAGACCTGCTGAATCAGGTATTTGAGGACGGAGGTCGCGGGGAGGGCGAAGATCATGCCGGGAATACCGGCGAACAGCGCTCCCAGCAGGACCACGATAATGGTTTCCAGAGTCGTCAGGCCCAGGCGGTCGCCGATGACCGACGGATACAGGAAGAACTGTTCGACCACACCGTTGTAGATCAGGTATGTACAGATTACCGCAATGATTTGCAGCATGGATGCATCGCCCACCACCAGGCAAACCAACACGGTCAAGCAGGTACTGAACACTGGGCCGATGTACGGCAGCAACACCCCCATCCCGGCGATAATCCCGAGGATGATCGCATAGGGAACTCCGAGGATGATGAACATGGTCGAGTAAACCGTCGAGTCGATCAGGACCAGAGTCAGATAGCCGCGCAGCCACAGTTTCAGGCGGTTGATCACTTCATTGACGATGGTCTGGGCTTCTTCGAGGGAATCTTTGCCGGCATGGGGCATCCAGTCGCTGTTGATGATGACTTTGACGATGTAATTGCCTTGCTGCTCAGCGGTGTTGCCCTGGCTGTTGACGCTGTCGGCCATTTTCCGCAGAATCAGGGAGAAGAAGAAAAAGGTCAGCAGTAAATTGACCAGGAACATCACGAAATTATAAAGAATCCCGGCAGTCATCGAGACCATGCCCCCGGTTCGCTTCAGGACATAGCTGATGATCTCTTTTTGGGTTTTCTCGTCTTTGAGGACCTGAGTACCCCATTCGATAGCGTCGCGGATGAGCGGAAGATTTTCGAAACGACTTTTCTGGGCTTCCAGGCGGTTAAGATAATCCTTGATTTCTTCATTGAACGGCATGGCTTCCGGGATCTGAGAAAGGTCGTCCTTGTACATCTGATACGCGGTATTTACCTTGCTTATATGTCCGGAGGATGCGTCATAGGCGCTCCGCAGGCCGCCTGAAACATACTTCATTGAAATACCGGTCAGGATGACCAGCACTGCCAGTCCCATGAAGACTACAGTCAGGAGGGTGGCGGTGGTCGCCCGTGAAGTAAGCTGGTTGCGGGTCTTGATCTCAATTTCGGTATTGGTCAAATCCGGCTTGGAAGTGATTTTGCCGATGGAGGAGGAGACGTTGCCGAGAATCCTGGAGATGAAATAAAGATAGCCGCCTTTGCTCAAATGGCGCTCGTACCATTTTTCCATCGGCAGAAAGATATAGGCCAGGATCAGCCCGAACAACAGTGAAATAAGCCAGGTCGCGGTCAGGATAAATACCAGCAACACCACCAACGCGGCAATCAGGCCGGCGCCGGATTTGATCAGTTTCTTTTTCTGTTGATTTTCTTCGTGAATGACGTCGGCCATTTCATCGACGGCCTCTTTGTCGAAACCAAAAATCGCCGCCGCCTTGCTGATATATTCATGCTCCTGTGTCGTATAATTGTCACTATAGGCCAGACGGAGCATTCCTTTGAGAATCCGCTCCTGGGACTCCACCGGAATATCTTTCAACTGTTCGGCCAGGGCTTCGGCGTCGATTTTCTGATTCTCGAGATTTTCGAGGACTGCGTCGATTTCCAACGCGGAAAAATGTCCGGAAAGCATGTGCTTGAATTCGGTCAGGAGAATTTCATTGGTTTTGCCGCCGCACCAGATCAGACCGCCGACCAATGAAAGGGCGGCTTTCCGGAGCAATTTATCCTGAGTCAGGCTTATGGGCAGTTCTTCCAACGTTTTTTTGCCGAACAATAAAGCCCAGCCGGATTTTAACCGGCTGGTCTGCTTCTGGAACATTTTCTTCATTAACTGGTAACCCGGTTATTTGATGATAACAGTACGGTCTCCCGCGGTGACTTCGCCGCAAATAGCTGCCTGGAATCCGCATTCGCGGCAAATTTCCAGGGAACGGGCCACCGCGGATTGCGGAACAAACCAGACCATCCCGATGCCCATGTTGAAAACGCGGTAGGCTTCGACGTCGCTGATGTTGCCTTTTTCCACGATCAGCTTGAAGATCGGGAGAACCGGCAGAGCGTTTTTGTCGAAAACTACATTGACGTTATCCGGCAGGACCCGGGGGGTGTTGTCATAGAGACCGCCGCCGGTGATGTGGGCGATGCCGTCCAGGGGGAGTTCTTCCGCCATGGCCTGTTTGATCGCGCTCCAATAACAAGTGTGCGGTTTGAGCAGAGCATTACCGACAGTGTCGCCGAGTTCCGCCAGGAAGGTGTCCGCTTTGTAACCGGCTTCTTCGAACAGAACTTTGCGGGCCAGGCTGAAACCATTGGTATGCAGTCCGCTGGAGGCGATGCCGATGGCAACGTGTCCGGGGGCGATTTTTTCGCCGGTGATGAGCTTGTCTTTTTCGACCACTCCGTTAATCACTCCGACCAGGTCGAAGTCGTCGGAATACATGCCGGGCATTTCGGCGGTTTCGCCGCCGAGTACCGCGCAGCCGACCGCTTTGCAGGCGTCGGCGATGCCGCCGAGGACTTCTTCATACAAGGGGCTGCGGAGTTTGCCGATACCGATGTAGTCGAGGAAGTAGATCGGCTCCGCGCCCTGAACCGAAATGTCGTTGACGCAGTGGTTGACGATATCGAAACCGATGGTATCGTATTTTTCCAGCATGGCGGCGACCATCAGCTTGGTGCCGACGCCGTCGATGCTGGATACGAGAACCGGGTTTTTGTATTTGCTCAAATCGAGCTGGAACAAACCACCGAAGCCGCCGATGGGGGCGAGCATTTCCGGACGCCGGGTGGCGGCGAGCTTTTCTTTGACATTTTTCAGGAGAGTAGTGGCCAGGTCGATGTCTACGCCGGCTTTTTTATAAAGATCGCTTTTGATGGTGGTCATTTAACATTCTTCTTTTTTTTGCGTTGTTGTTCAAGACGGTAATTGGTCAAAATACCGCATTGGCGGCGGGCGCTGGACCAACTGCCGCGGCCGAGCTTCTTCATGCCGGCAGCCAGGAGATATTGATGGTTGGCCCGCATATTGGTATATGCGAGGTCCTCGCCTTTGCGATACAGGTCGATGATGGCTTTTTTGATTTCCTCTTTGGTCATGCTGCGGCGCAAGCGAATATCGCGGTAATTGATACCGGCGGACTGAACCGCCTTGCCCCAGCTGCCGAAGCGCTTGATCGACGCCATATAGAGGTCTTTATGGTTATTCTGGGCATTCTGCGAGAAAATCGGCTCGCCGTCCTGATGGAGGCGGCGGATCTCGTCAAGCACAGATTGCTTGGACCAGGTTTTGTATTTCTTGATCAGACTGTAATCGAGCCCGGCGGCTTCGATGGCACTGCCCCAGGAGCCGAAAGTGCGTTCGGCGGCGGCATATACATCCGGATATGTCGTGGCATAATAGTAGGAATTCAAAGGTTCCTTGCCGTTTCTGGAAAGAATATGATTTTGGATCATTTCCGGATACCAGATTTTCTTAAACATGCGAAGTTTCTCCAAATCGAGTTAGGTTAAAGTTTAATCTAATTTATCTGGTGAAATATATCATAGACATGGTTTAATTCAATTACTTCAAATCAAAAAAACGCAAAAAAGTGCCATTATCCATGTGCCGAAACACTCGTTTGGAGAATCAATATAAGAAATTATCGGTATTTTGTGAATTTTTGCGGAAAATCGATTGACAAAACAGCGGGTCTCATGTATAATATTTTCAGCTTGGCAATCGATTGACAAAATAAGGAGAAATATGGTCAGGCAGATCGACATCGCACGGGAAACCGGACTTTCACTTGCCGCGGTATCGCGTGCTTTAAACCCGCGAGGGAAAAATAACAATCTTTCGGAGGAGACCCGGGAAACCATCCGGAAGGCCGCCGAGCGCATGGGCTATACCGGAAGCCGGTTGGAGGCCACTGCGTTGCGTCGCGGCCAGACGCCCGCGATACGGGTTTGGTTGCCGCCGTGCAGCAATCCGGAAATCGGCGGCATGACCCAAGGTATTGCCCATGAGGCCAGGCTTTGCGGTTATCCCCTGACATTTCATTTTTATAAGGTCGGCCAGCCGGATTATCTGGATTTTATTTTTGAAATCAATCAGAGAAAAAATACGGGGGTGATTTTCTACATCAACGACCAATTGGATTATGAATATCTCAGTCAGGGATTTGATGAATATCGCGCCAATGGCGGCAAGATCGTGTTGCTGAACAACAAACAATTTGATTTGCCGGATATTACGTTGAATATGGATGAAGTTCGAGGCGGCGAACTGGCCGCGCAATATCTTATGGAGCAAGGCTGCGACAGTTTTTTCTGCTGCCACTCCGAGCGGATATACTGCCGGATGCGAAGCGAGGGGTTCTCCGGCATTTTGCCGAAGGAAAGTCGGAGTGTCAATATCCCGTATGAAGTGCAAGGACTGCCGGACCCGGCCGCGGTGGCGCGGGTTATTATGGAGTCCGAAGGACGGAAAAAAGGGATTTTCTTTACGCGGCGCCATCTGGTGAATACCGTTTTATTTGAGCTTTGCCGGGCAGGGGGGCAGATTGGGCGGGATATAATTCCCATCCGCTTCGACCAGGCTTTGAGTGATGGTGTTCCGGTTTTCGCCTGTCCGGCAGTGGTGCATCCTTATGAGGAAACCGGCAGGCTTGCTTTGAAGAAACTGTACAATCTTCTGAATGGACTGGAGGAGTTTTCGGAGACTCAGAGTCCGTCCATAATTTTTGAATAGGAAGAAGCTTATGAATATTGAGCGACAAATCAAATCATCACTCGGTGTAGTGGAAATGGACCACGGCGATATCATGGAAGTCGCCATGCGAAATGGCCGCACAGTAAAGATCGAACTGCTCGGCACTTCCGCCGCGATTACCGATTCGACCTTGAAAGTACCACGGCAGGGCGAACGCAAAGGGCGGACCAATTTCCGGTTCCATTGCGACCTTTTGTTTAACGGTTCGCCGCTGCGGATCGAAAGGGAAGTTTCCTCGCGAAATTCGTTTTATGAACCGGTAACGGTGGATGGTCTGCAAATCTGGTTCGACGCGGCGGTGGCGATATTCGAGTTTCTGTATGAGAAACACGGGCCTTGCCGGCCGGAGAAAGCAGCGCGTTTCGCATTTCAGGAGTCCGGCTTATCGGTGGCTCCGGACAAAGTTCATCCGTGGTGTCCGTTACCGCCCGGCGGGCTCAGGATCGAAGACTGCTACAACGGCGAAGACTGTTGGCTGGGGGCCTTTAGCGGGGTGGACGCCCATGGCGGGCTGGATATCAATCACCCTGCCGGTACTCCGCTGTATGCGCCGTTCGATCTCGACGATCAATATCTGTATCAACGGGTTGCAAATGGCGATTACAACAACCGCTGGCGCGGATTCCGCCGTTGGGCGGATGGAACACAGTGGGTGATTCATTCATCGCATATGTTGAAAATGAACGTGGAAGACCATCAAGGGGTCAAGGCCGGCGCACAATACGCCGAAGGAGCGGGGGTGGCGGTTCACGCGCCCGGTTCGCATGAGCATTCCCATTTCGCATTTGGTATTGTGGAAGGTGAAAAAATAATCTGGCTGGATCCATGGATATTATTCCGGCAAATGTATCTGGACCAGAAAGGAGAGTAGTTGCAAAATGAAAAAAAGATGGAAAAATTTTACACTTATCGAATTGCTGGTCGTAATTACGATTATCGCGATCCTTGCCGCAATGCTGCTGCCGGCATTGAGCAAGGCGAGGGAACGGTCTCGTGCGATCCACTGTATGAATTCCCTCAAGCAGATCGGATTGGGTTCCGCCATGTATTCGGCGGATCAGCAGGAGTGGATTGTTCCCGGAGCGATGGGGGGAGGTTCGAAGGACTACTGGATCAGGCGCCTGACCGGGCGTGACGAGACCAATCGCCTGACCGGGAGCATTTACGGCGGACTCAAACATTTTCCCTATGCCGCCGACCGGAGTACTTTTGACAACAGCAAGGACAGGGAAAGCAGTTTTTATTGTCCATCCGAGAAAGTGCCTTTTGGTTCTTATCTCGATACGCCGTCGAAATATCAGTTTTCGCATTATGCCATCAACCGGAGGTTGAGTGGCCAGCCCGAAACCTCAGCGGACACCGCCACCGCCTACAACCGCTGGCGCAAGCTCGGCAATATCTTGAAGCCATCGATAGCGATTTTTGTCGGAGACAGTATTGTAAAGGATGGGCACATGAATTATCAGGATTATCATTTTGCCTTTCGTCACGGCGGCAGCGACGGGCGCCCGGAGAGACGCCCAACTGTGGCTCCGGCCGATAATGCCGGTCGTGCCAACCTGGTATACGTGGACGGACATGTTCGGCCTTCCACTTATAAGGAAATGTTAGGTATTCCCACCGAACATGATAAAACCCTTTTTAACACATACAGCGCCCTGCTTGCCGGTTTCCGTTGGGACTCCGGGATACGGGTCATGGAGGAATGACGATGAAAAAATACTTTTGGTTGTTGGCGGTTTTGTGCTGCCTGAGTTTGACTGCTTCGGACGTAACGCCGGTCAATTGGAGTTTCAGAAATTTTTCCAAATGTCCTGTTACGTGGGGTGAGTCGCCGGAGGCTTTTTCCGGAAAATCCGGCGTATTTATGAAATTTGAACCGACTGACGGTGAGATTGCTCCCGGGCGGCGTTATACTTACCTTTTTTCCGGAGATACCGATGGTTTGGATGGCAAAAACGCAATTCCGGCGGAGCCGGGCAAGGAATATGCTTATTCTTTCCGTATCAAGGGCCATACCGAAGTAGTCGAAGTCGTGATTTTTACCTGGAACGAGGACACCTCCAGCAAGGGGCGTGTCTTCAAAATGGTTCAACGCGCGCCGGTGCTCAAGGAATGGAGCTGTGTGGCCGGATATTTCAAAACCGGTCCGGCGGCGACCCGAATGGCATTGGGAATCCGCTGCACGAACGGCAGCCCCGGAGATATTATTTACGTGGACGATCTGATAATTTGCGAAAAACCGCAAATCGTTCCCGCGGCGGATCTTCCAATGAAAATCGCAATCTACAATCCGGGGTCGCCGGAGAAAATTGGTTTGGAAAATATCCGGAAATGTCTGTCTGAAAGCGGTTTTCAGGTGGAAATGATCGATACTCTGAAACCGGAAGTAATCAACCGTTTTCCGGCATTGATCGTTACGACGACCCGTAAATTGTCCGCTGGTGACAGCGGTAATGCGGACACCGGAGTCCGTCAGCTTGATTTCGCGGAAGCATTGCTGAATTATGTTCATCGCGGCGGCGGTCTGATCCTTGGACACGATTGCGTCGGGCTGCGTGGTGTCTGGGAAATTCCAGTTTTCCCGCAAATTACCTCCGGCAAGGAAATCAGTGAAAAACGCATTGTCAGCAAAGCGGCGGAGCATCCGGTAAATGCCGGGGTTCCCGATTCTTTTGAGCATTCTTATGGCGATCATATAACAATCACTCCCGGCTCCGATGCCGAAGTCCTGCTGCGTGACGCCGATAACCAGGCGGCCGCTGTAGCCGGTAAATTTGCCAATAGCCGCGGAAAATCAGCCAACGGTCGTATCGTTGCCATCGGTTTTCCGTTGGGAATCGGTTCAATGCCCGGCGTTGGCGAAAAGACTTTCTTGCTGAATGCGGTCCGCTGGTGTGCCGACTCGCCGAAGTTTACCGTGCCGTCGATCCTGACCGAAGCCGAATTCCTGCAGGATTACAACAAGCGGCTGGCCGCCGCAGAGCGTAACAGCGCTGCCAGAATCGAAAAAGAGATCGAACAATATGCGAATTTGCCGAAGCCGCATTTCGACGAGGCGGCGGCCTGGCTTTTCCAGCACCGCCTGGTCAACGAAAAACAGATCATTCAGATTGTTGAAAACTGCAAGAGCTTGGGATTCAATAAAATCATGTTCCAGATGGTCAGCGGATGCAATCTTTCCTACAAAACCGAATTGTATCCTCAAGATCAGGTCCGGCGGGCGGAGTATGATTTCGATGATATGACCGCCGTGGTGGAACGCGAGGCACGTCGGCACGGCATGAAATTCGGGGTGATTGTGAGCGCCTACAAAGGATGGTCGAAAAACTGTACCATGCCGGTGGAGATTTCCGCTATTGACCGCCAGATCATGGAAGCGGGCAGGCCGCTGCCGCCGCGCCGCTGGCTGTGTCCGGGCAATCCGGAAAACCAACAGCGTCTGCTGGCGACTTGCCGGGAAATTCTAACCAAATACCAGATCGATGAGATTCAATTTGACTACGTGCGCTATTCGCTGGGCTACGAACGGCCTTGTTACTGCGACGGTTGTTTGAAGCGCAAAGCGGAATTTGCCACCGCCAATCCCGGAGTCGATCCGAAAAACCTTGACCGGGAGTTTGCCGCCGCCGTTCTGTCCGATCTTTACAGCCGGGTGAACGCTGTCTGCAAAGAGACCCGGCCGCAGGTCATTACCAGTTGCTATACGTTTGCAGGTGACCGGTTGGTTTTTACTTATCCGTTTGACCGTCACTATCGCTATGTCAGCCGTTTCTTGACTGCTGACTGGCCGTTGAGCAAGGTCAGGACCGAAACCGAGCGGTTGAGCCGGGCCATCAGCCAAGTAAATCCGAAGTGTCAATTCATCCCGATTCTGGCGAACTGCGATCATATCAACGGCAGACGGATGGCCGCGGAAATGGCGCTGTTATCGCAGACTTTGGATGATCTGAAGCCGCCGGTCCGCGCGTTTATCTATTACAACTACATCGACTTGGCGCGCGATCGTCAGTGCCTCTCCGGCGAGATGCACGAGGAAGTCGCCAACGCGTTCAAAACACAACTGAAAGGTAAATAAATGTACAAGATAATTATGCTGCTGTTGACTGTCGCGACGGTATCCGGAGCGGAGATCATTCTGGAGAATTTTGCTGCGCTCAAAGGCTGGAGTGCCCGCGACACCGGCGCCAAGTTCAGCGAATGCGCCGGACCGGATGGCGGTAACGGTCTCCGATTTGAGGGTCCGGGTTACATTCAACAGCCATATCCGGTGGACTGGCAAAAACGGCTCGACTGGAACCGCTGCAAGGGCATATCTTTCAAAATCAAAGGCGACGGTTCCGATAATTTCGGTTGCATTACGCTGATGGGGCGGAATTCATGGTATTACTCCTGGTATTTTCCGCTCGAATCGAAGGAGTGGCGAGAGTATACCGTGCCTTGGTCCGACCTGACGCCGGGCAGCGATACCATTTCCGGCGAATTCAACACACCCGGCAACTTGACGGTGGACGGCATATCCGGAATCCGGTTTGGCGATCGCTGGAAAATTGCCGCGAATAACCGGAAAATAGAACCGTTCTGTTATCAGATCGCGGATATCAGGCTGGTGGAAAATGCCGCACCGAAGTATGAAATCGGGCGCTATCAGCCGCCGCCGTTTTCGCAATTCCGCGATAAACTCCGTAGCGGAAAACCGTTGAAAATCTACTGTTACGGCGATTCGATTACCGCGGGAACCAGCCTGAAAAATCCGGATGAGGAGCGCTATGCTGTTCGCTTGCAGGAACTGCTCCGAGGAGGCCGGGATATCCAAGTTCGAAGCTTCGGCGTTGGCGGAGCCCATCTTTACGACGTAATCGGTTGGATGGAACGCGATCTTGCCGACGCTCCCGACCTGATTACCATCATGATCGGTTACAACAATAAAAGTTCGGCGCAGCCGCCGGAAGTATTTCGCCGCCAGTTGGAACTATGGATCGACCGGGTCGTTGCGAAAACCCATGGACAGACCAATATTCTGCTGATTCCCACCCTGCCGGGATGCGGCTCCCGCTATCACATGCAGGATGATCTGGCTCAGGTTGTCCGCGATGTTGCCCGCGAGCGGAACCTGCCATTGTGCCCGGTAGACCTGGCCTTCAAGAAAGGCGGTATGGAACAAATTTCCGGGTTGATGGCTGATACGGCCCACCCCAATGCCGCCGGGCACCGGCTTTTTGCCGAAACTCTGGCCGACTATTTGATCGCCAACTGAAATTACCGCAGCCAGGTTCCGTATGCTCGCAGATTGTTGATGAAAGCTTGTACCCCAAGAGCGGTTCCCGCCGCGTCATTGCCGGTGACGGTTACAGTCAGACCGTCGCGGGTGATTTTGAAATCACCGGCCGGAGCCTGTTGCTTTTGCTCGATGTTCAACGTCAGGTTGCCTTCCGTCGGTACGATCCGGCGGATGGCTGCTTGGTGATTTCCGCCGGTCCGGTCGACGATCTTGACTCCGGTTATCGGCTGATTATCCCAGAAGTATTCCGGCTTGACGGTTTCTTTTACTTCCATCAAGGCGTCCAGCAGTTGTTTTTTGAAGAGTTCATTTTTTACCGACGGCATATTTTCGTCGATAGCCCGGTAGTCGCGTTGTTTTCTGGTTCCGTAAATCTTGTCGGTGAAATTCAGTTCACGATGCCATTGCTCCCGCTTGGCCGCGATATCGGTATTTCCGAGCCTGTCCGCATACCACTCAAGCATCCACAGCAGATTCATTTCGTCAATGCCGTCGCGCATACCTTCCAGAAACGGCGAGGTAAGCAGTGTCTGTTTTTTTAGATCTCCATACGCCATCATGCGCTCGCCGTCGATGCCTTGCGGTTGATTTTTGTCACCGGCGTCGTAATCGGCGTAGTAAATCCACTCCTTCCAGAACGGTCCGATGCTGACAAAGCGGAATTTGTGGCCGAATTCCAGCAGGTTGCGGGCGAAGGCGCGCCCGTCGCCGGGGCTGCGTCGGGAATTGAAGCCGTTGCCGGAGGCGCACAGACCGAATTTGCTTCGCGGATGCCAGGCCGGGACCTGCAAATTTTTCATTTTACCGGCGATGATGAGATTGGTATCCCAGGTGCTGCAAAGGAGCGCCAGTTTTGCCGCCCTTTCGGGATTATCCAGTGCTCCTCCGGTCCAGGTGACGGCGTTGCCGATACCGGCCCGGTTCAGTAGTTCTGCCTGTGTCAGATATTTGTTGTTGATCTCCTCTATGCTCGGTTCGTCCAGCCAGACGGCGTCGATGTCATAGAATCCGTGTTCATTGAGAAACCGGGCGTATTCGCCATAGAGCCCGGAGAAAATGCGTTGTGCTTCCGGCGGCCAGTCGGCCATTTTTTCGGGTAGTTTCCGCTTGAGGACGCGTTCGGCAAGTTGCCGCCCGGCGGCGCCGGTGTAGAAGCGCACATACGAGAATCCGGCGGAGGCCGCCGCCAGAATATCATTCCGATACGAGGCGGGAAATTCCAAGGCGGGGAAAGGTTCTTTGAGGAACTTTTCCGGTTCTTTGCCCGCGGCATCGCGAAGATTCGTGCCGGTTTCCCGGCAAGTAAGTTCGTTCAATTTTAAACGGGGAGCCAGCCAAAGTTCAAAATTATTTTCTTTCAGGGTACTGATAAACGGTTCACGCAGTGGCGGTCCCGATCCCCAAAAACGAAATACCACCGGCCGGTTTTCCGGCATGACGATGGGATAAACCGTCAGGTTGAGCGGTATGGAGCGATTGCCGATTTCCAGTTTGTCATGGTAAACACCGGGGGCCAATCCGGCGGTATCGACCTTGATCCAGATGATTTCCGGTTTGCCGGGTTTCAGGACGAATTCATCCCGTAGCGGTGTCAGGTAATAAGCGCCACACAGTTCGGCGGCCTCCGGCGATAACTTTTTGGGGACCAGCGATGGTATTACCGGCGGTTTGGCCGAGATATAAAGGCTGAACGGCTTGCCGGGGGCTTTGATGGAAATATTTTGTCCGGTCAGGCTTTGGCAGACGATGAACTGGGTGTCCCGTTCATTTATTGCGCTGAAAAAATCCAATTTTTCGATGATTTCACCGGCCTCCGGATACGGCGGTATAAATGCCGGTCCGGCCTGCGGTATTTCCTGCCAGTCGCGCTGCCACAGCAGCAGTTTATCCTTTGCCGCGTGTTGGTTCAGGTCCTCAAGCGTAGTTTGGGGCTTGGCGGCTCGGAGGATATTGGCGATGATTTGCTCGGCGGAAACGGATTCCGGCTTGCCGGCGGCGTTGGCGATACGAAATAAGCCTTCCCATAAATAATAGAGTTTGCCTTTGCCGACTGGAATTTCGGTAAGAATGCTCCACCCCTCGGAGTTTCCAAGCAAACTGACGCCGGATGCTGTTGGTTTGACCGCGTAAAAAGCTTTTGGGGCCCATTCCGGTATCCGGGTGGTATCGACCCCGGTCAAGATCGGATGATCCGGTTTCTGCCAGGCAATATTTTCGAAATACTTGTCCTTGCCGCTGTAACGCCAGCCGGCGATCCCCAGAAAAGGGTGCTGCTTGAATTGACGTTTGACGATTCCGGAAATACTGGAACCGGTGAAAATCACCGTGCCGCCGTTTTCAAGATAACGTTTCAGGTTTTTGAGTTGCGCTTCATCCATTTCCCGGCTGCCGGAAAACCAGATGACCGCTGCAAAATTTTTGAAATCGGCCGGATCGAGAAATTCATCGAATTCCCGGTAAATCCATTCATTTGGCAACAATACCCGGTAAACCAATCTCTTGGCATCGGAAGCGCCATGCTGGCCGCCTTTGACTACCGCCACGGGAGCGGCGGCGGCCAGCATCAAAGACACTAATAAAATCGAGGCGGTCAGTATGTTTTTCATGAACTTATCTCCATTTCATCAATTTGAGGTCATCAAGATTGACCGTGCCGTCGGCAAGGACGAAACGCAGTTGGGCGGTGACTTTTTTCCCTTCCGGCGCGGTCAGCGGTTCGAACATGAATTCGCGCCATCCCCGCGAATCAGTGAGGCCGTGTGGTATTGTCTGTAAGTTTTCGATCGTTTCCCGGCCGTCGCTGTTCCAGATCATCTGCGCGGTCATTTTTCCGCCGCGGCTGTGAATATATCCGGAAACCATCCAGCGGCTGCCCGGCTTCATTTCCACTCTGACGGTGGAGGTCAAGATCGAGCTTTCGCCGGGCTGGAGATTCGCTTTCAAGGATTTGCCCTGATTGGCATGGTAATTGGCGGTCAGATTGTGAATGTCATCGTGATTGTCGGTCAGGTCGGTTTCCGCCGGTTTACCGGAAACCTGCCAGCCGAAGAGATCGTATTCAAACGCGCCGTTGACCAGGTAATTGTACTGCTCTTTGTTCAAAGCATGGTAGTGATCCTGGACAATGCGATGCCATGGGCGCAGTGAAGTCTGGTTGGCAAACAGCATCATACCGAGGCTGACGCTGTGGGTGCCATGCAGCGAGGAGACAAATGCCTCCCGGGAAGTTCCCGCCTCAATGGCCTCCTTGAGGATGTTTCTGATCATATCGTCGTTTATTTCGGTGATATTTCCGGCCGGTTCCACGAAAATCAGGTTGGGGCCGACTGCCGCGGCCTGCTGATAGGTTTTGATCATCCGGATCATAACCTCGGCATAGCGCAGGCCATTGGCAAAGAACTCAACCCGTTTTTTCTGTTCCGGCTCGACCGCCGTTTCTTGGGCGGTTTCCAGTTTGGCCTTGGCCTCCTTGATTACTTCCGGCGAGTACATTTCAGTAAATCCGTTGAGACGGCGGGCATAACTTTTTTTTAAGTTTCCAATAGCCCAGGCTTGCGCCTTCTGTTCAAGCAAGGCGAAATATTCCCGCATGACGGAGGCGCCCTTGCCGAAGGCCGAACGGCAGAAGTCATCAATCACCGCTTCCCGGGAAGCTTCCGGATTCCACATCAGCTCCGACAGCAGATAATAATTCAGGGCGTTGTTTGCGAAATCCTTGCCGCCTTCGCCATACAGGCCGGTCGCACCATAGCGGTTTATGAGTTTGACGTTCCAGTCGATCAGTTCAGTGTGAATCCAAGGCATATTCAGGTAATAATGAGTGCCCCAATACTCCCGGCCGACAAATTTGGCACCGAGTTTGCCGAATCCTTCAAGTCGATCGGCAAATTCCTTTTTTTGCTCATCGCGCCCCATTTCTCCGGCTGAATAAGTCATGGAAATAAAAACGTTATCCGGTAGAGATTTTATTGTGGTCGGGGGATTGGAAAAGAAACTGTAGGAAAATATTCCGATGCGTGATTTCGGACTGGCTTTCTTCACCTCAGTCGCGATGGCATTGACGAAATCGTAAATCCGGTTGGAGAGGTCCGGGTTATCCTTGAAAATATTTGTCCAGCGTGCCGGATCAAGCCGGCGGCAGTCTTCGCATTCGCAGAAGGAAAAACCGTCATTGGGCGAGATCGGCATGATTGTATCGGTATTGGCCCGGATGATGTTTTGAGCGATAATCCGGCGTACTTCCGGATTGGCTGTGCAGAGCTGCCATGAAGTTCCCGGTCTGCCGGTCCGGGTTGGTGCCTCCGGTTTATTTCCGCCGATCCAGTTCATGGGGGAAACCAGCGAGAAATATTCCTGATGATCGGCATAAAATTCTTTCGGCGAAATATAGTGGCCGAAATAATGGTTGAAACCGCTGGTCCCCCGGTAGCCGTGAATCGAGCGGCCGAAGCGCATTCGACGGTACCAGTCGCGCTGTTCCGTTTTTTCGGCGGCGGTGCTGTAACGACTGCTGCCGAAGCTGGGTTCGCGAATGCTGAAAACCGGCTTTTCCAGGCGTGTCTGTACCGCAACCCTTAAACGTTCCAGTCGCGGCACCACTTCTCCGGCAGCACCCGGCCACAGCCAGCGTACGCCGCACTCGCGTTTCAGGAAATCTTCCACCGCCCATGAGATTCCCGGTGATTTTATCAGATTGTTGCCCCAGAAATATGCGTGTCCGTCAACTACTCGCCAAGTGAAATATTCCTGTTCCGGCCCGATATCTTTGAGGCGGTATTCCTGCGGGACCAATTCTTCGCCGACGAAAATTCCGGGCGAGCCGGCATTATCGGTTGCTGCCCGGCGCGGGAATTCCGCAGCAAAGATTCGTTCCAGATATTCACCGAGTTCATTGGCTGCCGCTGCTGCTTGCCGGTTGGACTGAGCATAATATATGGTTTTGACCGGTTCGGCGGACTCGCCCAGGAAAATACCTTTCGGCGCTTCCGCCGCCAAAGCCCCCAGGCAAATCATTCCGGCCGCGATTCCTGTTTCCAACTTCAACATATGCAAACTCCTTTTCTGTTAATAATCGCTCGCCCAATACGGCCTGGCCGCATTGTTTCCGGCGGTGGTAGTGGTGTCCAAGTGGTAAAAATACGGTTGTATATCGCGAAACGCCTCTACATGTCCGTCATAAAAACCGATGTTCATGGTTTTATCATGCAGAAATACATTATTCTTATAGCGGTAATAACGGGTGGCGGCATTCCCGCCCGCAGTCGACCGGGAGATTTCCAGTATCATGAATTTCACCGACGGATTCCGGGCCTTCGGCAAAAATCCCCCATAGTCCGAGTTCAGAAAATTTCGGTCGCCCCATACGTAATAAACATTGCCGTCCGAGGAAGCATAATATGGATTGAAATACACTTCCGGGCAGAAAACTCCCGGGGCAACCTGCCGGGTAGCTCCCGGTGTACCATTACTCAACGGATAATTCAGATAATTACGCAGTAGTTTATAGTGATAACCATCCACATCGACCGGAAGCCATCCCTGATAATCGTCGGCATACATGATATTGGCCTGAGTGAATTGCTTGACATTGTTCCGGCAGGACCCGGCCCGCCCTTTTGCCCGCGTCTTGCTCAAAGCCGGCATAAGCAATGCCGCAAGTATTGCAATGATCGCAATTACTACCAGAAGCTCAATAAGTGTGAATGTTTTCGACCTCTCTCTTGTCATTATTTATCCTCCGGGTGGTTTGATGATGGTGAATTCGTCATCATGGTAATGTTCGTCAATGTATTTGCGGATGAGTTCCGGTTCATTCTGTCCGGCCCAGAAAGCATCGGCGGCTTTGCGGTAAAGTTCTCCTTCAAAGATCAGAAAATAGGTGTTTTTTACCGCAAAGCGGCTTTTCTTACTCATGGCTACCACACCCAGGCGCAAGCTTGGCGGCAGCATGCCGTTGTACAGCAGTTCCAGTACGTTCTGATAACTGGCAAAATTCAACAGCAGAGTATCGATTTGCGGATTGCGGTTGAATAAATCAAGTATTTCCTCATGACTGTAGCGGTCGACGGCCTCAGGCACGGATGAAGGGTAACTGTCCGGGTTCAAACCGCGGCGCTTCACTTCATTTGCGAACCCCTGCCTGATTTCCAGAGTGGTATGATACTCTTTGCCGCCGGGCAGCAGGCCGAAACACCGGCTGCCGCTCTCGAACAATTCGGCAGTCAGCTTGCTTACGCCCTGGGCCAGATGCCAACCGACACCCGGTAATTCATCCGGAAACGGATTGGTGCCGATCACCGTGACCGGTACCCCGAATGCCTTCAAATAATCCACCCAAGCCCGGCTCAGCCAACCGCTGACGAATACTCCGGCACAGTTCCTGGCGCTTTCGGTAATTTCCTGATTCGGCTCTGACGCAGTAAAAATCTTGAGGTCGAAGCCGCGATCAAGAAAGAGCTTTTTGAATTTTTTATGCTCAGAACCGATACTGGAATAAAAACGGTAAATTTCGATGAAAACCAAGTGACCGAACTTGGCTTTGCCGCTGATTTCCTTGTTTAGAAATGATCCGGTTCCCTGTTGTTTAGCGATAATACCCTGCTGTTCAAGATCATCCATAGCCCTGCGCAAGGTGATCGCACTGAAATTCGATTCTTCGAGAAATTCACGCAATGATGGTAAACGATCCCCGACTTGCAGTTTCTTGGCGACAATCGTCTGCAGGATATCCATCTTCGCTTGATTGTATTTCAGTACTTTGACCATGATATATTATTATTGGTTTGTCTGTTTGTATATAATTATACAGTGTGCCGTGAAAATATCAATACCTCCATCGAAAAAAAAACTATTTTTATTGCGCGTCCTTCGTCGGACCTCTCGGACGTGTCGGACGGATTTTTTGAACAGGAATGGGCTATCCGACAGGTCCGAAATGTCCGATTTATCCGAGGCTTTCTCCTTTTGGGCGGGGTCGTCGACTTATACCGCCGACTGAAATCCGCTCTCTGAATTTGGTTATTAATCCTTGAAAGAGTATGTATTGATAGTATATTAACGAGTCAACAGAAGTAAGCTTAACGGTATTATTTCCGACAATATATTTAATCGGTGAATACTTGGCAAAACATATCTGGAATCCCAAAGGCGTCCGCGCTGTCTGGTGAAAATCTTGTTGGAACAAAAAAATCGACTGAGGATTAATTATTATGAATTTACTGAAACCGATCACCTGGGTGTGGGATAAAGTTCTGGAAAGTCTTGGCGAAAGAAAATTTTATCCGATTCTGCTTGGGGTATTGATCGTCGCCGGATTTTTTCCGCTGCTGATGCCCGGAATTCCCGGCGGACACGATATCTGCTTTCACCTGACACGGCTGCTGATACTCTCCGACGGCCTGAAAAACGGCTGTTTTCCGGTATGGGTCAATATCCATACATTGGATGGATTCGGTTATGCACCGGGGCTTTTCTATTCGGACCTGTTTTTATATCCTTCCGCATTTTTGATCGCCTGCGGCATACCGCTGGTGACAGCCTACAAGCTTTATCTTTTCGTATGGGGTTTGCTGACCGCTTTTTCGATGTATTATGTGGTGTTGCGTATCGGTAAATCCACTTTCGGGGCTTTTGCCGGGGCTCTGCTGTACTGCTGGAGCAGTTATTTCGCCGTGGACGTTTTCAATCGGGCCGCCCTGGGGGAGGTAATGGCGTTTTTATTCGTTCCCTGGTGCATACTTGGTCTTTATGAGATTATTTATGGAGAAAGACGCCGTTTTCTTCCTTTGGCCCTGGGTTTTGCCGGACTTTTTTACTCCCATACGATCACATTTGTCCTGATGAGCCTCATTGCGTTTCTCCTGCTGGGGTTTCACCTGCCGCTGTTCCTGAAGGATTTCAGGCGTGTATTCAGCTTGGTTGCCGGCGGCATCGTGGCCCTGTTGCTGGTTCTGGCGGCGCTGGTGCCGCTGGGTGAACAGATGCTGGCAATCAAATTCAATCTTTCCAGCGCCATTGCCGGAGAACCCATCGCCAAACGCGTGGTTCCGCTTGCCCGGCTTTTCCTGGAGCTTCCGTATATGAAACTGAATTACTGGATTCCGCCTGGCGTCGGGATGATTTTCATCGTCGTCCTTGCTCAGCGTTTCCGCCTCAAATCCAACTGGACTGGCTGGGAATTCTTTCGTGACGCGGCCATTTTGACCGGACTTTTTGCCTTATTGGCTTCGACCGATTTTCTACCTTGGGAGGGGATGATGAGTGCGCTTGGCGGTATTCAGTTCCCGTGGCGTTTTTACATGCCGGCCACCGCGTTCCTGGCGGTCGGGGGCGGGCTGTTGCTGGGGGCTGATCTCTTTCGGAGGCGTTTCTGGTGCTATGTCCTGCTTCTTGGTTGCGGTTTCGCTTGGTTTTTCAATGTCGGCTATACGTATGCGGCCAAGATATACGAGAAGGCCATCATTCGCGGTTTTTCGATTGAAGAGTCCAATGACTATGCGGTCGGCGGGTCGCATTATTTGCCGAAAGGCAAGCTCAAGGAGCAATACGCCGGGCGCCGGGGGGAGGTGATTTTTTCCAAGCCCCCCGGCAAATATTCATTGAGCCGCCCCGCCTACGGTAAGCTCCGCCTGGAAATCGATGAGTGCTTGCCGGATACGACCGTGGAATTGCCGTTGAATCCATACGTCGGCTATCGGATCGAAGCCGAAGGCGGTGAGGTGTCCCAACCCGATTTTTCCAAGGGACGGTTTCTGGTTCATATCAAAAATCCAGCTTCGCATACTACCATTACGACTTATTATCGCGCCACGGCCAAACATAATGCCGCCATGGCCGCTTCAACCTTGGTCCTGGCCGGTCTTGGCGTCGTGGTGCTGATCCGGCGGGTAAAGCGGAAAAATACCTGAATTTGAGCTTGAATTGATAAAAAATGAGTCGTGCCGCATTCTATACACAGGGCCCTATCGGCAAAATGATGCTGAAAACCGCAGTTCCCATGCTGGCAGGAGTCGTTGCCATGTCCGGGTACAATGTGGTAGATACTTATTTCGTCGGGCAACTGCCCAGTGAAATTCCGCTGGCGGCAATGGGATTCACATTTCCGGTGGTGATGATTATCTCATGCTTCTTCAGCGGTATCGGCGTCGGGATCATGAGCAAAAATGCCCAGGCGGTCGGCGCAAACCGTCCCCACCGGGCGGTGAAGCTGGTATCCGGCGGAATTCTGCTGGCGATGATATTCGCGCTGGCAGTTTCTTTGATAGGGATGTATTGCGGCAAATATATTTTCAGTTTCAGCGGGGCTTCCGGAGAGTGCCTTGAGCAGGTCGAAAAATATATGGATGTCTGGTTCTGGGGTTGTGTTACCGCGGTGCTCTCTCAGGTGGGAAACAGTATTCTGCTGTCATTGGGTGATACAAAAACCGCCAGCATCATCATGGTTTGTGGAATGCTGCTCAATGTGGCGTTGGACCCGATTTTTATTTTCGGTCACTGGGGAGTGCCGCACATGGGAATTGCGGGGGCCGCCATTGCGACCGTGATTTGCCAGGGATTGTCAGCGTTTTTGATTATGCTGGTGATCGCCAGGCGGCATCATCTGCTCCGGTTTGAGAAAATACCGGTGAAAATGTTGCTGAACAGCTGGAGTCAGATCATCAGCGTGGCGATTCCGGCGACATTGGGCTCGCTGATGATCCCCGCCGGAAGTTTTATCGCTACCAAAATCACTGCTTACTGGGGCAATGCCGCGGTGGCCGCGGTGGCTGCCGCCGGGCGGCTGGAAGTGATCGCCTTTGCCTTTCCCATGGCGCTGGGGTGGTCGCTGACCTCGATGATTGCGCAAAATTATGGGGCCAGGTTGCATGACCGGATCAGGATGTGCCATCGGTTTTCGACTAAATTCGCCTTTATTTATTTGTTTTTTATGGCGGCGGTCTTTTATATTTTCTCCGATTTCATCTCATCATTTTTCTCGACCAGCCGGGAGGTTCAGGAGATTATGAGTTTGAGCATGAAAATCATTCCGTGGGGCTTTGGCTTGCTGGAGATTCAGCGCTATTCGAATTTCTTCTATATCGGCTGCGGCAAGCCGGGTGTGGCGGCCTGGCTGAATGCGTGGCGGATTTTCGGACTGTTGATTCCCTTGTCACTGCTGGCGCTCTGGGGACATTACCTGACCGGATTGTTTATTGCCAGGTTATGCGCGGATATTATTTCCGGTTCGACCGGTTTTCTGCTGGTTCGCCGGATGGTCAGGCGCTTGGATTAATGATTTTTTGTGGTTATGGAGTTGAATTGTCGGCAAATAAGGTGTATCCTATTAGTAATACACCATATGGAGAAATTAATCATGAAGTATGTATTTTTAATGTCGTTGTTAATGTTGGGGTGCGGTCATGCTTTCGGGCAGGGGCAACTTGAGATTTCGTTTCCGTACAACCGGCTTACCGGGATCAACAATACCCAGTTTGCCGTCTGGATCGAAAACGCCGAGGGCGCCTATGTGAAAACTTTGTATGTCACCAGTTACATGGGGAAGGGCGGCTTCAAGAGTCGCAAAGACGCACTTCCGGCCTGGGTCAAAAGTTCCAAAGTAAAGGAAAATACCGAAGAAAAAATCGATGCCATTACCGGAGCCACTCCCAAGACCGGCCAGCAGAAATTCGTCTGGGATTGTACCGATTGCAAAGATAAAAAAGTTGCTCCCGGCGAGTACAAATACATGGTCGAAGGCGCTACCCGCATGGGTGACCGGATAATCTGTACCGGCAAAATTACCGTCGGCGACAAAGAGGCTAAATCCACCGTCGAGCCCGAATATTCCACGGATGCGGCCAAGGATGCCAAAGCCATCGGCGAAGTTACCGCGGTTTACAAGCCCTGATTGGGGTGAATTGTTGAATTGGAGAATTGGAGAATTGGTGAATTGGTGGGGGAGGTTTGGAGCCCCCTGTAATTTTCCATTTTATACCAAGGAGGTGTGTCCATGATCGGCGTTTATTTTTTGGTCATAGTTTTTATCGCTCTCGCCTTCGGCAGTGTTATCGCGGTGAACAATCTGATTGTCAGGAAAAAACGGATTGAAAGCACCCTGGCCGGGATCGATCTCCTGCTGAAAAAACGCTGTGAGTTAGTTTCGGACCTGATTGCGGCCGTCAGTGAGTTCATGCCCAAAGAACGCGATATTCTGGAAGAACTTACCGCCTTGCGGATTCAAACCATGGAAGATGGATTGTCCATCATGGAAAAATTGGATATCGGCGAACAGCTTTCAACCATGTCGCGCGGGATATTGGCTCGGGCGAAGCATTATCCGACACTCAAAAATTCACGGGACCTTGAAAAACTGCGGCGTTCCTTGAATGAAGCGGAAACAGGATTGACCGCGGCTCTCAAGGAGCATAACGCGACGGTTACCGAATACAATAATTCCATTGCAAAGTTCCCCGTATCGATCATCGCCGGAGTGCTGGATTACCGGCAGCGTACTCTGGTTGGCATCTCTGAAAATTAATGTTCGGGCTTATCGAATAACTATATGTGGAGTTTGGCATGAAAAGAAATCTGCGCATTTTTTGTTCTGTTGTCATCTTGCTTTACATTGTGTCATGCCGCATTTGGGGGCAAATCCCGACTTGAAGGATACAAGCGGAGTTTCTCCTCGTGAATCGGCCGTAAGCTTAAAGAAAGCGGAATTCATCAAAGCCATGGGAAAATAGCGGATATTCGCAAAAAAACGTTTGCAATAGCCGGTCACGACATTATTATATACCAGCTTATGAGTTCTGTGAGATAGGGAAAAAGTGAACGAGAGGTAATTTCAGCCACTGGTTGAAGTAAGAGCTACTCAAAAACTGGACGAGTTGGTAAAAAATGAGCACAAAAATCGTCGAAAAACGACGTGAATAATTAGCGGATGTGAATTCGCCGGAGTTGATTGAAAGTTTTGAGGTTATCGCGAAGCTATACGGCGTCGGTAGACGATGTGAACCAGCGTATTTTATCAGGTTTTTTGGCGACACTGGCATGAGATTCTTCCAACGCAAGAAATAAGCTTTCGTATTTGGAGTTGGCGTACCCGCGATAATCGCAGAATAAAAATATTTGCATTAGTTTTTATTCCTCCTTCTGGAATTATACTGTTGATTACGAGAAGATTTTAGTATAATTGCAGTTGGAGGATTTTTTAAATCTCAATATGTTGTAAATAATTTAATGTGTTTTTTGTGATACACATCAATTCATGATTTAAGGAGTAAGTTATGTTGATTGATTCTGCCAAGAAAACTATGACGCTTGAACAGGCAATTCCGTGGTGCGAGCAGTTCCGGATTACCGGGAAACGGCTGGTGGCGCTGGAAAACGCCGAGGCGGAATTCCGCTTCATCCCGTTCGTCGAAGGCTTTTCGTTCATTGCAATTATCTCAAAAATAAGGCCTGCCGGATCATGCTGAAAAAGAATAAAACCAGATCTCAGCCGATTTTCAATGAAATTGCCGGCGAATATGCTCTGATTGCCGGGGTTATAGCTTTTCTGATTCTGCTTGGAATGTGGTTCATTCCGAATATCAGCCAAGAACAATTTCTGGAATTGTGTAATCAATTTGTATATGGTCCAGGCAGGGCAAGCCTGGCCCCGGAACGTCCGGAACAGCTCACTTTCATGTTCGCCTGTCTGGTCGCACCTTTATTGTGCATCCTGGTCGTTAAATGGTTCGACGGCAAACTGGTATTTGACCGACAGGCCGGTTTGTTCCTGACCGCGGCGTTGCTTATTTTCTGGTTTATTTGCTGGGGTTTCACGGACTTTTTCAAAATCGCATTTTTCCCTTATCATGCGACGCCGCTGCTTCTGTCCATTCCCATTCTTTTGCTGGTTCTGTTTTATAGCGTCAAAAAAATTCCCCGAATACCGCTTTCCGCCTGGTGTGTTTTGGCGGCACTGGTGTTCCTGTGCCAAATTCTGATGTGCCGTCTCCTGACACTGAGCCGTTCTGAAGATTACATGAGCCATGAGCATCTGAACATCATCATGTATACAGTCTCGCAGGCGGCCAGGGGTGGAAGCGACTGGAGCCAATACGGGTTTTATGCCCAATTACTGGGACCGCTGTTTCGCCTGACCGGAACCTCGGTAAAAACGGTATCGATCATAATGGGGCTTTTTCATTTCGCCGCGTTGATGGCGGTATTTATCGCCGGTTGCAAATGGATTCGCCACTATCTTTTGCGGCTTGGGCTGCTTGCATTTTTATTTCTCTTTTGCGGTGGCAGCGGTTTTCTGTACCATGGCGCGATTGAACCATATTTTGCCTACACTCCGATCCGGACGTTTTTTCCGATGCTTGGTTGCCTGTTGCTTTGGCGTTTGAATAAATCAGACATGAACCGTCGGTGGCTGGCTGTCTGCGGCTTGGTAGCGGGAGCCGGTCTGCTATGGAATATTGACAGTGGATTTCCGGTTTTGGCCGCATACGGCGGAATTTTGCTACTGGATTGGGAATTGATCAATATCGTCTGCTTTGGTACTTGGGCCGGCGCGGGAATGTTTTCCGCTTATTTTCTGATTTATCTTAACAGCGGTACATTTTACAACTTCCGGGAAATGCTGCGTTATCAGGAAATTTTTTATGTTTCGGGTTTCATGATGTTGCCGATGCCGAACGTTCCCGCGCCTTGGTGCGGATTGGCCATGATCTATCTGCTGGCCTTGTTGTTGGGTATAAAATTCCGCCTCGACGGGGAAAACAAACGCATAGCCCGGGTTTATATTTTCCTGGCTATTCTCGGTTTGGGATTGTTTTCATATTATCAGGGGCGTTCACATGATCTGTCGTTTCCCGCAGTGATGTGGCCGGGATTTCTGCTATTGAGCATTTTGGGCGATCGCCTGCTTTTCAGCCATGACCGGCAAATCCGCGCCTTGGCTTTGCCGACGCTGGTGGCCGCGGTGTTGTGTATCGGTTGTGTCATTTCCAATCCGGTCCGGATTGGCGAAGGTATCAAAGCTGCGTTTGCAAACAACCGGAACAGCAGCTTCGAGCAGGATATCGCATTCATCGTTGACCATGCTCCTCCGGAAGGAACAGTCAATATTATCGGTCCGGGTTCGGGGGTATTGTACGGCGAGACCGGTTTCAAAGCCGGAATCAAAAACTTCAACCATGTGGAAAACATGATTCTGATTGCTGATGTTGAGCGTATCGGCCAGGAAATCATGCAGAGCGGCCAACCGGTGTTCATTTCTCTTCATCGTCCGTTTTCTTTCAAGTTTCCGCAAATTTACCTTTCAAATCATGTTATCGCGGCTTCCAGTCCTGAACAAAAAATCATATATGCGGTGCCGGCCAAACATTAGTAGTTTTGCTGAATTTACTTGACTTTTTGCTGTTTTCGGAGTAAATTCCTCCTGAACAATTCAGGAGGTTATTCAGATGATCAATGTATTCACCGATCGGCATGGTTTGCCTGCGGTATCCATAAAAAATGATCTTGCCGCCGCTTTGATATCATTGCAGGGCGGGCATGTGATGGAGTATGTGCCGCATGGTGAAGAACCCATACTCTGGATGAGCTCCCAGAGTTATTTCGAGCAGGGCAAGCCGATTCGCGGCGGAATTCCGATTTGTTGGCCGTGGTTCGGAGCGCATCCGGATAACCCCGATATGCCCGCGCACGGTTTCGCCAGGCTGTGTCTGTGGAGTGTGGCCGGCGGCAAGGAGCTGGAAGACGGCTCCTCCGAGGTCTTGCTCAGGCTGGATAAATGCGAGGTCCCGGAAAAATTTCCGGCCATGGCGTTTGCGCTGCAGCTGCGGGTAACGGTTGGCCGTCAATTGAGTGTGGCTTTGGAAATCGCCAACACCAGCGGTATGACTTTTTATTTCTCCGGTGCGCTGCATACTTACTTCAATATCAGCGATATCGCAAATATTTCGGTGGAAGGTTTGGACGGAAGCCGATATGTCAGCGCCTTGGAACCGGAAGGTGTTCAGCAGGGAGCGATCACTTTTTCGCGCGAATTCGACCGGGTTTACCTGGGGACTGACGCGACCTGTTATATCGTCGACACTGGATTCAAGCGCAAAATCAAGATTGCCAAAAAAGGCAGTTTGTCAACCGTAGTCTGGAATCCATGGATTGAAAAATCGCAACGGATGCCGGATTTCGGTGACGAGGAGTATCACCGCATGGTTTGCATCGAAACCGCCAACGCCAAGGAGGATCAACGTCATATCCTGCCCGGCGAATCACATATTTTACAGACTATTATCAGCAAGGAAAGTTTATGAGCAACATACTCGAAAGTTTTACCGCCCATTATGGCCGTCCGCCCGTCGCCGTCGCCAAGGCCCCCGGCCGCTTGGAAGTCCTCGGCAACCATACCGACTATAACGAGGGTTTTGTGCTGAGTGCGGCCGTATCGCAGGCCACCGAATTTGCCATTGCTCCGGCGGAAGGAACCATCTGCCGCCTGATCGATTTTCGCGGCAACTCCAAAGTCGAGTTCGACCTGACCGACATCGACAAACCGAAACCGCGCGATTGGGGCAACTATATCAAAGGCGTGGTCGTTCAGTTGCGGAAACGCGGCATCGAGATCGGTGCTTTCGACGGAGCGATCCTCAGTACGGTGCCTTTGTCCGCGGGGATGAGCAGTTCGGCCGCGCTGGAAGTGTCGGCCTGTTTCGCTTTCAAAGAAATTTTTGGTATCGATCTGCCCAAGGCCGAATGGGCCAGAGTGGGGCAGGGGGTGGAAAACCAGTATATGGGGCTGCAGAGCGGTTTACTGGACCAGTTCAGTTCGATTTTCGGCAAAGAAAATTCCCTGATTCTGTCGGATTTCCGGATCAATGAAGTTCTGGAAAACATCCCGATGCCGACCGACTATCTGCTGGTGGTCGCTAACTCCATGGTCAAGCACAACCTGGTCGATTCCGAATACAATACGCGCCGCCTGGACTGTGAGCACGCCGCCGCCAAAATCACTGCGGTTGAGCCCAATGTCAAGACTCTGCGCGATGTCTCCATGGTCATGCTGGAAAAACATCGTGATTTGCTCAACGACCGCGAATATCGTCGCGCCAAGCACGTGGTCGGCGAAGACGAACGCGTTTTTCAGGGCATTGAATACCTCAAGAAAGGCGACATCGTGAATTTCGGCAGACTGCTGTTCGAATCCCACGAAAGTTCCATCCACAACTTTGAGAACAGTTCACCGGAACTGGATTATCTGGTGGAACTTGCCCGGTCGATTCCCGGCTGTGTCGGAGCGCGCCTGAGCGGCGGCGGTTTCGGTGGTATCAGCATTCACCTGGTGGAGAAATCCCAGGCGGATACTTATTGTAAACGTCTTGCTACTGGTTTCAAAGCGCAGATCGGCCAGGACCCGGAAATGATCTGTTGCACCCTGGGCGACGGAGCCTCCTCTTTCAAGCTCTGATCCCATAGATAAATATATCCCTCAAAGCCTGCGACCATTGCCGCAGGCTTTGCTGTTTCTGCTCGAAATTCGTCCGATTTTTCCGACTGGTCGGATGCGTCTGATTTGTCCGATTTTTGAGAAAAACTTGCCGGGAATCTAAAAAAATCCGGTTTTTATTTACTGATTACGGTGAAAAATAAGTTTTTTTGATTGAAAAATCGGCAAATATGGTGTAGATTAGCATAATTATATTTTTAAGATTTAGACAAGACCGATTATGAGCAGTTTGACCGAAAAAAGTTTGTTCGCTTCCTCCGTATGGAGTTCAGGATGTTGGGCTCTGGCTTTTCCGTTACTGCAAATATCTTTACTGATTCTGTTGTTCAACTGCAATCCATTGAGTGCCGGAGATTGTAAGCCGATTCTGCTTGAGCCGTGCAAAACGGTGAAGACTGAATCCGCGAATAATGCCGGCGGCAACCAATATGCCGATATTGAAGAAAACTTGCCGACAGAAGTACTGCCGGGAAGCGGCATCAGGCTGTTTCATGTATATAACAATGGTAGTTCCAACCGCTGGCAGATCCGCAAAGTCCACGAAACATTTATCTTGGCCTGTCTTTGCTTTATATTGCCCAAAAAACCGGAGTTGATATCGCCGATTGAGGAGTACCCGACGAGTCAATATTCGGATCTCATAAGAAAAATCATACCGGTTCGGGCCGGCCCTCTCTCCTGATCTCCCAATTATTTATTATGTAACGGAAAATGAGCGAATGCTCATATCGTTTCGTAGGCGTATTGTGTCTGTTTTTTATCCTTGAAAAGTTTCGAGAATGTTTTTTAATGCTTGAGGACAAAGTTGTTAAGTGTGATGAATTTGCGTATTCTCAATCAATTGAATTTGTGATCACTCATTGCCGATGTCGGTAATGTTAAATATAATTTATCTTAAAAAAGATTAAATAAGGAAATCAAAATTATGAAAAAAGTCAATTTTATGTTGACCGCGTTCCGTGACGGGTTTCAATCGGTATTTGGAGCCAGGGTATTTTCCAAGGACTTCCTGCCGATCGTGGAAGAAGCCGCTGCCGCAGGAATCTCCCACTTTGAAGCAGGCGGCGGCGCCCTGTTCCAGGCCGCTTATTTCTATTCCAACGAAGATGCGTTCCAGGTAATGGACAATTTCCGGAAAGCCGCCGGTTCCAACGCCAATCTGCAGACTCTGGCACGCGGAATCAACGTCGTCGGGCTGGATTCACAGCCGCGCGACATCATCAAACTGCACGCGCAACTGATGAAAAGACACGGCATCACCACCATCCGTAACTTCGATGCGCTGAACGATGTGGACAACCTGATCTACAGCGGGAACTGCATTCACGAAGCAGGTCTCAAGCATGAAGTCACCATCACCATGATGGAACTGCCTCCGGGATGCGACGGGCACAGCGCGGCGTTTTATGAAATGGTATTGCGCCGGATTCTGGATTCCGGTACTCCGTTCTCATCGATCTGTTTCAAAGATGCCTCCGGTACTTCTTGCCCGAGAAAGGTTTACAATACTATTTCCCTGGCTCGTAAGCTGGTCGGCGACAAGATACCGATGGTGTTCCACTCTCATGAAACTGCCGGTTGCTGCGTTTTGGCCTATCAGGCGGCCCTGGAAGGCGGAGCCGATCAGATCGACTTGTCCATAGCCCCGCTCTCCGGCGGCACCTGCCAGCCCGACATCCTGACCATGTGGCATGCCCTGCGCGGAACCGAATTCACTTTGGACGTTGATTACAATAAGATTATCAAATTGGAAGATCATCTGAAAAACGCCCTGAAAGACTATTTCATGCCTCCGGAAGCCACTGCGGTCGAGCCCTTGATTCCGTTCTCCCCGATGCCGGGCGGCGCCCTGACTGCCAATACCCAGATGCTGCGTGACAACAACCTCATGGACCGTTATCCGGAATTCATCGCGGCCATGGGCGAAGTGGTCGTCAAAGGCGGCTACGGCACCTCGGTTACCCCGGTGTCCCAGTTCTACTTCCAGCAGGCGTTTAATAACGTAATGTTCGGACCTTGGCAGAAAATCGCCGAAGGATACGGCAAAATGGTTCTCGGCTATTTCGGCAAAACTCCGTCCGTGCCCGATGCCGAAGTAGTGAAAATCGCCTCCGAACAGCTCAAACTTGCTCCCACAACCCGTAACCCGATGGATATCAACGACGAAAATCCGGCCAAGGGACGGAAAGCCGCCGTAGCCATGCTCCAGGCCAACCAGTTGCCCTCTACCGATGAAAATATCTTCATCGCCGCGACTTGTCTGGAAAAAGGTATTGCCTACCTGAAAGGCGAAGGCAAGATCGGCGTGCGGAAGAATGTCGAAGAAAAGAAAGCGGCTCCGGCCGCTGTTGCTGCCGCTCCGGCCACAGGCAATTCAATGACCATGGTCATCAACGGCAAAGAGTTCAAGGTCGAGCTCGGCGCCGGCGGCAGTGCCAGAGTCAACGGACGTCCGGTTGCTTATTCGGTGAAAGGCGAAGAACAGGCGGAAAAATCGCCGGTTGAAGTCGCCGCGGTTGGCAATTCCTCGGATAAATTCCACGAAGTACGCTCCAAGATTCCGGGCGTAGTGGTGAAATACCTGGCCAAGCCCGGCCAGAAAGTTTCGGAAAACGATCCGATCATGGTGCTCGAAGCGATGAAAATGGAAACCCAGATCATGGCCGAAATGGATGGGGTGATCGCCAGCTTTGAAGTCAAAGAAGGCGAGCAGATACAGACCGGCGCCTTGATGGCGCTGGTCAAGTATTGAGCGAGGAGATGAGGTATTATGAACTTCCAGTTTACCGAAATCTTCCAAGGGTTCAATTTGCTGTTTCACCAGTGGGAAACCGACTGGAAAATGGTAATTGCGCGTATTGTTCTGATTCTGCTTGGAATTGTCATGGTGCATCTGGGACGCAAGGGCGTCCTGGAGCCCCTGCTCATGATTCCTATGGGCTTGGGCATGAGTACCATCAATGCCGCCATGATGTTTTTCGACCCCGTTAAAATGGTGGCCAAGGAAGCGGTCGACCCCACCAAGGTCGGAACCCTGTTCCTGGACTCCATCGAATCCAATAACGAGCACCTGATGACCCTGTGCCAGATCGACTGGCTCCAACCGGTTTATACGTTTGCTTTCAGCAACGGTTTGATCGCTTGCCTGATCTTTCTGGGTATCGGCTCTCTGCTTGATATCGGCTTCGTCATGGCGCGTCCGTTCCAGAGCATGTTCATCGCGCTCTGCGCCGAGCTCGGAACGTTGCTGACCCTGCCGCTGGCTATGCTTTTCAAAGGCATGAGCCTTGGCGACGCGGCCTCCATCGCCCTCGTCGGCGGCGCCGACGGCCCGATGGTGTTGTTCGGCTCCCTGAAAATGGCTCCGGACTTGTTCGTGCCGATCACGGTGGTGGCCTACCTGTATCTGGCTTTGGCCTATGGGGGATTTCCATATTTGATCAAGTTCCTGGTCCCGAAGAAACTTCGAATGATCGAAATGCCTCCGGAGAAGAAAGTTTTCAAGGCGACTTCCGGTCAGAAATTGATTTTCTCCGTGATCGCTTGCGTACTGCTTTCGTTCCTGTTTCCGGTAGCGTCTCCGCTGTTCTTTGCGCTTTTCCTCGGGATTTCCATCCGCGAATCCGGTCTGGAAAAGTTCCAATACCTGGTCAGTGAAATCGTCCTGTACGGTTCGACCCTGACCCTTGGTCTGCTGCTGGGAGTCCTGTGCGACGCCAAAACCATCATGGACCCGAAAGTGCTGCCGCTGTTGATCCTCGGCATCATCGCCCTCGGTGTTTCCGGTATCGGCGGCCTGATCGGCGGCTATATCATGTATTTCGTTACCGGCGGCAAATACAATCCGGTGATTGGTATCGCCGGGGTCAGTTGCGTGCCCAGTACCGCCAAAGTGGCCCAGAAAGCGGTCTCCGAGGACAATCCGAGATCGATCATCATGCAGTATGCCCTGGGTGCCAATATCTGCGGGGTGATCACGACCGCCATTATTACCGCTGTTTACATCTGTTTGGTAAAATAAGGAGAACACTATGTCTCAAGCAATTCAAATTATGTTGATGACCGCCCTGATCTCCGTAGGGATTGGATTCCTGGTTTCTTTTATGATCTGGATCCTGACCCTGCTGCTGAATCTGGGCCGCAAGGAAGAAGTTGCGGAAGGTAATGAAGATATGGAAACCGCGCTGGCGATTGCCGCTACCATCGCCGCGTTGAATTCCAACCGCAAACAATAAGGCAGGTTGGTTATGACTATGCTGTTGTTGAATGTTTTCGGAGGCTTGGCAATCTTCATTTTCGGTATGAAAATGATGAGCGACGGCCTCCACCGGGCTGCCGGGGAGCGAATGCGGAATATTCTCCGCTTTTTCGCCGCCAACCGCTTTGTTGCGATTCTGTCCGGGACATTGGTAACAGCGGTAATTCAGTCGTCAAGCGCCAGTACCGTCATGGTTATTGGCTTTGTCAATGCCGGACTGCTCAACCTCACTCAATCGGTGGGGATTATTTTCGGTGCGAATATCGGCACGACTGTTACCGCTCAACTGGTGGCATTCAACATTCAGTGGATCATCATGCCGGCGATTATCGTCGGCTTGCTGATGGGCTTCGTCAATAAACCGGTCATCCGGGGCTGGGGCGAAACGGTTATCGGTTTCGGCTTTCTGTTCCTCGGTATGACCCTGATGAGCGACCAACTCAAAGTATTGTCAGACAACTCCTCTTTCATCTCTGCGTTCAGTACCTTCAACTGTGCTCCCGTTAACGGCTTTATTCCGCCGGGAGCGCTGCTGGGCGCCATCGGTATCGGCCTGCTTGCCACTATGGTTATCCAAAGCAGCTCCGCCTGTACCGGTATCATCATCGCCCTGGGCGCCGGAGGCATCATCGACCTGTACACGGCCGTGGCCTTGACCCTTGGCTCCAATATCGGCACGACCGTCACCGCCCAACTGGCGGCGATCCCCGCCAACCGCATCGCCAAACAGGCGGCGTTGGCCCATACTCTTTTCAATGTGATCGGGGTGATCGTCATCTCATCCACCTTCTGGTTCAGGGTGGGTGAGGAGCAACTCCCGGTCTTTTTCTATGCGGTGAACTGGTTCAGCGGCCACAGCGGCCTGCCGCGGCAAATCGCCAACGCCCACACCTTGTTCAATCTCTTTACCACTTTGTTGCTGATTCCGTTTATTCCGCTGCTGGTCAAAATCTGTATGAAATTGATCCCCACGGAAAAAGAAAAAATCGAATATCAGTTCCTCGAACCCAATTTGCTGAGTACTCCGTCCATCGCCCTCGACCAGGCCGAGTTGGCTTTCGAGAAGATGTATGCCAAGTCCTGGGATATGACCGACACCTCCATCCGGAAACACTTTATGGCCGAGGTTAACGATACAAACAGCATGCAGCGCCTCAATGACGACGAAGTCAAGCTCGACCGCTTCCAATACGAAATTACCGAATACCTTACCAAATTGACCTGTCTCAAACTCACCCCCCAGCAGGCGGAAGTGATCCCGCTGATCATCCACTGCGTCAACGACTCGGAACGGATTGGCGACCATACCCAGAATATTCTGGAACTGGCCGGCCGTCTGGAAGCCGTGGAGGGGAAACTGAGTCCGATTGCCCATAAGGAACTCGACGAACTTTACATCTTGTTGAAAAGCCAGTCCGATGCTACCGTCGCAGCCCTGCAGAAGGGCGACCGCCAGGCCGCCGGCAACGCCGCCGAACTCGAAAAGACCATTATCACGCGAACCGGGCAGTTCGAATACAACCATATCAACCGGCTTGGACAGAATGAATGTTCGCCGCTTATCGGCATTACTTATGTGGAAATGCTTTCGGAATTCAGGGATATTTCGCGCCATATCGCAAATATCGCCGAGCGTTCTGTTAAAATAAATATTCATAAAACGGGGGCTTTATGAGAATAAAAAGATGGAGTCAGAAGTTATATTTGAGAATGGTGCGGGAGAAAGCGTCGGATGAATACATCGCGCGCGGCTGGGCTATCGGAATGTTTTTCGGTTGTGCCAGTCCGTTCGGATTTCAGTTGGTTCTTTCCATTCCGGTGTCATTTCTTCTCAAAGGCAGCAAGATCGGAGCTACGTTCGGGACTTTGCTGACCAATCAGTTTACGATTTTCTTTATTTACCCGATTCAATGTTGGGTTGGGGATCGCCTGATCGGCGGCAATATTTCCTATGAAACAATCAAAAAAGCCATGCAAAACGTGATACATGAACAAAGTTTCAAAGCACTCATGGAAATCGGCAGCGAACTGGCTGCCGCTTTTTTTATCGGCGGTTTGCTGTTGGCGGTGATTACCACCCCGACAACTTATTGGCTGGTCAAATTTCTTGTCCGTAAATACCGTGCAGGCAAAGCCCGCAGGGCCGAAAGAATCAAAGCAACAATATAATCTAAGGAAAAACTATGAACGAATTTATTGCCGAACACATTGCCAACTTTGCTCAATATGCTCATTACTGGGGATTTCTGCTGATCTTCATATTCATGACCATCGAAAGCTCCTTTATCCCGTTTCCCAGCGAAGTAGTGATGATTCCCGCCGGATTCCTGGCGATTCGCGGCGAACTGCTCACCGGAAACCCGTGGATAGACGGAATTCTGGCGATTTTATTCGGAACCCTGGGCTCATTGGCCGGCGCTTATGTGAACTATTTCCTGGCGCTCTGGCTGGGCCGAACGGCCCTCTATAAATACGGCAAATACTTCTTCCTCGATGAAAAAACCTTGAAGCGAGCGGAAGAATTTTTCCTGAAATACGGCGATATCGGCACCTTTGTCTGCCGTCTGCTGCCTGCGATCCGGCAATTGATTTCCCTGCCTGCCGGCCTGGCGAAAATGAATTTCGCCCGGTTCAGCTTCTTCACCGCTACCGGCGCGGGCATCTGGGTCATCATCCTTACCATTACCGGCGCCTGGCTTGGCCACCTGACCGGCGAAATGACCTACGTGGAACTGGTCAACAAAGGTGAAAAGATCATCAAAGACAACTACATCTGGATATTCCTGTTCCTGGCCGTAGTGATAGCCGGCTACATAATGCTGCACAAAAAAATCATGAAAGGCAGCACAAAAAATTCCCCGGCCAATGAAGCTTAAAAACCCGCCCCCGGGTGCTACCCGGGCGTGCCCCGCGGCGAAACGCGGCCACCCTCAGGCGGAACAACCCATAATCGCCTGAAAGCGATATTGAGCGAGAAGGCGCTGCCAACTCCACCTTCCGCTCAATATCGATCTTGGCCTTCAAACCGCTATTTTTCTCAAGATATTAAAAATTCTCCTTTGAATTTTGCAAATTCCGCAGTATATTGAGAGGATGTATTAGAAGTGTGTTCGTAGCTCAGTTGGATAGAGCGCTTGCCTCCGGAGCAAGAGGTCGTGGGTTCAAGTCCCGCCGAGCACACCATTTTTTTGCCCTCAAAATAATCCTCTCTTCTCATAAGCATAATACTAAGTTCAACGTTAATAAATAATGATCGCATTGAATAATAATCAATATCGAATTAACATCAATGCGATCATAAAATATCCCTTATATTTAGTTATCTTGATTCTTTATCTTATCAATCAAAACTTTATACTTTTCGAATAATTCTTCTCCGACTTGGATTTGGAACCATTTTTCGAAATTTTCCTTTTTGTTGTCGAAGGTCCGGCGGTGTTCTTTAGTGAAGCCGTTGCCGCTGATTCCTTTGATGCCGACCGGGCCGATGGCCAGCGGGTATTTCCGCATGGTTTTGTCGCTGAATTGATGCCATATCGCGACGTCCGCGAAATCGGTTTTGCATTTTTTGATGATATCGATCAGGTCGTCACGGTAGTTGAAATGGCATCCCATGACCGCGGTAATACACAGGTCATCA
>JAVBRM010000082.1:0-55319 GCA_031548025.1 Victivallaceae bacterium | reverse complement strand
ATAATTCTGAATCCGGTTGTTCAACACATTCCGGTGATTGTAATACAGTTCCGCAGCCTCGGGAAAGATATATTCATTCTTCCTGCTGACCTTAAGTTGTTCCTGAAGAAAATTGTTCAGTTCCACCTCTATAGGAATTTTTACCCAGGTCTTCGTTTTGATCGTCAAACGGATTATTTCCCGATGCAGAAAATCCTGCGTTCTACTGCTCGCTTTGAACATTTCACTTTCCCGCCAGCGCAGGGTCGCGCAATCGCTCAAACGAAGTCCAGTGCAGATCCCGACCGTAAACAGCCCCTTTATCATCTCCGGCGGATCGGTGAAAATCAACTTCAGTTCCTCATCGCTGAAAATTTCCCGACTGTCCGGACTCAGTTTCAACGGCGGAATATTGAAAAAAGGATTTTCCTCAATCGAATATCCCAAATCTGAAAGCAGATAGCTGAACACCGCTTTGCAGGTCGAATGATAGCGGTTCAAAGTCGTATTGCTCAGCGGCCCTCCATACTCATAATCCTTGAACTTCCGCCGCAAAGGACACTGATCCTTAACATAAGAAATCGTCCGCTTCCAACGCCCATTCTGCCGGATATGTGCAATATAAGCCTCCGCATGCGCCTGTTCCACTTCATCCAATGCCGTCAATCTATAATTATCCTTCAAATAATACACGAAATCCTGCCAATACCGCCGCGTTACCTTCAACACATTTCCCGAGGCCGGCCTCACATGCGGCTTGGTCAAATGTAAATCAAACGCATTATCCAGAGTGATCGTCAAACGCGCCCGCAACTTCTTCAACTTCGCCTTTTCATTGAGAAAATCCTCCCGGGTTTCAATCTCATGCAGCTTTTTATTCCGTTCCAGATAAATCTGAGCAGCCTTTTCCGCATCGGCATGATTGGTCACTTTCTCATTTTTCGCATTCTTCAAAGGCGTACACTTACGGTTCCCATTCGCGTCCGTATACTGCAGATAAAACTTATTCTGTGACTTGAATATCCTTCCCATCCCCTTCCGACGTCTTTTTCCCTTTGCCATAATCGACTCCTTCCATAAATATTGATGAATACGATTTTAATCATTGCCAATCATGCTATGACTTGGCAATGATTTCAAACGGCCAAAAAATTAAAGATCGTCAAGTTTATAAAGTTGACGTTTCGGGGCAATTCAGGCAAGAGTTTTGAGGCAGGAAAAATTTTGCTTATTTTTGCTTATTTCCCAATGTCTCGATAGGTAAAGATAGGTATTTGAGCGTAGAAACAGGTAAAAATAGAAATTCAAAAAATCACAGAAAATCACGATAAGCAAAATTGCATATCATTAAAAATAAACAATATAGCACCATTGATCGCTATTTTTCAAATAACGATGATCGCGATCACGACCAGGAGTTCAATCAAAGTAAATATTTTTCCATCCATTTATCAATACCTTTGTTTACGGTTATTCTTTCAGGAAGATTTCTTGATTCTTTGTCAGCCGGAGCTTGCACAGGGGCGCGTCCGGGGCAGTTTGAAGCATGATCTCCATAGGTTCGAGAGCTCGAATCCGGCACTCGACGGTTTGGCTGTTTACCCGACGGGCACTGACGGTGATTCCCCCCGGCAGATGAATATTTTCGAAAGCCAGGTCGCGCCATTCCTCCGGTACCGCCGGGAATAGTTTGACGGTATCGCCGTGTTTCTGCACCAGTAGTTCCATAATCGCGGTCGCCCCGGCCATAGTGCCGTCCAACTGGATGACTTCGTGGGTTTCTTTAGGCTTGAGCATGTCCGCTTTGCGATGCGAGGTCAGGCCGCGATACCTGGGCAGGTAGACCGTCGCCATAGCTTCGTTGATGAAAAGGCTTTTCCACAGGTTGAGCAGTTGCACCGGGGCTTCGTTGAGGCCAATCCGGGCCTGAATGATCATGGCCCACGGATAGCACCATTCGCTCCACTGGCCCATACCGCGCCAGATCCAGTGCTCTACCGCGTTGTCGACCTTTCTCATTTCATCGTCGCTCATCTCGCCGGTCAGGTCGAACGGATAAATCATCGACAGATGCGAATGATGCCGGTGGCAAACGTCGAGGTCCTGACCTTCCCAGATAATGACTTTTTCGCCGTCGTCAGTAAAATGCGGCAGTTTGGCTTTGATATCCAGCCATTTTTCCAGAAGCTCCAAGCCCAGCACTTTGGCCGACTCGATCAGACAATTCAACAAATAGTGAATCATCGTCAACTGATTGGAAGGATTGGGGCCGCTGTTCTGATTGCAGGTTTTTCCGTCCTTTTTCACCTGAAACGTGCAGCCGTATTCAGCGGAAATACTCAGCGGCAAACGATATTTGCCGTCTTTGAACTCCAACGCGCACTCGATCGCCCGCATGGTTTCGTACATGAACTTCCAGGCGCGGTCGCGCAGAAATTCCCGGTCGAGGGTATATTCGTAATAATTAAAATAAATTGCCGCCATCCAGCCGGTACAGGCAAAATCCAATACCGAGCCGGTCGAAAGCCCGCCGCATTGCATTCCCCGGTCGTCGACCGCGTGAGTCAGGACGATTCCGTCCTCGATGCCGAACAGCGAACGGGCATTCTGTTTCATGTTGCCGTAAAATTCGTCCGATTCCAGCATATCGAACAGCGGTATCAGGTGTTCGGTCCGGCCAATGCCGAAGCCGAAAGTATAAATCTGCTGAATATTGACGTTGAAATGGTAATCACAGCTCCAGGGCGGTTTCTGGTAATCTTCCAGGAACGGTCCCTGCAAGGAGGCCGCTTTGCCGCCCGGCATGGTGGAAACCGCAAACTTGTATTGGGCGAATTTGAAAAAGCGGTTGAAAAACGGATCGGGCAATTCCACGGTAGTGGCGTTCTTCCAGTAATTTTCAAACCAGTTCGCGGTATTCCGCCGGACTTCTTCCGGATCGGGCAGAGGGAATTCGCGGGGCGACTCCGTCACATTGACCTGGATAACCCGCCCATAGGATGTTTTTCGGGTCCGAACATCGAGCCCCGGATCATCCGGCACCGGCTGGAACCAGCCGTCTTCAAAACGCCGCGGCGCTTCGAAGCCTGCCAGTTCAAATACGTGACTGAGTTTGTCCCACATCGGAATCGGCTGTTGCCCGAGGATTATTTTCTGCGGGTCAAAAATCAGCAAATCGTTGCTTTCCAGCGAAATGATAAATTCAATTGTTTTTCCGGAGCAAGTCTGGACTTCGACTTTGCCGGAAGCATAATACAGCCGGACCAGCTCCAGTTCTTCACTCAGAGTGAAAACAATTCGTCCTCCGCCGATCCGGGTGGATGGCCACCAGGCGGCGTTGGAGTCCAAACGCTGGGGATGTACCGCTTCCTGAATATATTTTTTGACCGGAGTGACATCATACGGATCGTACAGTTTGACCATTTCTGCGTATGGGCGGGGAATTCGAAGATTTTCACCGAAGCGGTGGTCGAAATTCGATGCTTCGCTCACGCAAATCTCCAATTTCCGGCCCGCGCCGAAAATCAGAGCTCCGAGCCGGCTGTTGGATACCGGCATGCCGGTGTGGACTCGCGGCAGCGGAAATTTGAGTTCCATGATGTCGTTGTTTTTCATAATTTGGATTGAACCCTCAGGCAGAAACGCATGTTGGAATGCTTGCCGTCTATGATATGTTTGATGATATTGGCGATTTGCAGTCCGATTTCCTGATAATCGGGCCGAAAAGAAGTCAAATGATAATCGGCGAAAACCGGATCGCCGTCAAAAGAAACCAAAGTAAAATCTTCGCCCATGACCAGATTTCGCCGTTGGGCACTTTCCAGCAACCGGGCCGCGATCTTGTCATTGGCGGCGACAATGGCAAACCCCTTGATCTTCGGAAAGGAGTCCCCTGTATCATCAAACTCAAGTATCGTTACCAGCCCTTTGCCGGAGGTACAACGGCGATTTCCCTGGATCAAGCCGCGGCGACGTTCATCCTGCCAGTATCCACTCTTGGAAGACTGGCAAAATACCAAATTGGCAAACCCCTGCCCGAACAAATATTCCGCCGCCTGGACTCCGTCGGCAAAGTTATTGATCCTGACCATATGATAAGCCTCTTCGTCCCAGCGAAGCGAACCGCGCTCGAAAATAACCACCTGATCATGAAATTTGAACAGAAAATCCGGATGACTGCTCAAATATTCATCCATACCGCCGGATACAATCACCAGAATATTAATGCCTTCGGCAATCAGTTCATTCAGAAGTTGTGAATACTCCTCCTCGGTCTTCAAACAGCCGACATTCCGGTAAATGATCTCGATATCTTCGTCGGCAAGTTCGGATTTCAGGGATTCTTCAATGGCGGCATTCCAATGCAAATGCTGAATATGAACCGGAGAATGGCTGAGGATGCAAACCCGGCGGCTGATGTTGGCCAGCAGACGGCCGTATTCGAAATTATCCGGCACCCGGTGAACAACCGTTCCACTGCGCTTGTTGCGTCGGACGATATTGTTCTTTTCCAACATTTTCAAAGCAAAGTGCGCATTCATTCTGCCGGTATTGAACTGACGGCACAGTTCCAGTTCGGTTGGAAGTTTATCCCCAACTTGGTAATCAGATAATGTTATTCCATCAAGAATATATTTGTACATATCAGCAGTTTTTTGATTCATATAGATATTAATGTTATTTTTTTATTAGTTGTATTTAACATTATACAGCCGGATTAAAAATTATCAACAGCAAAAATCAAATAAATGAGAATAATTTAATTGACAAATACATTTTTTAATACATATTATAATTGTTGTACTTTATACTTGTGGCAAAAGACTAAAAATGAATAACCATAAAATATTGATTATTGAAGATGATGAGGATATCCAGGCCGTCATCCAATACAATCTTCGCAAGGCCGGATTCAGTACTATTATCTCTGCGGAAAACGGTCGTGAAGGCTTGAGATTGGCCAAGGAAAACCTGCCGGCAATCATTTTGCTGGATCTGATGCTGCCGGAAGTCGATGGAATAACTTTATGCCGGGAGCTGAAAAAAAATGAATCTACAGCTCCAATCCCGGTAATCATGATCACCGCCAAAAGCACCGAAAGCGATATCATCGCCGGCCTCGAAGCCGGAGCCGATGACTATGTCACCAAGCCTTTCAGTATCCAAATATTGATCGCCCGCATTAAATCCGCCCTCCGCAGATCCGAATTGACCGGCCAGGCTCCCGGCGCCGAATTAAAGCGGGGGCCGGTTGTCATCGACACGGAACGCCGGGAAGTCATGATCGACTGCAATCCCGTAATCATGACTTTTTCGGAATTTGAAGTATTGTTGCTGATGGCCCGCAACCCCGGAAGGATCTTCTCCCGCAGCCAAATCGTCAACCGGGTCAAAGGAGACGACTACCCGGTTACCGAAAGAGCCATCGACGTGCAAATTGTCGGCTTGAGGAAAAAACTGGGCCCGTATCATGATTTGATCGAAACAGTCCGCGGAGTCGGTTACCGGTTTGCGGAAAAGTAGTTACTCCAATTAAAACCGGCTCTCTTGAATTTTGGCCTCTGCCATATCCAGTTGTCGGCGTGCTTCGCTGGCGAATGTCCCGTCGTTTTTGAACTGGTTTTTTTCCAATTGATTCTGCCAGAGTTCCTTGATTTCACGCCAACGCTGCTGTTCCTCGAATTTGAACGATTGTTCACGAAGCCGTTTCAATTCTCCGCTGATTTTTCCTTCACGTTCCCGCTCGCGCATTATCGCAAGTTTGCTTTCAATCATCTTCCTGACTTCAGCGGCGGCCTCCAGATATTGCCTGGGGGCATGCAGGGGAATTTCATCAAGTACATTCAGCGCTTCTTCATAATTCTGCGGCGACAGCTCCTCCGCGGTCTTGATCAATTCCGCACATTCGGCATTCAACCTCCGCTGCTGCTGTTCCTTCCTGCAGAGATCAGCCATGAACACCAACGCCGCCAAAGATAAAATCAAAGCCACAATCAAATATTTGCCCCTCGAAGAAGCAAACACGCTGCGACGGCGATGGTTCGCCTCCAAAGCTTTATCGATGGCTTTTATCATATCGTTCCAACTCCGGTAGCGGTCGCCGGGATCTTTAGCCAATGATTTCTTGATCAGCGCCACCGTAGCGGCAGACAAATCGGGGCGCAATTCCCGCGGATCCGGTATCGGAGCATTGAGATGAGCTTCCTTCAATTCAGCAATACTGTGGCATTCATAAGGAAACTTTCCGGTCAACAACTGATACAAGGTCGTGCCAAGCGAATAGATGTCGGCCCTGAAGTCGACTCCCAAACCATGCTGTTGCTCGGGAGCGGCAAAATGCGCAGTTCCAATCCCCGGACATCGTCCGCTGCGCTGTTCGTGCATCGCCCAGGATAAACCAAAGTCCAGAACGTGAACCGTGCTTTTCCGGGTGATCATTATATTTTCCGGCTTGATGTCGCGGTGGATAATATGATATTTCTCATAGACGTCTTTCAAGATCATGGCAACTTCACGGATTATCGCCAACGCGGCAGTTTCGCTGACCGTCTTCTCCATTTCCATTATCGAAACAAGATTATTGCCGTCAATATAATCCATGACGAAAAAACAAACGTCATCCTGGACACCGGCTTCCAGCACTCTGACGATCCCGTCATGCTGGATTTGTCCCAGCATATTGATTTCTTTGAGAAAAAGTTCGATGTGATAACGGTTGTTGGCCAAAGAAGGCAATAATAGCTTGATTGCCACCATCGAGTTATCAGATTCCCGACGGGCAAGGTATACTTCTCCCATGCCTCCGATACCCAGAGGCCGGATCAAATTATAATCGCCAAGCTTTTGAACATGGCTGAAATTACTCTTCACAGCTATTTTATCTTCCAAATCAGAAACCTCCAAACCTGATATATTTTAACTTGTTAAATGATTTTTTCAAGATTTACCCTGCTTTTAACGGCCTAATTATTGGTTTTTTTTCAAAATTATTTTGATATTCAATGATTTTATGCTATACTATACATTGCTCGACTCTAAATGATAATTTAAAAGTATAGGCATTGAACAATGAAAAAAGGTTTTACGCTCATCGAACTCCTGGTTGTGATCGCGATCATCGCGATTCTCGCCGGTATGCTTCTGCCCGCCTTAAATGCCGCACGTGAAAAAGCCCGCCGTATCTCCTGTACTTCCAACCTGAAACAAATCGGCTTGGCCGTCAAGCAGTATGCCTTGGATTATGCCGATCGCTTCCCCGCCACCGGTGGCGCCAAGGGCTTGGACAAAATCCGGGAAACTGAATATCTCACCGATTATGGCGTCTATGTCTGTCCGTCTACCACCATCAAAAAGGGCACGGGAACAGATGAATTAAAGAATCACACTCCGAGTACCGTAGGCAATTGCGCCTATGCATTCGCCGGTGGTATGATTGAAGGATCATCCAATGAATATGGCAATCCGGATTCCGGTATTGCGTCTGATTTGCTTTATACCACTGTAACTTATTCCAATCATAAAGGCTTTGGAAACATCCTGTTTCACGATGGTCATGTCGCCGGCTTTGCTGGAGATAAATGGTACACTAAGACGAACCGGGGCAGTTCCCTTATATACCCCAACGAAGATTATCCATGATAAAGATTTTTAAGAAATTGTTTCAATTTCACTTGCATTCATTCATTTTTTTTGCTAAACTATCAGATGTCACCAATGGTTTAACCATTAAATAAAAACAAAATCAAAAAAAACTCTAACCAATAGGAGAGTAAACATGAAAAAAGGGTTCACACTTATCGAACTCCTCGTTGTGATCGCGATCATCGCGATTCTCGCCGGCATGCTCCTTCCCGCACTGAACGCAGCGCGTGAAAAAGCTCGTCGTATCTCTTGTACTTCCAACCTGAAACAGTTAGGCCTGGCTGTTAAGCAGTATGCTATGGACTTTGCCGATCGTTTCCCCGCTGCTGGCGGCGGTGCTGGTCTGGACAAAATCCGTTCGACCGAATATCTCACCGATTACGGCGTGTATGTTTGCCCGTCGACCACTGCCAAGAAAGGCTCCGGTACTGAAGAATTGGTCGATTGCGGCAGCGATTATGCGGCAGTCACTGGCAAAGCTCTTACCACCTACGCTTTTACTGGTGGTCTGATCGAAGGTTCTTCCAATGAATATGGTAACCCCGACTCAGCGATTGCGTCTGACCGTTGGTGGCCTACCAAGGGCAACCATACTGATTACGGTAACTTCCTGTATCATGACGGGCATGCTGCCGGATTCCCGAAAGGTTGGTATGAAAGCAAGAACCGTGGCGCATCCTATATCCATCCCAACGCCATTTGGTAATTCGTGATTGTAATTAGTTAAATTACAGAGAAAGGAGGCTTCGGCCTCCTTTTTTTGTTTATATCCTAATGTATATGTACTATTATCTAAGAAATAATCATCCTGCAATTATCTTATTCCTGGCAATTCTGCTGAAATTTCCGTTGGCATTGCCTTATTGCTTTTACCCCATTCCTTATCATTCCGCATTGGAAATTTGTTCCGATGCCGCCATCTGTGCGCTGGCTCTGTTTTTTATCCTGATTAAACTCCCGAACGGTCTTTCAAAAGGAAGGGAATTGTTTATCAGTGCGTTAATATTTTCTATCGTCATTCTCCTTCAAGGAATTAAGCTTTCTTTTTTCCGCTTTGATTATGCGTTGACGGCCCTGCTGCCGGTTGTATTGGTTATATTTTCCCGTTTTTATGCCAGAGAATGCCTCTCTTTACTTTTTCCCGCGCTAAGTATCTTGTGGCTGTTGAACTTATGCATGACGCTCAAAGAAATCATTACCGGTTCCACCCATTATGGCATCACCGGTAACTGGAATTGGAGCGCCACTCTATTGGCATGTACTGCGGTCGCTATAATTTTCCAGGTTGGGCGACTCATCTCAAACCGCCAAATAAAATTGATCACCCAAGGATTGATCCTGATACTGTCGATTTATCAATGGACTCTTTATCCATCCCGCGGCGCTCTTCTTGCTCTTCTCTCATCTATACTGCTTCTACTATTGTTGAAACTGCATCAGAAATATCCTCTGGCTGCGAAAATTACAGTTTCAGCCATTGCTGTATGCCTGGTCTTATCATTTATCATAGTATTGATTAATATCAACCTGCCGACATTTGATTTTCTGCGCGACGATGCCAGGTACTATCTTGTGGTTGCGGCTTTGAAGATTATACGGGATAATATACTCCTCGGTATTTCCCCGGAATTATATGAAAGTTTCGCGCTGGCTGCCAATCTTCCGGAATATTTTCTCAAACCCTTCACTGCCGAACGCAGTCCGCATCCTCATAACGAACTGCTTTTCATCGCAGCGTCATATGGTATTCCTGCCCTCGCTACCTGGCTGTATTTGATTTTCCGTCCGATCTCTAATATTATCAAAAACTTACAGCCGCTTAATTTATTGTTGCTTTTTATTTTTTTCATGTTTTTCATTTCCGGAATGGTGGATGTCATCTTGAACAACTGGCCGGTCAAATACCTGTTTTTTATAATCGTCGGCATTTTCTGGCGGTTGTATCTCGGCGGATTTTCTCACTCTAACCCGTTTCGTGTTAAAAGGATATGCTGCACATTCGCATTTTGCGCATTTTTGTACTATTCTCTTAGTGTCTTGGGGGCAAGCTGGTTCATGCGTCAGGCTATGATTGAACAGGACAAAGGCAATAAACCTCTGGCATACAGGCTTTTTGTCCGGTCCGCCGATATTTCCCCCAAACCCTTTCCCCTGTACAGAGCTGGAACGATCGCCCTGTTCGACGCCAAAGATCCGGATCTTGCGCTCCCCCATTTTCTCAATATCCCCAAATTGACCGGCATTAACAATTATCTGGGCACTAACGGAATGATTGCCAGAATATACGCGGTCAAGAAACAGCCGGAAAAAGCCATTACCTACTTTGAGAAAGAATTGAAGCTCTACCCTTACAGTATAATAAATTGGAATTTCTACGGCCAAACCTTGAAATCGATGCAACGGGACCAGGAAGCTGCCAAGGCGCTGGAACAATATGAGAAATCCATACAACTCAAGGGGTTGTCACCGGAACATTTGCCATATATTTTCAAAAACCAGATGTATGATTTGAAACCATTTTTATTGAAAAATAACTTGAGAGATGGAAACGTGGAATGACGGAATTTCTTGATAATCTGAATTATGGCTTATTGATCCTGCCGGCGATTCTATTCATGATCACTGGAACTCTGGGAAGCGGAATTTTTATTCTTCGCCATATTTTCAAGTTGGATGCCAGGGATCCGATATCATTCGGATTGATTGCTTTTGTCCTTGGCCTGGATGTGTCGGGCCTCCTGATTTTGATTGCGGGATCGCTTGGGCTTTTGTCATTTTCTGTTATCTGGGGGTATTTCGTGCTGCTGTCATTCCTTTTCGCCTGGAAATATCGCTCATCAATTCATTATGTCAGACACTTTTGCAGTAAAAATTATATATTCTTAACCATTCTGGCGCTGGTCTTTCTGATTTTTCTGGGGCCGGTTCTATGCTATCCGTATTGCTGGGATGAGCAATCTTACCAGATCGCGATACCCATGCGCTGGATACGTTTCGGAACGCTTCAGGTTTTCCTGGATAACCCTTATTCGGCGTTTCCTTCCCTGCCTCAGTTTATATTCCGGGTCGGATTGGAGATGGGCGGAATATTCATGCCGCGCCTGATTAACCTGATTCTTTATATAATTTCATTTCTGGCCTTATACCGTATTATCGGCCGAACCCAAAAGCATAAATTGAATTCCATCATTCTGGTTTCCGCGATCATTCCGGCTCCGGTGTTCGTCAATATGATGGGAGAGACTTATTCCGAAGGATTTATCGTTATCAACCTGGTGGCGTTGTTCCTGCTCGCCGGAGCTTTTCGAACCGGTATGCTGCATTACAAAAACTGGATTTTGTGCGGCCTGTTCTGCGGGGCCGCCGCCGCCGTGAAGCTGACCGGGGCCGGACTGGCCTTACCGGTCGTCCTGTGGCTGATATACTCCGTTTATGATAAAGCGGCCAATCCCGCTAAATTGTTCAAATTGTTGATCATCTTCGGTCTGGCCGCCGGGCTGTTTGCTCTGCCTTTCTATATCCGGCCGTGGTTTTACACCGGAAACCCCTTTTATCCATTCCTTTCTTCCATATTCGGCGGCTCCGAAGCGGACAAGCTCGTGGATACGTTTCACTATGCAATGGGCGACCGCTACTACGGACTCAGGACAATAACGTCTTTTTTCACCGGCCCAGTCCTGGTTGCGGTATACGATATTTACAATCAAGGACATAAATCCCTGTTTGATGGAATCGCCATGGGTTGGCAACTCCTCCTGATCCTGACCATTCTCATCATCGGAATATATCTCGGCTACAAGCATAAAAATCTTAACCGTCAAGTAATTGCAACATCAATCATGATTGTCGCGATTTACATGATCTGGTTTTTCACTTCTCAGCAAACCCGGTTTCTGATGCCGGTTTATTTCATCATGATAATACCGGCTGCATATTTTCTGAGAAATTTCGCTATCCGATTTACAGATATAATACTGGGCATCTTATTGTTCAGCATGGTTTACAGCATTGGCTGTGCCAATAAAAGCCATTTTATAACAGCATGGCGCCTGGCTTTGGGAGAACGGAATAATGTCCGTTTTCTGCAAGTGTCCACGGACGACCCCGGTTATATCGAGGCCATGTCCTACCTGGCGGACGAAACACCTGCCGACAGCAAAGTTTTACTGATATTGGAACGCCGTGGCCTGTATGTACCGCGCGATTACCAGATTGCCGCACCTTATTTTCAGGCAAAGTACCTGACCCCGGTCCCTCGGACCTCCGATGCGGTATTCGATGAAATCCAAAAAAGCGGCGCAACTTATGTGCTTCTGGGCATAACCCGTGCCAATCTGGATCATATCGCCGATTTTGACGAGGAAAACAACCGCCTGGCCAATATGGTCGGCGAGTTGGAAAAGTCCGGCAAGCTTAAACAAGTATTCCAGCTCAATTATTTCTGGATTTTCAAGCTTCAACCATAATTATTGACCGTAACGAATTATGGCGTCCTTCTTGAGTTCTTCCACATAATTCTCTACTGCTTCATCGCGCATTCGGGCTTCCACTTCGCGATATAATTTGACCCCCGCAACCTTGAAGTCTTGGACCGTCTCGGGTTCTTCGCCGGTCAATTGGATAAAATAACAGCCCTCTTTAGTGACAATTTCAGGGGAGGTATCACCGGTTTTCATATCTTTCAGGACATCTTTGAATTCCTTGCGCAAGCCCTTTTCTTCGATCCAGCCGAGGTCGCCTCCCTTGTCCGCGGCCACATCCGTATACAGTTGGGCATACGCCGCAAACTTTGTCGGATCTTCCTTGAGGCCCTTGGCGATATCCTGACGCAACTTATCATAATCGGCGCGACCGCTTTTCAGAGAGATAACCGCCAGCTTGATCCGTGCCGGAGTGCTAAACTGGTCTTTGTGCTGTTCGTAATACTCATATATTTCACGCGGGGTAACCGTCACATGCCGATGGCAATACGTATTGATCATCGATTGGATGATCAACCGTTCGCGCGCCTTGAAACGTAGCTCTTCGATAGTGGTCCCCGACTGCTTGGCCTTTACCGCCAGCTCACTCCGGGAAGTGCAACCAAAATTCTCGGCGAGGTCATCAAGCATGCTTTCGACCAGCTGGGTGGGAATCTCATATGGATTCTTCCGGTAATCGTCGAGAATCAAATACCGCTTGATGATCTCATTGAGAATCCGCATCCGGAGTTTTTTGACCGCTTCATACAGCTCCCTGCCCTGATATACCAAGCCGAGCTTGGCCTCTTCCTGACGGCTCTCATAAACCACATCCATCAGGCTGATTGCCCTGCCGTTTACAGATACCAGTATCGAATCGATACGGGATTTAGCCACCGGTTCTTTGCCGTAGGCCACGAACATACACATCGCTAATAACACGATTCCCAATTTCATAAGACATCTCCTGCTACTTTCTGGCCGCAAACATCATCACCAGAGCGGCCAGACGCAATAATATTAACAGTAAACCGCCAAAAAACAAATTGGCGGTACATAACAATATCACCATAATTCCGGCAAAACCGTAAAAAACTCCGCCCAAATACCATTTATTGAGTTCCATTTCCGTCAAAATGGTCCGTCGGCGTTCCAACTCCTGACTGACCTGCCCTACGGAAACATACATCATGATCAGCGCACCGGCCAGCAGCCAGTCGTAATACTCACCGTTATAAACGATAATCAATGGCAAAATACACGACAGAGCCGTCGTAAAGATCCTCAATTTCGGCGGTCCCGGAACCAATTCACTGATCAACACCATACCGGCCAGCCCGAGCAGCAACCCGAACTGCTGGTAAATCATTACTCCATGGCTGTACTGCAGCAGTAGGGCTATATAAAAGAAACCGGCCCCGCAGATTCCGTTCTCCGTCGCCGTAAACGCCAGTGAGCTGTTACCATGGCGCACCGCCAGAAAACGGATGCTGAAATAAACACCGGCCAAAACCGCCAGCAGGATAATCTGCCAAACCGCCAGTGAAGTCGCAAAAGACGGTAAAGTCCATTTTTCATATTCCTGCTCACGCTCCCGGGCTGAAAATTCCCTGGATTGCGGTACCTGATATAGAATCTCGAATATTCCGCCGGGAACCATTCCCTCGGCTCCCAATAAAGTCATAAAGGAATCGAAACGCTCCCCCAGCCGCCTGATATCGGTACATAACGGACTGTTGCTGCCCATCATCATATCGGAACATCCGGGAACCTTGGCGATGTAACTGAAATATTTTCCCAACGGATTTTCCGCTGCCTGAACCGCGATTACTCCGCCTTTCGCCAGTTTTTCCCGGCCTGCCACGATAAACTCGTCCAGAGTACCCTTGACCAACAGACACGGATCGGTCAGAATGATAAGATCATACTCATAAGGAACTGATTTTAAATAACTTTTAGGGTCCAATCCAATGTACAGCGCCTTATAGAAACCGCTCAGCAAATTGTTTTCACGGCTGAATTCAAAAAGATTGCGGTACGGACAAACAACCTCGATAATTCCCGACTGCGGCATTCTGGCCAACAGTTCGATACCGCTGTAAAATTGCGGCGCCACGACCATAATCCGCATATTCGGCTGGTTTTTCTGAATCAACAGCGGAAGCAAGCCGCCGGAATACAAATTTCGGTCCGCCGGCAGTTCCCATAATAAACTGCGATTCAGGTAAATCCGATATTTTTTAAGATTTTCCGGCCGGGATCTATTATCCAGATCCTCAAAAAACGACATTTTGCCGCCGGGCAATTCCACCGAGCGTATCAACTTCCAGCCTGGCAGGTAATGCGCCATGCCGGTTTGCATAAACCACTGATTGGAAAGATATAGCATCAGACAGCAAACCACCGACAAGCCGCCCCATATCAATATATGGAAAATATCTTTTTTTGACTTTAACAAACGGAAAATCCCGATTCCGGTCCACAGGATGATTCCGCCGCCGGCCGTTATCAGCAGCCGGTCGCCCCAGGCGACACGCTCTACCGCCAGCGAAAGCACCACTCCGCCGCTGATCATACCGGCGGCCAATCCGGAACAGTTCAAGTATCGGCCCATCGTCGATTCGCCGCTCCGCAGAGCCGTCCCCATGGCCCCGCACCATACCCCAAGCGGTAAAGTTATCACCATACCCGCGATAAAACAGGCGGCAATACTGTCCGGAGGCCACATCAGCATAGTAAAATGATCGATGAACGACGCCGCCAGGGCGGCCAACGGCAGCAGCAGACAAAGCGTAGATACGGTTTTGACGCTGGAATCACGCTCTTTCAGCCATTGGAACGGCACCAGCATACAACCGAGGTACACCCACAGCGCCATAAAGACCATGGCGGCGCCGATATTGATTTCGGGAGACTGGGTCATCGCCAGGATATTGCGAAACTGCATCGTCAGAGCAACGATTAAATAAAATCCGGTGAAGAACAGCAAAGCGGGGCGGCCACCGGATTTCTGGAGGCGTCGCTTCATCAGGTCAGTTTCCCCGTGCGCAAAGCAGCCAGATGCAGCGCGGCAGTCAAACTTCCGGTGTCTGCTATTCCCTGCCAGGCGATTTCAAAAGCAGTGCCGTGATCGACGCTGGTCCGGATAATCGGCAGCCCCATCGTAGAGTTTACGCCCCGGTCAAATGCCAGCATTTTAAAAGGGATATGCCCCTGATCGTGATACATCGAAACAATACCGTCGAATCTCTTGCGGATGTTCTCGATAAAGAGCGTATCCGGCGGAAACGGTCCGGCGATATTGATACCCTCTTTTCTCAGAAATTCCAACGCCGGTTTAACTACGTCTTCGTCTTCCCGTCCCATGAATCCCTGCTCTCCGGCGTGAGGATTGACGGCGGCGGCGGCCAATTTGGGTGCCGGAATTCCCTCGGCAATGATTGTCTGGTTCAAAAGCCTGGTTACTTCTACAATCCGCTCAAAAGTAACCTCTTCCGCCACCCGGTTCAAGGCGATGTGGGTGGTTACGAATATCACTCGCAAATCGCCGGCGGATTGCATCATGGCATAATTATCACAGCCGCAAAGCCCGGCAATATATTCGGTATGCCCGGTAAACGGTATTCCCGCCAGATTTACCGAAGCTTTATTCATCGGACAGGTGACGATGGCGTCGATCCGCCCGTTGAGTACATCCATGGTGGCCGCGCGAACGGATTCCAGGGCCGCTTTGCCGCAGGCCGCATTCTCCTTGCCGACCGGCACATCTTCAAAATGCAGATTGCTGACCGCGACTATTTCCGGCATGATTCCGCCGGTAAATTTCCGGGCAGCCTCGGCAATTACGCTATGGCTGCCATAAACGACCACATCCATTTCCGCTTTGACCGCAGGCAGTTGCGCCGCTTTTACGGCTAATTCAGGACCGATTCCGGCCGGATCTCCCATAGTCAAGGCAATTCGCGGACGCATTTTTTACCAACTCTGCCCCTTTGATTCAAAATATTTCGCGACATTCGGAATCAGCGGTTTGATCAACTGCTTGATTGCTTTGGCATACTCGCGAATTTCCCACTGGGCATGCTCGCTGTCGCGAAGCTCGAGAAAATGCAGCAGATTGTTCAAATCGACTGTTCCCCAAAAAGTTACCATCATATTTTGCGGCAATACTCCGCGGGCCTGTTCGCGACAGACTCCGGCGTCGAGCAATTCATTGAACAACTTGAGACTCAATTCATTATGCTCGCTGATTTTTTTACGCAACTCAGTATCTTCAAAACCCGGCAACTCAACCGATGCCTGGCGATTGACCTTGGCTTGGGCCCGCAACTTCGGCGGAGTATAGAACTCCATATCGATTTCGGTGTAACGCCGGGAAATTTCGTTGTAGCTCCAGGTCCGGTGACGGTGCCACTGGCCGCGTACGAATAACGGGCAATGAATGCTGAAAGTGAAAACCACATGCTCCAGAGGGCTGGTATGCTGATTTTCAATCAGATAGGACAGTAAAGCGACATCCTTTTCGTCCATTTCGTTTTTCAGTTTGCCGAAAGAAACTCTGGCCGCGTTCAAAATCGAAACTTCCGAACCCAAATGATCGATTAAGCCAACCCACCCTTGACCGTCAAGCACCTTCACATGATTATCGGGGGGAACATTCAAATGCTGCATTGAAACCTCCTGCATAAAAATTTATCAAAAAATGTTATATGCAAAACATATCATATTTCAACGATTATTCAACCCGCGAACCCCCATTTTTCGGCACGGATTTCGAATACCATACTACAGAAAATATCCGACCTGTCTGCAGAAGCTTATTTGTCTTTCAGGAGGTCCGGATTTTCTTTGAGGACTTTTTCCAGGTCGGCGAGGGCTTTGTTCATGCCGCGGCGCATCAACTTGGAATAGACGATGATATCTTCACCGGTCGTTCCGTAGGCCCAACGCCACTGGGTTTCTTCTTCCTTGATCGGATATTCCCAGACGGTTTTGTTGGTGGAACGGTGATAAAGGCGCAATTTGACATCGATACTGCTGGTGAAATGTGTCGCCGGGCAGCCGACAACCCACAGCGCCGGTGCCGCTATCGAAATACAATAGGATACGACCTGGCCTTCAAATTTAGTGGAATTTACTTCCGCATCCAGAATCAAGTCCCCTTTCAGGTCGTCAATAGCGGTGGCGTAGTAAGCGCTGGTGAACAAACGCGAGGTATCCGTGCTCAAGGCTGCGGCGTAAGCCAGATTGCCGATGATATCTTCCTTGTAGGCTCCAACGGTCAACATAGCTGATGAATTTTCCGGTTTGTTGTAGTCGACCCAACCATAAGGCATTAACGGACAAAGACTCCAGAAAATAGTTCCGGTGGAATTGCCTTCCGTCCGGCGATCCTGAAAACCGGTAACCGCCACATTATTCTGATAGACGGGTTTTTCGGCCAGCACGACCATATCGCGCTTTCCATCATCCTGGGTTACGGAAAATATTCCCGGGTTACGGCAACCGGCCAGAAATACCACGGTCATGGCGACAAAACTTATCAACAGCCAATTTTTCATCAAAGAGCCTCCTTCGCTAAAATACATTTGTTAAAAAATAACCGCTAAATACCAGATATCAAGTCTTCAGCGGTTATTTTATTCAAGAATATCGTATAATAACGGAACTTGACGCTCCCCAAATGTCAAAAGACAGAAAAGACAAAAGAACAACCTCTGCTCAAAGCTCAACTGTCCTTTGCGTCATTTTGGTCATTTTGGTCCTTTGACTTGACTTCTGACGGGGGCGCTAAAATTTACTTCATTACCAATACACTGGGATCGTAGCCTGCCGGGGCTTCGAAGCCCAGCAGTTCAATACAGGTAGCCCCGAGTGAACTGATGCCGAGACCCTCCCGCAGCTTCAACTCGTATTCACCCTGATAAGCCGGATCGTAGACGATACACGGCACCGGATTGAGCGAATGCGCGGTCTTGCGGGCGATTTCCCCGCATTTGTCACGTTGTACCGCTCCGCTCTTTTCATGCTCGTACATATCGTCGGCGTTGCCGTGGTCGGCGCTGACCAGCATGACGCCTCCGGCCGCTTTGACCGCCGCCGCGATCCGCGACAAGCTGATATCCACCGCGCCCATCGCCACCAATACCGCCTGGTAAACCCCGGTATGGCCGACCATGTCGCCGTTAGGCAGGTTCAAACGGATATACTGGTATTTGCTCGAAGCGATCGCTTCGCAGACTTTGTCGGTGATTTCCGCCGATTTCATCCACGGACGCTGTTCGAACGGCACGATATCGGACTTGATTTCCACATAGTCTTCGAGCTTTTCATCGAATTTGTCGGCGCGGTTGCCGTTATAGAAATAGGTGACATGTCCGAATTTCTGAGTTTCGCTGATCGCCAGCTGTTTGATGCCGGAAGCACAGAGAAATTCGCCCACCGTGCGGTCGATTGCCGGGGGATTGACCAGGAATTGTTTCGGCACATGCGAGTCGCCGTCATATTCCATCATGCCCGCGTATTCGACTTTCGGGCAACGGCCGCGATCGAATTTGTCGAAATTTTCTTCTTCGAACGCATTGGTGATTTCCTGAGAACGGTCGCCGCGGAAATTGTAAAAGATCACCGAATCGTTGTCTTCAACCGGTCCGACCGGAGTTTTGCCGTCATCGGAGATGACAAACGGCGGCAGATCCTGGTCAATGGCGCCGGTCTTTTCGCGGAGCTTGGTAATCGCTTCTTCCGCGGTCTTGAAATAGTCGCCGTTACCGTGGACGTGGGTTTCCCAACCTTTGCGAACCATATCCCAGTTGGCGCCGTAACGGTCCATGGTGATCACCATGCGGCCACCGCCGGAAGCAATGCGGAAGTCGACGCCGTCTTTATTCAGACCGGCGAGGAATTCTTCAAAAGGCTTGATGTAATCCAGCGCGGAAGTTTCCGGTACGTCACGACCGTCCAGCAGGGGATGGATGCGGATTTTCTTGACCCCTTCGCCTTTGGCTTCTTCGATCATCGCTTTCAGGTGAGAAATATTGCTATGGACGTTGCCGTCGGAAAACAATCCGATGAAATGCAAAGTGGAATTATGATCGATCGCGTTCTTGACCAGCTTCTTCCAGGTATCGCCGGCGAAAAGGGACTTGCTTTTTACCGCGTCGTCCACCAACTTGGCGCCCTGGGCGAAAACCCGCCCGCAGCCGATGGCGTTATGCCCGACTTCGCTGTTTCCCATGTCGGCATCGGAAGGCATTCCCACTGCGGTGCCGTGCGCTTTGAGACTGGTGGACGGACAGTTTTTCATCAGGCAATCCAGCTCGGGAGTGTAAGCGTTGAGAACGGCGTCGCCCTCGGCATATTTACCGAATCCGACTCCGTCCATGATCAATAAAACCAAAGGGCCTTTCCGGCCTTTGAATTTCGGGCTTTTCTTTAAACTTTCCAACATGATTATTTCCTTATGATTAATTTTTAGCTGCTTAGTTGCGATGACCGTCTTCACGGTTGGTTAAGATGCCGCGCTTTGAGTTTTCGGCAAAATTGAGAAATTCCAGAACTTCAGGGATTTGCGGCAATTCGGTACGGCATCTTTCATAAGCCTGGGTCAGAATCATTCCGCTGCGGAAAACAATTTTGTAAAGATCCTGGATTACCCGGATGGTCTCCACCGAAAAACCGGCGCGGCGCAATCCGACGATGTTGACCATTTTCACTCCGCCGTTACGCCCTTCAGCCATCATAAAAGGCGGGATATCCTTGGAAAACACCGAACCGCCGCTGATGATCGCCAATCTGCCGACCCGGCAGAACTGATGCACCGCCGATACTCCGGACAGAAAAGCCCGTTCGCCGATTTCAACATATCCGCCCAGCACCGTTCCGCAAACGATGACCGCGCCGTTGCCGACCGTACAATTATGCGCCACGTGAGCGTTGGCCATCATGAAAACATTGTCGCCGATCACGGTTTCGGTACCTTCCTTGGTCCCGGCGTTGACGGTTACTCCTTCGCGAAAAATACAATTGCTGCCGATCTTCACCTTGCAGACGCCGCCGGCAAACGCATAATCTTCACCGGGCGTTCCGAGCGAAGCAAACGGATACACCACATTGTTTTCCCCCAGCTCAGTATAACCACTGATATGGCATTGCGGCAATAATTTGGTTTTGCTCCCAATAATCACATTGGGCCCGACGTAGCACATCGGTCCAACTTCAACATCATCGGCCAGTTGAGCCTGGGGATCAACTACTGCTGTGGGATGAATTTTCGCCATATCCGCATTCCTTTATTTCCTACTATCTATAGAGTTATTAATATAGACGCAAAACAGCGAAAAACAATCGAAAAAACGGATGCAATGAGATGAAAGACCCGATATGTCGGACTTGACACATGGTTTTATTGCGAATATTTTTCAAAAAAAAGTTGAAATCCGGGGAAATGGATGTAAACTTAATAATAGAAATCAACCGGTTTAATAAAATTGAATAAATAAAAACCGGTTTAAATTTAAGGAAGATGGAAAATGAGTAAGTTGATTAGAGTCGGTATTGGCGGCCAGGGACGCAGCGGCTGGGGAATTCACGCCAACTGGTTGAAAAACGATCGGGAAAAATTCCAAGTCGTTGCCGTTGCCGATAGTTTCGAGGAACGCCGCAAAGATGCCAAAGAGTTATTCGGCTGTGAAACTTACGCTGATTACAAGGAAATGCTTGAAAAAGCTCAAATTGACCTGTTCGTCAATGCCACTCCCAGCCCCTTCCACCTGGAAGCCTCCACCATGGCCCTGAGCAAAGGTATCAATACCCTGAGCGAAAAACCCTCCGCTCCCACCGTCAAGGATTTTGATATGCTGGTCAATCTGGCCAAAGAAAAGAAAGCGGTTTTCTATCCTTTCCAGAACTCGCGTTTTTATCCGTTCTTCATCAAAATGCAGGAGATCATCAAGTCCGGCGTGCTCGGCGATATCGTCTATATCCGCAGCAACTGGAGCGGATTCAGCCGCCGTTGGGACTGGCAGACCATGCAGGACAACCTGGCCGGCAACCTCTGGAACACCGGGCCGCACCCGGTTGACCAGGCCGTAGTGCTTTTCGGCGAAGAATATCCGGATATTTTCTGCAAAATGTACGCCAATCATTTCCCCTTCGAAGGCGACGCCGAAAACTTCTGTCTGCTGGTCCTGACCGGCAAATCCAACCCGACAGTCGAAGTTTGCATCAGCTCTCTGCAGGCCTATCCGCAGGGTGACATGTACAACATCAGCGGTACTCTCGGCGGGCTCACCGGCGGCCCCAGCGGCTTGAAATGGAAATACTATATCCCGGAAACCGCCCCCACTCAGAAACAGTGGAAACCCTGGAGCGACAACCGCAAATACTGTTCGGAACAGCTCCCATGGCACAACGAAAGCTGGGAATACAACGACCAGAACAGCAACGAAACCGGTTTCAGCACAATGGTACGCGCCCTTTATGCCAATTTGTATGACGTTCTCGCCAACGGCGCCGAAGCGAAGATCAAGCACGAAGAAGTTCGCCGCCAGATTTTCATCATGGAAGAAGCCCACCGGCAGAATCCGTTGCCGAAAATGGCTTCCAAGTGCATTCGTACCAATCCTCTTAAGCAGAATTAATTAAGAAGATGGTAAAAAAAAAGCGGGCTCAAGGCCCGCTTTTTTTGTGTTTAGATTTCAGATTTTATAAAGGGCGCCGTTGGCGATTTTCGCCACCAGTTCACCTTTGAATTGAGGAACTTGCGCCAAACCAAAGTCCGCAATCAGGACGTATTTGCTTCCATCATCGGCGGTATACTCGACGCCGCGCTGAAGACCGGGCAGTTCCAGCTGCCGGGCTTCGCCGACGGCATTGCCGACGCTGACCGCCGCGCCGCAGTCCAGGACTACGGTTTTCGGCAGATAACGCTTGATTTCCGGGTTGAAAATACTGCATATTTCATCGGCATAAAGCGAATGCAACCAGGGCTGGCTCTCTTTTTTGATGATGATGGACGGTGCTTCCGGACGGTAAATGGTCAATCCGTCGGCACCATAGACATTGCGCACCGCCAAAGCTTCGTCGATGACCAGCCAGGATGAGCCGATCTTGCGGGTATCGTCCTTACCGGGATTACCGGCCAGGATTTCATCGAAGCCCTCGCCGCGGTAACGCCGCTGCGACTTGTTGAAAAGATCGTTCGGCATTTTCAGGCTCAACCCTCTGATCTGCCGCAAAGTGATTTCTTTGGTAATTACCGCGTAATCAAGAATCAGCATGGTTTTTCCGTCCGGCAGCGCGGCGGCGACGGTCTGTTGTTTGGCATACGGATGCTTTCCTTCGCCTTCGCCCAGCGGCACTTTCTCCGTCCAAACGGTCTGGCCGGAAGTCAGGAAACCGCCCTCAAAACTCTGATATTCCTTGGAGCCCAGGTCGGGCGATCCGACTGATACCGTTTTCAGCTCTCCGCAGAGATTGCGCTGCCATTCGCCCATGTCGCTATGATCGGCGGGAACGCATAACCCGGTCCCGCCCTGGGCGGCCCGCCAAACCCAGGAGCGGATGGCTTCGCCTTCGCGCCTCAGGTTCGCGCCATGAAAACGGTCTTCCCAGACAAATTCGGGATTCACCGGCATGTCGGGAGCTTGATCGGGAATGGCAAATTTCTTGCGCCAGTAAGCTCCGTAGCTCAGGCAGAGAATAACGTCGGATTCCAGCCGGGCATAGTAATAATAGCTGCTCTGGCGAATATTGCCGAGGCGGCGGCTGTAGAACCCGCCGTCGCCGGAATAATCAGCTTCGGCCTTGACGATTTTCAGCCATTTGCGCTCAAATTCAATCGCATCGGGATCGTTGAACAGGTCTGCGGCCATGATCCACATGGGAATGGCAAAATTCTGGCAGTAGGTATAGCGCGCCCGGGTGTCGCCGCCAATCCGCAACAACCGACCGTCATGGAAAGTCAATTTCTTCACCAGATCCCAGAGCTCGCGTACATGGTGATAGAGCTCGGGCGGAGCGGTCTGGCCGCGTTCCTTGAAGTTAAAATGCAACATCGCGATATTGGACAGGCAAATCACCATGTAGCCGACATTGAGATAACCGTGATGATCCAGCGAGTAACCGGGGGTAAAATTATAACCAACATACCATTCGCGAACGGTTTTGCCGTTATAGACCGTTTCGCAGGCGGCATCGAGCGGGTGCGAAATCCCGTTAACCAGAAACGAGGTCGCTTTTTCGCGGTAACGTGCGGCATTCGGGGCGTCAGGGTAATCCATGGCAGCACGCAACAGAAATCCGCCGTTCCAGATATTCGATTCCGGTTTATTCTCCGGCGGACTGATTCCGGCGACCACGGGGTATTCCTCCAGAAGCCAATCGGCCTCGGCCAGGGTGAAACGGCACAGATCCTCAAGGTCCTCCTCGGTCAGATATTCGCGGATGAGGTTGAGGCCGTGGGTCATGCGCTCCGGGCCGAGCACGCTGATCCAGTGGCAGCCCCACGGAGTGCCGTTGCTGCATACATCCCGCCCGGTACGGTGGGTTTTCAGCGCATAACGCAGCAAGGAAAGGGCAGTTTCATATTCGCCCATCACCGCCATGGCGGCGAAAACATTGCAGTTGCTCTGGACCGCCCAGTGGTCGCTTTCGCCGGTACCGTAATGTTGAAGTGCGGGGTTGAACTCGGAGCGGCGGAGAAATTGCGGAAAGGCTTTGAGCCACGGGGTCATCAGCTCGCGGTAGTCGGAGGCGCTTATTTTAGGCATATCCAGGTTCCCTATCATTATTTCCAATTGGCCAAATAAGGCAAATAAGCCCAATATGGAAATGATCCATATTGAGCCGATTGTATAATATACAGTATTATCAATATTTTGGAATGGATTTATATAGTATTATCATGTATATTTATTTTATTTTGCTATATATCAAGACAAATAACGCCTTATTCATAAACCGTAATACCACTGAAAAGCGCTTTGAGTCGGGCGTTGCCCTTGACGTTCCAGGTCGTGCCGAAATGGCCGGTACGGGGATGGGTGGTGATGGCCTTTGCGGTTGTCGCAGGAATGGCATTGTAGAAAGCGTAAATATTGCCAGGATAGCAACTTTCATCGGTGAACCCATTGGCCACATAAACCTCGCAACGGATTTTTGGGGCGAAATTGATGATATCAAAATACGCCGCCGTTTTGGCGACCTGGGGCTCCTGGCGTATCCGGTCCCGCCGTTTTGGCGAGTTCCGGAACGGCGTGAGCGGCATCCGGCCGGACTCTAGCGCGTTGAATTCGCACTGACTCGGTACACTGATTACCGCGAGCGTCACCGCATCATCGACTGCCGCCGCCACTGCGGCTTGGCAACCGCCGCCGCTGCCGCCCTGAACGACCAGATCCCGGCCATTCCACTCCGGACGGCTTTTGATGTAATCGAGCGAGCGCATAACCCGGATGTACATGTCGCGGAAAAACCAGAGCTCGCGATTATCAATGTTAAATTTGTGGTAAGCTCCGGTGCCGATGACCGGATCCTTTTTATATTGCTCCATCGCCCAGCCGGTCGGCGCACCGTGCCAGGTAGTCGCGAAGGCAATCGCGCCGGCGGCTGCCGAGCGGAGCGCCGCGTTGCGGTCGGCGTCGCGCCAGCTCAGGCCCTGATAGTTGACCAGAGCCGGCAAACTTTGCGGTTTCGCATCACGCGGCAACGCAAGATAACCGGTGACCGGATTCGCACCATAACAGTCGACGGAAACGGCAAAGCATTCGACCTTGTCCTGATAGTCGGCCGGTAAATCTTTGACCGGGGTCAGCTGCGCCCGAATCGGCACTTCGTCGAGGCGGGCCCGGAGACTGGCCCAGTATTCATCGAAGTCGGCCGGGCGGGAGGGCTTGGCGATGATTTGCTCCGGAGAGAAAACAGCACCGATCTCGTTGATGATGGTGGGTTTGGTACGATGCCGGAAAAGATCGCTACGGGGTTTGCCATTGCTATCGAGTGCCTCGAGCCCAAAATAGATCCAGCCCGGCCGGTCGGCGGTGAATTCGAATGATTGCTTTTCGCCGTTAGCCTCAAGGATACCGGTTTTAAGTATTTGCGCGTCGAATTTCATAATATAGCGAAGCTGACTGCCCGGAGCGACTTTCCCGCCGGGCGCAAAGCTGACGGAAAAAGTCGCGGTTTCGCCGAGTCGGTACAAACCGGACTCCCGATCGAGATCGACCGCCACCTCGTAATCGGCCCGCGCCGTAACGATGGTGAAAACAATGATCAGGAACAGTTGAATTATCTTCTTCATTTAATGCCTCCACAGAAATATTTTAAACATCAGCAAACTCCTCTTTGTCGATTGCCGCTATAATATAAGAGGCTTTCGGGGGCAACGTGATGCAGACCTGCCCGGATTTCGCGGAGATTTCCGGCGGCGTGGCGTTCAATGGAGCATAAGCGGTTACCGGCAGCGCAGTCATCAGGATGATTTCGGACGTCGTATTGATCGGCTCGACTTTCGTGATCAGGTTGACGCGGCTCCGGTGGTTGCGCATGGCATCGAGCCGATGGTCGATATCCGTATCGTAATCCGAGGCCAGAAAATGGATGATATACTGATCCGCGTTTTCGTGGATCACGGTAAAAAATCCCTCCGCCTGAATACCGGATACCGGCAAAACGCGCATGTGCCGGCGAACCCGCTCCAACAGCGACGGCGCGAGTTCGCCATCCTGGAGGCGTCCCGGATGATAATGGAGCCCGGGTTTGAGCTCTCGCCAGTCCGCGCTCTCCGGAAGAGCCGGGATCGTCGTCAACATCCAGTCCGGCCATTGGATAGGCGATATGGTTTCCTTCCAGAAATCCAGCGGAGCCACCGTCGTGGGAAGACGCCACGGCGAGCCGCTTTCCGGCAATCCGCAAGGACCGGTGGCTAATACGACACCACCCGCAGTTCGGAATTTTTCCAACTTCTCCTGTTCCGCCGCTGTGGTGATGGCGGCGCTGGGCAAGAGCAATAATTGATAAGCGAAGGTATTTTCCGGAATGTCGAGTACAGTACCCACGCTGATTCCGGAGTTGAACAGCAAACTCAGAGTGTCGACGAAATCGCGATAATATCCCGAAATCAGATTGCCGAAATATGAATGCTTCCGGGTTTCGTAGGAGAAATAAACCCCGACCTGAAACATGGGGACCGTATCGAAAAGCTCCGGGTGTCCGGCTTCGAAGTGATAGGCCTTGGCTACCGGCTCCGCGTCATTCGGCAGCGTATCCAGAATGGACTGCGGCAGCCCCAGTCGTCCTTTCAGGGTGGAAAACCAGCAATCCGCGCCGAGACATTTGTTTTCCGCCCAGATGATCCCGGCGGTGGGCTCGGTAAACCCATAGCCGCCGCCATAACAGCGAACACCCCTGGCTTGCGCCGCCGCTTGATGGTGCGAGGCATTGATGAAATGATGAGAGAGGGGAGAATTCCAGGTTACCGGATCATGTTTATAAGGGGGCGTATTGCCGCAGAGTTCCAGGTGAACATAATTGCAGCCGCCGTCCAGGAAATCCAGTACATTGGTACCGGTGTTGTTGCAACGCGCCGAGGTGCTGCCCGGACAGCAGCTCATGAGCGGGAAGTCCGGCGGCAACACTTCCCGGACTCCCGCCTGAAAGATCCGGGCGGATTCGAAACGCAGGTCGATCCAGGCTTTCCAGGCGGGATTATTCCAGTTGCCCCAGAAATCCGAAGCGGCGCCGATCGGTAGTTCCACCCCGGTTCGCTCCCTCAACACGCTCCGGCATACATCGCAAGCACAGGAGTGATACAAACGGTAATGCACCGTATCGTCGCTCATCAATCCATCGATATTGGTTTCGCGCAACAGGATTTTCACGTATTCCTGATAAGCGGCGATAAAGTCCGGATTCCGATGGCAGAACCCTTCCGCATCGTACTGGGGATACCACAGCACCTTGCCGGTTTCGGCATCGATCATACGCCATGAATTGAGCTTGGAACCGTTGAATTCCCAGCTTGCCGCCGCCTGGCGGCTTGGCGAGAACGGCAAATGCGGACCGCTGTGGGTAATGACATGACGCATCTCTTCCCGGTTGTCATAACGGTGGATCAGGTTCACCGAATGATGGTCGAAAAGTTTGATCTTGCGCTGGTGCAACTCATCGGCGACCGTAGCCAGATAATCATGAAGAATTTCCCAGAAAGGCATGAAGTCCCAGCGGAAATGCGCCCCGAATACCACCGCCGCGCTGACATCGGCAGCGGCCATTTGATCCGCCCGGCGTTTGATCAGCTCCAGATTATCGGAATCGGGCCAGTTCAGGTCGTTCCATTTGATCCACCAACTGACGATGCGTTCTGACATTTAATTGCTCCTGTATTATTTGTATTGCTGCACGGTTATGGAGTTGAAGTATTTTGCGAGACGTTCATTTCCTTTCACATTTTTGGTAGTGCCGTAATGACCGGTTCGGGGATTGGTGTACATGGTCTTCCGGGTGGTGCCGGAAAGGGCATTGTAAAATGCGAAAACATTGCTCGGCGGACAAAGTTCATCGGTAAAACCGGTGCAAACGAAAATTTCACAACGAATCCGCGGCGCCAGATTGACCATATCATGGTATTGCATGGTTGCGGCTATGGCAGGGGAATTATGGAGTTTTTCCGCATTGCGCCCCTGATAAGGGATACTGGGTTTTCTGCCTGATTTCGCGGCGTCGAATTCACAAAAACACGGAACGCTGACCACGGCCAGCGTTACCGCGGGGTCCAGCGCCGCGGCCGCAATGCACTGCGCGCCGCCCAGGCTGCCGCCCTGCGCGATCAACTCACGGCCATTCCATTCCGGGCGCGTTTTCAGGTAGTCCAGAGCGCGCATCACCCGCAAATAGACATCGTGAAACACCCATTTTTCGGGGCTTTCGTCATTCTCGCGGGGATCGAATTTTTTTCCCGCTTCACGGTAAAATTCCGCATCCTTGCCGGCGGGAAGACCATGCCACGATGCGGCAAAGGCCAGAGTCCCCCGGGCAGCCGCATTCATGGCGAACTCTTTGGAGGCATCGCACCAGCTCCAACTGAGGAAGTCGACCATGGCCGGCAGGGAACCCTTCGCAGCATTGACCGGCATCGCCAGATAACCGGTCACGGGCGCCCGACCCGCGCATGCCACGGTGACCGTATAGCATTCGATTTTTCCCTGATAACGCTCCGGTACCGGATACGGTTGCAACTCAGCCTGAACGGGGACCTTGTCCAGTTCCTGGCGGCACCGCGCCCAGAACGCATCGAAATCGGGCGGGCATTCGATCCCGCTCCTGATCTGCTCCGCATCGAACATAGCGCCGATCTCACCTACGATTCGCGATTTTCGCCGATGCTTCTGGATGCCTTTCCCGGATTTCGCATTGCCTTTTTCATCCAGAACTTCAAAACCGAAATAAAGCCAACCGGGGCGCTCCAAGGTTCCCGTGACGGTAACAGCCTGCCCGGCGTCGAATTCGCCGGATTTCACTTCCACGCCCTCCGCCAGAATGCGGTAACGGCCCCGTTCGCCCGCGGCGATTTTACCATCCTTGAGGAGAGTCGCAGTACAGACGGCGGACTCACCCGCTTTGTAAAACGCGTCCGGCTTATCGAGGTCAACCTGTAACGAGTAGTCGGCATGCAACATCGCAGGCGACAGGATACCCAAAAGTAGGAATTTCAATATCTTTTTCATAATACAATCCGTTTGATTTTTATGGTGTTACCTGAAACGCGTCACGATTTCCGGCCGCCGTTCGGTACGCAAGGGATATATGGCGCAGGGATCCGGAGATTCTCCGATCATGTCGATCCAGATGTTTGCTCCCTCGGGCAACGATTTGAAGAAGAAAGATATTTTGCGCAGGTCGACCTTATCCTTATCCGAACCGGGCAGAAAATGTGAGACGCCTTTTTTCAGCCAGTCCCAATCCGCGAAACTGCAAAACTCCGTCTGATATTCGGTGTCCGGCTCCCGCCGCACCAACACATGATTTCGGTCCTTGGATTTGGTATCCAGCAAATACTCGGTAAGGTGGCTGAAACCGGCCGTATTCATCCGGTAGGTCATCACGAGCCCCTGGGAATCCGGGCGCAATTGATAGTCCTCGAGTTCAACATCGACTCGCCAATACCAGGTGTCCGGCGAATTTTTCAACGGCGGTACGGTTATTTTCAGTACCTTGCCGCCGGACGGAGCGGCGGGATCTTTTTCAATGGCAAACGCTACCGGCAGTTTTTCGCCGAATGCGCCACCCTTTTTCACGATGCGGCCGGAAACCTTGGCCTTTCCCATGCCGTTTGCGAAATCCACGCACGGCGTGATTCGCGGCTGCTGTTTGCATAGCGGAACAGATTCAGCCTTGGCAAAATTGATATCGCCCTGAGGCGGTTGCGCATTCAGTCCGGTCGCGGAAACCGCCAGCAATGCCGGCATAATGCCGCCGAATTGCCGGGTTGAAAAAGTTATGGATTTGACTTTTACTTCGGGCCGGGGATTGATCCAGTCGAAACACCCCAGATTGTAAAACGCGCCGCGGTCATCAAAGCCGCTGTTGACGAAACGCATATTCCAGCCGCCGCGTTCCCGGTTAAACTCGGTCACTTCCATGCGGTAACGGATCGGAATACGCTTCTTCTGCCCGTCCGCATAATGGACCGTCAAATCGGCGACCGGGGTAAACTTGAAAGTATTCCGGCCATACAATTGTCCCATATAACTCTGCATGTCGTCCGGCCTGGAGGTCGTTAACAAAAAAGCAAGCTGTTTCAGGTGCGAATCAACCGGGATTTCCACGGGCGCCGACTCCAATTTATCGTCTTTGCCGCCGGAAAGGACAATTCCGTAGTATTTTCCACCCGAAGCCGTCTGCAGTTGAAATTTTTCCGGCCTGGCGTTCAACTCAGCCTTCAGAGCTTCGAGGCTGCTGTCATTCTTGAGTATCATAAAGGCTTGGCTCCGGTTGAGTTCCGCATTGATTTGAGATTTGATTCCGAGAGGCGTAAATGTTTCAGCGGGAATTTTTATATGTTTTTTATCCATGCGCTTGCGCATTTCCCGTACCGGGTCGTAGGAGAGTTTGTCAAGCGACCCGACATTAGGATTCCACATAACACTGCTGCTGAGCAGTAGACCGCCATACATTTCCGGAGTGAGGCGGTCCAACTGGTCGCCTCTTGCATGATACCATCGGGTCATCGAGTGCATTTTTACGCCGTATTTTTCACCCGCTTTGCTAAGTGCCAGCACGTTGTGCGGATCGCCGCCCAGCCCGGCGTGCATTATCTTGTTTTTATTCGGCAATGCCGCAACTTCGGCCAATTCATCTTCCCTTGATAATGTACGGCCGTAATCCCAGAAACGGATGATTGTTTTGGGATTGACTCTTTGTGCAAGTTCCGGGCCGAGATAGGTATTCGACCTTATGCAGTCATGGGCGATGATCGGATAGGCTCCGGCCTGGAGAAGCTGGTTTTCCACCATATTCAGGTGCTCGGACAAAATATCAACACCTTTTCTGGCTTTGCATTTTTCGCATTTCTGAAACACACCGTGCTGAGTTGTTTCATCGTAGTAAATATAGAAATATTTCGGTTTGAAGACCTCAAGTTGTTCTTTGAGCATCATGGTAATCAATGCATTGGTTTTTTCGTTGCTCGGGCAGTAGGATGCTCTCCATTTTGAGAGTTTGTTGTAGTCGGCGGGCTCCAGCAAATCCAGATGGTCAGGATGGGAAAAGAGCCATAGGGTGTGATTCAAAACCTGGATGCATGGGACGATTTGAATATGCCGGTCCCGGCAAAAATCAATCAGCTTTTGAATATCATCACGTGTAAAAGTCGCTTGTTTGCGCAGTGTGAACGGATTGTTTGTATACGGGAAGTTGTCTTCGAAACCAACCATAAGCGCATTCAATTTCACGGATGCGAGCGCGTCAAGCAGTTTTTCCCAGTCTTTCATATTCTCGGCGGTTGCTCCGCGCAGACTGATGGTGTATGCCCGGAATTCCATATCCGGAAAATCAACGATTTCACAGTTTTTTAATTCCCTGGAAGGAGTGTTGCGGATGATCTGCAAAAGTGTTTGCACTCCATAAAATAATCCCGCGGTGGACTTGGAGTTGATGATAATTTTTCCGCTGTCGATTTTCAGGGTGTAGCCTTCCGGATTTTCCGGGGTGTTGTCCTGGGATATCGCCAGTTGGCATACCGCTTCCAGGCCGGATTTTTCGAATTTCACTTGATGCTGGCGCCTCAGGAGTTCCCTGATTTGTCCGACCGCGAACTCACAACCTTCCGGCGCGTTGATGGAGAAACGGTCCGGAATACGAAAACTACCCTCCGTCTTTTTCAGTTCCCTGACTTGAGGAATAATCAATGGGAACCCGTTTGCCTCGAATTCGGACAAGTCTGTTCCGAAGATGGCGAATGCTTGAATCAATAACAATCCGGTCAGAATTTTTCGTTTCACGGTCGTATTTCCTTTCGATATTTTAGGGTATCAACCCGTTAGCTTGCAATTTGGGAAAAAATTGATATTGAATCACTTCCTCCACATCGAGCCGGTAAAAGACCATAACTTGCCGGTCTTTATAACTTTGCGGTTTGGCATACTCCGCGTGCCCGTCAAGGAAGCCGATACTGGCCGTTTCTCCGTCATGGACCGGAGCGAGCGCCGGGGTTGTAGAGGCGAGAGTTTGTCCCGTCGGCCCCCCGCACATTGCGTAGTAGGCCTTGATATGTGAGCTTACCATGATGGTATCGGCGAAAAAAACCGTGTTCGATGGCTTAGGGGCCTGGCGGAGCGCTATATGGTCGCGACCACTCCACGGGCCTCCGTATGTCTGATATCTGGGAACATTAAGAGTGGTCGGATACTTGAGGTTCCATTGCTTGTAAATCTCCTGGCATCCGAATTCCCGCATTTTTTCAGCCGGGGTTGAAGTTTTGATATTTCTCCTCAGATAATCACTCATCGAATAAATCCACGCCTGAGAATTGCTGTTCGCAGCGGTTCCAGAGGGAAACCAGCCGTCGAAACCATCCAGGTACATAAGCCCATATGTGGTGGTTTGTTTGAGGTTATTGACGCAACTGAGGGTTCGGGCTTTCTCCCGAGCCTTGTTCAGCGCCGGCAGCAGCATTGCCGCCAAAATCGCAATGATCGCGATCACCACGAGGAGTTCAATGAGTGTGAAATTTGTTCTGTTTGTCTTGTTTCTTCTCATTTGTTTTACCGGTGTTTTTATTTTATTATAATATACAGGATTTTTGGTGGATTTGGAATGGATTTATATGGTGATATCATGTATATTTATTTTACTGAATCAATAGTGAGACAAGTAATGTTGGTGGAAGAAAGTATTTGCTGCCTGGAAAAGGCGCTGGGCGTTTCGGTTACGATTATCGATAACCGGGTGGTTACTCTTGGTCAAATGCGGCGACGAATATTTCCCGGCAATAGGATGTCCCACCTCAAGAATCCGGTCTGTGAATATGGATTCGATGATTACCGCTGCATCGGGCATTGCCGCTATCAGATGAATGAGCTTTGCCAGGATCGTACCGAGCCGTATATCACCAATTGCTGGAAGGGGATCAGCGAAATCCTGATTCCGCTGGTTGACTCCGGGGTTCATTACGGATTGTTTTATGTGGGGTCGTGGCGAGGGCCGGGAGAAGCGCCGCCGGGACTGCCGGAGGAATTTTACCGGCTTCGCGAAGCCTTGCCGACGGTTGACGCAACGATGCTTCCGCTGTTGCAAATATTTGCCGACGGAGTAGTTGCGCATTTGCGCAAGCTTCATTTGCTGGAATTCACTACCAATCCGAAAGTCGCCCGGATCATCGGTTTCATCCGGGAACATGCCGCGGAAAAAATCGGCTTGCCCGATCTGGCGGAAGCCTTGGACTTATCCCAGTCGCGGACCAGTGTCCTGACCTCGCGGTTATTCGGCAAGTCGTTTAGTGAATTGTTGTTAATTGAAAGGGTCAACAAAGCCGGGCAACTGCTGGCCGGTACCCGGCTGAACCTGGCGGAAATCGCCGCCCGCTGCGGTTTTTGCGATGAATTTCATCTCAGCAAAGCGTTTAAACGGCTGACCGGGATGCCGCCGCGGGAATGGCGGATTTTACATCGTAAGACAGGCTTCCGCGATCGAGTCCCAAAGCAGTAACCCCTTTTCGGTGAGCCTGATCCTGTCCGCCGTAATTTTTAGGATGTCGGACGGAAAACCCAGTTTCTTCATGTGATCCCGGCGCTCGTCCCAGTCGGAAAATTTCCAGCTTTGCCGTTCCCACCCCTCGATGGTTCTCAGGCCGAAAGCGAAAATCTCGCTGCGACGCATTTCCGCGTCAATGGCGTCGGTTTCCGGCTTGCCGCCCTTGAGCCAGGTTTCGAGGTTGGACGGCTGAACCCAACGGTCGGTCCCGTCAAAAGAACTGGCGGCCGGTCCCAGCCCGAGATAATTGTCCCCATGCCAGATATTCAAATTGTGGCGGCACTCTGCCTCCGGCCTGGCATAGTTGGAAATTTCATAACGTTTGAGCCCGGCTTCGCCGAGAATTTCACCGGCGGCATACCACATATCCGCGGCCAGATCATCGTCGGCCACGGCGCTCACTCCGGCGCGTTCCGCCAGCAAAGTGCCTTCTTCGATGGTGAGATTGTAGCACGATACATGGTTGACCCCGCAGTCGATCACCTGTTTCAATTCGTTCCGCCAGTCCTCGAGAGTTTGACCGGGAATCCCATAAATCAGGTCGATATTGAACGACAGTTTGCTGTTCCGGGCCAACTTGATCGCGGAAGCGATCGCCTCATCACTGGTACAGCGGCCGAGAACCTGCCGGAAATCGCGGTCGAACGACTGAACCCCCAGGCTTAACCGCGTGATGCTATCCGCCAGGATGGCAAATTTTTCCGGGGTCAGAGTCTCCGGGTTGGACTCCATGCTGATTTCAGCCCGGGCGAAAAGAACCACTTCGCAGAAGCGCTTCAACAGTTCATCCGGCAGCAGAGTGGGAGTCCCCCCGCCGACAAATATGGTCTCGGGTATCTGCGGCGCGAGATCCTGCCAATACTGGGCGATAATCTTGTCGAGCCACTTGATCATCGACTCCTCTTTGGCGGCAGCAGTGGAGTAGAAACCGCAGTAATCGCATTTACGGCGGCAAAACGGCACGTGAATATACAGATTGTTATATTGCGTTTGCATAAATATCGATAATAATTTCAGTGGCGGTCCGGGCGGCTTCGCCGGAAATCGCCGGTTCACGGTCTTCCTGAATAGCTTCGATAAAATCCTGAATCACCGCTTCATGACCGGAGGTGTTGCTGACCGCGGCGCTGCCGGCCCCGCTGTGGAGCTTCACACCCGCCGAAACACTGGGATTTTTCAGCTCGCCCATCTGCCATTCGGTGATGACGTCGTTGGTCAGGACCAGATAGCCGAGGTCGCTGTGAATGGTCAATTTGGCTGGAGAGCCCGGCGCGGTGGCGGTGGAGGCGGTAATTGTGCCGATCATACCGTCACGGTGACGAAGCAAGGCCACGCCGTAGTCCTCACCTTCCATTTTGTGGAGGAAAGTACCCATCATGCTGACCGTTTTTTCCGGACGGCCGAAAAACCAACCGTAGATGTCGATATTGTGACTGGCCTGCTGGATGAACGGGCCGCCACCGTCGAGCGCTTTGTTGCCGCGGTACGGTGCGCTGTCGTAATAAGCCTGGTCGCGGTAGAACTTCACTTGCAGCTCACAGGCAAACACCTTACCGAGCTTACCGTGCTCAAGCAATTCCTTGACGATCATATTGTCGGGAGCCATCCGGCGCTGGTAGGTTACGGCCAGTTTGACCTTGTTTTCAGCACAGGCACGCAACGCAGTATCCATGGCGGGAACACTGATTCCGAGGGGTTTCTCGGAAATGACATGCTTACCGAGCCTCGCGGCGGCGGCGATGCCGAGATGATGCAATCCATTGGGCGTGGCCACGATCACCGCATCGAACGGTGCTTTGATTTCTTCAAGGGACTTGGCGATTTCGACGCCTTCCGGAGCGCCAGATGGGAGCTTGCCCGAACGGGAAACCACCCCGACCAGTTCCGTTTCCGGGGTATTATTCAAAGCTTTAACATACGTACCGGCGATACTTCCGCTGCCGATGATGACAAATTTCATAGCGTTACCTCGTTTTTTAAATGGAAAATTGAAAATTGAAAATTGTGATTCTTCAAAACAATGGATCATCTGAACGGTGTCAAAGAGATTTTCCCCTCTCCTTCATTTTCAATTTTCAATTTTCAATTCATAATTTACTGATGGCTTTGCAGAAATTCAACCAGCTTTTCGGCAAAAACCTTGCCGACGTTCGGAACTTTGTCGGCGATCTCCTCCGCAGTGGCCTTGCGCAAGGCCCGAACCGAGCCGAAACCGCGCAGAAGCGCTTTTTTGCGGGAATCGCCGAGGCCGGGCATTTCGTCGAGCAGCGACTCCTGAATCCGACGCAACCGCAATTGCCGATGATAACTGATGGCGAAACGGTGGGCTTCGTCGCGAATCGCCTGAAGCAGCCGGAGCGCTAGGCGGTGTTTGTCCAGAATGATCGGCTCCGACCGGCCAGGAAGGAATATCTCTTCGTTGCGCTCGGCCAGGCCGATAATCGGCACAGGCGGATATTTGATCTCGACCAGAGCGCGAATCGCCGCCGCCAATTGCCCTTTGCCGCCGTCCACTACGATCAGCGAAGGCGGTGGCTGGTTTTCCGCCATTTTCCGCGAATAATGTCGGGTAATGACCTCGGCCATGGTGGCGAAGTCGTCAATCTGTCCCACGGTTTTTACCCGGAAACGCCGGTAGCGGTCGCGCGCCGGGCGACCGTTGACGAAGCAGACCTCGCTGGAAACGGCAAAAGTTCCCATCAGGTTCGAGTTGTCGAAACACTCGATCACTTCCGGGGCCTGCCGCATTTTCAGAGCCTCCTGCAGATCCGCCACGGACTCCTCGCCCGGTCCTTGTGAAATCACCGTATTGACGAACGTCCGGTTCTTGCGGCCGAAAATCTGCCGGATATTGGCGATGATGTCGCGGGTTTTGGCGGCGCGTTCGAACCTGGCCTCAGCCGCCTCCTGTTTCATCCGGGCTTCCAGCCCGGCAATCAATTCGGAAGTGTCGCCCTCGATCACATCAAGCATTTTTTGCACCAACTGCCGGTATTCTTCCTGCGAAACCGAGCCGTCACAGGGGCGCGAACAGTCTTTGACGACTCGTTTCAGGCAGTGTTTGCGGACCTCCGGGCCGGGTTCCGGCGCGGAACAGGAACGAATGCCGAAATGCACATTCAAATACTCGATGGTTTCGCGCAACACCGCCCCCTGCGGAAATGGGCCGAAATACAAAGCACCATCGTCCTTACGCAGCCGGGCGAACTCAAAACGCGGCCAGGATTCGTTCATATTGATCTTAGCCATCAAATAACGCTTGTCGTCGCGCATCAGCACGTTGTAACGCGGCGCGTACTGCTTGATCAACTGGGATTCCAACAACAAAGACTCGTCCTCATTGCGGACAAGCATGTATTCCCAGGTATCGATCGACTTGATCAGCGAGCGCAATTTGGGATCGGCGCGGCGTTCCTGCGACGGCTGGAAATAATGACTCAAGCGGCGGCGCAAATTACTGGCCTTGCCGACATAAATCACCTTGCCGAAACGGTCGCGGAAAATATATACTCCCGGCTTTGAAGGGACCTCGCCGGGATGGAAATCTGCCGCTTTTTCCGCCATATTGCGTATACTACCTTATTGAGCAAACGGATCGAACTGCCCTTTTTCGTAAAGGTCGTTCAGCACCACCGCCGGACCGGCGTATTCGCCGAGCTTGCGCCCGAGGGCACTGGTGGTGATTTCACAACCATCCAGACTGACCTTCCAGCAGAAACGCGGCAGGTACGCCAGGAACGGCTTCATAAAGAGGTCGCCGGCTGCCGAAGGAATGGTGCCGAGAATAATCTTTTCCGGGTTCAGGCTGTTGATGAGAATGCCGATGCCTTGAGCGTTGCGCAGCATGACCTCGTCCCAGATCGCCATGGCGTAGGGATCTTTGGCGATCACTGCTTTTTCCAGCGCCACAAAATCGACGTCTTCCAGCTTGCCGCCGGCGGCTTTGACAATGGCGTGGTCGGGCTGTCCGGCGAGTTCGCGCTGCAGGCGCTGCGCCACTGCGCGGCCGCCGCAATATGCTTCGTAGCAACCGCGCAGTCCGCAGTTGCACATCGGTCCGTTGATGTCGATGACGGTATGGCCGACTTCCCCGCCGTAATAGCCGGTCCCGTCGATCAAGTGCCCGGCCGCGATAATGCCGCCGCCGATCCCGGTGCTCATAGTCAGGTAAATCGCGTCGCGGCAGCCTTTGCCCGCGCCAAAGAACCATTCGGCCAGCATTCCGGCGTTGGCGTCGTTTTCCATGACCGCCGGTATGCCGACGGCTTTGGAGAGATATTCATTGATATGGACATTGCGCCACTTCGGGTTGTTGGGAGGAGCGGTCATGATGCCGTTCGGAATATCGGCAGGCCCGGGGGTCGAAACGCCGATGCCGCGAACATCGGCCGGTTTGAATCCGGCTTTTTCGATCATATTCTTGCCGCTTTCAGCCAAGGCCGCCAGCGTTTCGCCGGGCTCCGTGTCGCGGTTGTTGAAACGTTCCGAGCCCAGGACTTCACCGTTGCTCATCATCAGGGATACGGCGATTTTGGTACCGCCGACGTCATAGCCCAGAACCGGGAAATGTTTTTCCATATCTATTTATCCTTATGTATTTATGTAAATCCTTAGGAATTGTTGTGAAATAAATTATACAATTGTTTGTCATTATCGGCATGATGATTTTTTTGAATTTGTGAGGAGCATAACAAGTTATGTGACGAACAAACTCAATAAAAAGCACTTGCCGGAATGCAAAGAATGTATAAGTTATTTTTTAACAACTCCTTAATGTAGCTCTCAAGCTGGAAAAATCAAATAATTCCGAGGTCTTTTTTCAATTGTTCCTCGCGTAGGATATCGATAGCTTCCGGGCCGTAAATGGCTTTGATCAACTTGACGTTGAAACTGTGGAAAGCCTGCGGATCGGGTTTGAACACCAGTTCGCCGCTGGCGGCTTCGATCATCCGCCGCCGCTTGTCGCCGTCGTGCCTGTAGGTGTCCAGATAACGGATCAGGGTCCGCGGGCTGAGTTCCTCGTAGCGGTGCTGCCCGAATTGCTCCACATAATCGGCGGCAATCGCCATGGTCAGGTTTTCCCGCGGATGGCGCATTCCCATGAAAATCAGAAATTCTTCAACCATTTCCATGCAGCGCAGTTCATCGAATATCGGAAACTTGATGCCAAGCCCACGGCTGTAAATATTCGCCGGAAATTCGTAATTGGAGGCCAGAACCACAGTAATATGCGAGGGGAGAACGATGCTTCCCCCGACATGGGTCCGGAAATAATACCAGTTGATCTTGGCCGGGTCGATGTCGTCGAAAAAGATGACGAATTTGCGGTCCCGTCGCGCTGCCAGCTTGCCGATCAGCGCTTCGAGGCCTTCGGCGAGGTCCTCGGGTTCCGGCAGAATCAACGTAACTTTGGGGTATTGCAACGCATAAGCGATGGTCAAATGAGTCTTGCCGAGTCCCGGCAGGCTCGAAAGCAGCAGCGGCACATTGTGCTCTCCGCGGATAAATCCTTCGAAGTGCTCTGCATAGTTTTTTCGCACTCCGGGATAACCGAAAAAACTGGCTACCGGACGGATGTTGTTCATATCCGCCGGATAGAATCCACCATCGGCATAGCGATAGGCGCGGTGTCCCGCAAACGGGTCCGCGGCCTCCGCCTGGGTAATAAAAAACTCAACCGCCTCCAAAGGATTTTCCCAGACCGGATTATTCTGCATAATGTTTGCCAGGTCAGGGCTGAGTCGTTCCAGACTGCCCGGAATCTCGCCGTTGATTTCCCGCAGCAGCTCGACATACGCCGCCAGAAACTGATAATTGCGGCAGAGGCGCTCGGCATGGGAAATCACAAAGCGGTCGCCGGCACTCACATTATCGGAGGTCCGTACCCGGCTCAAAAAGCCGTCGGCGTTGAAGGCGTCGGAAATACTGCTTTCAAGGAGCGTGGAAAACGGCATACCGCCGCATTGGCGGCAGATTTCATTGATATAGTCGATCGAATCGGCCTCCGCCTCGATGGTTTTGTAGAGACGGACGGCGCTGTCGGAAGCATAGGCCAGCGCCTGCAAATCTTTGCTGACCGCCCCCAGAGTGGCATGGTACAATTCGATGAAATCGCGGCGAATGATATCAAGAAACTGCCGCTTACCGCCATTGATCCGGGTAAAGATCAGGTTCAGACTGGTCTGTATTTCCGCAGCCTGTTCCCTTAACCGGCTAATACCGGCGCTTTGCCCATCCGAAATAAGCATTATTATTTCACTTTTACTTGCGGTTCCTGAACCATGATCCGGTCGGTGATTTCCTGTTCCAGTTCCAGATCGTAAAAAGCGGTACGCGGATACGCCTGGTAGTTGCCGAGCTGTTTTTCATTGATACCGGTCGCCACAGAGAACTTATTTTTGTCCTTGAGCAGCGGACGCATCCAGAAGTTGATGCAGTTGATGGCATTGATGTTGGCGGCATTTTCCAGACGTCCGTTGACGTAGATGAAATTATAAGCTTCCTCATCGCGGCCGATCATGACCAACCCGGTCGCTTTCATCAGCGAAGCAAGTTCGCTGTATAGTTTGGCGTCAGGCTGGACGGTGATCTTGGAGCCCAGGTCTTTCATCCGGGCGGCCGCGTACATGACCGTTTCGCCCTGTCCGGCCTGAATCGCGCAGATTCCGTAATTCAACCAGAACCCGGGTTTATCCTGTTCGATCCGGTAGGCAGCCTTGAAGATCATCGAAATCCAGTTGAAGGGCATTTTGTACTCATACATTTTATACCAGTCCATGCCCAGATAGAAACTCATATAATTTTCGCGGAGGTCCTTATCGAACGAAACCATGCTGCCTTCGATAATTCCGGCATGGTAACCGGTAATAATCCGCTGAATGGAGGTGCCGGCGATCACGAAATCCGAACCGCTTTTCAAGTCATACCAGACGAATTTGATCGGCAGATACAAACCGCATTTGCTGTCGAGCGGTTCGATGAACGGCTCGGCGCCGGTCGCTCCGGTTTTGATGATCAGGTCATAAAGAATCATAGACCGGATCGCATCGTTGCTCTGCGCCAGCAATTGCGCCTTGGTGAACATGGCCGGGGAATAGGACCTTTCCACCGCTTTGTCCAGCCATCTGACCGCCAATTCCTGCTGGGATTCCATCAATTGATAGACGCGGTACTGGGCACGGGGCAGATCCCCCTCGCCGGCCTGAAGATAAAGTTTGCGGACGCGGTCATCGACCGTGCCCATGTCTCTTTCCGTCCGCGAGGCCAGTTCATACATGGCCGGCGGATAGTTGGCGTTGGCGGCATTGGTCAACAGACGGTCGGCCTGCTGGTTGTTTTTTTCCGAGTAATAGATCAAAGCCAGATAATATTGGGCTTCCGGATAATTCCGGTTGGAGGCCATATAAAAATAATTTTTGGCCCGTTCGATACTCCGCTCCACGCCTACGCCCTGATAATACATTTTGCCGAGCTCAACACCGGCGGGCATATAATTTTCTCTGAAACACTGCTGGAATAACCGGAAAGCCCTTTCCGAATCCATCTGGGTGCCGCGCCCGTAGCGGTAAAGCAACCCGAGGACATAAATCTTGGACATATCTTCTTTCTGCTCGACACCGTTCAATCCGGTAAAAGCATTCTGATAGGAGCGGGCAGCCCGCTCCGGGCTGGGGTCCAAACCGCCAAGCCCGCGCTCCAGCGCGTATCCATAGTAATAGAGAGCGACGGGATTGCCCATTTGCGACGCCATTTTCAGCCACGGCACCGCCAAAGTGTGGTTGACCGGAGCTATCCCGCCGATCATGTAGCCCATGCCGAGTTTGGCCTGGCTGTTGATATTGCCGGTGTCCGCCTCATTTTGCAGACGGTTGAAATCAGATACACAGCCGGTAAAGATAAAAAGTCCGGCCGCCGCCAGGATTATGATTAAAAATTTTTGCATACGACGAATCCTCAGATGTTTTGCAATATGATAATAATACCGCAATTTAACGGAATTACCAGTAAGAAAGCCGCTTTTTTGACCGACAAAATATTGTAATATAGGTTTGGCGAGCTAACTTATCCAAAATTATCAATTGTTCCGGAAATTATAAATCATGAAAATTATACGTTTTGACAGTGTCGGCGGTGCCTCCGGCGACATGCTGCTGGGGGCTTTGGCCGGGCTTGGAGCCGATCCTCAAATTTTGAATCGCGAACTGGCCGCCATGCTGCCGGATGAAGATTTTGAAATAGTCGTGAAACCTTTTGAATCATATGGCATCAACGGCGTTCAGGCCTCGGTCGATATTCATGAGCACCACCATCATCATCACCATGATGACAATCATCACCACCACCACGGGCGGAGCTTTGCCGAAATCAAAGAGCTGATTCATGCCTGCCGGCTTTCCGACCGGGTGAAAAATCAGTCGATTCAGGTTTTCGCCAAACTGGCGGCGGCGGAAGGTAAAATCCATGGCAAGCCCGCTGATGAAATTCATTTCCATGAAGTCGGCGCGGTCGATTCCATTGTCGATATCGTCGGCTGCTGCCTGGCTTTTGAACTGTTGGGCATCGACGCGGTGTCCGTCTCCGCCCTGCCGACCGGCTCGGGACTCGTCAAGTGCCGGCACGGCATCTATCCGGTGCCCGCCCCGGCGACCGCCGAAATCTTGACCGAACTGAAATCTTTCCCCTGTGAGGAAGAACCTTTCGAAATGGTTACCCCGACCGGGGCGGCGCTGCTGGCGGCCTGGCCCAAGGCCGGTTTGAGTGACGCGCAAATCTCCAAAACCGCCAACAGCTTCGGCAAGCATAAACTGAAAACCCGTCCCAACCTGTTGCGCGCTCTGTTATACGAAACCGCCGAAGCCGGAAACACCGAAGACGCCCCCCTGGTCCTGCTGGAAACCAATATCGACGACTCCACCCCGGAAACGATCGGATTCCTGTGCCAACTCCTGTTGGAAAACGGCGCCCGGGATGTCTGGACTTCCCCGGTGATGATGAAAAAACAGCGCCTCGGCATCATGCTTTCGCTGCTGGCCGAACAAGCGGACAAAGAAAAACTGGCGGACTTGGTTTTCCAGAACAGCTCGACCTTTGGAATTCGGGAATTTCCGGTAATCCGGCACTGCCTGGAGCGCCGCTTTGAGGAAGTTGAAACCCCATACGGCAAAGTCAAAGTCAAAGTCAAAATCGGCATGCGCCACGGCCAAATCGTCAGCCGTTCCCCGGAATACGATGACTGCGCCCGCCTCGCCCGCGAAGCCGGAGTCCCGTTCAAACAAGTCTACGAAGCAGCAAAGCTTCAGGCATAATTAAAAAAAATCCAACCTGTCCCTTAAACGTTAGCCATTTTTCGGGTGGCGCTTCCCGAGGTGGGGCGCTTGCATCTCCTCCCTGTTCCATGGTTGGGACACATGGCAACATACCGAAATCCTCCGGATGTCACCGGAGGAACGCCCCGCAATATACCTTAACGACGTCCCGCCGTTCTATTTTCTGGATGTTTTTGCCGCGATCAAGTCCGGGCAGTTGATCGGAGCCGGAATTTCGCCCGAACAACTACGCCAACGGGACCGGAAAACGCTGCTGCCGGAGGATCTTCGCGACCTGGATGGCGTCGATACCGGCGATTATTTCCTGGTGGAACGTAGCAATCTCGACGCCCTGATCAACGCCCTGGTCGCTGCCGGATACTCAATTTTCGCCAGACTGAAGGCCGATTAGCAGGACATTATCTTCTGTTTTACAAAAAGAATGATTATTTTTATTATACCTATTGAAATATCTGTAATATGACATATAATTATAATCATGAACAAAGGAAATATTACAAATGTATCAGTCTCAGACGAAAGGAAAGGCTGTGGCGGACAGATTGCTGAACTATCTCCGCGACAGTAAAGCGCAACCTGGCTCCCGCTTGAAAAGCGTCCGGATATTGGCCGAAGAATATGAGGTCAGCACTCAGTCTATAACCTCGGCATTTGAAATTCTGGAAAAAGCGCGGATCATAGAGCGCCGGGCGCGCAGCGGCGTTTTCGTTCGTAATTCTTATTACTCGACCAATACTGAAATCGGGATTTTCTGTAATGTCGTGAATCAAACGAACGAGTATCAGCAGATGATCTTCAAGTTGACCGGAGCCCCCTATCGCGATCCCGAGTTCAATTTTACGATTCGTACCGCGACTCTTGGTAATTTCGGAGTCGACATGGAGCTTTTGCGGATGGAGCTGGAGTCTTTTATCGACAAAAATAACCTCGACTGTCTCCTGATAAACATGCCGACATTAACTCAGGAGGGAGTGGAATTGTGCAACGGATTGCGGATCCCGGTTATTTTCCTGGGGGATTTTCAGTATCCGGAAAAAATCAATACTGCCTGCCATCAGATCAAGGCGGATAACTTTGAAGGCGGCTACCAGGCCGTGGTCACGCTTTTTCAGTTGAGCGGCAATAAACGGTTGGTTTTATTGATTGCGGCAAGCGATTCTTTCTTTTATCGTGAATACCTGGAAGGCGCCAGGCAGGCTGCCAAGGAGAATTATCTGGAATTGAATATCATTGAAATTTTCGGTACGCGAAAAGCTCTTATACCGGAATCGGAAGTTCCGTTGTTCTTTGACCGGGCGATCGAGAAAATTCAAAACCTGGACTGCGGGGATGCTGTTTTTTTCAATCTGCTTGACGAGCGGCTGTCCGATTATTTTTCCGCACTGAACCTCCCATATATAAATCAACTTTATCGCAAGGTCAGGAGCAAAGAACAGATCTGTTCTTTCTGCCGGGATGTGAATTCGCTGGTTCATTATGTGCTTGATAATGAAAAACCGGCCAAAAGGCAGATCGTCCGTTATAATAAACCGGAAATACTCAAGTATTCCCAGCAGATATAAAGGAGAAAAAACGATATGAAGAAGGTGAATTTATTTACACTTGTAGAGCTTCTGGTAGTTATTGCTATAATTGCGATAATAGCGGCTTTGCTGCTGCCCGCCTTGAATAATGCCAGGTCCAAAGCGCATGACATCCGGTGTACCGCCAATCTGAAACAAGTCATCGCCGGAGTATTGATGTATAGCGGCGATTTTGATGGAAACATAGTTCCGGTTCGCGCGGCGGCTGAAATTACCGATGGAGGCAACGCCGCCTGGACTTTCCTGAGCTGGACTTATACAACCGGAAAAGCTGTCCCCCCATACTATTATTCCGGTCAATTCAAGGTGACTCCGTATGAAATAGTCAAGTCCGTACTGACTTGCCCGGCCAGTAAACTCGTACACACACATGAGACTCCTTATACCACCGCCGGCCGATTCAGTTACGCCATTAACGGCAACCCCGGTATCAATATTTACAAGCCCAAGCTCTCAAAAATCAAAAATCCTTCCGGTCGCTTCTCTCTCAGCGATTCGGCAAGTGTATATTATCTTTTTACCCCATATCTGGCGACCAGTTTCCCGCTCATGCGGCATGGAGCGGGCCGGGTCAGTGACCTTGCCTATCAATCGTCATCAGCTTCCTACTGGCTGGCGGGGTTGAAGGGGCTGGCGAACACCGCGTTTTTCGACGGCCATGTCAAACCGGTCAGTTATGAAGAATTTATGGCCGACAGTAAATATATGATGAGAATAGAACAATAAAAAGGAGCAGCGGGAATGAAAAATGTATTATCAGTCATAATCATGGCGGCGGCGTTTATTTGCGGTATGGCTGCCGAGATCGATTATCTGACCAGGGAGAATACGGCCTGGCGCAAGGCGGAAATGGAAAAGAAGAAGGAGGTCCGGATTGTCGACCAGGCATCGGGAGAACCGGGCCAAATGCGGTTCGTACCGTCGGCCTCGACAGAATCTTTGAAATGGAGTTCCAAGCCGATCTCAATACCTCCGGCCGAACAGTTGCTGCTGGAATATAAAGCTCTGCCTGGAACCGGATTTACCATCGATGTAAGTTGGGATAAAGGGAAATTGAGCCGGGTGTTGCGCCGAAAAGAAGGCGACGGCGAATGGCAGAGGCTCAGCCTGCCGGTAAAAGGGAAAACGCTGGTTCTGATAATGTCCGTAACGCCGGTTTCCGCCGCGCTGCCGGAAGAATGCCAGGTCTCTCTGAAACCTCTATCCACGCAGGATACGGCCGCCGTTGCGGTCAACGCCGAATGGCTGGTGAAGCCATTGCTGATGCCTGCGCCCAAAGAGTTGAACAACCATCAAACCACTATAACGTTCAATAAGCTCGGCGTATGCCTGAATGGAGGAAAAGAGAAAATATATTCGATCATCGCGGAGGAGTTGTCGCGGGAACTGAAGACGGAAGTGAAGAGCGCGGATACTCCGGACGAGCTTGGGAACTGCGATACGGTTGTGGAGCTGGCGATCTTGCCGGAGCCTCAATATAAGGAAGGATATCGGATTGAGTTCAGCCGGAAGGATCATCGGAATTTCATCCGCTTGACCGGCGATGACCGGGCGGGATTGTACTGGGCGTGGCAGACGCTACGGCAACTGCGTGACGGCAGCACCTTCCACAGTTGCGCCATCCGGGATTGGCCGGACCTGCCGTTCCGGGCTTTGCTTGCGGGCAGCGTGAAGTCAGCGGAGGAAATTGTGAAAATGAAATTCAACCGTTTATGCTTTCCCTGGTGGACAATCCGGGCGTCATTCCGGGATTTTACCGCGGACTCGGATAAATTGAAGGCCAAATATGAGGAGTTGCGCAAAATGTGCACCTGGGCCTTGGACCGGGGTATTGACGTGATGCTTCATATATCTCCGTTTGAGGAGAAACCGCCGTTCGTCGTATCCGATGACGCTCAGATCGAGGAACTGTTTGCGATTTACGACCAATTTATGCGCCTGGGGGTGCGTTCGGCCTGGGCATGGATTGATGATACCGGGCGGAATCCGCTGGCGGAAGCGGACAAAAAGGCCTATGGCGATGATAAACTCTTGTGCCATGCCTGGTTCGTTAAGAGATTTTCGGAACGGATCTGGCGCAGTTATCCGGACGCCGAAATCGGCACCGTAACACTGAAGTATTGGGGAACGGAGGGAATCAAAGGATATTTTGACCGGATCGGGGTATCCAAAAAAGTTATCACCGGTTGGCCGGGACCACAAGTGGCGACACTCGAGTATCGCGAAGCCGACGTGAAAAAGTATGAGGAAGGTATTGAAGGGCGGAACTTTTTTATCGGTGAAAATATTGTCACCATGACTCACGGAATGTATCGTAACCTGATCGTGGCCGAAAGCCACGCCGAGGGTTATCGTTCTCTTGCCGCCAGCCCGAAATTTGTCGGCGGCCGGGCAAATCTTACCCCCGAAAATCAATTGCGCAAAACCAAATCCATGCAGGTGGCCGATTTCTACTGGAATGCCCGCGGCTATAATGCGGAGCGAACCCGTCAGCAGGCTATAGCCATAATGGTGGGTGCGAAAGCCGTCGAGCCATTGATCCGTTTTTCCGAATCCTATTTGAAGCTCGCATATAAGTATCCGGTGGATCAGGCGTTGCCGGGTACAAAAGCCAACGATCCTTCATTCAGGGCCAAAGGGATGACGCGCCCGGTCATTGGCCGAAAAGTATTGCGGGAATCGGAGGTCCAGCGCTATGCCATCGATGAAAACGATTACCGCCTGGCGATGACGCAACTCAAAGACGCGCAGGACTGGAGCGCCAAATTCGAGGCCACTTCCAATAACCCCATATTCAGCGAGGAAGTCGCCATCATGACCCGCAATGCCGGGGCGATGATCGATTATCTCTACCGGAATCAGAAGGCGTTGCCGGAATTTAAAGATAAACTTGAATTTGACATCAACAATATTCCCGGCGGTACCCATTATAAAGACCGCGGCAACGGTAAGATCGGTTGCGCTCTTTACGGACAACTGACGCCGTACAAACAACTGGAAGCGGTTTTCAACACCAATAACCGGGAAGATGCTTATCTGACAGTCGAAGCCAGGAATTGCGACAAAAACCTTGCCACGGTCCGCTTTGAATTAAACGGGCACAAAATATTTGAAGGCATAAGTCCGTTCGGAGAATACCCGGAATGGAAAAAAATCAGATACTGCATTCCTGCCGGATACTTCCAGAAAGGGCGCAATGTCCTCAAGATAATCAACCTGAGCCCTTACAGCGATTTTCTCGACCATTGGATAATTATTACCGGCCTTGTGTTTGACAAGTGACGAGTAGGAACTAAGATTTTCCGGTGATGTCGATGACTACCAGCTCGGGACGGGCGCGGAAGCGCATGGGGAGATTACTGACGCCGAGGCCGCGTGAAATGTAAAGATAGGTGTTATCATGCATCTGTACCTGGCCGGCATAGTGTGGAAAGCGCCGGTGGAGCGAAAGACCGAAATTCATTTGCCGCCCGTGCATATGCCCGGCGAGCGCCAGGTCGATCCGGTCCCGGTATTTTCGCCCGATATAGGCCGTCAGTTCCGGATTATGAGTGACAAAGATCAGAAATGAGTCATTCCGAAGTCTCTGGTAAGCTGGGAAAAGGAAAACACTGCCTTTTATGTAGTCCCCGACCCCGCCGAGCCGGAACTGGTTTCCGCCATGACGAATATCGAATGAAGCGTTGTTCAGTGAATGAATTCCGGCTTCCTTGATGGCTTTTAATGAGGCGACGGGTTTATCTTCCAGATAATCATGATTGCCGAGAACGGCGTAAATACCGTATGTCGACTGGACGCCGTTCGCGAACAACCGGTAAAATTCGAGCGCGTCGTACCGGAAACGCTTGATCTGGTCACCGCCCAGGATCACGACATCCGGTTTTTGCTCGTTGATGACCTTGATCAGGCGCTGCAACCGTTTCTCGTTATAAAAGAAGCCATAGTGAACGTCCGAAACGAAAACCACCCGCAACTTGCCGTTCGAATGCAGGCGCGGCGAAACGATCTCCAGCCTGGTCACCTCCAACTGAAATGCCTCTATGACCATATAGGTGAGCAAGAGAGCAAAGGCGGCCAGGAAAACGATGAGCATGTATTTGTACTTGAAAAATTTGCGTCGCATGGGAAAATAGAAAAACGGACTTCAACCCGTGAAGGCGAAGTCCGTTGCGTTTATTTCGCTGAAGAAACCAATCAGCCACCGTAGATGGCGGTATCGGCGAGTTCTTCTTCGATGCGAATCAGCTGGTTGTACTTGGCAACACGGTCAGTACGGCTCATGGAACCGGTTTTGATCTGGCCGGCGTTGACAGCCACTGCGATGTCGGCAATGGTGGTGTCTTCGGTTTCACCGGAACGGTGCGAAACGACCGCGGTGTAACCGGCTTTATGAGCCATTTCGATGGCGTCCAGAGTTTCGGTCAGGGTACCGATCTGGTTGACCTTGATCAGGATCGAGTTGGCAGCGCCCATCTTGATACCTTTTTCGAGGTACTTGACGTTGGTAACGAACAGGTCGTCGCCGACGAGCTGGCACTTGTCACCGATCTTATCGGTCAGGAGTTTCCAGCCTTCCCAATCGCCTTCGGCCATGCCGTCTTCGATGGAGTCGATCGGATATTTCTTGATCAGCTGAGCCAGGAAATCAACCTGCTTGGCAATGGTGAGCTTGGCGGCTTTCTTGCCTTCAAACTTGGTGTAGTCATAGACTTTCTTTTCGGAGTTGAAGAACTCGGAAGCGGCGCAGTCCAGACCGATGGTGATGTCCTTGCCGGCTTTGTAACCAGCAGCGGTAATTGCGTCCATGATCGCGGTCAAAGCTTCGTCAGTGCCGCCCTGGAAAGAAGGAGCGAAACCGCCTTCATCGCCAACTGCGGTGCTCAAACCTTTGTCCTTGATGATCTTCTTGAGAGCATGGAAGACTTCAGCGCCCATGCGGACGGCTTCTTTCAGGCAGCAGGCGCCAACCGGACGGATCATGAATTCCTGGAAAGCGATCGGGGCGTCGGAGTGGGAGCCGCCGTTGATGATGTTCATCATCGGGACGGGGAGCACTTTGGCGTTGGTGCCGCCGATGTAGCGGTACAGCGGAATGTCGAGGTAGTTGGCGGCGGCGCGGGCCACGGCCAGGGAAACGCCGAGGATAGCATTGGCGCCGAGCTTCTTCTTGGTGGGGGTGCCGTCGAGGGCGATCATGACTTTGTCAATACCGACCTGGTCGAGGGCGTCCATGCCTTCGATTTCGGGGAAAATGATTTCGTTGACGTTCTGAACCGCTTTCAGCACGCCTTTGCCGCCGAAACGCTTCTTGTCGCCGTCACGCAATTCCACGGCTTCGTTTTCACCGGTGGAGGCGCCGGACGGAACGGCGGCTGAACCGAAAGCGCCGCTTTCGAGGGTTACATCCACTTCGATAGTGGGGTTGCCGCGTGAGTCCATGATTTCTCTGGCATGTACATCATAAATAGCTGACATGATTTATTCCTCTTTATTTGTTTTGGTTGATTTGCAACACAGTCATTGACAATTTAGATTAAAATATATACCGTTAAATGCTTTAATTCAATTGAAATTATGAATTTTTCCATACCTAAAATCAACAGGCGGGCAATTTTGCGCGTCAACCGGGAACTGGACCGCGAGGTTCAGGCGGCCTTGCCGCCGCTGCCGCCGGACGGGTGCGCCGATTACCTGCGCTCAAGCTGGGAATTGCGCCGCGCTCCGTCCGAAACTTTCCCCTGGGCGAAAAGCATTATCATCCACGCCATCGCATTCAGCGAACTGCCCCCGGCCGATTTGCCGCGGGCCGACGACCCGGAATTTGCCGGGCTGATCGCCGGGTACGCCTCGCGCCTCGATTATCACCGGGTTACCTTGCCGCTGCCGCCCGGACGCAGCGAATTGGCCATCGACACCAAACCGCTGGCGGAAAAAACCCTCGCCGCCATTGCCGGAATCGGCAGCATCGGCAAAAACCGGTGCCTGTTGCTGCCCGGCGCCGACTCCGGGGTATTCATTGCATCCATCATTTCCGATCAGGAACTGCCCGAGGAACGCTTTCCGGAACAGGCCAATTGCCTCGACTGCGGATCGTGCGGCGAGGTCCAGCCGCCATCGAATTGCATCAGTTTCCTGACCATGGAAAAACGCGGCGAACTGCCGGTTGAGGAACGGGCCGGCCTGGGCGACCGTATTTTCGGCTGTTCGGACTGTACCGCGGTTTGCCCGGGGACCCGGCTGCCGGATGATTTTCCACTCGACCTCGAATGGCTGCTGTTCTCCTCCGGCAATGAAGTCGCCCGGGTGATCCGCGAAACCCCTTTGAACTATGCCGGAGCGACTTTGCTGCGTCGCAACGCCCTGTATGTGCTGGCGAACCGCAAGACCAAACGCTGTCGCGATCTGATCAGTGAATTTTCACGGAAAACCGGCAGCGATTTTCTGAGAAACATCAGTCACGGACTGTTGTAAATCAAATAGCGGATATTGATACAAATATATTAATATTTCAAATCCATGGATTCTCTTAATTGTTTTATTTTCAATAACATTCCCCAAATAAGCTAATATTTGTTAATATCAAAAACCAGCCGGTTTTTATTCAAATATCCGACCGTTTGCTTGAATATTTCATGATACCGCTCATATTACTTAATCGCAAGTCAACAAAATAGGAAAGTAATGAATGTCTAAAGAAGTAATGGTTAATTTACTGGAATTGACAGTCGGGGCGATGCTGGTGTACAATTTTGTGCTGTCGCGTTTCCTCGGGATTTGTCCGTTTCTGGGTGTGTCGAAAAAAATCGATACGGCTCTCGGGATGTCGGCGGCGGTAGTATTCGTCATGAGCCTGTCGGCGTTCATAACTTCGTCGATCAGCAATTACCTGCTGAAACGCACCTACGAAATCGACGGTGTCACCATATCGCTGGAATTTCTCGAAACGTTGACTTTTATTGTGGTCATTGCCGCCTTGGTGCAGATCGTGGAGGTGCTGCTGCAGAAGTTCAGCCCGCCGCTCTACCGGGCGCTGGGGATTTATCTGCCGCTGATTACCACCAACTGCGCGGTGCTGGGGGCGGCAACCCTCAACTCCACCACCGGCCGCGGTGTCTGGGAATCGGTGTTGTTCTCGACTTTCTCGGCCTTGGGCTTCGGCTTGGCGCTGATTATTTTTTCCAGCTTGCGCGAACGGTTGGAAATGTCGGCGGTGCCGCGTCCCTTCCAGGGCATGGCGATTGCTTTGATTACCGCGGGAATTCTGGCGATGGCGTTCGTCGGATTTTCCGGGCTTTGCTGAGGAGGGTATAGATGCTTACGACAATATTACTCGCTACGGCGATTCTGGCGGTTTCCGGTTTGCTCCTGGGGCTGGCCATTGGAGTTATTTACAAACTTTTTGAAGTTCCGTCCGATCCGAAAGTGGAGCTGTTGATGGAGCTGCTGCCCGGCGCCAACTGCGGCGGCTGCGGCAAGGCCGGTTGCGCCGACTTCGCCCGCGCTTTGGTCAACGGTGAAATCACCCCGGACAAATGCCCGGTATCCTCGCAGGAAGTCTGCGCGCAAGTCGCCCAGCTCCTCGGCGTGGCAATCAGCAGCGCCGAGAAACAGGTCGCGGTGATCCTTTGCGGCGGCGACGTCAACCAGACCAAAATCCTGACCCGCTACAACGGAGTCAGCGACTGTATTTCCGCTTCGCTGATCGCCGGCGGCCCGAAAAGCTGCCAGTACGGATGCCTGGGCATGGCCAGTTGCGCGCGGGCTTGCCCGTTCAACGCCATTGAAGTCGTCAACGGCCTGGCGGTGGTTCACAATGAACTGTGCGTAGGCTGCGGCAAATGCGTCAACACTTGCCCGCGCCGTTTGATCAAACTGGTCCCGGTCAAGGCCAAAGTCCATATTTACTGCAGCTCGCCCGAGAAGGGCCCGGTCAAAATGAGAGTCTGCAACGTCCCCTGTATCGCCTGCCGCAAGTGTTTGAAGGCCGGCGAAGAGGGGCAATTCCTGGTTCAGGGCTTCCGTCTGGAAGTCAATTATGAAAATTATCCGTCTCCGGAGATTATCGAAAAAGCGGGCTGCCCGAAAAACTGCCTGCTGACCTCGGAACAGCATCTGGCTCTGGAGCACAAGGAGGTAACGCATGAGTGAAAATAAAGTCAAAGTCGTGACTTTCAAAGGCGGAGTGCACCCCAAGGAAGACGGCAAGGGCTTGTCAAAAAGCTCCCCGGTTCAGATTGCCCCGCTGCTTGAACGTTACCAGGTGATTGTCGCGCAAAACATCGGCGCGCCGCCCAAAGTGCTGGTCAAGGCCGGTGACGAAGTCAAAAAAGGTCAATTGCTGGCGGAGCCCGGTGGTTTTGTCTCGGTGCCTTTGCATTCACCGACCAGCGGCAAGGTGGAAGGCCTGGTGGATATCCCCGGTCCGATGGGTGTGCCGACCCAGGCGATCGCGATCCTGGCCGACGGCAAGGACGAATGGGGCGAGCTGCTCCCCCCGCTGGACTGGCAGAATACCGATGGCGACACGCTCAAAAAGCGCATTCTCGACTGCGGTATCGTCGGTATGGGCGGTGCGGCGTTTCCTTCCCACGTCAAACTTTCGCCGCCGCCTGAGAAAAAAATCGATTATATGATTATCAACGGCGCCGAATGCGAGCCGTATCTGACCGCCGACCACCGGATTATGCTGGAAGAAACCGAAAAAGTGCTGCTCGGAGCGGCCATTCTCGGCAAAGCGGCCGGAGTTAAAAATGTCGTCATCGCCGTCGAAATCAACAAAATCGACGCCATCGAGGCATTGATGGAAAAAGCCGGTCAGTACAATGTCGGCATCGTCGGCATGAAAGTCCAATATCCGCAGGGCGCGGAAAAACAGTTGATCTACGCGGTCACCAAACGCAAAGTGCCGACCGCTTGCCTGCCCGCCGACGTCGGATGCATCGTACAGAACGCCGGGACCGCCGCCGCGGTGGCGGACGCGGTCACCGCCGGTATCCCGCTGATCGAGCGGGTCGCTACCATCACCGGTGAGCCGGTGGTCAAGCCCGGAAACTGGCGTTTGAAGCTTGGTACTCCGGTTGAAGAAGCCCTGAAACTCTGCGGTGGCGTCAAGCGCGAACCCGGCAAACTGATCCTCGGCGGCCCGATGATGGGATTCGCCCAGCGTTCCACCGGGGTTACCGTCATGAAAAATACCTCCGGTATCCTGCTGCTGGATAAATCGCATATCATCCAGTTCGAATCATCTCCGTGCATCCGCTGCGGACGTTGCGTCGAAGGGTGCGCGATGAACCTGCTGCCCGGCCCGCTGAGCTGTATGATCGAGGCGGAAATGTTCCCGGAAGCCTACAAAAATAATGTACTCGACTGTATTGAATGCGGCGCCTGTGCTTTCGCCTGTCCCGCGCATCGGCCGATTGTCCAGCATATCCGCCGCGCCAAGGCGGAAATCCGTAACATGCAAAAGAAGAAATAAGAGATGACTATGGATCAGGAAAATAAAGTACAATTTATGTTGCCCAAAGGCGAGGAACTGCTGTTAAGCCCCTCGCCCCACATTCATGCCAATGAAAATATTCAATCGATCATGCTGAAAGTCATCATGGCGATGCTGCCGGCGATTGCGGCGGGGATTTACTTCTTCGGCTGGCCCGCGCTCTGGGTCATGTTCTGGAGCGTTTTCTTTTGTGTCACGCTGGAAATGCTCTGGTGCTTCCTGGCCGGTAAACCGGTCAGTACGGTCAAAGACGGCAGCGCGGCAGTGACCGGACTGCTGCTGGCACTGAACCTCTCCGCCGCGACTTCGTGGTGGGTCTGCCTGATTGGCGGCGTGCTCGCCATCTGGCTCGGTAAACAGGTTTTCGGCGGCCTCGGCCAGAATCCGTTCAACCCGGCGGCGGTCGCCCGCGTCGGTCTGCTGATTGCCCTGCCGCGCCAGTTGACGACCTGGGTCCCGGCCAAGGATATGACCATGTCCGCCGGTGAATACATCAAGCCGTTTTATACCACGCCGGACCTGCTCAAACTCGAAAGTGCCCCTGCGGTGATCGACGGCATGACCTGCGCCACTCCGCTCTCCATCGCCCAGACCACCGAAAAAGTCCTCGGCCACAGCGAACAGGCGGTCAATAACTTCGCCGCCATCGCCAATCCCGAAGCCTACTGGCAATATTTCATCGGCAACATGGGCGGCTGCCTTGGCGAAACCTCCACGCTCGCGATTCTCATCGGCGGCGCGATGTTGATCGCCATGAAGCTGATCCGCTGGGAAATTCCGGTGTTTTACATCGGCACGGTAGCGGTTTTCCCCGGTATTCTCCACTGGTGCTGCCCCGGCGTAACGCCGCCGCCGCTGTTCCACCTGCTGACCGGCGGACTGATGCTCGCGGCATTTTTCATGGCTACCGACATGGTAACCTCGCCGATTACCGCGCGCGGAGCGATTATTTTCGCGATCATGCTGGGCATCATGACCTGCGTCATTCGAATCTGGGGCGGTTTCCCGGAAGGCGTCAGCTTCTCGATCCTGCTGATGAATGCGCTGGTGCCGCTGATTGAGCGCGTGGCCCGGATCAGGCCGTTCGGCTTCCGCAAACCCGCAGTAGCCAAAGGAGCGTGAACATGAGCATCAATTTCAACCAAGTATCATCGATCCCGGCTCTCGGGATTTTCCTGGCCGTGTTCTGCGGGATTGCCGCGTGCGTCATGGCATACAGTTCCATCAAGACCGAAGGCCCGATCAAAGCCAAGAAGCTCAAGAACATTCAGACCGCCCTCGGTTCGGTGCTCCCGGCATTCGACAACGACCTGACGAAGAATATGAAAAAGATCAAGTCGGAAGACGGCGTCGACCTGACATTTTACGGGGCCGCCAAGAACGGCAAACTGGTCAGCATCGCCGTTGAGACTTCAACCAAAATCGGATATTCCGGGGCTGTCGACGCGGTAGTTTCCCTGAACCTCGACGGTACGGTACGTACCATATCGGTAACCAGAAATAACGAAACACCGGGCCTCGGCTCGGTGGTCTGCGCTCGCAAAGAGGCCAAAACCATTTTCACTCTCTGCAGCAAAGCCGACGC
>JAVBRM010000011.1:0-175020 GCA_031548025.1 Victivallaceae bacterium | reverse complement strand
TGTACACCGGCATGGACATATTGACTTCGTTATTCATGGCAAAAACCAGATTTCTGAAAGTCCGTTGCTTGCGCGGCATAGAACTCCCCGGGCGCGGCCCACGACGATGTTCCAGGTCGGGACGACGGTAACCCATTTTTTCGGCGGCGTCCCGTACTATGACCCGGGTGCTCTCGCTGACGCTGCTGCGTCCGTTCAGAGCCATGGAGACGGCGGCCGGAGAGAGTTTCAGCGAAGTGGCCAGGTCGGTAATAGATACTTTTTTCATGGTGGGCTCCTTATGGGGCCAGAGCCGGCATGATCTGGAATTTCTGAGTGGCGGCAAGGATTTGCCGGTCGGTATGCCCATCCAGGAACAACATATTGGCAAATTTGTCATGGATGAATCCGATCCGGTAGGAATTGAGGCTGTCCTTATAATTTCCGGCATGGTCGAAGTAAGTGGAATATTTGTTCTCCGAGGCTTCGGTAATACCGATATACCGGCTGGGATTCCGGATGCTCCCCGCACTCCGGTAAGTATACTCATAGAGCTCGCCGTTCACAGTGCAGTTATGGTAAGCCGCGCTGCCGCGATAGGCGAAAAGCGCGGTGTTGGCCGTATAGTCTCCCTCATCCCGGTATGCTGTACCGTTTGTCAATGGCGCAGATGGACAATTGAACGCCGTTTTGGCAGTTGGCTTGCGGAATTCGGTGTCATTCCATTGCCCATACCCCAGATAACCCGGCAACGGCGAAGTAGCGTTTTTCATCATATACCGGACATTATTCGGGATGAGTCCATCGTAAGCATACGGCAGCATATCGCCATAATCGGAAGTGTAGAAATTGATGCCCCCGCCGATCTGCTTGAGATTGCTCAGGCAAGCGGCGCTTCTGGCGGTGCCGCGGGCTTTGTTCAACGCGGGCAGCAACATTGCCGCCAGGATGGCGATGATCGCAATCACTACCAGCAGTTCAATGAGTGTGAATTTGGATGACCTGATTTTTTTCTTCATGATACCGGCCTTTATTTAAATTTAGTTAATTTCACTGATGTGATTAATTATATATGATTACTGCATAAAAATCAATACCGGTTTTAATGAGGCCATTCATTTTAAGTTAAAATAAATTAATTTTAGTTTAATTTTAGTTGCAGGAGGCAGGCTGGCCGGACAAGTCGGATGGCTTAGGAATAGGAGCTTATAATGTATTTGTGATATCCGCTTGCAAGGTCTGATAGATTTCCGGCAGGTCGATCAGTTCGAGAATTCCCGGGATCATGGAGGAGATCGGCCAGATAGTTTCCTTTCTTTCGAGCAAGGACGAATACGATTTCAGGGCGCCGTGGAGGGTTACCTTGCCGATGGCGCCTTGGAAAAATATCGCGGCCAGCACCGCCGGGATTGTTCCCTGGCCCCTGGCTTCGATATCGATTTGTCGGGTTCCGAGACTTTGTAGGAGTTTCAGGGTTCCCAGGACGTCGCGGATTCGCCCGGCCATATAGGAGTCGCCCAGCATCCAGCCGCAGGCGCTGTAGTGGTAATCGTAGTTGTACCAGGCGAAACGGTTGCGCCCATACTGGTCCAACCGATTGAACTGCGGCGGCAGCCACGGATGGATTTCCGGGTTGTTGATGTATTCATGGTCGCAGGTTCCCGGAGTCAGCTCCCCGACGCCGCGGACGTCGAGTAAACAGGTGCGCTGATGCTTGTCGCAGAGTATTTCATCCGGGATTTCGTCCAGCGAATCGGCGTGGGCTACGTGCAGAACCACCCGTTCCAAGTTCACCGGCAGATGAAACCGGCAGGAATCGAACGCCGGTATTTTCAGCACGGCCATGAGCCGCCCGTCGCCTTCGGTTTCCAGGCCGAACCGGGAAAAAGGGCGGTTAATTTCCCGGCGGGTACGCAAGTTCCGGCAAAACGGCACTTCGACCCGATCGAGGCCCAGCCGTTCCGATAAAATTTGAAGCCGTTCCGCCAGCGGCCGTTCCGCCCGGATTTTGCTCAATGTCATTTCCTTGTCCTGCGCCAGTTCGACGATATGCCGGGCCCCCGGCAAATCTCCGGTTTGCCCGGTGGGAGTGCAACTCAATTCCGCCGCCGACAACAACGGCATCGGCTCGCTTTCCGGAATCGGCTTGGCGAGGTTGTTGTGACGGTTGAAGAAATCGTACATCGCGTGGCGGCTCTCCACATGATAACCGTGAGCATGCGGCCCGATAAAGAGCTCAATATTATTTTCAGCGTCCAGCAGTCGATAAAAACGCTTGACTTCTTCAAAGGTTTCGGCGGTTCCCCGGGCATCGAAAAAATCATCTTCCTGTCCCAAGACCAGAGTCGGACGCGGCGCGTACGCAATCAACAAGTCGCCCATCTCGCAGCCCAGTCCCGGCAGCAGCGGCGGTTCCTGTTCGGCGCAACAGGGGAGCTCGTTTTCGATGTTATGTTCCCAGGTGGTCAGGTAGCAGCTCGGCGCGGCGGTATGGAGCCTGGCGTCGACGGCGGTTAGAAACGCGCCCATATTGCCGCCGCCGGAGTTGCCGGTGACACTGATCCGGGTCGGATCGACTTGCGGACACTCCAGCAGGCAATCGAGAGAGCGTACCGCATCCCACAAACACCATGAGCTGTATGATTCACCGACCAGTTCCAACTGGCGGGCCGCCATATTGTGGTCCCAAGTCGAGTGATCGCCGAAATCGGCGGCGGCCAGGGTATCGTAATATAATTTGCGCTCACTCTGGCCGGATGGGTCCGGAGCCAACACCACATAACCGTTTAGAGCCAGATTGACCATGCCGCGCTGGTAGACGTCGCAAGCTTTGCCGAGCGGCGAATGCCCGGCCAGAAAGAGGACTCCCGGCGCTTGCGCGACTCCGTGCGGCACATACAGATTGGCGGAAATTTTGATGCCGGGGCGGCTCTCGTAAATCAACTTGTCGATCCGGTAGTTTTCGGTTTCGATGCTGCCGACAACCGTGCAGTGCAACGGGCTTTTTTCCTGCGGCAGATTAAAAGCCGAACTGATTTTTTTCCGTACTTCGGCCTGGTATGCCAGGGCGTCTTCTTTCGATTTCAGTGAAGCCAGGCGATTGCGCCGCGCCGTGGCATTGCGGCGAAATTTGTCGAGATAATAATCCTGTACAGCGGTGGTATAAAAGCTTTTCATGATTGTTCCTTACCGGCTATTGATATTTCATATTCCAGATTGGCAATAAATTTTTTATAATCCATGGTTCCGGTGACCAGTCCGCCGGTAAGCGTATCCAGCCGGGCCAGAAACTCCTGTTCCGAGGCATTGTTGACCAGCATATGGTCGAGGTCGCCATAGAAAATACTGTCAGCTCCGTTACGGAAATTCAGTGAATCGAGTGCCGCCGATTTCAAGACCGGAATGCCAAGCCGGTATTTGCCGATCAGTTTCTGTATTTCCGGCGACAACAGATATTCTGCAATCCGTATGGCCTCCTCCGGGTAACGGCTCTGCGGGGAGACCGTGATATATTCTCCGGCGGCCATGGTCCATGGCATGATTCCCGGCTCCATGGCTGGAACCGGAGTGATCAGCCAGCGCTCCGGTTCGCTCTCTCTCATAAAATTCTGTCGGCAGGAGAAACCCATCAGGCAATTGTCATCGCCCTTCACGGCAATCGCTTTGCCGGTCAATACCGGTTTGATGATATCCAGATAGTGTTTCAAAAGCTTGATATCGATCCGTCCGGCTTCTCCGCGAGTGGTTCCGCATGAAAAAACCAGACTGCGCATCAGCGGGGCCAAAGTCCGCAAATTCCATAAACTGCAACCATGCTCAAGGGCATATTTTCCCAGCTTCGGCAGATCGCACCAGCATAATCCGTTTAATTGAGCGATATCATAATTTGCAAGCAATGGCCGGTCCCACTGCAGAATCACCGGAGAGAAAAGGACCGGCAGGGCATAGTAAAAATGATTGATCCGGTGAACCTGAAAAGCCACCTGCAAATATTCGTCGGTAAGGTAACGCCGGATAACTTCGCGCGGATACGGCATCGCCTGGAGGCTGTAGCAAATCGGCGTGGTTGAAGGAACCAGTTGCAAATCCGGAGGAGATTCATCGTTGATTTTTGAAGCCGGCATGAAGGTGATTTCATATTCGGGGAAGTGATTTTTTATCGCCCTCTGAATCACGTCGTTGTAGTCGCCGAAAGCGAATTTGCGCCAGCCGACGCTGATCCGCAGATCGGCCTTTATGCGCGGGAAATTGCCGACATGGGGGACTTTGACGATATGGCCTTGCCGGGTCAGGGTATCCAGCGCTTTGCGAACCGTCATGGTCGAAGTTTTGTGAATTTGCGCCAACTTCTGCTCCGCGGGTAACCGTTCGTTGTATTCTCCGCTGTTGATGCTTTTCAGAATCGCTTCCGCGATTTTGTCGTATTTGGCCTGCATATATATGAATTCCCTGCTGCAATCTAGATTGATATATATAATTATAACATCGAATTGATACTTTGTCAACAATCAAAACAAATTTTATCCATGGTACATTTTGAAATTTGTTTTCGCATAAAATCAGACTATATTTCATAAAGGTGACTATGTTATGGAAAAATTTATCAAACTTGAAATATATGTACCGACCAGCCACGCGGAAGTGGTTAAGGACGCGATTTTCCGCGCCGGGGCCGGGCGGATCGGCAATTATGATTGCTGCTGCTGGCAGACCGCGGGAACCGGACAGTTCCGGCCGTTGAGCGGCAGCAACCCGTTTCTCGGCAGCGAAAACAAAGTCGAACTGGTGGAAGAACTTAAAATTGAAGTTATCTGCCCGGCGGAGATTATTAAAGAAATAATCGTCGCCATGCGGACCGCCCACCCTTACGAAACTCCGGCGTTTCAGTATTGGCCGGTTTCAACGGAATAGAGGATATTGCGATGTTATTTATCAGGTATTTGTGGGAAAATCCGCAATTCTTTTTTATGCAGATTTTTATTGTGGTGGTTTCGATATGCTGTCACGAGTTCGCCCATGCCTGGGTGGCTCTGAAACAGGGCGATCCGACCGCCGCCAATCAGGGACACCTGACGTTGAACCCCGTGAAACAGATGGGACCAATCTCCATTATTATGATGTTGTTCATTGGTATCGCCTGGGGACAGGTGCCGGTGAATCCGGCGAACATGAAACACCGCTGGAGCGATTCGCTGGTTTCGTTCGCCGGTCCGGCGACCAATGTCCTGATTTTTATTTTTTCATCAATCGTTCTGGGGTTGTTATGGCATTTCGGCGGCAATAACAACGCCCAAATCTTGTTCGGGATGGCGGGAACTCTGAATATAACGTTGTTTTTCATCAATATCATTCCGGTGCCGGGGTTTGACGGCTGGCATATCATCTGTTATTTTTTCCCGAAATTGTATAATATGAAGAGCGAAACGCTGGTCGCTTTCGGTTTCGCCCTGGTATTTCTGATCCTGATTTTCATTGACAAGATTTATGACTTGGGCGAGCATTTTACGCTTGAGCTGGCCAGTGTGGTGATGTCGCTTTTTGGAGGAGGCGCCTGATGACTGACGACAAAGTATGGCTGGTAAGCGAAGCAAACGCAATTGTCCGGGAGCTGTTGGAAAACAGCTTGATGCCGTTCTGGATGCGCGGTGAAATCGGCACCCTGAGCGTACAGCGGGCTTCCGGCCACGTCTACATGACTCTGAAAGACAAGAGAACGCAGATGCGGGTCGTGTTTTTCAGCGGGGCCAGGGCGGTCGAACAACTCCGGCTGCAGGTCGGTTCGGAGGTGGAGGTATTCGGCAAGCTGACCGTTTACGAAGTGCGCGGCGAATACCAGTTCAGCGTCAAGTCGATCCGTCCGGTGGGTTTTGGTGAGCTTCAGCGCCGTTTTGAAGAATTGAAGCAGCGTCTCGGAGCCGAAGGCTTGTTTGACTCGGAGCGTAAAAAGAGTATTCCGCTGTTGCCCTCCTGTGTGGGAGTGGTGACTTCGCCGGATGGCGCGGCGATCCGCGATTTTCTGCAAATCGTAGCCCGGCGTTTTCCGGGTTTGCCGGTGAAGATTTATCCTTCGGCGGTCCAGGGGGCGGGAGCGGCGCCGGAATTGGCGCGGGGGATCAAGTTTTTCAACCGGGTGCGCGGCGTCGATGTCATTGTGCTGACGCGGGGCGGGGGGAGCATGGAGGATTTATGGGCTTTCAACGAGGAAGTCCTGGTCCGGGCGGTAGCCGGCAGCCGGATTCCGGTAATCAGCGCGGTAGGGCATGAGATCGACTTTACGCTTTGCGATTTTGCGGCGGACCTGCGGGTGCCGACGCCCTCGGCGGCGGCGGAACTGGTCGCCGCCCACCGGGATGAATTGACCGAAAAAATCAACCGTTTAACCAAAGATATGACCGGAGCGGTCAGGGAGCTTACCGGAGTCTTGCATCACCGGCTGGAAAATGCCGCCGGCAGTTTCGTGTTTCGCGAGCCGGTCTACATGGTGCGCCAGAAACAGCAGCAGATCGATGAAATCGAAAATGAAATGAACAATCTGTTGCGTCATGCGATGACCGAATCCCGCAACCGGGTCGGGATCATGGCCGAACGGCTGAAAGGATTTTCGCCTCAGGCGCAGTTGCGCGAAAAATCGTTGTTGCTGAACCGTCTGGAGGAAAACATGAGTCATTTTTCCAAACAATATTATGCGGAGCGCCGGAACCGGCTTGACGGCATCCGGCAGTCACTGGTGAATCTGGACCCGTCGCAGGTACTCCGGCGCGGCTATGCGCTGGTGACGAGCGGCGATAAAATCGTCACTTCCGATGAGGATGCCGATATCGGAGTTGAACTCAATATTAAATTGGCAAAAGGTGAAATCACCGCAGCGAGGACTCGATAAATGATCATGCAATATTTATCCGCCGGTTGTTTTATGCTTCATTTCGCCGCTGCTCCGCAATGCGATACCGGAGAATTGGCGGTAACCATCCATGGGCTCAGCCATAACGCATTTTATATGTATTCGATGGGTAAATTCCTCGGCATGAAAGGCTACGAAACCTATTGTTATGATTACCGGACCACCCGTGGCGACGTGAAGCAACATGCGGCCGAATTCAAGACCGCCTTGGAGGAACTTGTGCGGAAATATCCCGACCGGCGAATCAATATCGTCACCCACAGCCTTGGCAGTCTGGTGACCCGGCAGGTAGTGGGGAGTTTGACCGATGAGGGAGTGTTGACCAAGGACAAAATCAAGTCGGTGGTCATGCTGGCTCCGCCGAACCGCGGTTCAAAAGCCGCCAGCCTGGCGCTGAAATACATTCCGTTCAGCGATCAAATCTCGAAACCTCTGCCGGACCTGGCATTTGGAGAAGACTCTCCGGTACACAATATTCCCTTGATTCCGAAGGATATACCGCTTGGAATCATCGTCGCCTCCCACGATTTGCTGGTTCCGCGGGATTCGACCTCGCTGGAAACGCAGGATGACTATCTGATCATGAGTTCCGGGCATTCATTCATCATGATGCGCCCCAAAGTCCAGAAACAAGTCCTCAATTTCTTCCAGAACAGCCGCTTCAGTCGCGACGAAGAATAAATTATCTCTTTGTAAATCAATCGAATAAAGATTGTTTGTGCAAATTTCAAGTTGAATCGAAAATTTGCACAAAATTATGTTAATTTTTGCGGACGAGGGAATTAGCGTTGCAGATTTCCACCGGGACGATTTCACGGACCGGTTCGCCGGGAATGCCTTTTTCGAAAAACTCGATGGCGCAATTAGTGGCCAGAGCACCCATGTGATATGGGTGCTGGTCGGCGGTCAGCAGGTCGTAAATGTCATAAAATCCCCGGATATTGCCGAACCCGGTCAGGACTATATCCCCCGGACACGACCTGCCCAACTCCTTGGCGGCGCGGATAACAGATAAAGTATCGTCATCCGATTCCGTGACGATGGCGGAAGTACCGGGAAATTGCGCCAGCATTTTCTGCAGGGTCCGTTTGGTGTCGGCAATGTTGTCAATAAGGCCGAAGAAGGTCCGCTCTTTGCCGTCATGAATGCCGGCTTGCCGCATGGCTTCCTGAAATCCGTAAATCCGGGACCTGCGGGTGCTGAAAGCCTGTCCGCATGAATAGATGAGAATTTCGCGGTGTCCGGCCGCCAGGAGAGTCTGCATGAGTTTATGGCCGCCCTGAAAATTATCGGAGTTGACACAATGTTTGTCTTTTTCGGAAGAACTGAACTCCTGGTCGATATAGATGACCGGTATTTCCGGCGGCAGTTTCAGAGTTCCCATCTGGCAGGTGATGACCATTTTGACCGGAGTGCACTCCAGTTGCCGGAGATAACGCTCAAGTTCGGCTTGCGGAGGAGACATGACCACACTCTGGTAACCGTGCCCAAGGGCGGTATCAATCATGCCGCGTATCATAAAAGTGGTATAACGGTTGATGTTGCCGATATACGCGATCTGTTCGCGCTTGAAGACACTCCGGCGCAGTACCCGGGTCCCCGCTCCGCGTTTGCCCCGTGACAGATAACCTTCGCTGGCCAACTGGCTTACCACCTTGTTGGCGGTGGTTTTTGCCAGTTCGAAACGGTTGGCCAGATCGTATTCCGACGGGAAACGGCTTTCAACCGGATATTTTCCCTCATCAAGCTCGCGCCGTAACTCTTTTAACAGCCATTCATGTTTTTCCATGTTTTGTATTCTCCTTTTATAATATAATCATAAAAGTGACCATGTCAATATTTTTTTGAATTTTCTGCTTAATATATTGAAAAGACTGATTTATGTTGTATAATTTTAAAAGAGTGACATGTTTATTTTTCATTAAACAAGAAGAAATATTATGAAAAAAATAATTCTTTGTCTGGTCTATGCGATATCGGCAATGATGTTTGCGGGCGATTTCATTCCGGCTTATCAGGACGCCGAAAAACTGTTTGAACGGCGAAAGTTCGCCGAGGCCGCAACAGCCGGAGAAAAACTCGTCGCGGAAGCGCCGGACGCCGCCGCCGCGGACCGTTGTCACAGCCTGGCCGCCCGAGCCTATGGATGCGCCAGAAAGTATGACGAAGGTATGGCCGTCGCCGGAAAAATATCTGCCGGCCCTCTGAAGTCCTATACCGTAATGACCGTCATGTCCGAATGCGGTAAGCACAAGGAATTGGCGGAGGCTTTCAAGGAAGAAAATATCGAGTCATGGCCGGAACGTCTGGCTTATCAGGGATTTTATATGCGCGGCAGCAACTCGATGCGTTTGCCCGGCGACAAATCCGGAGCGATTCGGGATTTGGAAAAAGCCGCGGCCGGAGCCGGTTCAGATTTTCGCGTCAAAGTTACGAGTCTGAATAATTTATCGTCCTGCTGGATGCTCAGCAAGAATGAAGACAAAGCGCTGGAAACGGCCAACAAAGCCTTGGCGATTACCCAGATGCGGGCGAATGCCCCGTGGATCGACGCCGCTTTGAGAAAAGCCGATATCCTGATCCAGCGGAAGCAACTTGATGAAGCGGAAAAAACCCTTGAGTTGCTGGGCCGTGAGTGGAATGACACCAATCCGTGGCATTTTATGGCCAGGGAAAGATGGGGCGATTTGGAACTGGCCCGCGGCAACCGGGCAAAAGCAGCGAATTATTATCAGCAAGCCGTGAAAATGAAAACTCATGCAAGTTATATTCAACGGGTCAGTGAAAAACTGAAGAAAATTCAATAATTGAGATTCAAAAAATGAAAAGAATACTTTTTACGCTCATTGAGTTGCTGGTCGTGATTTCGATTATCGCCATATTGGCCGCGTTGTTGCTGCCGGCGTTAAGCCAGGCCCGCGCCCGCGGAATGACCATAAAATGCGTCAACAACCTCAAGCAGGTCGGAATGCTGGCCAATATGTATCATGCTCAATACGGCTGGATTCCGCCGTCCACCTGGCGGGAGGCGGCTTCGGCGTTGTGCGCCTCGGGTTCCGAGGAATATACGGACATGCGGGAAAATCGCCAGACATGTTGGGAGATGTATTTTGATTTCGAGGGTACCTCGAGGGCGAAGGAACAATACTTTACCCATGCTTCGGTGGCCTTAGCCAGCTATCCCCAACGGGGACCGTATGTCTGCCCGGTCGCCAAAGATATGCCGGAACTGGCCGCCTCCGCCGCTGCATTTTCGGTAACCATCGGTAATTCTCAAACATTCGCCACCCAGAAGCCTACCCTGATGAAATCCCTCGCGGCCAAATTTCCCAGCCGCCTGGCGATTTATATGGATAGCGCCGACAAAAGGCCGGATTTTACCGACTCGCCGGTTCATGGCAATAGAAATACGGTCGTTTTCCGGCATTTGAATCAGGCCAATGTCCTTTATTTGGATTTTCATGTCAGCTCCCGGAAATACGGCAGTTTCCGCTTGACAGATCACAATTCTCCATTCTGGGTCAATGCGTACCTGGACCGGGAAGATTAAATCAATTAAGGTGTCTATGATGAAATGTTTGACGGTATTTTTTCTGATGGCGGCGGCAGCCGGAGTTATGGCCTTGGAGTTGGTCAAAGAAGGCAAACCCACGGCGGAAATCGTAATAGACAAAGACGCCTACCAGGGGATTAAACTGGCCGCGGAGGATCTGCGGAAATATCTGCGGGAGATATCCGGCGCGGAACTGAAAACCGTTAATCAGCCGACGCCCGGAGTTGCCAATCAAGTTTATGTGGGAGAGAGCAACTTCACCCGAAAACTCGGCTATAAGCTCCCGGAATTCAAAAACAGCGGTTATGATATCCTGGTCAAGGAAAATTACGCGGTATTGGCCGGGCCGGTGGTCTATTCGGAGGATTTTCCCTATAAAATGTCGCGCAACGACTCTCTTTACCTGTCTTACGGGCTCAAGGACAAGCCGGCGGATTTTCCGTCGCCCGGCCTGAAAGCCTGGCAGGATTTCTGCGGAGAAAAATTCACGACCCTCCATGTCGGTAACGGCGGCGGGAATTTCAACGCACCCCTGAAGATTTTCACCAACGACGACATTGGGGCATGGCATGCGGTAACGGCCCTGTTGGAACAGCTCGGAGTCCGCTTTTATGCTCCCTATGAGGATGGCACTGTCATACCGCAAAAGAAGACCATTTCCGTGCCGGATCAACGTGTTACCGTCGAGGCGAAATTTGCCCGTCGCGAGTTTTGCTATTACAACTCCATGCGCGCGGACGAAGGCGGTATCGCCTGGCTCAAACGCCTGAAGGGCGGCAACAATAATCTGATTGTCTATAATCACACTACCTATGCGATTTACGGTTCACGCGAACAGCATGAGCTTCACCCCGAGTACCTGGCCGAAGAGTCGCCCGGAAAAAGATGGAGCGGCTATCCTGCCGGATGGGGGGTTCCGCGTTATACCAATCCCGATTTCAAGCGGGCCGGCGGGGTATTTCTGCGGAAAATGTTCGACGCGTTCCCGAATTTGTCCGGGGTGGCGGTCGGGCCGCCGGACGGTACTTTCACAATGGATTACCGGGATCTGGCCGCTTACCGGAAAGACGGGATGAGCTTTGAACAGGCCGCTTCCGACTATGTCTGGGATTTCAATATTGATCTGGCGCGCGAACTGAAAAAAACACATCCGGACAAATTTCTGCTCTATATGTCCAAAAGCAATATCAGCTTGCTTCCCTCCAATCTGGATAAGAGCAAAGTCCCCGACAACATTCTGTTCCCATCGGCCCAGCCGTACAGCGCTCACCGGGTAGTGGATTCGGTCAACAAGGCGTATCTGGACAAACGCAAGCCATGGATCGAGCTGCAAGAAGGCCGAAAGGCTCCGATCTGGGATTATTTCCTGTATTACCGCCGTCCCAATTATCCGCGTTATCCGGTATTTTTCACCGGATACCTGCAGCGGGAAATGCGGGAAATGTTGCCGTATGCCGACGGCAAATTCATCGAACTGCAACCGGCTTCGCAGTCCAGCGGCGCGAAGAACGAAGCCGGGCAGCGAATCGGCATGGTACCGATGATCCACCTGATGATGTACGTGCAGATGAAACTGTTCTGGGACCCGGAGTTGGATATGAATAAACTGCTGGACGAATATTATCAGCTTTATTTTGGTCCGGCGGCTGCGGAAATGAAAGAATTTCACGAGTTCGCGGAGGAAGTCTGGTGCCGACAGGAATCCCGCAGCGTCACCCCGACGACCGGCTTCCTGAAAGAAAAAGACGTGGATCGGTATTTCGCGATCCTCGAACGGGCCCTGGCCAAAGCGCCGGAAGGCTCGGTTTACCGGCGGCGAATTACCGCCCTCGTCAATGATATGAGCTCATTGAAAACTCTTTTCCCGAATCTCCAGCGTACCGGCCCGGATATCCGCGCGTACAAGGCCCCGGAACCATGGCGGCTGGACGGCAATGTGGATAAATATAAACACGGTTGGAACACGATGGTGGTTCACCGCACCGGTGAATCGGTAAAGCGCGACCAGACCAGAGCCGCCTTCGCCATGACCGCCGACGGCAAGTATCTGCTGGCCGCCTTTGTCTGCTACGAAAACAACATGGACAAGCTGAAAACCGCCTGTATCCGGAATGATGACGCGACCATCTTCAATGACGATGTGGTCGAGTTATACCTGAATTCCCCCGAACGCAGTTATTTCAAAATCGTGGTGAACCCGAACGGGGCCATATACGACGAAACACAGGACGTCACGATCATCGAACGCGATACTCTGCCGATCTTATGGAATCCCGGTTGCAAGGCCGTCGTGAAAAAGTACGACGATCGCTGGACGGTGGAATTAATGATTCCAGTCAAGGATCTGGGTCAGCAAGCCCCCACCAAGCAGTTGCCGTGGGGCATCCAGGCGGGCCGCACCCGGTTCGCCGGCAAAGAAACCACCGCTTACTCCATCGCCCCGGCGAATGGCCCCTACGCCACCCTCAATCATTGGGGAAATCTCTGGATGCGCTGAATAAAAAGTTAAGTTTCTGCATCAAATTGTACATTTTGAATTATATTTTGCCGGAACTTGAGCATGATTCAACAATGAAAAGTGTTCATGTCAACATCAAATCGCAAATTTTTTGAAACTTAATTGCGGCGGGAGGCGTCCAGGATGAACTTGAGCAGCCAGGCTACCGCTACCGCGGCGGAGGCCACGTAGGTCAGGGCGGCGGCGTTCAGTACTTCGCGGGCTCCGGCGAGTTCTTCGCGGCTGAGCATGCCGTTCTGGTCGAGGGTCGCCAGGGCGCGGCTGCTGGCATTGAACTCCACCGGCAAGGTTACCAGATAAAACGTCACCGCGCAGGCGTAAAAAACGATTCCCAGCCATACCAGCGGCGTCAAGCCGAGAAAAAGCCCGAAAATAGCCAGGTAGGGGCCGAACATCGAGCCGATGTTGGCCACCGGGACCAGGGAACTCCGCAGCGCCATGGCTCCGTAACCGGTCTGGTGCTGCAGGGCGTGTCCGGCTTCGTGAGCGGCGACTCCGATCGCGGCGACCGAATTGCTGTTGTAAACCGAATCGGACAGGCGCAAAGCCCGGGCGTTTGGATCGTAATGGTCCGACAGGTGCCCGCTGATGTGCTCCACCGGGATGTCTCGCAAGCCGTTACGGTCGAGGATTTGGCGGGCCGCTCCGGCTCCGTTGAGATTTTCGCGGTTGCCGACGCGGCTGTATTTGTTGAAAGTGGAGTTGACATAATGCTGGGTCCACATGGCGAACAGCATAGCCGGCAAGACTAGAATAAAAAAATAAACATCAATCATAATACACCTCGCAAATCGGCTATTACAATAGCACCGGTTAGGTTAAAAATCCAGAAGTGCGGGAAATTAACGTCACAAAAATTTTGAAAATATGGAAACAGCGGTGGAAAAAGACGTTTGTCGATGTATATTAACCAACTTGATATATACCCGAATTATTAATTTATTTAAATAAAAGTTGACAAAAAAACTAAAGGTAGTAAAATGGCAAAGAAAGATACCACTGAGTTGTTTCAGGTAAAAAGTGAAGATATGAAATCCTGCCAGAAGCGTTATGATTTCACTGTCAGCAAGGACAATTTGAAAAAAGAAATCGATAAGGTAACGGGTTATTTTATCAATATGGCAAGCATCCCCGGTTTTCGCCGCGGCAAAGCCCCGGTGAATATCGTAATCCGCAAATATGAAAAAGATATCGTCGAAGAACTGAAAATGCGTCTTTATTCGCAGGCTTTTGAAAAACTGCGGCAGGACGACAAGCTCGATATCGTTTCCTATGGCGCTCCGGTGGAAAAGAATCCCCTGACCTTGAAAGCGGAAGGCGATTATGAATTTTCGTTTGCCATGGAACTGGCTCCGGAAATCGAACTGCCGGATTATCAGGGCATGAAAGCCGATGTCAAGAAAGAAGAAATTTCGGCGGACGCGATCCAGGAACGGATCAAGAATTACGGTGAAATGTACGGCGCTTACGCCGATATCGACGGCAAAGCCGCCAAGGAAGATATGCTCAAAGTCAGCTATACTTCCGATTTTGAACTGCCCGAAGATGCCGCTCCCGCTCTGCAGCGCCAGCTGAACGCCAAGGAAAACTGGGTCTGGTTGAGCGAACCGGAAATGATCCCCGGCGTGATTGCCGCCCTGGAAGGCGCCGAAAAGGATAAAGATTATGAATTCGCCGCCGAGTATCCGGCTGATTACCGCGACGAAGCTCTGGCCGGTAAAAAGGTCAATTACAAGGTGCATGTCATTGCGGTTCAGCGCCGTTCCTCGTTGACCGAAGAACAACTGGTCGAAAAGATGAATCTTGAGAACATCGACAAGCTCCATGAAATGATCAAGGGCGCCCTGGAGCGCGAACAGGAAGGCAAATACAAAGCCGCGATTTCCGAAGACATCATGAAGCAGATCAGCGAAAGCGTCGGCAAATTCGACTTGCCCCCCAACCTCCTGAACGCGGAAAATGAAAAAGAACTGCGTCGTTTCGCCAACGAAACCGTAAAGAACGATGAAGACGTGGAAAATTTCAAAGCCAACGTGGAAAAGCATAAAGAAGAAGCCCGCGTGAAAGCCGAAGAAAGACTGCGCCGGATGTTCATTTGCCGCAAGATCGCGGAAAAGGAAAGCATTGCCGTAGAGCAGAGCGAAATCGACTCGCATCTGAAAATGATGAGCCGTTATTACGGTTACAAGGAAGGCGAACTTAAGTCCATGCTGGAAAAGAACGGTGGTATGGAAGATATCCACCTTGATCTTTTGATGCAGAAAGTTACTGATTATCTGGCCTCCAAACAGGAAAAAGGTCAGTAAAAATATCAAAGCAGAGGAGAGATGCACATGAAAAACTCAATCTTGGTACCAATGGTAGTAGAGCAGACCGGACAGGGAGAACGGGGATATGACATTTATTCGCGTCTGCTCAAAGACCGGATTATTCTGCTGGGGACACCGGTTGACGACACTGTCGCCAATCTGATTGTGGCTCAATTGCTCTTTCTCCAGTCGGAAGATCCGAAAAAAGATATCGATCTGTATATCAACAGCCCCGGCGGTTCGATTACCGCGGGACTGGCGATTTATGACACCATGCAGATTCTTTCCTGCGATGTCAAGACTTATTGCATCGGCCAGGCGGCGAGCATGGGAGCGGTATTGCTGGCGGCCGGGGCTCCCGGAAAGCGTTTTGCTTTGCCGAATGCCCGGATCATGATTCATCAGCCTTGGGGCGGGGCGGAAGGTACCGCCGCCGATATTCATATTCAGGCCAATGAAATTCTCCGGCTGCGTAAAATGCTGAATGAAATTCTCAGCAAGCATACGGGCAAACCGGTCAAGAAAGTTGAAGTAGATACCGACCGCGACAATTTCATGTCCGCCGAAGAAGCCATGAAATACGGTCTGGTGGACTCTGTTGTCGGCAGCAGTACTGACAAATAATGTTTAAGGTTAAAGATTGTGGCAAATAACAATAACAACAACAGTAATAACAGCAACCGCAATGGCAAACTGAAGTGTTCGTTTTGCGGGCGCGATGCCGAAGACCCCGATGCCGGCGGGTTGATTACCAGCCGGTCCGGGGTTTCGATTTGCCGTTCCTGCGTGGAAGTCTGCAATGAAATGTGCAACCCTCAGGAAAAAGAGGGCAAGCCGCAGGCCAAAGGCAAGAACAAGACTATCGCTCAGTTGGTCAATCAGTTGAAGGTTCCTAAACCGCAACAGATTAAAGATGAACTCGACCGTTATGTCATCGGCCAGGAACAGGCCAAAAAGATTCTTTCGGTGGCGGTTCACAACCATTATAAGCGTCTCCAGACTCATTTCGGGGACGACAAACTGGCTGAAAAGTACCGTGATGTCGAAGTGGAAAAGAGCAACGTCCTCCTGGTAGGGCCGACCGGCAGCGGCAAGACCCTGTTGGCCAAAACATTGGCTAAGCTGCTGGATGTGCCGTTCTGCATTTGCGACGCCACCACTCTGACCGAAGCCGGCTATGTCGGCGAGGATGTGGAAAATATTATTTTGCGCTTGGTCCAGGCTGCCGATTACGATATCGAAAAAGCCCAGATCGGGATTATTTATGTGGACGAAATCGATAAAATTTCCCGGAAGACGGAGAATGTTTCGATTACCCGCGACGTTTCCGGGGAAGGCGTCCAGCAGGCGCTGTTGAAAATAGTCGAAGGCACGGTTGCCAATGTGCCGCCCAAGGGCGGACGCAAGCACCCGAACCAGGAATATCTTCAGGTCGATACCAGCAATATTCTGTTTATCTGCGGCGGCGCGTTTGTCGGTCTGGATAAGATCATTCAGCGTCGGGTAGGCAAGCAGGTTCTGGGATTCAATCGCCAGAAGGAAGAGACGACTTTGCCGACGGGCATCAGCCGCAGTGAGACCGGGTTGGAACATGAAGATATGATCCGGTTCGGGATTATTCCGGAATTTATCGGCCGTTTGCCGGTAATTGCCCAATTGACTCCGCTGACCCGTGAAGATCTGGTGAAAATTCTGACCGAGCCCAAAAACGCGGTCACCCGGCAGTATGCCAAATTGATGGCGATGGAAGGGATCGAATTGAAATTTACCGAGGATTCCTACGAGGCCCTGGCGGAAATCGCGGAGCGGAAAGGCGCCGGAGCGCGCGGTTTGCGTTCATTGCTCGAAGAATTGATGTTGGAAGTGATGTTCAAGGTTCCGTCCATGGAAAATGTCTCCGAATGTACCATTACCGGAGAGGTTGTTCGTGGTGCCAAGGAGCCTGAATTGAAATTTGCCGACCGCTGATACCTTAGGGAGTCAGAAAATGCTAAACTTCCAATTCTTGATGCTTTCCGGCGATTTTCGTCGAACTTGCTCGTCACATAACTCGTTATGCTCCTCGCAAATTCAACAAAAATCACTCGGAAATCTTTCAAGAATTTACGGTAGTCCAGCAATTTCAAACTCCCTTATTGTTTTGGGATAATGGAAGCAATGCAGTCGGATACTCAAAATATGGAATTGGATTCAAAAACTCCCAGCAACGAACCTGAGTTCAAGACGGAAAAAATCTGGATCAGTTCGGAGGAAGAGGACGACGATATTCAGTTGGGAGTGGATTTCTCGTTGAATTCGTTGAGCCGTCAACCCACGGGTAAATACCGTTTTATCCGCAGTATCGGGTTCGGCGGCATGAAAACCGTGACCGAGGTCCGGGACAAAGATACCGGGCGCAACGTCGCCATGGCTTCGATTCCCGACGCCCCGGACCGCCATGTCAGCGATCTTTACCGTTTCGTCCAGGAAGCGGTGATTACTGCGCGGTTGGAGCATCCCAACATCGTCCCGATCCATGATATCGGAGTCGATGCCGGCGGGTCTCCTTATTTCACCATGAAGCTCCTCAAGGGGCGTACGCTGTCGACGCTGATAAAAAAGCTGCAGCAGAAAGACCCGGTGGAAACCGCCAAGCATAACGAAGAAAGATTGTTGTCCATCTTTACGCGCGTCTGCAACGCAGTCGCTTTCGCCCACTCCAAATCGATCATCCATCTCGACCTGAAGCCGGACAATATCCATATCGGCGAATTCGGCGAAGTGCTGGTATTGGACTGGGGACTGGCCAAATACATCGGCTCGAGCGACCATGCGGCCAATCCGCTGTTGAAATATTATCCCGAATATTCGGATGATCCGGAGATGAAGCAGAACGGCGCCACGCTTGACGGGGTGGCCCGGGGAACTCCCGGCTATATGGCTCCGGAGCAGGCCGCCGGACTCAACAGCCAGAAGGATCAGCGCAGCGATATTTACGCCCTTGGCTCCATTCTTTATGCCATTCTGACTTACCGCAGTCCGATCAGTGGTACCGACGTCAAGAAAATGTTGATCCGGACGATCCGCGGAGAAATTCCGGCCCCGAGCGATGTCAAGGGGTTGGAACACACCATTCCGGCGCCTTTGGAGGCAATCGTTTTGAAGGCCATGCGCCATAATCCGGACGAACGTTACCAGACGGTAACCGAATTACGGGATGATATTTTCGCCTATCAGGATGGATACGCCACTCAGGCGGAGTCGGCCGGGCCGCTCAAAAAATTCTGGCTGTTCCTGGTCCGTAATGGGCAATCGATCGTTTTTCTGATCACATTATTGATTTTGATGTTCCTTTGCGGACTGTTGATGTGGTTATTTTACAGTGGCGCGATTGAATTAAGCTTCAGTTGAAATATATTATTTTAACTAATTACCAGGGGCCGGCATATGCCTTTTACTTTCGAAAAAACTGCTCTGGAAGGCGTCATGATTATTACTCCCCGGATATTTCCGGACGGACGCGGATATTTCTATGAATCCTATAAAACCGGCGATTTCAAGCAGGCCGGGATTAATTCCGTTTTTGTGCAGGATAATATTTCAAGTTCGGCGTATGGGGTAGTGCGCGGATTGCATTACCAGAAGTCTCCGCATGCACAGGGAAAGTTGCTGGAAGTTTTGAGCGGTTCCATCATCGATGTGGTGGTCGATATCCGCAAGGGGTCGACGAATTACGGCAAATGGCTGAAATTCAATCTCAGCAAAGAAAATCATAAGATGATTTACGTGCCGGCGGGTTTTGCTCATGGCTTCGTCGCCATCAGTGAAACCGTGGAAATCCATTATAAGGTCGACAACGAATATTGCAAGGCTGCCGAGGGCGGAGTGTTGTGGAGCGATCCGGCTTTGGGTATCGATTGGGGAATTGAAAATCCGGTGTTGTCCGAAAAGGACGCCAAGCTGCCGCCGCTCGCCGAGGCCGACAATAACTATGTTTACGGAGAAATCTGAGCCATGAAAGTTCTGATTACCGGGGCCAAAGGTCAGCTCGGAAAAGTATTATGCGCTTCCGTTCCCGCGGGAATGGAGGTCGTTCCGGTAGATATCGGCGAGCTGGATATTTGCAATCCGGCGGCGGTGGAAAGTTTCATGGCGGACTGCAATCCGGATTTGATTATAAACGCGGCGGCTTACACCGCGGTCGATCTGGCGGAGAGCGAACTGGAAACGGCAATGGCGGTCAATCGCGACGGCATTGCCAATCTGGCCAAGGCCGGAGTCCGGGTTATTCATATTTCCACCGATTTTGTGTTTGACGGCAAGGGTTCCAGTCCGTATTTGCCTGAGGCCCCGGTAAATCCGCCTGGGGTTTACGGTCTGACCAAGGCCGAGGGCGAAAAGGCTTTGCGGGAAATTCTGCCCGGCAATCATGTCATTGTCAGAACGGCGTGGCTCTATTCGCCGTATTGCCGGAATTTTATGAAAACCATGCTCAAGCTGATGAAGGAGCGCCCGGAATTGCGGGTGGTCAGCGATCAGGTCGGCACGCCTACCGGGGCCAATACGCTGGCCGCCGTCATCTGGCAGTTTGCCGTCCGGAATGATTTGAGCGGAACTTATCATTGTACCGATGCCGGAGTGGCTTCGTGGTATGATTTTGCCCAGGCGATTCGCGAGGAGGGGGAAAATTGCGGATTGCTGGAGAGGGGCAGCGCGAAAGTAGTGCCGGTCAGAACCGTCGATTATCCGACTCCGGCGAAACGTCCCGCGTATTCGGTGTTGGACAAGACTTCCTTGTGGCAGGGACTGGGTATTGATCCGGTGCATTGGCGGCGAAATTTAAGATGGAATTTGACCGAATATCAAAAAATTGGAGACTGATTGTGAAAATTATCGTTACCGGAGGAGCCGGTTTTATCGGATCGGCAGTTACCAGGATGTTGCTGAACGAGACTTCGCATAAGGTCGGGGTCATCGACAAGCTGACCTATGCCGGCAATCTGGAGTCGCTGGCCGGCGTTTCCGAGTCCGCGAATTTTGTTTTTTATCAGGTCGACATTTGCAATTTTCATGAAGTCTATAAAATATTCAACGAGTTTCAGCCTGATGCGATTATGCACCTGGCGGCGGAATCCCATGTCGACCGCTCGATTGACGGCCCCGGTGAATTTATCCGTACCAACATCGAAGGTACCTACAATTTACTGGAAGTGGCTCGGACCTATTATAATTTACTGCCTCAGGAACGGAAGAATAAATTCCGTTTTCAGCATATTTCCACCGATGAGGTCTATGGTGACCTGGGACCCGGCGATCCGATGTTCACCGAGGAGACTCCTTATGCTCCGAGCTCGCCGTATTCGGCCAGCAAGGCGGCTTCCGACCATCTGGTTCGTGCCTGGTGCCGTACTTTTAAGTTGCCGGTGCTCATAACCAATTGCTCCAATAATTACGGGCCGTATCATTTTCCGGAAAAATTGATTCCGTTGATGATTCTCAATGCCCTGGATGGCAAGCCCTTGCCGGTATATGGCAAGGGGGCGCAGATTCGCGACTGGCTTTATGTGGAAGACCATGCCCGGGCGCTTTTCAAGGTTCTGACCGAGGGCAAGATCGGTGAAACTTATAATATCGGCGGGCACAATGAAAAACGCAATCTCGAGGTGGTCGAGGCGATTTGCGCATTGCTGGACGAGCTTTATCCGCGAGTCGACCAGGCTTCATACAGTAGCTTGATAACCTTTGTTACCGACCGGCCGGGGCATGATATGCGTTATGCCATCGACGCCGGAAAAATCGAACGGGACCTCGGCTGGAAGCCGCAGGAAACTTTCGAGACCGGTTTGCGCAAAACCGTTTTATGGTATTTGGAACACAGCGAAACGTGGTGTAAAAATGTTCAGAACGGATCATATCAGAGAGAAAGACTGGGGGTAGTGTAATATGAAAGGTATCGTTTTAGCCGGCGGAGCCGGAACCAGACTGCATCCGATTACCAAAGGTATCTCCAAACAGTTGCTGCCGATTTACGACAAACCGATGATTTATTATCCGATTTCGGTCCTGATGCTGGCCGGTATCCGGGATATTCTGATCATTACCACGCCCGAAGACCAGGCATGTTTCATTCGTTCGCTGGGCGACGGCAGGGATTTTGGTATTAACCTGACATACCGGGTTCAGCCTTCGCCGGACGGTTTGGCGCAGGCATTTATCATCGGCGACGATTTTATCGGCCGGGACAATGTGGCCCTGGCGCTCGGCGACAATATATTCTATGGCGCCTATTTGGCGGAAATGCTGCAAAAAGCCGCGGCGCGGATCAGCGGAGCCACCGTCTTCGGCTGTCTGGTCAGCGATCCGGAGAGATTCGGTGTGGTGGAGTTCGACGCCGAGGGAAAAGCGGTTTCAATCGAAGAAAAACCGGCCAAGCCCAAATCCTCGTATGCGGTAACCGGGCTTTATTTTTATGACAACCGGGTAGTGGAGATCGCCAAAAATGTCAAGCCCTCCGCACGCGGCGAACTGGAAATCACCAGCGTCAACCAGGCATATCTGGAAATGGGCGAACTGACGGTGGAAAAGCTCGGCCGGGGTTATGCCTGGCTGGACACCGGTACCCATGAAAGCCTGTTGGAAGCGGCCGAATTCGTCCGTACCCTCGAAAAGCGGCAGGGCATGAAAATCTCCTGTCTCGAGGAAATCGCCTATCGAAGCGGCTGGCTGACGGTCGACGAGCTGAGCCGCCACGGCAAAGCAATGGCCAAAACCGAATACGGGCAATACCTGATCCGGTTGGCTCAAGAATAATTTGATTTGACAAAGACTTCAACGAGGGTTATTTTATGATAACCAACAGGAGGAGTTTTTATGGCAAGTATCAAATTGTACAACAAGAGTGGCGACAAAAAGGCCGTCGACGTTCAGACCGCGATCGAAAAGAAATTCGGATTTGTTCCTGAGGTTTTTCAGGCGATGGGTCGCAACGGCAAGTTCCTGAGTGACGTGCTGCAGATTTCCGAATCCGCCGGCGCCGGTCTCGATCCCAAAACCAAAGAGCTGATTGCAATTGCCGTCAGCGCGGTCAACGGTTGCGAATACTGCGTCAGCGCTCATCGCGCCGGTGCATTGGCTGCCGGGGTTACCGACGAGGAAATCAGTGCGGCCATCGAAGTGGCGGCGATGATGAGTCTCTTCAATAATTTCAACAAAGCTACCGGTCTCAAGATCGATATCAAGGCGAAGTAATTCCGTTATGGCCGGCAATGAATACGACTGGAAAGAGTTGATCTACCGCGGCATTGAATCCGATACGTTGGATTACAAAGCCGCGCAGAACTGGAATACTCTTTCGCGCGGGGGCAAAGCCAAGTTTGTCCGTCATTGCCTGGCCATGGCCAATACCAAAGGCGGTTTTGTCGTGGTCGGGGTGGGTGAGGACCCCTCCGGCCAGCCTTCCAATTACACCGGGCTGTCGGAAGAGGAAGCCAAATCGTTCGATCCGACGAGCGTGGGCAATTTCATCAACCGCTTTGCCGATCCTCAAATTGATTTTACCCTGGAACGCCCCGAAATCGACGGGAAACGCTACGTGGTTTTTGTGATCCGGCGTTTTCAGGCGACTCCTCATGTCTGCAGTTACGGCTATGAACATGAACTGCTCCAGGGCGTATTTTACATCCGGACCGCGGACGCTTCCAGCCGCCCGGCCTATCGGGCCAGCGAAATTCACGCGCTGATCCAGCGGGCGTTGCGCAATCAACGGGAACTGCTCGGTCGGATGATTCGCGGCATCCTGTATGAAGGGCAGAACAATCAGCCGGCGGGAAATTCCGAAAATCACTTTGCCGAGGAAATCGGCCATGCGAAAACATTTTTCAACCGGCGCCGGGCTCCGCTGACTGTTCCCACCGTCAACATTGAGCTGAGTGCCATTCCTTCCGTATATGTCGGCGGCAAATACAGTTTGTCGGAATTGCGCCGCGCCGCCGACGAAGCGTTCGAGCCGTATTACGACTCGGATTTCATCACCGAGAAGGATATCGGCGACGCTTATTTCACCAATGTTTCGCTGCGTTCCGTTCCGGAACCGGGCATCAAACAATGGCAGATTTTTCAATCCGGGCTGTTTTATTTCATTCGTGACTATGAGTTGAACCATAATGGAATTGCCTATTCGGTGCTTTTGCGTTTCATGGGCGAAACCATCGGTTTTCTGGCTAAATTTTACAGCAATCTCGGTTATGCCGAGGAGATCATTCATATCCGGATGTCGATTTCCCATGTCGAGAATGTGGTTTTACATGAATCGGATGATTCCAACGACAATATTTTTGTCTGCCGGATCCCCGAGATCAATGTCAGTTTGGACCGTTCCGCCGCCGACCTGGCCAGCGACCCCGCCGCCCACGCCGCGCAGTTGATCAAATCCACTTGCGAGCGCTTCAATTTCCCCGACGGACGCCACGGCGACCTGCTGAGCACTCTCAACCGTCACCTCCACAAAAAAGATTAGTAAATTACTGTTTCATCTGTGGTAATTCTGCTTGAAAAACCCCTGCTCAGGATGTACCTTACCACTTAATGAAAATTAGATAGTTTAACAATCATTCACAGAGGTCTTTAGTCGCTATGTCAGATATGGAAAAAGATCAATTAAACAATGAACCCGTCCATAAAGGGTACCAGGCCGACGCTATTACTGTGCTGGAAGGGTTGGAGGCGGTACGGGTCCGCCCCAGTATGTACATCGGAGATACCGGTACCAGGGGACTGCATCACCTGGTTTATGAAGTAGTGGACAACAGTATTGACGAAGCTCTTGCCGGTTACGCCAGCAATGTCCAGGTCATTATCCATCAGGATAACAGTATTTCGGTGGTCGACGACGGCCGCGGGATTCCGGTTGATATTCACCCCAAAGAAAAGAAACCGGCGGTGGAAGTCGCTTTGACCGTGTTGCACGCCGGCGGTAAATTCGATAAAGATTCATACAAAGTATCCGGCGGTCTCCACGGCGTCGGCGTTTCCTGCGTAAACGCTTTGAGCGAATGGCTGGAAGTGGAAGTATGCCGCGACAGCCAGCGTTACAAAATCCGTTTTGAACGCGGTATCACCACCGAGCAGTTGAAGGTCATAGGCTCCAGTGAGCATACCGGTACTGCCGTTCGTTTCAAGCCCGACCATGAAATTTTCCCGGACACGGTTTATCAGTGGGACATCCTGATCAAGCGCCTCCGCGAGCTGGCATTCCTCAACCGTGGCATTACCATTTCGCTGAAAGACGAGCGCGACACCGACGACAGTGGTCCGCGTTCGGAGAAATTCCATTTTGACGGCGGTATTATCGAGTATGTCCAGTACCTCAATGCCAACATGCAAGTATTGCAGAAAGTCATTTATTTCCATCGCGAAAAAGACGGCATCGACGTCGAGCTTGCCATGCAGTACAATGACGGTTTCAGCGAAAATATCTACAGCTATGCCAACAATATCAACACCATTGAAGGCGGCTCGCACCTGACCGGGTTCCAGGCCGCTTTGACCCGAACGATCAACAACTACGCGAAAACCGAGCTGAAAAACGATAAAAGCGTTACCGCCTCGGATACCCGCGAAGGCTTGACCGCCGTTATCAGCGTCAAAATTCCGGAGCCCCAGTTCGAAGGACAGACCAAGACCAAGCTCGGAAACAGCGAAGTCCGCGGCATCGTGGAATCGGTGGTTAACGACGGTCTCGGTGAATTCCTGCACGAAAACCCGGCCGTGGCCAAGGACGTGGTCATGAAATCGATGACCGCCGCCCGTGCCCGTGAAGCCGCCAAAAAGGCTCGCGAGCTGGTTCAGCGCAAAGGCGCCCTCGATAGCTTCACTCTGCCGGGCAAGCTGGCCGACTGTTCATCCCGCGACCCGCAGCAATGCGAAATCTACATCGTCGAAGGGGACTCCGCAGGCGGTTCCGCCAAGCAGGGACGCGACAGCAGCTTCCAGGCGATTCTGCCGATTCGCGGTAAGCTGTTGAACGTAGAAAAGGCCCGTCTTGACAAGGTTTTGGAAAACAAGGAAATTCAGTCATTGATTGCGGCGATCGGCTGCGGCGTCGGCAATCAGCGCAACGAAGACAATGATAGCGGTGGCGGCGTGGATGTCAGTAAGGCGCGTTATCATCGTATCGTTATCATGACCGACGCGGACGTTGACGGTTCGCACATCCGGACGCTGCTCCTGACTTTCTTCTACCGTCAAATGAAGCCTCTGATTGAGGCCGGTTATATTTACATCGCCAACCCGCCGCTCTTCAAAGTGCGCCGCCGCAAAGCCGAGCGGTATATCGATACCGAAGACCAGCTCGACAATTACCTGATCGGGCTCGGCTGTGAAGATATCGAAGTCCATGACATGGCCGGCAGGTTGTTTACCCGCGAAGAAGTGATGGCGCTGATCGATGTGTTCAAGCGTATCGTTCATTGCGGTACCAATCTCAGCCGCAGCGGTATTGACCGCGAAGAGTACTTCGCCACCAGCCGCGACGGCAAATTCCCGATCGCCAAGGTCAATGTCCGCGAGGTCGACGGCACGATTACCAGCGCCTATGTTTTCAGCGAAGAAGAGCAGAAGGCCTGTATCGACGACGCGATTTTGCGCCTGGCCCCGGTGGTGGAAGACACCCTGCCGGACGGCACTGTCGTTCCCGTCGAAGTCCAGCCGGAAGTGGAGGAAATGCATGTCGAAGCGCATATGCATCCGTCCATCGACCTGATCAATATTTTTGAAGCGGCCAATTGCGAAAATATCGTCAATGACCTGCGTACATTCCATACCGGTTTGAACAAGAACAATATTTTCCGTGGAACAGAAGGGGTCTTCAAGATCACCATGCAGGAAAACGATTATGAGCTCAATTCGTTGAGCGATCTTTTCGAAGCGATCAAGAAAAATGGACGTCAGGGCATGTACATCCAGCGCTACAAAGGGTTGGGTGAAATGAACGCCGAGCAGCTTTGGGAAACGACCATGGACCCAGTCTCACGAAAAATGATCCGGGTGACCATGGAAGACGCGATCCTGGCTGAACGGATGTTCACTCTGTTGATGGGCGATGTCGTGGAGCCGCGCCGCGATTATATCGAAAAATATGCGGCTACGGTAAAAGACTTGGACATTTAATTTTTGGAGAATACTATGGCAGAAGACAAAAGCACAAAGCAAGACAAAGCCCAGGACAGCAAAGAGAGCAAAGGCAAAAACCTTCAAATCGCAATCAGCCAGATCGAAAAAGAGTTCGGCAAAGGCTCGATCATGCGTCTTGGAGATACCAATAGAAATACCGATGTCTCGGTAATCAGCACCGGTTCGCTGGCGCTGGATATCGCCCTCGGGGTCGGCGGCTTGCCGCGCGGTCGTATCGTTGAAATTTTCGGACCCGAATCTTCGGGTAAAACCACTCTGTGTCTCCATGTTATCGCCAACGCCCAGAAGGCCGGCGGTACTTGCGCCATCGTCGACGCGGAACACGCCATCGATCCGGGTTATGCGAAGAAGATCGGAGTCGATGTCGAAAACCTGCTGTTGTCCCAGCCGGACTGTGGCGAAGACGCCCTGAATATCGTGGACACCCTCGTCCGCAGCAATGCGGTCGACGTGCTGGTGATCGACTCGGTGGCGGCTCTGGTGCCCCGCGCTGAAATCGAAGGCTCAATGGGTGATTCCCATATGGGTTTGCAGGCCAGGCTGATGTCCCAGGCGCTCCGTAAATTGACCGGCGCCGCCAGCCGCAGCCGGACTTGCATCATTTTCACCAACCAGATCCGCGAAAAGATCGGGGTGATGTTCGGCAACCCCGAAACCACCACCGGCGGTAACGCGCTGAAATTTTATGCTTCAATTCGGATGGATATCCGCAAAGTTACCGCGATCAAGGACGCCGCCGGCGAAATTATCGGTAACCGTACCCGCGTCAAAGTGATCAAAAACAAGATGGCGCCTCCTTTCCGGAACGCCGAATTCGACGTTATTTATGCCGAAGGTATTTCACGTGCGGGCTCGATCCTCGACGTGGCTTCCGATATGGGTATTCTCGAGAAACGCGGTTCATGGTTCTCGCTGGACGGCGAACAACTCGGTCAGGGACGCGAACAGACCAAGGCCTTGATTGCCACCAACAAGGAAATGGAAGAAAAGCTGTTGGCCAGAATTCGTGAAAAGATCAGCCAGAACGCCGGAAAAGGCGAGCCTGCGTCCGCATCTGAAACCGAGTCCGCGCCGGAAACAGAATAAAAATAAGTTAAATAGAGGTTGGATGTTTTGTTAAACTCCCTCACAGTCCGGCAATCTTTCCGGCAAATCATGCCATATTGGCTGTTTGCCGGATTGGCTTTTTTCTGTCTGACCGCCCATGCCGAACTGGAAAACGGGGGCAGGCGCGGCGCGGCGGCGAATTTATCCGAGCTGGGCCTCGAAGCATATCGGGGAGGAAATTACGAACAGGCCATCAACTTTTTCAGCCGGGCCAAAAAAACAGCGGCCAATGCCGAAGAACTTCAACAGGCCTACGAACGGCTGATTTCTGCTTACCTGAGAGCATTCAGAGCGGCCGACGCCCGTCGAGAGCTGGACGAATATGCGGCGGCGCAACCGGACCGCGGTTCCGACCGGCGGACGGTTTTTGGAGCCGATTTACTGTTGCTTGAGCATAAATACCGGGAGGCGGAAGATATCCTGGAGCAGATGCTCGGCAAAAGAATCATTTCCGGACAGCTTTATTTCCACCTGCTTTCCAGTCTGGGTTATGCCCAGAGAATGCAGAACAAGTGGGAGGAAGCCGCGGAAACTTACCGGGTGCTGGAAACTGCCGGCAGCGGTCAGGATTGGGAATTTACCGGTTTCTGCAACCGGATTTTCTGTCTGATCATGAACGGCAAATTCATCGAAAGTACCAAATTGCTCAGCGATACCGCCAAGTTCAAGGGCAATTCGAATTACCTCAATATCGATATCCTGAAAGTATTGCAGCAGCTTGAAGAAAAGAAATTTGATGAAGCCCTGAAGAATTATCAGGTACTGCGCCCGTCTTTGCCGCAGGGCGGTAATCCGTTGTTGTATATCACTCAGATGAATGCCGCGCAGTGTTATCTTGACCGCAAACAGCCGGGACCGGCCATTGATTTTCTGCTTGACGCTTTGAGGTCGGCTTCGTCGAAAGATGACCGGCGGGTTGCCATGCGCAATTTGATCAACGCCTATTTTGAAGATGGCAAACTGGAGGCGGCGGCGACCAATGCCACCAAATATCTGGAGTTTTATCCCGATGCTCCGGATGTGTTTGATGTTAAAATGAAGGTCTCCGGGTTGTTCGCTTCGCTGAAAAAATATAACAATGCCAGGGAAGTGCTGGCGGATGTCATCAAAGGTACCAAATTCCAGATGAAACAACGTCTGGCGGCGGCCCGGCAAGCGGCGGCGGTTTGCGAGGCTCAGGAAGATTATGTTTCCGCCGCGGAGTTTTATCAATTTATCCAGAACAACGGCCTGGATAACAATCAGCGCCGCGAGGGAAGCTATCTCCAGGGAATGGCATTGCTGAAAAATAAGAATTACGAGCAGGCCCTGAGTACTTTCAGCCAGAATGCCGCCGTGGAAAGTGAATGGCAGGGGGCGGCGATGGTCGGCATGATGCAGACCCAGATCGAGATGAAGAAATACCAGGACGCCTATGATACCGCCAAAAAAATCACGTTGCAGATCGAAAACAATCACAACATCGCCCAAGCGATGTATTTTACCGGTTATATCCTGCAATTGATGGGGCGCGACGTCGAGGCGGCCCGTGCTTATCAGGTTTTTGTGGAAAAATTCCCGGACAGCCAGTACGCGGCCCAAGCTTATTTCGAAGCCGGAAACCTTTATTATCAGAATCGCGATTACGAATCGGCGGTGAAGATGTACGGCCGGCTTGCCGCCGGTTTGCCGAAACATGAACTTACTCCGGCCGCGCTCTACCGGACAGTCTATGCCAATTTCCATCTGAACCGTATCGGCGATGCCATGGCGACGGTGGGGGTTTTGAAGAAAAATTACCTTTTGTCCCCTTATACCCCGGGCGCGCTGTTCTGGCAGGTCGATTATCTGCGTAATCAGCAGCAGGTCGATGAAGCGATAATCATTCTTGAGGAAATGGCCAAAATTTATCAGGGTAACCAGGAGGTTCTGGGGCGGGTTCTGCTGGACCGGGCTATTCTGGCGGAGACGGCGGAGCAGGGCAAGGAAGCGATTGCCATTCTGGATGATTTTTATGCCCGTTTTGCCACCGACCCGCGGATGAGCGAAGCGCTTTTCCTGGGCGGCGACATTGCCTCCCGCAACACCGATTATGGGAAAGCGATTCAGTACTATTCGCGTTGCGCCCAGTTGCGTCCGGATTCTGAACTGGCCCGCGCCGCCAATGGGCGGGTCGGCGATTGTTATTACGCCCTGTATGGCAAAACCAGCGATACCAAGCACCTTCGCGAGGCCGTTACCGTGTTTAATAAATTGCTGGAAGAGAAAAAGTTAAATGGCGATATGTACAATCAAACACTGTTCAAGCTCGGTTTGTGCATGGAGCGCCTGAAAGACGAAGCTTTGGCGCTGCAATATTTCAATGAGGTTCTTTACCGCTACGGAGTGGCTGTCAAACGCGGCTTGAAGCCGGATGCCGTCTGGGGTATCAAGGCGGGCTATGCCGCGTCGCGGATTCTGGTCCACCGCAATACTCCGGAAGACGCGGCGGCGGCGCTCAAGATTTTCCACCTGATGGAAGAAATGAAATTGGTCACCGTCAACGGTGAATTCAGTGCGATGATCGCACATTTAAAAGCTAAATATCAGATATAATGGAGAAATAAGTATGCTCTTTATGCAGATAATGAAAGATGGCGGCCCGTTAATGTGGATTATTTTTGCCTGCAGTGTGCTGGCGATGTTTGTATTTCTGGAAAAATGGTTTCAGTTTCATCGCGACCAGATCAATGTCAGCGAGCTGGTTCGCGGCCTGATTAACGTATTGAAACGCGATGGTTATATCGAGGCGATCAGCCTGTGCGACAATACCCCCGGCCCCGCCGCCAGAATCCTTACCGCCGCCATCCTGGCCCGTGAACAGGGCGACGGTCTCGAAGACATCAAACAGGCGATCATGGATGCCAATCTGGTGGAAATACCCAAACTCGAGCGCCATCTGAATCTGTTGTCGACCATCGGCTATGTCGCGCCGCTGCTCGGTATGCTGGGAACGGTGCTTGGTATTATGCGTTCATTCCAGACTATGCATGCCAAAAGCGTCTACCTCTCCGCCGCCGACCTTTCCGGCGATATCAGTATGGCCTTGATTACGATGGTGGGCGGACTTTGCCTGGCGATTCCCTGTTATGTGGCATACAATTACCTGACCTCGCGGATTATTTCCATGACTCAGGATATGGAAAAGGCCTCTTCGGATATCATCCACTTCTTCAAACACCAGAAATCAGAACGGAAACCGGTGGTGGAAGCATGAAAGATCCTTTCAGTCAAAGTTTTAAATCCAAACTGGAATTGACTGGACAGCGTCCGGACCTGACGCCGTTTTTCGGCTTGTTTTTTCTGCTGTTGCTGTTTTTCATGCTCGGCAGTTCGTTTGTCCAGGTATCCGGCTTGAAAGTCGAGTTGCCGGATGTCGGGGCCCAGAGTGTGATCGGGGTGGAAAAGTACGTGATCACGGTGGCCCATACTCCGGCCGGTCCCGAAATCAGTTTCAACGACCGGCTGGTCAATATGGAAGCGCTGTCGCAGGAACTGGTGATTGCCGCCGGGCATTCCCGGACCGCGACGGTGATTATTTGTGCCGATAAAAATATTCCGGTCGACGTGTTGACCAAAATCATGGCGTTGGCTGAGCAGGCCCGGTTGAATTCGTTTATCGCGACCCTGCCGCAACGGAACGACCGGAAAGAAGCAATTTTTGAACAGAACTATTGATTATGGCGAAGCCCGTATCCAATGCAACGAAAAATTATATTTTGACTGCCACTCAGGCTTTGATCGTGTTGGCGGCGGTGCATGCGATTGTAATTTTCGGCTTCAGCTATTCGCCCGCGGCCACCAAACCCGGCAATGACAAACCTTTTCGCACGATGATGCTGGATCTCAGGGCTCCGCAGCGCCTCTGGCACCATGAAGTGGCGGAATGGATCGAATATCAGAATCCGGCTTTCAGCCGGCCCGATTATGAATCCGGCTATAGCCGTTATGCCAAGACTCCATTGTTCCGCTCGCTGTTGCCGGTAACGACTTTGAGCCCTCCCGGTCTGGTTCCGCATATTCCGTTGGTGCCGTTCAGTTTGCTGGTGGCGCTGCCGTTTCCGTCCGAACAGACTTCGCCATCCGAATTTCATGGTTTCGAGACTGCCGGGATTCCGGCCGCCGACGGCAAATATCCGGAACCGCCGCCGTTCGAATATCCTCTGGCATTGTTGGACGGAGCGCCGATGTCGGGAATTCAAATCAAAAAACTGGAAAATCCGCCCGCCAAGCCGACCCGTTTGGAAGTGTCGGCGGGGAGCGATCCGCTGGTCCCTCGCGTAATTGTCGATGATTCCTGCGGTGATTCCGCTTTCGACCAGAATGCGGTCAGGGCGGTGCTGGAATTCTATGCCGCCAAACCGCTCAAACCGTACCAAAGCTATCTGATTACGGTCTGGTGGCGGGAGGGGGCGCTATGATCGGACTCGATTTCTACTGGGCATTTGTGCTCTACCTCACGGTTTGGCTTTTTACCATTCTGATTCTCTGGCTGCGGGAGCTGCGAAGGGCCCGGACCTATGATTTGAAGGTCGGCAAAAATGAGCTGTGCAAATGCGACAAGTGCCATTATAACTTCCTGATCGACAACAATTCAAATATTTCGCGGTGTCCGCGTTGCAATGCCATGTGCATTTTGCGCAAACGCCGTTAAGCGAGGATAGACATGAATAAAAATTTTTATCTGAATTTTATCGCCACGTTGATGCTGATAGCCCTGATTTTCTTCGGCATTACCATCGTCAATGTTTTTGACCGTCTGCGCCTGGAGCAGGAGAACAACCGCAAAGCCATCGACGAGCTGCGCAAGTATCTGCAAAGCGCTCCCGCTCAAATCGTGGAAAGAACCGTCGAGCCGCAGGCGAAAACCGCTTCGCCCGCTGCCGATATCGCCAACCGGGAATTCTTCGAGCCGCAGGCCGTTCCGGGCGACCGGATTATTTATACCATTATGGCCGACACCGGTAACATGAATTATATGATCAATAACGACAGCACCGTCAGCGAGTTTTACGGCATCTGCAATTCATCGCTGGCCGAGCGCAATTACGCCAAACCCGAACTTTACCAGCCGGTTATGGCCGAAAGTTGGACCCGCTCCGAGGATAATCTCGTTTACACGATCAAATTGCGCAAAGGTATTCTCTGGCATGACTTTACCGATCCGGTCAACGGCAAGAAGTGGGAAGATGTGGAAGTCACCGCCCATGATTTCAAATTCTATGTCGACGTGATCAAAAATCCACAGACCAACTGCGCTCCGCTGCGGACTTATCTGCAGAATCTCGACCGGATCGAAGTGATCAACGATTACGAGTTCAAGGTCGTCTGGACCAGCCCCTACTTCCTCTCGGAAAGCTGGAGTTTGGGCTTGCCGCCGTTGCCGCGCCACCTGTACCACGCTTACGAAGGCCCCTTCGATCCGCTCCGATTCAACGACGATCACCAGCGCAATCGCATGATTGTGGGTTGCGGCCCCTACCGCTTCGTTCGCTGGGACAAGGATTCACGGGTGATCTTTACCCGCTGGGAGAAGTATTTCGGCAACGAACTGGGTATCGCTCCGCCGATCAAGGATATTTGTTATGACGTCATCAAAATGCCCAACACCCGTTTCCAGGCATTGATCTCCGGCAAAGTCGACTGGATGGGGCTGACGCCGGAACAATGGCACGCCCGGACCGACGTCCCCGCCTTTGGCGAAAACGGCATCCTGAAAAAGCACCGGTACTTGAACCGGGTCTATTCGTATATCGGCTATAACCAGCAAAATCCGTTGTTTCAGGACCGCCGGGTGCGTCAGGCCCTGACCCATCTGGTCAACCGCGACCGCATTCTCAAGGATATCTATTATGGTCTGGGACGGGTGGTTACCGGGCCATTTTATTACGAAAGCCCCTATAACGATCTTAGTATCAAGCCCTGGCCGTTTGACGTGGTCAAAGCCAAACAACTGCTGGCCGAAGCCGGCTGGAAAGATACCGACGGCGACGGCATTGTCGACAAAGGCGGGATCAAATTCGAGTTTACCATCATGGAAGTGGCCAATCATCCGATCCAGACCCGCATGCTGCCGCTGATCAAGGAAGATATGGCCAAAGCCGGTATCGATATGAAAATCCAATCTTTCGAATGGTCGGTGTACATCCAGCGGCTCGAACAGAAAAAGTTCGACGCCTGTACCCTGGGCTGGAGCAGTCCCTACGAATCCGATCCTTATCAGATCTGGCATTCATCCGAAGCCGACAAACCGGCCAGCAGCAATCATATCGGGTTCAGAAGCAAGGAAGCCGACAAACTGATTGAAGCCATGCGGGTGGAGTTCGACTTCGACAAACGCATTAAACTGGCGCATCAGTTCCAACAGCTTTTGCACGATGAACAGCCCTACACATTTTTAGTCGCCTCCGACAGTTTGGTGGCGATCGCTTCGCGTTATCAAAATGTTCGCCTGTTTCCATTGGGAATTCCCAGCACCATTGTCTGGACTCCGGCCAGCGAACAATTAACAATTCCGTAATTAATTGATAATTGATAATGGATAATTGATAATTATGGGAAGCGAAAACGTAATAAAGGTTAAAAGCTTTGAATTTGCCATAAGAATAGTTAAACTCTATAAATATTTGTGCGATAGTCAGAAGGAGTTTATTCTTTCGAAGCAACTCTTGCGCAGCGGTACCAGCATTGGAGCAAATATTGCTGAAGCGTTGGAAGGACAAAGTACGCGGGATTTTTTGATGAAAATGAATATTTCATTAAAGGAAGCCAGTGAAACAACGTATTGGTTGAGATTACTTCATGCAACGGATTACTTGAACGACAAGGAATTTAATTCCATCTATAAAAACTGTGCCGAATTGCAAAAATTGCTAACGGCAATTGTTAAAACAACGGTAAATAAAATAGAGACCGAAGAAAAAAAGCGTTGTCGAAAAGGGTCTCTTTAATTATCAATTATCCATTATCAATTATCAATTAAAAAAAGAGGTGAATTATGATCAGAGTAGTAGTGATCGGGGCCGCTGGCCGTATGGGTCGTCGCTTGGTGGCGAATATTATGGAATCGAATGATTTGCAATTGACCGGGGCCATTGAGGTGGCCGGGAACCCGTTATTGGGGCAGGATGCCGGCGCGGTGGCCGGGGTTGGCAACAGCGGAGTGGCGATTACTGATAGTCTCAGCCAAGTTGTAAGTAAGGCCGATGCGGTTATCAATTTCAGCCTGGGTAATGTGGTTGGAGATGCCGCCATCGCCGCCCAAGCCGGATGCTCGAGTATCATCGGCACGACGGCGCTGGATGATGTCGCCAAGGCCGGACTGAAAAAACTTACCGATGAAGGCGCGCGGATTGTGTTCGCCCCCAATATGAGCATCGGAGTTAATTTACTGTTTCACCTGATCCGCCAGACGGCGAGTATCCTGGGGGATGATTACGATATCGAAATCGTCGAAATGCACCACAACCAGAAGAAAGACGCCCCGAGCGGCACCGCGGTCCGGCTGGCTGAGATTGCTGCTGAAGCCCGCGGCTTGTCCTATCCGCAAGACATCAGACATGGCCGCGAAGGCCTGGTCGGAGCCCGCACCAATCGTGAAATCGGAATGCATGCGGTACGCGGCGGTGATGTCGTCGGCGACCACACGGTGATGTTCGCGACCGGCGGCGAGCGGGTCGAATTGACTCACAAAGCCTCCAGCCGCGACACCTTCGCCAAAGGCGCATTGCGCGCGGTACGTTTTCTGGCTAACGCCAAGCCCGGCCTCTACGACATGCAGGACGTTCTGGGATTGAAATAACCTATCGCCTGGAGCTGTATTTTAATGCAGCGATAGAAATATGAAAAATTCGTGTCCTTTTTCTTGAAAAAATGGAACGGGGTTATATTTTTTAGAAAAAAGGAGAATTTGGATTATGAGTAAATATCTGCGTTTGTCTGGATGGTTTGCGATATTGGGCGCGGTTTGCGTCATTGCCGGGTGTTGTGTTTCGTCAAAGCCTGACAGCAGCTATGCGGTTTATTACAATGGCAAGGTTTATACCGCCGATATGGAAAAACCGACGGCAACGGCGTTTGTGGTGAAGGATGGCAATTTTGTCTATGTCGGCAGTGACCAGGAGGCTTTGAAATATGGTATCGGCTCCGATATGCAGGGCAAGCGCGTCGTTCCCGGCATGATCGATTCACATTGCCATTCGGTTCTTGCCTCGGCTCAGACTTCGCTCAAGATGATTACGGTTGACAACAAGCTGAATCTCAAAGACACCCTGGCGGTCCTGAAAGAAAAAGCCAACGACGCCGAGCACAAGAACCTTTCGGTAGTGCTTGGCATCGGATTCGGTACCAACTGCCGACCGGTGACCGCGGCCGAACTGGACAAAGCGATTCCGGACCGTCCGGCCATCATTTTCAGCGACGACTGCCATGCTTACTGGTTCAACACCAAGGCAATGAAGTTGGCGAAACTGACCAAAGACACCCCCGATCCCATCCCCGGCGCCAGCTATTATGAGCGCGACGCCAAGGGAAATCCGACCGGATATGTGGTGGAAGGCATTGCCGGAATCAGTCTGATGCGCAAAATGAATATCTTCAAAGAGGACCTTGTCCGGAAAGAACTGCTCAATGCGCTGGAAATTTTTGCTAAAAACGGCATTACTTCCATTTGCGATGCGGGATTTGGGCTCCTTACCGAAGAACCGGCCGTCCGTACCTTGAAAAAAATGGAACGGAATGGCGAGCTGACGTTGCGTTGTTATACCAGTTATATTTATTTCGGTGACTGCGTGGATTCCCCGGAGCACGCCATCAAGGTCATGCGCGACCTCCGGAAGAACTATACTTCCGACCTGATCCAGCCCGACACCCTGAAATTTATCGGCGACGGCACGCTGGAAGTTCAGTCCGCCTGGATGCACGAAGATTATCTGCCTCCGGCCAAAGGACGCGGAGCGGCCACCATCACGATGGAGGAGATGATCCCAATCGCCACAATGGCGGCGGCGGAAGGGTTCAACGTTCATAATCATGCCATTGGCGACGCGGCGATTACCAGAGCGCTGGATTTCCACAAGGCGCTGGGAAAGATCGAAGGAACCAAAACCATCTGCCACGTTCAGGTCTTGCCGAAAGACGGCGTTCAGCGATTCAGTGAGCAGAAAGACGTTTTCTATCAGACCACTCCGGTATGGCTTGGGGCGGATAAGTTCACCGAGGAAGTGCTCGGGGCTGAGCGCTACCAGCGGCAAGTGCCGCTGGCTTCGTTGATCAAGAGCGGGGTGACGGTTACTTTCGGCAGTGATTTTCCGGTTTCGGGCGGGGAGCAGGGGGTGAATCCGTTCTTGAACATGTGGGTCGCGGTCAACCGTGCTACCGATGATATGATCGCCCCGCCGAAGTCCGAAGCGATTTCGGTGAGTGATTGTGTTAATGCTTATACCATCAACGGCGCCAGACAGGTTGGAGCGGCGGACCGCATCGGCAGCATCACGGTTGGAAAAAGCGCGGACTTCGTCATCTGCAGTGACGATATTTTCACCATCGAACCGCAGAAACTCAAAGATGTAACCGTCAATAAAACATTCTTCCGCGGCAAATGCGTCTACGACAAAGCCAAATACAGTTCGGCATTTGTCAAGTAATACGGTATTTCAGCAATTTCCAACTCCCTCAGGGTCGGGCCAGGCCTTCCAGGTGGGGGAACAATCTGGAGGCCTCGGGCCAGGCCTCGCTTTTGCCGCTGAACACGGCTTGCAGATAACAGCGCCAGGCGTTTCCTTCGTCGCGCGGGACTCCGATTCCGGATTCGTACATGCGCCCCAGGCGGTAAAATGATTCCGCGTCGCCACGGATCGAGGCCAGGCGGAATCCGGCGGCCGCGGCCTCCGGATTCGACGTTTCGTTGGTAATCGCAACTTCCCGGATAGCTTTCAGATTGCCCAGGCGCGCGGCTTTGGCGACGGTTGCCGGGTGTTCGGCGAGAGCGGCTCCATGATGCCGGATGCCGAACCCGACAGCCAGATATACCAGGCAGAGGCAGCCGGCCACCGCCAAGGCGGTCCGGAATGTTTTCACGGGCCAAGAGTATTTGGCCGGGTACAACCGCTGAAAAGCAAGCAGAAGCCCGGCCAGGATCGCCAGAGTGCGGAGTCGCGGCAGGAAGTATTTCCAGATCGCGATATTCGGATCGATCGCCAGCAGCGGAGCGGCAAAGGCTTCTTCAATGGAATTCCAATGGTTCCAACCCTCCAACTGCAGCGTGAAAATGGCGGGAATGCCGAGCAGAATTGCCGCGTAAGCCATTTTTCGCCCGCTCATAGCCTCCAGAATCATCCAGCCGAGGAAGGGAAAATAGAAAAGAAACGGGAAATAATGATGCCAATGGAGCCGGGAAAAAGTCAGGAACACGCACATCGTACCGCCCATGACTGCGACCAATCTCAGTTTGTCATCTGAGCGATTCGGGTTGCGGCAGCCGCGCCAGAATCCGTCATAAAGTGCGATCAGAAGCAGGTATTTCAGGGCCGCATAAAGCGTACCCGGATAAAATCCGTAATATTCCGCGATCCGGGTAATGTAATCATAACCGACCACCGGGGTAAAATACGGCAGAATTGCCGTGAAGTAGTACCGATAGGCTTGGAATGCATTGGTCCATCCGGCGACAACCAGTACGGCAATATTCAACAGCAGGGTCCAGGCGCCCAGAACGATGATGGTTTTCCAGCGGATTTTGCGCTCCAGCAGAAGCAGCGGCAGCCAGAAAAGCGGGATTCCCTTGGTCAGCAACGGAAAAATCATCGACGTTCCGGTTTGGACCGGCCGGGCTTTGAGCCAGGCGAGGACTCCCCAGGCCAGGAAAAATGAAAGCAGAGGCGAGACATTGCCGCAGTTGAACTCATCGCCCCACGGCGTGAACAACAATACCAGAATCAACAGGCATTCCGCATAGGTTTCCCTGCCAATCAAAAGCCTGAAAATCTTTCCGGAACACACCGCCAACCCGAACATGGCAAATGAGGCCAGGATCGGCCAGAGTTTCAGCGCCATATTTTCCAGCGAAAAGAACGCCAACGGAGCCATGACCAGCGCGGTTGGCGGCGGATAGATGTAGTTGAAACAGGAATTCTGCATGCGCGGATGTTGTTGGAGCCAGAAATCCGCCGGATAACGGCTCAGCCACGGCGTCCGGTAAAAATGCGAGAGAAAAAGCTGTGTCCGAACCGAAAACATCGGGACAAACGCGGGATTCGCCGCCGCCGATTCCGCATCAAACAGCGGGGTCATGATCAACGGCTGAAAGGCATTCGGATTTGTGAATACTTCCGGATTGATTTCCGGGTAGAGATTTTGCCAGTCGCCGGAGAGCACTGTAGACGCTCCGAGATACCATTGAGGAGTATCCACCGGCAGGTCGGGAAAGGTCGATGGGGCAAGCCGGGACGGCAGTTTTCCCGGAGCCGCCAGCAAAAACAGCGGGTAAATCAGCAGAAACCAGAGAGCTGCGGCAATTGTACACCAGAAAGCCAGGCGTTTCGGCGGGAATTTATCTTTAAATTTATCTTTCATAATCATTATGTGAGGTTCTGGAATAATGGCCGCAGAACATCCAGGGTGATCGGTTTATGGAGGATTCCGGTGAATGCTTCCGGATCGGTTACCTGAATGTCGGCGGTTACCACGTATATCGGCATATCGGCGAAACGCGGGTCTTTTTTCAACAGCAGCGCCAGGTCCAGGCCGCTGGCCTCGGGCATCCACATATCGGTCAGGATGACGTCGAATTGATTGTCATGTTCCAGAATAGCCATCGCCTCCTTGACGGATACAGCCAGCGTACTTGCCACTCCAAGTCTGGCGAGCAGGCCGCGTAATACCTTCAAATTGAGCGGAACGTCGTCGATCAGCAGCGCCCGGTATTCTTTTCCGGCGGCAACGGGAAGCGTGTTGACGGGATTTTCTTCCGGCGGTTTTTCTTCCGGGGTCACATCCTCGATGTCCAGGTTTGCGATCCGCACGGCAAAAGTACTGCCGACCCCAAGCTTGCTTTCCAGACTGACTGTTCCGTTCATTTTGTCCAGGAGCCGCTTGATGATGGCCAGGCCCAAACCGGTTCCCTGTTGAGTGTGGTTTTCCTGGACAAACGGTTCGAAAATTTTCTTCTGCCCTTCTTCGGAAATACCGATGCCGGTATCGCTGATCTTGATGGTCAGTATTGCCTTGCCGGCGTCTTCCGCGGTGGCGGCTTCGATTCCGATATGGCCGGTGTCGGTAAATTTAGTCGCATTGCCGAGCAGATTGAAGAGTATCTGCCGCAGCCGCAGATTGTCGATAAAGATTTTATGCCGCACTCCGGTGGTATTGACACGCAATTCGAGATTTTTCTCTTCGGCTTTGAGCCTGAAAACCGCGGCGACCTCCCGGATCATTTGGACTACGTCGGTGGGGACCGGGATCAGATTGACCTGGTCTGACGCCAGCTTGGAAAAATCCAGTACATCGTTGACCAGATTCAGCAGGGCATTGCCCGCGAAACTGATCGAATGCAAATAATCCTTGAGGACTTCTTCGCTGCTGACCCCTTGCTGGAGAAGCTCGCTGAAACCGATAATCGCATTCAACGGCGTCCGCAGTTCATGGCTGACGGAGGCCAGGAAGAAGGACTTGGCGCGGTCGGCGGCCTGAGCCTGTTCCATGGCGGCTTGAAGTTCTTTTTTCTGACGGGTAAGCTCGGTAATATCGATATCCACGGTGAGAATCGATTTCATCTTGCCGTTGCGGTCGTAAATCGGCTGTGCGGAGGCCAACAGCCGTTTATCCAGAAAATCGTGTTCAATCTGGCTGGGTTTGCCGGTTTGCAAAGTCTGGCGGACCGGACAGTACTCAGGTGGTTCGCCGAAACGGCAGGCTGTTTGATAGCACTTGGTACCGAGCAGTTCTTCCAGCGGACGCCCGGCGTTGGCTACCGTGCTCGGATTGGCATACAAAATGGTGTAGTCCAGATCCAGAATGGTAACCGCCTGCGGGATGTTGTCCACAATCTGGCGCTGAAACGATACTCCGTCTTCGATTTCCTGCCGCTGCCGGTGGCGTACAAATGCCAGTTGATACAGTTGCGCGATGCCGTTGACCGTATGGATTTCGCAGTCGGAAAATTCCTTTTGTTTGCGGACATGGTCGAACCCGATAAAACCGTAAAGCTCATTGTCGATCCAGATTCCATAGGCCAGCAACGACTTGATGCCCTGGGTCTGCAGCAGTATTTCCGCGTCTTCCTCCAGCCCGGGCGGCGGGTTGCCCGTATCGGTAATGATAATCGGCCGGTGCTCGAGCAGAGGCTGGTGCCAACTGGTTTTTTCGCTCATATCCACATTATGCAGATAATCGATAACCGGTTCGACTCCTTCGCGGCACCACTCGTAGATATTGTCCGCCCACATTTCCTTGTTGAGATAGCGGAAAACATAACAGCGGTCGGCTCCGGAAAATTCGCCGATCAGCCGGATCATTTTATTGATCGCCGCATCGAAATCCAGCTCAACGGAAATATCGCTCAGGGTTTGATAGAGGGTGCGCTCACTGGCGACGTATTCATTTAAACTGGCGATCGTGCGCAGCTGTTCTTCTTCCAGTTTGTGGCGTGAGGTAATGTCCTGAACTATGCCGCAATAATCGGTTTGTCCGCTCACCGGATTTTGGAACTGGACGACCCGGAGTTCGAAATATATGCGTTCTCCATTGTTAATCACCGAGTAGGCGTGGTCGAATTCGGTGGTTTTGCCATTGATCAGCTCCTGCCATTTCCCCTGCAGGGCTGCCGCGTCTTCCGGGGCCACCCATTTTTCGATCGGCATGGCGACGCCGTCGACAACCGGCCAGTATTTGGTCGAGGATGCATAAAGCAGATTCATGTTGCGGTCGATGCAGAAATAGGCGATATTCGCCGCGTCGACGGAAGCGGAAAGCAGGGCGCTGTTCATCAGCATCTGGTCGAACTTGTAGCCGCCATGTCCGGACATCAACCGGCGGTTCCGCCTGAACGACAAAAACCATCCGACCGCCGCTACCGCCAATAACAGGGCCAGTATCAGCGTCATACCGGAAACCGGCGTATTGCCGCCGATTTCAGCGGCAATGTCCGCGATGATCCACATATAAATATCTCTTTGTAATATCGCCGGGGGATATATTGCCCCGGCGTGCAATTTCTCATACTAGCAATCTAAATTATTGTGTAATATACATGGAAAGTGCTGTTTTACAAATGTATACTTCTGTGGATTACAATTCGATTTTAATATACGAGTGGGCGGCTGCCGAACCTCTTTTTCCCCTGAAACTCCATTCTTGTTCCTCCGCTGTGTAGTTGGCGATGAACAGCGCTTTGCTTCCGTCTCCGGCCTGCCAACAGGAGTGAAGCAGCGACGGCATGGTTTTGGCAACCACCTTGAAGTTACTCTCTTTGGTAAAGATCATCCGCGCCATGAATTCGACTTTCCTGGAAGAACAGTCGAAGCCATCGGGCGAAATCATTTGTCCGTCGAACAGGAATTCGCGGTTACGATAATAGAATTCAGCGGTATGCCGGATAAATGCATAGATACCGGCAAATTCCGGGTCGTCCATGATTTTATGCTTCAGATTGCAGATCATCGGCTGGGCGCCCCAGATCACCGGACGCGCCATTTCCACGAAGAACTGCTCGGGATAAAGTTCATGCCACTTCTTCTCGTTCTGCCAACGGTCTTCCGGCGGCCAGAGCGGGTCCCAGGGAGTGATACCATCGGGACCGGCATAGTTGCCGAACAGAGCGAAACGCCCGTGATAAACCGCGGTGAAAAGCGGTATGAACTCAGAGAGTCCGCCAAAATGCTCGGTTGATGTACTGCCGCAGATGATGGCTCCGTCGAAAAGATCCATATAAACCTCATTGGCATACTCGGTAGTGAGCGGGAAATCCGGGTTTTCGTCTTTCAACCGCCGGAGCAGTTCGCGGTAACCTTCCACACAGAAATTTCCGCCGCCCATGCCGTGACGGTGCGCCGGATTGTAGCAAAGACCGTTGGAAGCGCCGCCGATCATATCAAGATATTGACCGCTGAGGCCGCTGTCGGCCAGTTTTTTCACCAGGGCGGAAATTTTATCATGAAATTTCGGAGCCTCGCCGCACATTCTCCCAAGGCGGTGGCGATTGTAAGTATTAAACATGGTGGACGACTGCTCGCGAGTGCGTTTCACGAGGATCGATTCGTCGCCGCCCTCCGCCCAGGTCGGGCCGTCCAGATCCCAGCAGACGCCGTTGATATATACCTGGGTGAATATTCCTTGTCCGGTCATGCGGCTGACGGCTTGGCGGAAGTTCTCCTCGCCCTCGCGCGGCGGCCAGAAATCGGGATAATCGGTATCGTAAGGATTGTGATGCCACCAGTACCAATCGAGTGCCAACGGGACGCCAGGCAGGTCATTGCGGAGTCGTTCGACCGGCGGCATGACGTCTTCGACCAGGCCGCGGTTCCAGATCCACATACCGATATCGCGGAGCGGATTTACCCCGGTGCGGCTGAGATGCCAGGACTGCTGCAGTGCCCATTCGCGATAGATCAGTGCTACTTCGAACCATGAACCGGTAAATTCCATAACGGATGTCACATACGGAATGCCTCCGTTCTCCGCCGGTTTTTCGCCGAGGTTTTGTGGACAGATCGGCAAATAGGTAAATTTTGTGCCGTCTTTGGAAATTTCAATCGTAGCATATTTTATGTTGCCGTGCGGATCGCGGTGATCGATGTAGCAACCGCGCCCCGAATTGATCAGCGCGCAGAGCTGCAGCGAATTGAAACTGATATCCTGCCGTGAATCGGGCTTGAAAAGAGTTTCTCCTCTGAGGATATATCCCATATCCCTGCCGGCGACAAATTCACAATTCGCCGAATAATCCAATTCCAGAACCGGAAAAATAATTTCCTCGATGAACTCCTCGCCGCGATAATTCTCATAGCGGATTTCCGCCTCATCGCGGCCATTGATTTCCCGCCATACGGCAACGACTTGAAAATCGTCTCCCAGCATTTCATGTCCTTTCCAAACCATCGTAATTTCATTACCGGATTGCGAAACGCTTTTTTCCCGCATCTCGCCCGCGCCGACGTAATGGACCGGGTCAATGGTATTGCCAAGTCCGAGCTTCCAACCCCGGAAATATTTTTCAAAATTCATAGTTCGACTCCTGCGTTTTTTTGATAACAATAATTATAACGCAAAATTCTCAAACCTCAATCCAGTCCCGAGCCAAAAAAACAACAGCTTTGTGCCATTTTCGATTGTAAAAATATTCAACTCATGTATTTTTAACATATGGAAGTAAAAAGTGTACAACTGGCGGCGGCCAAACGGCGGTTCAATTTGCCGTTTCCGTTGCAAAGCGTCGGGTTTATCGACTCGCATCCGGCCTCCGGCAATACGATCGTGCGCGGCAACCTGGAGTTGTGCTTGCGTCTTGGGAGCTCCGGGGAGTTCTCCTATGATCGTTTCGACGACCTGGAATATAGCTGCCGCTATCCCAATGTCTGTATCAAAACTCCGGACATGGTTCACCATATCCGGGTCGACGCCCCTCGCGACGCCGTCTACTTCAAATACAATCCGGCCCTGGGAGAAGCGATTAAACAAGCGGGGCTCAGCGGCGAGCCTTACTGCTGGCATTTCACCATGACGCCGGAAGTTAACCTGATCCTCCGCGAGGTCCGGAAACTGCTGCCGCATTCGCAGGAACCCGGCGTGGCCGACCAGCTCGACACGCACGCGCTGTCGCTCTGGCAAAAATTGATTCTGATGCGCGAAGAACAGGACTTCCCGCCCGATTACGGCGAAGCTAAAATTCGCCGGATAGCCTCATTCATCCAGCTCAATTTCATGAACGAAATCGATCTCGACGAACTTTTTGTGCGGCACGGCATGTCAAGACGCAACTTTTTCCGCTACTGGCAGAAGTCTTTCGCTTCCTCGCCGGCGGCCTATATCCGCCAACTGCGGCTCAACGAATCGCGCCGGTTGCTGGAAGAAACCGACCTCAGCGTGGAAGCGATCGCCGAGCGGTTGCATTTAAGCAGCACCAGTTATTTCTGCCTGACTTTCAAGCAGCACTTCCTCCAGACCCCCCACCGCTACCGCCAGACGAAGCGCTCGGAGCAATAGTTTTACGCCATCAAAAGTCCGTAGAATTGTCGTATGCTGGAGTCGAGATCAATCTGCTCGTCAGTAAGGTTTTGCTGTCGGATATGATTCATGACTTTGGTCAAATCTCTACTAAGCGGAGCCGAAAGTAGCATGGGATTCTTGGGTAACAGATGAGCAAATCGAAAAATATCTAAAAGGTGTTTGTCAATATCGAGCAGATTTTTCTTCGTCGGATTTTCAATACGGGATAACTCCTCGAATGCCAATGCTTTTAAGGGGATAATTCCGGGAAGCGCAATCACTGTAATCTCATTGATGACAATTCGATTATTGCATATAAAAGTATAATAACCGGGTTCGAATAAAATAGCAGATAGACTGGGCTTTTCATCTCCTATATCAAGCGGAGCGAAGTGATACGCCCAATCCTCGGCCGGTTTATTGGAAGCCAATTCCAACATAGCAGGAAAGCTATCATTCTTCGGTTTGATGAAACGAAAAAAAGTCGGGCGGTTATTGCTCTTGCGATGTTCAACCTCATATCCGCCGTCGTGGATGAATTGTTTTAATTTCGTACCGAATCCCCCTTGAAGATTTTCCGCAATCACAACAATATCGAAATCATTGGTGGGCCTGAAATCCAAACGCATTGAGTTCAGTACAAGTTCACAGGCAACTCCTCCGATCAAAACATAGTCGTTCGGAAAATTTCGAAAATATTCCCGAAAACGTTCAAGACCGTTTACCATGTTCTATTTTCCTCTATTTGCAGCAGAGCAGTTTTAATGCGTGGATCTGCCGTGTTGCTGAATGAAAGTTCCAGCGAAAGTAAATCTACAGTTTCATCCGCCTTATTTATATCACGCGGTAGGGTGTACCGCCAAACTTGAATATCGGCAACTCCTCCACCGGGAACATCTGCTTCATGGATATGTCCTTGCTCCAGCAAGTCACGGTATTCCGTTTCATGTATGGCATAGCATTTGCGGGAAACCGAAAGATTGGAATAACGGGCTAGTGCATATTCTCCCGCATAATACCAAGTCACAGTAGAAAGGATAGTATCATTTTCTACTGAAATCATTTTGACGATCGGTGAACGTAAATATGGTAACGCTCGTTTCCAGATTCCCTTTTTGTCCGAATCAAAAATAACAATCTTGCGGTACCCATCGTATATGATTTTGCACAGATTCAGTTCCTCAAGTTGATTGACTGCTCGAAGAGTTCCCATTGGCGTATAATGCATGAATTTGGAGATTTGAGACAACTGCCATTCGGTAGGGGAAGACATATTTACCAAGTATTGGATCAGAATAGCTTGTGCCGTAGGTCGAAGTTTGGGCGACATCGAAAGACGTTGCTCTTTGATTCGCTCAAAAAAATCAATTCCAAGATATGGTAAAAACATTTGCGTTCCGGGAACGATAAATGAGATGCGTCGTTTGATCAATGTAAGTCGCTCGCGCCGGGTCATGGAAGGAAAAACCATGATGATTTTCTTTGAAGCATCCTTATCGAACAGATAAACTGCGCTTTCAATGTCCTTGATTGCAATGTCGTTTGAATGGGCAACAAAAAAATTAATCTGATGAGAGAAAAGTTCTCCGGTATAGAATGCAAAAGCCCTTCTGACGAAAAATGGAAGATCATTGTGTTCGACAGGCGACAAGACCACGTTGCAATTCAGCGCCTGGTCCAGATAATCCTGAATGTTCTGTATTTTCATAAAGAGATATCGCCTTAAACTTATAACCGGATATTGATAACTTAACCCATGTGCGGTTAAATGTCAAATTCCCGGTTACATCTTTTGTGCTTTTTGTTCAAAGGGAAATTACATGGTTATTCCAGTTCGAGTGTTGAGTAGTCGCTGTGTTCGTGGTAACTGGTGCCGGAGAGGCGGACACCCGAGCTCTGTGCATTATTTCGGTCTCCGGGCAGGCGGTTGCGGAACACTCCGAAGCGAGCCCGGCGTTCTTTGATGGCGTTGGCTACTTTGCTCAGCGGTATTTCAACAGTGGCATGCCAGCCGTTTCCGGCGATTCCGGCCGAGACCTTCAAGGTTATGTCCGTCTGCTCAGTCATCTGGCCCGGCTTCTCGCGGTAGATAACGCGGTACTTGCCGTTGCTGTTGACGATGATCTGGTAATACGGATACTGGTTTTCCGGAGAAGTAAACATGATCTCGAAAGAATCATCGCTCCACATTGAACCCTGATGATCCTCGTTGCATTTGGCCACGATCTTGTCGGGTTGATTTTCGTCGGCTGTGAATTTGAGCACCAGGGAGTCATTGTTGGTCGACAATGAAACTTCCGATTTCTGGAAATCATCGTAAACTTTCGCCGGGCTCAGCTTGATGGTGTTCGAGGCGGGAGCCGCCGGCACTTTCAAGGCTTTGTATTGATCTTGCGTGGCCCGGAACGCGGCGATTTCACCCTGCCGCAGCTCCACTTCGCCGGTAAATACCGCGAAATCGCGGATCAGCGCATCCAGCCAATAGGAATTGGGCGCTTTGGTTTTGGCTTGCGCCAGTAATTCGATGGGTTCCTGCAGTTTGTCGAACGGGTATGCCGTCAACAGGGGATCGGACCAGACCTGGTTGTTGCCGAGCAGCGTTTCCATGATTTCGTAGAAACGGCACATTTCTTTTTCCGCGCCGGGGTAGGCGGCGGCGCAGAATTCGGCAACCAGCGCTTTGCCATCCAGTCCGGCATCGAAAAGAATCCGGGATTGGACATAGCAGTTCATCGCGGCAAAGGAGTAAGGGAGCCCGCTGATCAGGTCGGAAGATTTTTCGCCGAGAGTTTTGCCCTGAAATTGCTTAAAGTAATTCACCGTGAAAAGCGGATTCATGATCGGATACTTTTTCCACGCGGGATAGCGCGGATAACTCTTGATCAGGGTTCGGATCCCGGCCTTGCGCCATTCCTCGCACTGCGCCAGATATGGGGAGTAGTCTCTGACTGCCGGGCGGCTTGTCAGGATTTCCACCACAATGTTCGGGGATATCTTGCGGGTTTGCGGCGGATGGTTGTAGGATTGCCCTTTGGTTTGCGTCATAAAAACCATATCGGGGCGGGTCTGGTGGATGACGGCGGCGACGCGGTCGAGGAAACTGTAAATCTCCTCGCTGTTGTTGCCATCTTTGATATATTTGGCCTCCGGAGCTTTTTGGCACAGCTCGCATTCACAGCGTTTATAGGGGGCGTCGCTGAAAAGCCGGATGTTGGTGATTTTTGGGTCTTTGTTGATGGCTTCGATCAGGTCGGAACAGACGATCGAAAAAACCTCGGGATTGCTCAGGCAAGGGAAATGATTGGGATAGGAACCGGTGAAACGTTTGCCGTTGTGTATCGCAAACAATTCCGGTTTGGTGTCCCAGAAGCGCTTCGGCCATTTGTCGAGAAACATGTAATAGTGCTGAAGCATCGCCCATTCCGGGATATTGCACAAACGCTGTTTGAAGAACTTCACCATCTCGGCCTGGGGGAATTCCTTGGTGGCCAGACTGAAACCGCGTACTTCAAAAGACGGTTCCGGCAAGTCATTGCCCTCCTGGAGTGTAATCACCGGATTGCGGGGAATGATAACCCCGTGTTCGCCGGGAGCGAAAAACGCCACTCCCGCGTATTTCTGGAGGAAATAATACACGCTGAGTATAGTACCGGTGCGTCCGCGCGTGCTCAGCGGGTTAACCGCGTCGTCGAACCCATACATCAGAATCGAATTGCCGCGCCGGAAAACCCCGAAGCCGCCGGGAAATTGGTCGAGCGCCGGCAAGCCGGTAAATCCGGTCTCCACCGCCACCGACGGAAAACCGACCAAAAAATTGATCTGCGTCGGGTTCGGTTCCGGAGCATTATACATTTTTCCAAGATAATATTTGAGCTCATCGCCGGCGAATTTCACCACCGGCGACGGATTATCCGGCAGAATAATCCGGTAACTTACTCTTTCCTCAATGATTTGATCAGCCGGAACTGACAAGGCCGTCAGTAGGAATACCGACAGCAGAAACATTTTCTTCAGCATAAAATTCACCATAATTCAGTAGATTATTTCTATAAACTACAGCCATGACCGGGCTTTGTCCAGTACTTGAGAGGGTTTTCTTGATGATTTTTAAGCGAAGGACTCTGTCAAAGTATTTTCTAATGAGCTTAATCGGAGCTTATAAGAACATGCGTTGAAAATTATTCCTGCAATAGAGATGGTTTTTCAGCAGTTCCACAGTGAACGCGCCTGTGCGGTATTTTCCGAAGCCCCCTAAGATATAAGGTTCAGCGATTTCGCAGCCGCAGCGGGCACCCTCTGCATAATCCCGGAGATCAAGGATTTCCGGACGGGGTTTCTGGCTGGCGTGGTGGCGGACTGCGTCTATTTTCTGGTCCATGAAACCCGTTGTATCGATAAATGTGTCATAACGGTCATAAAACGGGGCCAGTCCCGCCGGGGCCGGAGTCATGCTGAAAATCAGCGTTCCGTCATAACCGGATTCCATGGCTTTCTGCCGCGCCTTTATGGTCAGAAAACCGGTGCAGATATGTTCGATATTGGGATCGGCCAGTCCATGGGTAATGATGACTTCCGGGTTGCATTCCAAGATAATCTCCATGACGCGCCTGATCGCCTTTTCGTTTTCATGCGCGGTCAGGATGGACGGCAGATCTTCCGGCATGAATTCCGGACGCGGCACACCGTAATTGATTTCGCATCGCTCGCCGTTTTTGCCGGTATAATGCCGTTGCGCGAAATCAAGATGAACCGGCACGGTTCCCATGGTTCGGGCGGCTGTTTCGGCTTCCTGCTTGCGGACGATCATTTCTTCTTCCGGCACGATTTCCCGGGATGCTATCCGTCCGTCCGCATCGATGTAGGAATATCTGCCTGACATATTGTTGGTACTCATCACATAAGTAAGCGAATACCCCGCCGCCAAATATTTCAGAATCGCCCCGCACATGTTCAATTCAATGTCATCGGCATGAGCCCCAATCGCCAAGATTTTTTTGTTCATAAAACACCTTTTTATTGATTTGATTAATATTTGAATTGTATTAATTAATGTTGTCCCAGAAACTAGCGGTGGTATCAGGCATTTCCGATTTTTTGATGACGACGGCATGGCCGTCGAAGAAAAGATAGGTTCCGCCGCCTTCGTGGCGTAGCCCGGCCCGGGCAGGAGAAATAACATAACTGTCGCCCACTTCCCCGTTATAGGAGGTATCCCCCATATAAACAAGCCGGCTCGGACTGATGATTTTGCTCATGTGCAGCATGGTCAAGCGCAATGTGTAATTACCGCCGATGCTGTAAGCATTGGTTGTCGTGAATTGGGCAGCCGCGGGACAGGCATATTTGGAAGTTCGCACTCCGATAGCGACTGTATCATTCAATACTTCGGGAACCAATCCGCAGTATGCGCAGTGGAAAATCACGCCATGTTGGTAATGGGTACTGGTGCTCGGATAGATTGCCGGAGTGATGGTGGAATAATTACGGGAAGGCGGCAGATAATCCCTGCTGATGTCAATATAAAACGCCATGCCGAGAGCGATCTGCTTGAAATTGCTGACACATTTGATTTGTCTGCCTTTGTTCCGGGCTTTATTTATTGCCGGCAGCAGCAATGCGGCTAAAATCGCAATGATCGCGATCACGACGAGGAGTTCAACGAGAGTAAATTTTTTCATTATATTTCCAACCCCTTAAAGTAGTTCTTCGGTTAATTGATCGATTTGTTTTTGATACACGGCTTTTTGTTTTTCGGGGGCGGCATTGAGGAGGCGCTCGAGGACTTTCATAGCTTCCACTTTTTTGCCGGCGGCGATCAGAGCGGCGGCATAGGCCCGATTCATACGCTCGAAAGCATGGAATGAGGTTTTTTCGAGACGTTCCACCGGGGCGAACAACTCCACTGCTTCCGCTGCCCGCTTTTGCCCGATGAGCATGTTTGAGAACTCGATCACCGCTCCGCAGCGGATTGCGAAATCCGCCTTGCCCGCGGCCAGGGCTTTGCGGTAGTATTCTTCCGCTTTGGCTGTATTCTTCAATTGCGTCCGGTAGATGGCCGCGATATAGGCGGGGATAGCGATTTGCTGGGCTTGTTGGCCGCCGGGGGTGTGGTCGGCGGCGAGCAAGTCCGTGAGTGCCTTATCGTAATTTTTCAGCTCCCGGTAAGCCATCCCACGCCGGAAAAGCGCGACTTTACGAATGTCCTCCGGCCAGGACTCCAGATCTGTGTTTTTGAATTTTTCGATGATTTCCGCCGGTTTCATCATTCCCATCAGAACATAAGCCCGGCGAATCGGACTTTTGATCCTTGCGGCGAGCCGCTGCATGGCGGCGGGGTCTTTCTTGGCTCTGGCAGCGGCGATGGCCAGTTCCATGCAGCGCTGGTCATCTTTTTCATCAATGAAAGCGTCGCTCATCTTTTCATAGATGGCGATGGCTTCGTCATAGCGCTTTTCCTTTTCCAGTTCCCGGGCCTGGCGGTAACCGCTGAGATTGACCGCCTGTAGCGGGATGATGAGTCCTACCGCGAGGCCGCAAATAATATTGGTTATCTTCATACTGCCCCTCTTGAGTTATTATTCGAATACCAGTTCGCCCAATTGGGCGTCCCCCATGACTTGCGACGGGACTACGTAACCGTTCCAGCCGGCCAGTTCCCGCTGCCGGCGATTGTTGATCTTCGGTGAAAAATGTGCCCGGCCGAGATTGAAATACCATATGTTTCCTTTGCCGGGCATGGTGGTTTTGATGGTTTTGAACGGAATTACCGCCATTGATTCCCAGTGTCCGCCGCCGATTTTGGATTCATATTTCCAGTCGCCCCGCCAGGTCCAGTCGTTCCAGCCGAAACGCGGGTCGAGGGGATCGGTGATAAAGCCGTGTTCGGCGCTGCAATAGGAATTTTGAACCGGATCGTAGGCGAAATAGTAATACTGCGCTTTGTCCAGCTTCGGTGACAGTTGAAAACTGATGCTTTCCTGCGTCCAGAGGTCGGCGTTATTACCGCGAACTTTGAATTGATTCAGCTCCGGTTCCTGTGTGCCGCTCACCCGGATATAAAGATGGTTCTGGTCGTACATTACTCTGAATGATGTTTCGGATATCAGCGGTGTTGTTTCACCCCAGGTGGTTCCGGCGGGAATCAGCGTCTCGGCGGGAATTTTATTCCATTCCGGAGAGTTCAGAGCGGGGGCTTTTTCCGTAAAGACCGCTTTGGTCCGGTAGACTTTGCTGTCAAAGCCTGTCGTGCGCATTTTGGCGGTGTCCCAGTTGAACGGGGAAATGCTGAAAAGATTGCGGGGATTCATCATTGCTTGCGAGCGCAGATTGCTGGGGTTGTACGGGGTATTTTTTCGGGCCAGGAAAGCTTTTTCCTGTTCCCGGTTGGTGTCGACGGCGTCAAGCAGTTGTAGCAGTGAGGCCTGATCTTTATTTTTGAGGTAATTCTGATAGGTGAAGCAGACATTTACCGCAGCTTTTAGCAGGTCGAATTCGCCGCGCACCGCGGCTATCCGGTTTTTGACTCCCTCGGAAACCGCTGTTGTTTCGGCGCGGGCCAGCTCGCTTTCCAGCAGATTGATAGTCTCCGGGGTGTACATGATGTTCAACATGCGGATGACTCCTTCACGGGTTTTGCGTATTTGCTTGCGGGAGACGGCATACCAGTCCAGCGAAAGTGTCAGGCGGTTGAAAAAGCGGCGCATCGGCGTTTCCGCTTCCTGGAAAGCCGCCTCCAGATATTCGTTGTAAAGTTGATCCGCATTTTTATGATCGGGTGAAATTCCGAGGCGGAGAAACACGTAGATCATCGGGCCTTCCAGGCCATAAAGGCCGGTTTGCGGCGGAAAATCATGAGTCGTATAGCGCAAATTCAATTTCCGGCAAATATCCGCGTTGTTCTGGAACTGCGCAATGGTGTTGCGGGGAAAATTTCCCATGAGGTCGTAATTTCCCCACCAGTAAGTATAACGCCCGAATCCGCCGGGGACGTTTTTCGCATATGCCTCCCAATCCGGAATGGTGTCTTCATTGCATATTTCCACGACGATATTTTCCGGCAGCTTGCCGATGGTTTTGGGTGGTAAGCCGGTTATGCTATAGGCCAGACACATCATTTTTTTGCCGGGGCGGTCTTTGGTCAGTCGTTCCGCCATTTGTTTATGGATATGCCAGAGTTTTTCTCCCCAGGCTGGATCCTTCAGCCATGCATAGCCGTCTTCACTTTTGGCGGTTGGCGAGACTCCGAATTGATTGTAACATTCCCGGCAGGCACAAGGTACGAAACCGTCTGGCTGGGTTACTTCCACGATGTCGAATCCGGCGTCAAAGCTTTTCAGCAGGTATGCGTAAATTGTTTCGATAACTTCCGGATTTGAGTAGCAGAGATGACGCGTCTGGGTCCTGACGCCGTTGGCTAACATGGCCCGCCATTCCGGATGCTCTTTCAGTAACGCCGGAGTGAAAGCGTCGGAATGAAGATGGGCGGTTCGCATCAACCGTTGTGGACGAATGGCATGGTTGGCATATTCAAAAATACCGGCATCTTTCGGGAACTTTCGCGTCCAGGCGTGTTCCAGAAGAAATGGCTCCTGTTCGGAATTGAGCCGCTCCGGCACCGAGATGATCGATTTGGGCAGAAAAACAATGCCGTCCGCTCCCGGTTTCAGATAGCGCGCTCCCGCGTAACGGTATAGAAATTCGGCCGTACTGTACAATGTCGCCAGATAGGGGTAGCGATACTTGAAGTTACTTTTGGTCAGACCGTTCGCCCAGGCGGGTGGCTCCTGTTCCGGAATCGGGTCGGGACGGTCATTGCCCGCGATAATCACATTCTTACCGACGGCTTTATGAATATTTCGCCATTCTTTCAAGTTTGTTGCATCCACTCCGTTTTGGGCGGCGAATTTGGTTGCCCCCAGATAGATTCCGTTTTTCTTTGGGTCTCTAGCGGATTCCCGGACTGTTTCCAGTTCGATCTTGTTGGCGGCAAAAAGCTCCTGTATCAACTTGGCGGCGCGCTCCACGGACTCTTTGGCGGCTTCATTGGCATAGACATCCGGCACCACAATCTGATGTTTCGTTCTGCCATTCAACCCCAATACGATGTCATCTGCCATGCAACATGAAAACAACAGTATGATTACAGCGATTTCGAAGAATTTATTTATTTTCATTTTATCTCCTGTTAGCTTACTTGTAATTATAATTGGAATCACTATATTTATCAATGACCAAATCATTAAAATTAATGACCGAATCATCAAAAATGTTAAACAGCTTATGGAAACCGGGCAAGAACTTCCGTTTTTCTCCCCAACTGGTGACCAGTATCCGCTATATCCGTCATACCAGTTATCTGGGGAATGTGTCGTCGGGCAAACATTTTCATCCGCGGCATGAATATGAATTGATCTATGTCGATTACGGCATATTGAATCTGGAATACAGCGACCGGAAATTCCAACTCCGGCAGGGGGAATGTATTTTGCTTAAAGGGTGCGTCTTCCACCGCCTGTTCAATCTCGAAAAGATACCGATGAATTATCTGAACGTGATGTTCTCCGGGAAATTACCGGGCAGTATCACCGAAAAAGTCCTGCCGCTGGACCGCCATGAACATCGTGCCATGAACCGGTTGCGGGAAGAAAGCATCATGCAGATGGAATATTGTCCGAGTATGAGCGCCTGTGAACTGACGATTTTCCTGATTTCCCTGATCCGCCGGCAAAAAGGGGTTGCCCCCAGCATGTCGCCGCCGGCCAACCTTGGCAATGCCCAAAGCTCGCTGGCTCAGAAAGCGCTCGATATCATCAGCCGGAACTATAAATCTCTTAAATCTCATGAGTTGGCGCGTTCCCTGGGGGTCAGCGATTCCAGTTTGTATTTGATTTTCAAGAATGAAATCGGGCGAAGTTTTTCGCAGACGATACAGATTTACCGGGTGGAGGCGGCTAAGATTTTTCTCCAGAAAGGCGACCTTTCGTTGAATGAGATTGCTTTTGCGATCGGTTGTGAGGCGAGATCTTTTTTCCGCCTGTTCAAACGTGTTGCCGGGATGACGCCCCTGGAGTATGCCAGAAGCCTCGGAATCCCCAATAACCTTCAGAAAAAATCCATGCCCACCAAGTTCCGGATAATAAAATAATCAATTATTTGATCAGCTGTTTTATATTTCCGGAATCAATCCGCTCCCTCAGTTCTTGCGGCAGCTTGAGCATTTCATAAAACTGTTCGTAGAAGTTGATGATATTGGTTTCGGTGTTACCCAGGTCAAATGCGCATCCGTCCGTACCATAGCAAAGGCGGCTGACGGCATTGGTATCCAGGATACCGTTCGGCGCGAAAATCCACTTCCACATCTGCATGTCGCGCCGATAGGCGGTGCCGCCGCTGAAATCGGCGTAAATGTTTTTGTGCGAACTCAGAATTTTCCAGGCTTCTTCCCACCACGGATTGCCGAAGTGTGCCATCAGAATGTTAAGTTTCGGCAATGCGCGGGCGACCCGGTCCAGCGCGGCCGGCCGCATCAATGTGATGTCGGTGTATTGTTCGCGCCCAAGGTGTCCACCCGGTTCGAACGAGCCGGTAATCAGGTAGCCGGTATGAAAAACCGCCAGGCCGCCGTTGTCGTATACCGCCTGATAATGCTTGAAATAACGGTCGTCGCCATAGGAATAGGCCGGGGCAACGAATTTGATGCCCTTCGCGCCTTGGCGGAACAGTTCTTCAATAACTTCCGGTGAATCTTTATCCAAATCGATTTGCGGCACGGGAATGACGAAATCGCCGAAGTCGCGCAATGCGGCAAAGGTGATGTCGGGCGGGTCCAGCAGGATTACCCGTTCCGTGTCCAGTTGCCGGTTGTATGCGATGACCTCATCCGGGGTGAGTTTCAGGTGTTTCCAGATCGGTACCAGCGGCGGAATGATCCGTCCGTCCGCTTCCCGCTCGCCGTGAGCGCCATGAGTATGGGCATTGATTCGCATTGTTGTAAAATCCCTTCTGTTTTATTTATTTAATTTCTGAAGTTCGCCCATTTGTTGACGACCGCATACAATCCCTTGCCGGTCGGGGCAATGGCGGATAAATGCATTTGTCCGCCCGCGAAACGGGTCCGGCCGATGTTGATTCCCCACGGATAATCGGCTGTCGGCCCCAGCGAACCGAAATCATTGGTCGGGATCACGATTTCGACGGTCCACTTATCCGGGAATTTCTTGACATTTGCCTTGATATCGGGATTCCACATGACCGGCATCGAGTCGCGTTCGATAATATCCCGGTCGGTGCATTCATCCAAAATTGCCCCATTGGAATTCACCACGATCTTGAAATAGGAACGTTCGGGTGTTTCAAGATAAATTTCCACGACGTCGTCATTGAAAATTTCAATGTCGTCGCGGCCGACGGCGCCCGCCCGGATTTTGTTCATCCGTATTTCATTGCACTCCACTGCTATGAATAACTGCTTCTTGGCCGGGTCCATACGCAAAGCCGCCCGGGTTGAATTATTGGCGATAGGCTCGCCGGTAACCAAATCCACCATTGTGATCCAGTTATTCGGATGAGTCCAGAACTTCTTGGTCAGGTCGCCATCAGGCACGAATGTATCATGCGGTTTGGAAAACCGGAATGACGGGCCGGTACGTTTCAAGCCCTCGTGCATTTTTTTGAGCGGCATGACTTCGTTTTCGATCTGGACGATCCGCAGATCGTAAACCGAATCCTTGCCGGCTTTGACCCGGGCCCGGGTCAGAATTTCAAAATATTTGTCGTTATGGGCTTTCAATGATTCAGCGGTCTGCTTGGAACGCGGCACCGGGTTCATAAAGGCGTGTTCGGCAAATTCGTAGAATTCCTTCATTTCCGCCCTGGCCGGGCCGAAATAGAGCTCGTAATACTCATCAAGCATTTTTTCGCGGTTCATATCCGGCTCCCAGAAAAGTTTGGATTGCCAGTAGCAAGTCATATGCACCAGCCCCGGCGCTTCCAGCCGGGGGCCGCCCTTGCGATAAAAGTCACCGAGAATCTCAATGAATTTGCCTGCCGATTTTCCCTGCAAAACCTGCATATCTTCCTGCAGCAATTTGGTAAAAAAGGCCGGAATACGGGGCTGGGCCTTGCGATAATGCAGGAAATAATCCCAAACCATCATCTTTTTCGACGGTAGAATTTTCATCCATTGGTCGCGGATAGGCAGAAGATACTTTGCCCGCGCCGGATCGGTCAGCCAGGTTGTCCAGTAGCAGATTGTAATGGCGACATTGTCGGGCAATACCCGATAGTTGGTCGGAGGTTCCAGGTAAGTGGTGTAAACCATCGACATCAGATATTTATCCGGATGGGTCTTTTTCAACTCACCGGCAGCCCAAACCCAATAATCCCAGACATAATTGGAAAACTTGCTCCCCAGTTCTTTGTTGGGTTCCCATTTCTTTTTGTCTTCCTCGTCGATGGCACCGAAACCGTCCGGCATTCCCAGCGCATTACCCTGGAGAATCGGATAAGCGTCAAAAGTCTTGCGCAGATAATTGATGGAACTCTGACGGAATCCCGGATCGCCGAGCTTGGGAACCGGATGTTTAAACGATGGATCATTGCTGCGGACTCCCCCGATCACCGCATAATACTCCGGGTGCTCTTTCCTGATCTCCGGAGAGTTGATGATATCGACCGTCGTATGGTTGTTATAAAGAACCTCCGAAGCTCCCCAGCCCAGCCGCTTGAACCATTTAAAGGCGTCCGGGTCGCGGTGAACATAGTACGGATACCCTTGGCGGGCCGGAAATTTTGGAATCCGGACCAGGTCCTGGTCCTTGATCATGATATCCTTCATCTGAGGAATAACGGTCCCGTTTTCATATGGCATGTAAAAACGCACTCCGAGCTGTTCCAGCAATGCGGCGGCGGCATACCACGTTGCGGTATCGTCATTCATATAAATATCAAGTTCTTTCAGGAAAGGGCCGCCGGCGTTTACCTGCGGCACATTGATTTTCTGGCCGCAGAATTCCTGCCAGCGTGCGCGCTCCTTCTGATCGGTCCGGTCATATGGGAACGGCTGATAATGAATATCGCGCCCGGCGACAATGACATAATTGTTTCCGGTTTTTACCCTGAATCCCTCTTTTTTCACCGGTTCCAGATCGAATCCAAGCTTTTTGGTATACTCGCTTTCGCCCACGTAAATGGCGGTTTTTCCGCTCGGGGTATTGACCACCGGCAGCTTGGCGCCGGAGATTTTTTCAATGAATTCCTGAAGATCGGCCGCTGCGGCCTTAACGCCGGGAACGGCATTTACCGCCATTACGATTTCAGCTTCGGCTCGACCGTCGCGAACCAGTGTCACGTCCGCCAGCGCCGCCGTTCCCAGGAACAGCAGTCCGACAACCAATAAAAATTGCTTCATATCCTATATTTCCTCCATTTTTTTCTTTACGCGGTCGACTATCCTTGAAGGAGCGCCTTTTTCATCGATGGCCTTTTGATATTCGGCTTTGGCCTCAGCTTTTCTGCCCAGAGCCAGATAGCTATCGCCATAAGCTTCATAAATGCTGCTCTGGAAAAGTCCCGGATGAGTCTTTTGAACCGGTTCCAGAATTTTCAGAGCCTCCTCCGGCTTCCCGGTTTCCCGGAGAAGCGCCGCGCATTTCAGTACCGATTGCAGATAATGACCATACGTTTTCACGCCGGTAACCGCAACCGCGTTTTTATAACTTTCGATTGCTTTGTCTTTTTCCTTCAAACTACTGTAAATATCACCTTCCAGATGATAAGCCTCGGCTCTGGCCATGGCGTCTCCGCCGATATCTGGAATCGCCTTCCGGACATCTGTCAGCGCCTCCTGATACTTGCGGACGTGATAATAAGCCCAGGCTCGCATTAGAAAACCTTTATAGGCAAAACGATCCGGCCAGTTTTCGATTTTCTCGCCGCTGAAAGTATTCAACAAATCCGCATGCTTGTTGTTCTGCGCCATTATCTCCATCTGACAGCGCGCCGCAACTGCTTGGTCCGGAATGGCCTTGGCGGCTTCCAAGGCCTTGTCGTATTGTTTTTGCGCATTGATGGCGAGCGCGGCCTGAGCCAATGTCTCCGACTTGGCCCCCGGAGTCGGCGCAACTTTTGCCAGTTCTTCAAATGTCTGTTGGGCTTCCGCGTATTTCCGTTGCGAATACAATTTTTTGGCCGCCTGGAAATCAAACGCATAATCCGCCGCCAGATTGAGGGTCAATGCCATTGCAAATATGATTATTAATTGCTTCATTTTTTGTATAACCTTATTAGTCATCATTATTTTTGTAACTCGGATCATTGGACCAGAAAGGTGTTTTCATGTCGGTCAGCTTGAAAGAGCCCCGTTTTCGCCAGCCCGCGTGCAAATCGGTATAGAGCACATTGAGGCCGCCCGAATGGCGGAATTCCGCGCGTTCATGAGTTCCGATCCATCCGCCCAATGATCCGGCAAGGCATTCTCCGGTATCGAGTGCCATCATCAACCGCGACGGCTGCAAAAACTGTAGAGTCTTTAAAGCAACTCCGCTTCGGCTGTATCCGTCCCCCACTCCCAGGCTCATGGAAAAAAGCACATACGTGTTGTTGAAGCTGTAATTATCCGGCCTGGTCGGGCAGGCCCAGATTCCTCTGGAATTACCGCCGAATCCCACCGTTACATAGTTAGCCTGTCCGGCAGTCTTTTTCCCGCCGGTATAATCAAGTTTCGTGGACTCGTAAATCATTTGATACCACGTCATATTGTAGAAAGCCGAAGTGCTGTCGGTCGTCCAGAAATCCCTCGCCCGGACCGGCGGCATCCAGCCATAATCAGTGTGATACATGGAAAAGGAGAGACCCATCTGTTTCTGATTATTCAGACACTGCATGCTGCGGGCTCGTTCCCGGGCTTTGCTCAGTGCCGGCAGCAACATGGCCGCGAGGATCGCGATGATCGCGATCACTACGAGGAGTTCAATGAGTGTAAATTTCATTTTTGCCATGGTCGTCGTTCCTTATGATGATTATACTTCATTGTAATAATTATAATCTGAAATACTTTTTCCGCAAGAGGACAAATCAATGAATAAGTGTACTATTTGATTTTTATAATGCACGATTAGATTATTCAACTGGCAGGCCAAGCGGTTGAAATACTCATGAACCCTGTTATGTTATAGGTAAAACGCTAGGAGAAGGATTATTATGAATGGATTGTTATTGGCCGGATTCTGGGGATTGTTTGCCGGTTCGGCTTTGCTGTTGGGAGCGCTGGTGGGGTATTTCAGCCGGGTGTCGCAGCGGATTATAGCGGTGGTGATGGCGTTTGGCAGCGGAGTGCTGATCTCGACGCTGGCCTTTGAATTGATGGAGTCCGCATATCACAAGGGTGGATTGCCCGCCGTGTCGCTTGGCTTCCTTGGCGGGGCGGTGGTTTACACCGCGGCCAATCAAATTTTGAGCCGCTACGGCGCCAGGCATCGCAAACGGTCCGGGTTCCACCCCGATCACCACATGCCCGATGCCGATGACGAAAACAGCAGCGGGACGGCGATTGCCGTGGGCGCTTTGCTCGACGGTATTCCCGAGTCGATCGTCATCGGGCTCTCGATGCTGGAAGGCTCCGGCATGGGACTGATCGCGGTGGCGGCCATTTTCATTTCCAACATTCCCGAGGGGTTGTCGAGCTCTGCCGGCATGAAAAAAGCGGGATACAGGAAAGGGTATATTTTCGGCATCTGGATCGGGATTGCCGCCATCTCCGGGATTGCCGCGCTGGCCGGGTATTCGATTTTTTCGCATTTTCCGAATACGGTAATTGCCGCGACCATCGCCACCGCCGCCGGAGCCATCCTGGCGATGCTGGTCGATACGATGATTCCGGAGGCATTCAGCGAAACGCACAATTACGCCGGATTGGTGACCGTGCTCGGCTTCCTGGCCGCGTTCATGCTCAGCATGATGGGCTGATATTCAATTGGCGTTGGTGTCGCCGAGGCTGCGGGCGTAGGCTTTGGGGGTCATGCCGGTCTGATTGCGGAATACCCGGAAAAAGAATGAGGTGGAGGCGTAGCCGATCGCTTCGGAGATGCCGGACAGCGATAACGTTCCTTTGCGCAGCAGATGTTTGGCGGCCTCCACACGTCGCTCGTGCAACAACGTGGTGAAGCTTTTGCCGGTTTCGCGCTTCAGCAGGAAACGCAAGTGCGAGATGCTGATACCGAGTGCTTTGCTGAGTTGTTCCAGGGTCAATGGTTCCCGGTAATTTTCGCCGATCAGCGCCACCGCGCGGCGCACTACCTCCGAATGATAATTCTGCTGGTAGGCGGCTTCGGGAAAGGTCTTCGGCAGTTCCAGCGTTTCCTGCCGCCACAGGGTGATAATCAGTTCGGTCAAATAACAGGAACAGAGTTCCTCGTAGTGCTTCATTTCGTCGATGCTTTCTTCGCGCATTTTTGCCATCAGCTCATGGCATTCCCGGCTGACGGTGATTTTTTTGCTGAAAAGAACCTCCGGGACTTCTCCATAAAACATGATATTCAGAAAGTCGAACGGCAAGCCGTCCGTTCCTGCAAAGGAATGATAATCGATGCCGTTGATAAACATGCATTCCCCGCTGCCGAGGCGGAATTTCTGATCCGCCACGATCAGGTTGATACTGCCGTAATCGACGTAAATCAGTTCATGATACAAAGCCGGATGGAAGTGCATCCGGATAGGCGGTATTCCGGCCGGTCTGGATTTGTGCTTTACGGTAATAAACCGCGTAACCAGTTGCGGGCGGTTATTGTATGGAAATGCCATGGCAAACCTCATTTTCAGCGGATAGAAATTACAGGGCTATTTGACGATAAAGGTTTCGCACCATTGCTTGACGCCGTCGAAGATCATCTGCATGGCGACCATCGCCACGACCAGCCCGGTAATCCGGATCAACGGGCCGGTCAGCGACAGCATTTGCGCGAATCTGCTGATCATCAATGAAAACAGCATGATGATGAAATTGATGGCCAGCGCAATGATCATCGCCACCAGAGATACGACAACATGATACTGGGCGGCAAATGAAATCGCGACCGCGATAGTTCCCGGCCCGGCGATCAGCGGCGCCGCCAGCGGTACGACTGAAACTTCGTTCAGCGATTCGTGAACTTTGGAATCCTCTTTCTGAAAAAATACCCCTTTCCGGGTAGCGGACCAGCCGATAGCCAGCAGCAGCAGTCCGCCAACCACCCGCAGCGAGTACATTTCCACCCGGAAAACCTGAGAAAGCAGATATTGCCCCAGAAAAGTGAATGACACCAGAATCATGAAAGCCCACAGCGTCGATTTCCAGGACATGCTGTACAAGTCCTTGAAAGTCAGGCTGGGAGTATATGAGGCCAGAAAGAATATCTTACTGGCCGGATTGATTACCGCCAGGAAATAGATTGCACTTTTAACGATCGTAGTCCAATCATATTCCATGGCGGAACTCATTCTTGCAGAGCTTTGCGGACCAACATGGCGCAGAGCCTTTCAAAGGCGATGCCGACGCTTTTCGCCGCTTTCGGCACCAGGCTGCTGTCGGTAAATCCCGGCATGTTATTGCCTTCCAGCAGGACGACCCTGCCGTCAGTGGTCGCGAATATGTCTACCCGCAGCAAACCGCTGGCTCCCGAGCCTTCGTAAAACTTGAGCGAAGCCTCCTGGGCCTGTTTCTGCAAATCTTCCGGAATATTGACCGGAGGACACAGATAAAGGGTTTCGCCGGACTGGTGCAAGTATTTGGCGTCGTAGTCATATATCTTATTTTCCGGCGGATGGATCTCGATCACCGGATAGGCTTTGCCGTCGATAATCGAAACCGTACCCTCGATACCGGTGACGAATTCTTCCACCAGCAAACGGGAATCGAACTTGAAAGCACGTTTCAGGGCCGCTTCCCATTGATCGGCGGTTTTGACGATTTCAATACCGACGGTCGAGCCTTCGTTCGGCGGCTTGACCACGACCGGGAAACTCAGATTTTCCGGCAGTTTCGGATTGGCGGTGGTGATGACTCCCCAGGCCGGTGTCGGCAAGTTCAGTTTTTCCATCAGTTCCTTGGAGGTGATCTTGTCCATAATCAGCTTGCAGACTTTGCTGCCGCTGCCGACAAAACGCACTCCGGCTTTTTCCATGAGCTCCTGAATACCGCCGCCTTCGCCCCAGCCGCCATGAAGCACCGGGAAAACCAGGTCCGCTTCGAGCATTTCCGGCAAAATTTCCAGATCGCGGATGTCGAGTTCGTCGACCACATAACCGGAGCGCCGCAGCGCCCTGGCTACCGCCGCCCCGGAAATCAGCGACACTTCGCGTTCGCTGCTGGCGCCGCCTTTCAGTACTGCTATCCGCGGCGGTTTGATGAATTTTTCCGGCGTCCGGGGATCGGCAAACGCCACTTCCGGATGCAGATAAAAACCGAAACGGTCGGCAACTTCAGCCTGAATTCGTGAAATCAATTCGGCGACGTCGCTTTCGCCGGCATGCCCTTTGTTGATAATAAAATTGGCGTGGACATCGCTGACTACCGCATCCCCGACGCTCAAGTTTTTCAGGCCGGCGTCATCGATGATTTTCCCGGCGGGATCGGCATCGGATACATTGCGGAAGGTGCAACCGGCGGTACAACCGTGCGGCTCTTTCCGGCTGCGCTTGGATAATTCGTCTTTGATCAACTGTTCTTCATCGGCCGAGGCCGGGGGCAGGTGAAAAATTGCCGCGGTAATCACCGCGTCGGACGGAATCGAGCTGAAACGGTAACCCCAGTGGATTTCGTTTTTCATCATCGCCCACGATTGTCCGTCCGCGTCGAAACCGCAGACTTCATGAAGATAATCACTGATATTGGCGCCGTTGGCCCCGGCATTCATTCTCAACAATCCGCCGAGGCGTCCGGGAATACCGACCAGCGGAGCCAACCCGCCGTAGCCATGTTCGGCGCAAATCTTGGCGAAATCCTTAAGCCGCACCCCGGCCCCGGCAATAATCCGTCCGGGCGCAAAACAGATCCGGATGAAATTACCGTGGATCAGGCGGATCACCAGCAATTCCGGATAATTGTCCGCGCCGATCAGGTTGGTGCCGTTGCCGACCATCAGATAAGGGACCTGGTGCTCGAGACAGAATTTAAGCAGTTTGGCCAGGGCGATATCATCCATGGGCTCGGCGAGGATCCGGATGTTTCCTCCGGCCTTCAGGGATGTAACATCATGCCACGGCACATTTTCCCTGAAGACAATTTCGGGAAGTTCGATTTTCAGAGCGGCAAGAGTTTTTTCATCCATAGTCAGTTCTTTTTGTAAACCTCATCCGGATTGAAGACCGGTTCGGAAATGGTTTCGGTTTCGCCGTCCGCTTTCAGGCGGCGGAAAAAGCATGAAGGATGTCCGGTATGACAGGCGGCGCCGCCGACCTGATCCACTTTGAACACCACGGTGTCGTTATCGCAATCGACCAGGATATCCTTGATGATCTGGACGTTGCCGGAACTTTCGCCCTTGTGCCAGATTTTCTGGCGCGAACGGGTCCAGTAAACGGCATGGCCGGTGCGTAGGGTTTCTTTCCATGATTCTTCGTTGATATAGGCGAGCATCAGAATCTCGCCGCTTTTCCAGTCCTGAGCAATGGCCGGAATCAAGCCGTTGCCCTTGCTAAAATCCAATTCTACCATGCAGGCAATCTCCTAAGTTTAATAGTAATTCCAAATAAAAATCAGATCGCCATCATATTTTGCTTCTTGCGAACTGACTGTTGCCTTGTGAAAAAGTCGCTACATCGGTAGCGCCTGTTTCGCAAAACATCATTCAGCATCGCAAATAAGCGAAAATTTAAAGAGCGATTTGACATTTAATTGGAATCAGATCAACATACACACGTAACGTCATGAAAAAAAAAAGAATCCATAACAATTTTGAGAAAAAGAGTTACAAGACGAGTCCGGTAAAAAACTTGCGATCTGAAAAAAATTGAAATATTTTTATTTTTGGTAAAATAAATGCGCCGGAGCGTCGTTTTACTATTGATTAATCAGGCTTTTTAACCAAACTCGAGGGCTGAGATATGAAGAAGCGGATATTCGGCATATTTATTGTGCTGCTGGCGCTATCGATGGCGGCACAGGAACAGCAGGACACGTCCGGCGGCGGCGACAATCAGGGGCAGTCCCGGCGCGGCCGCGGCAATCGCGGCGGTGGTGGACCCGGTGGCGGTAATGGCGGACCCGGTGGCGGCGGTTTCAACCGCGAAGCCATGCAAAAAGTCGATGAGCAGATTAAAGAAAAGCTTCCGGAAGAATACAAAGAGCTGGAAAAACTTTCCCAGTCCGATCCGAGGGCGGCTTATACCAAGCGGCGCGAGCTGGCGGAAAAGGCCGGTATCGAGATGCCGAGTTTCGGCCGCGGCAATCGCGGCGGCAATCGTCCTGATCGCGGGAACAGCGAGGAAAAAGCCCTGGAAGAATGGCAGAAAGCCGAAGCCGCCATCAAAGAAAAATTCCCCAAAGAATATGAGGAAATCGATAAACTTCGTCAGACCGATACCGCCGCCGCGCTGGTAAAACTGCGCGAATTGGCGGAAAAAGCCGAAATCAAGCTCCCCGAAGGCGAACCGCCGGGCCGTACGGTAAGCCCGCGTGCCGTCGCCAAGCTGGCGGTGGACCGCGCGCATCAGATTTTGCGGGAACGCTATCCGGATGAATATGCGGAGTATGAAAAGCTGCGCGAGGACGATCCGGACGCCGCCCGGGAGAAATTCCGGGAAATGTTTAAGAAATCCGGTCTGACTTCCGAAGAATTGAAACGTCAAGTCTCTTCCCGCCGGGTTCAGACCCAGGTCATTCAGGTGGAAACTCCGGCTAATCAGACTCAGCAGCAGCAACAACAGCAACAAGGCCGCGGCGGTAATCGTGGCGGCGGTGGCGGCGGTTGGGGCGGCGGCCCTGGTGGCGGCGGTGGATGGGGCGGTCAATAATTTATCGAGGTTGATATGTTTTTATTTCCCGCTTCGGAATATGCGGTAATCACTCTGGACCGGGCCGGCAACATGCGCGGCGCGGTCATGCAGCGTTCACGGCGGTATCTGGAAGTCAAAAAAGTGGCGGAGATTCCCGACGGACAGGAGTTGTCCGAGCGCATCAGCGCCATGATTAAAATGCTGGACGTATCCAGATCGCATATCCTGATCATCAGTTCGGCGCTGGACGGTGGTTTTTTCTTTCGCTGTACTACCCCGGATTTGACCGCGCGTGAGCTGTCGTCGTCATTGGTGTTCGACGCCCAGGAGCAGGTGTTGCAACTTCCCCAGGATTTCCGGCTGCAGTTCACTACGCGGGCGCTCGGGGACGACGAACTGTCGGTCAATGTCTATGGATTTCCGGCAGGCGCGTTGGTCAACTGGTGCAACGCTTTCGGCAAACGGCGTCGGCGGGTCGACGAGTTCATTTATCCCCTGCTGGTTTTGCCGACCCAGGCGGAGGATGACAAAATCCTGTTGCCGGAGCTGGACCAGGATTTTTACTGGCAGAACAATTCGTGGCGTCCGGTCGGTGGCAGTCACACCGAGTATAATGTCAAATTATTGGAAATCCTTAAAAATGAAGTGGTTTTCTCGGATAAATGCGGCGATGACAAAGAAAAATTGTACCGGCAGTATATCACGCTGCTGATGCTCGGGCGTTTTATCGAAAACCCGGGATCGCGCAAGCAGCGGGCCGGATTGGGTGTTTTGCCGCCCTTCATGCGCCCGCAACGGCAGCGGAATCAGATCCGGATAACGGTATTTCTGAGTTTGATCGTGCTGGGGATGCTGGCTTTTTCCGGTTTCCGCAAGATGGCGGCTTTCCGCGATGAGTACAGCCGGATCACTTCCCAGGTCGGCAGCGCCAATAAAAAAGCAACCGACTTGAGGACCGCCTTGAAGAAAAAGGATAAGGAATACAAGGAGATGGTCCGGATCAACGAATTGAATATCGGCGATCATGAAATGCTGATCAACCTGGCGCGGCTTTCCGAAGCGCTGCCGGCCCAGGCGTTGGTTACCGGGTTGCGTTGGAGCGAAAATTCGGTGGATTTGACGATTCAGACCGCGCAGCAGAATCTGGATATGAATACGGCATTGCGCCGGGTGCCGATGTTCAAGGTGACCACGTTCCAGAACCGTCAGATGAATGATACCATTCAGCTTATCACGTTGAAGCTCGGACGCGTTACCCCGGGAGGTTCCAGTGGCAAATGACATGTTGAAAAAATTCCGCTCGTCCAAAAAGGCCCAGGTCTGGTTCTGTGTCGGCGGATTGATGTTTTCGGTTATGTACCTTTACTGGCAGGCCGGTTCGAACCTGGGCAGTTGGATACCCAGCGAGTCCCGCTTGGACAAAGCCCGCAGCGATTTGAAAAAAGCCACCGTCGCCGCCGATGAGCTGGCGGCAAAAATGAGCGCGGTCAACGCGACGGAAAAACTTTTCAATGAAAAGATGGCGGGATTCTGGAATCAGGCCGTCAACGGTTCTCCCGACGTGGAACTGCGCAAAAAAATCGAAGTGGCGTCCCAAAGCGCCGGTTTGAAACTGGGCAGTATCGGGACGGTCCGCCGCAGCCGGATCAATAACGACCTGACTTATCTGGAAATCGACATGGCGGGGGTCGAAACCTTGGAAATATTGACGGCGTTTTTTGAGGAAGTCTACAAAATTCGTCCGATGCTGTATTGGAAGCGGGTGGACTTGCGGCAGGAGCATTTGCAGAATTCGGAACGGCTGATTTTCAGCGGCACTTTGCGCTTAATTGCATTGGAATCAGGTAAATAGGTGAGGCAGGAATAATGAAAATATTTTTAATTTTTCTGAATATCGCATTGGCCGCCGGAACGGCGTGGGGCCTCTGGGGATTTTTCAAGCACAAGGAAGAGGTGGTCTATACGGTGGGCCGGGACCGTTCACTGGAGAAAGTTGAACTGAAAACTAAAATCCATACTCCCGTTGTCGCGGCCATGAGTTCGGAGGACGCGAAATCGGCGATCACCAGATTGAATTTGTTCAGCATCAGCCGCTGTCCGGACGCGGTAGCCGGTCGCGGCGGGCGCGGCGGCAATACCCAGATGACTTTGCTGGGCGTGTACCAGGTCGGCCCGAACCGGGGCGCGATCATTCAGCAGAGCCGGCAAAGCATGCCGTTTCAGCGCAATACTTCACAGAATGCCGCCGCCGTCAAGACGTTTTACCGGGTAGGCGAGTCGTTGGATAACGGCTATACGCTGACCGCGATCAGCGGTAACAAAGTGACTTTGAGCCGGGGCAGCAGTACCACGGAACTTCAGCTGGCCAGCGCCGGCGCTACCCAGACGAATACGGCGAACCAGGCCCGCCAGGCCCAGCAGCAGGCCCGCCGCACTCCGCAGGACTTTCAGAATATGATGATGATGGGGATGATGCGTCAGGTGATGCAGAATCAGCAACAGCAGAACCGGCAGATGCAACAGCAACAGCAACAGCAGCAACAAAACCGGCAGCAGACCCCGGCCCAGAACCGTGCCGGCACTCAACAACAGCAGCGCAGATAATATGAAAAAATATTTTATTAATATAATTTAGGACAGGACAATGATCATGAACAAAAAGAGGTATGTCAATTTCTTGCGGCTGCTGAGTGTGGCAGGTCTGCTGATGATGGTCGGAGCTTGCGGAGAATTTACCAATAACAAAGACGATGAAGAACCGCTGGATAAGTATGAATTTATCCGCCGTTACGATGCCAAACAATATACTGAACGCAGCGACCGCGGCGATGACCTGATATCTCCGGCGGCGACGGCGAATCCCGCCGAGTTGCGCGAACAGGCCATGCAACTTTCGAGCGGTACGGGAAAATCACCGAGAGAACAACGGGCCCGCCGCAAAGCGCCGCCGTTTTATGAGGATTTCATCCTGATCGACGCCAACGAGGAGGTCGACGTGATGCTGATTTTCAACAGCGTGCAACTGGTGGATACCCTGCCGGCGTTCGCGGACATCCTCGGCTTCAATTTTACCGCGGACAGCGAGTTGAAAAATACGGTGACGCTGAACCTGAATTCGGTCATGACCCGTCGCGAACTGTGGGAAACCTTCAATGAAACAATGAAGTTGGCCGGGGCCGGAGTGGTGAAAAATGGACAGCATCTCCAGATCATGCCCGCGGCGAAGATGCCGGCGATGTCGCCTTTGCGAGTCCGCAACCGTTTTGACGGCAGCAGCGAAGTTATTTCGTATGCGCTGCTCAATACCACCGCCAAGGACATTGCCACTCAGCTCAAACCGTTCCTGACCAAGGAAGGGGCGCTCATCGAGCTGACCAAGCAGAATGTTCTGCTGATCAGCGACAACGCCGCCAATATTCCGAAACTGAAACAGATTATGGATGCTATCGACCAGCCCGGGCGGGCCAAGTGGGCGCGCCAGGTGATTTACTGCAACAATGTCAAGCCGTCCAAGATCGCCACCGAGCTTTCGGAAATACTGCCGTCGCTCGGATTGCCGGTGGTTACCGATTTGAATAAGGCCGAAGATCCGGGCGCAATTCGTTTGAGCAGTGTAGATCGTCTGCAGCTGGTTATCGCCACCGCCCCCAACGACGAATCGATGGCAGAAATTCAGAAATGGATTAAAATTCTGGACAATGCCGATTCATCGGACCAGGAACGCGCGTATATTTATAAGGTGGCGCATGGCAAAGCCAGCGAGTTGGCCCAGGCGTTGTCGGTGATATTCACCACCCAGGGCAGTTCCCTGACCATCGACACCACCGCCGCCACCACCCGGACGGAACAGTTGGCGACTCAGCGGACTCAAACCAACACCCAGGCGACGCAGGGAACCAGTTCGACTTCGGCGATTGCCAACCGCAATTCGACCAATACCATGCTCAACACTCAAATCGACCGCGAATCCGGCGTATTCGACACTCCGGTCCGGCTTTTCGCCGATGGCTCCACCAACCGTCTGGTCGTCCGGACCACTCCGCGCACTTACGCCATGGTCAAGGCGCTGCTTGACCGCCTGGACGTGGTGCCGGCTCAGATCCTGATGCAGGCCCTGATCGTGGAAGTCAATTTGAACAAAAGCAATCAATTCGGTATTGAGTTCAATAACACCAGCACCGGCGACAATGTCACCACGACCGTCGGCACCAATTACAACCTCGACCCGAACAGCACGACCGCCGAAGGATTTAAACTCGGGCTTTTCAATCCGAAAAATCCGGATGAAAAATTTGGTTTCCTGCGGGCTTTGGCCGGGCGCGAAAAGATAAAAATCATTTCCAGTCCCCAGTTGGTGGTAACCAGCAATACCGAAGCCAATATCACGGTTGGGCAGGACGTTCCGATCCTGACCCAGGACATCACCAACACCGAGTCCAGCGGCACCTTGACTCGCGCCTATTCATACCGTCAGGTCGGGATTATCCTGACGATCACCCCGCAGATCACCAGTACCGATCTGATTTCCCTGAATCTGGTCCAGGAAGTTTCCGAGGCGATCACCAATACCATTACCGCTGCCACCGATACCCCGGTCATCAATGTCCGCGAAATCAAAACCTCCATGACCGTGGCTAACGGCAAGACGATGATTATCGGCGGTATGATCCAGGAAAAACTGGATGACGATATGAAATCGCTCCCGATCATCGCGGATATTCCGATTCTCAGCCGGCTGGTCGGCAATACCAAAGTTTCCACCAGGCGGACCGAGTTGCTGGTACTGATTACCTGTTATATCGTCAATGAAAAGAGCCCGGTCGAGGATATGGTCAAGCGTTATAACGAATCGGTCAAAACCCTGGCCCGTTTCGAGCAGGATATCGACGAACAGGACGCCAAGGACCGTGAGGATGCCGCCAAAGTCCTGAAAAAGATGGATTCGGAAGATCCGGTAGTGGAGCGCAAAGATAAATGACGTCAAGTATTTACAATGATACCGCCAATCTCGATGCACAGCTTGAGACCCTGCGGGAGAAATTGACCGCCCTGGCCCCGGAGTACCCGGAGCTGGTCACTGAGCTCGGCAACCGCGCCGCCGACCGGAAGCTGGTTGAAAACGGAAGTTGCGGTGAGCCGGAGCTGGTGAAATACTACACCGAAGCTCTCGGTATCGAGCCGATGGACGAGGAAGAACTGGAACAGCCGGAGCATTATCCGGGGCTTTCCCACGAATACCTCAATTCGCATATCTGCCTGCCGTATGACTGGACCGACGACACCATGCGAATGCTGGTTTGCGATCCTTATGATATTCACCGGCATGTCTTTCAGGTGCGCCAGGCGCTGCAGTTGAAATGCGAGTTTTCGTTTGTTCGGAGGACGTTTCTGGAGCGTTTGCTCAGCCGGAGCTCGCAGGCGGAAGCGGAGGCGGAAGACGCCGGGCTCAATTATGAAGACGAAAGCACCTTGCGTTCCATGGCCGGAGAGGCGCGGATTGTCCGTCTGGTCAACGATATTTTTAACCGGGCCATTGAGCTGGGCGCCAGCGATATTCATGTGGAGCCCGGCGAAGACCATGTTTCGGTGCGTTGCCGGGTGGACGGCGTCCTGACCGAGATCATGAATACCCCGAAAACCCAGTTCCCGGCTATTTCGTCGCGTATCAAGCTGATTGCCGGATTGAATATCGCCGAGAGCCGCCTGCCACAGGACGGCCGGACTAATATCCAGCTCGGCAAAACCAAGCTGGATATGCGCGTGAGCACCATTCCGATCCTGACCGGCGAAAGCATCGTGCTGCGTCTGCTGAACAGCGAAGCGATTACTTTCGACCTGAAAACTCTGGGGATGTCCGATGAGCATTTGCGCCAATTTCAGGAGTTGATCAAGATTCCGCACGGGATGATCCTGGTGGTGGGGCCCACCGGCAGCGGCAAAACCACCACCCTTTACAGCGTGATCTCCCAGCTTAACGACAACAAGAAAAAGATTATCACTGTGGAGGACCCGGTGGAATACAAGACCGCCGGCCTCTGCCAGATGCAAGTCAATGCTAAAATCGGCGTGACTTTCGCCTCCGGTCTGCGCTCGATCGTTCGCCAGGACCCCGATATCATTCTGGTGGGGGAAATCCGCGACCGCGAAACCGCCGACATCGCCATCAACGCCGCGCTGACCGGGCATTTGGTGCTGAGCACGCTGCATACCAACGACGCAGTGGGCGCGGTCACCCGGTTGATCGATATGGGAATGGAGGGATTCCTGGTGGCATCGGCTCTTTACGGCGTACTCTCCCAGCGACTGGTGCGAAAAACTTGCAAAGTCTGCCATGGCGAGGGTTCCGATTCGCACGGCGTCAAATGCCGGACTTGTAACGGCTCCGGGTTCAAGGGTCGGAGCGGGATTTATGAACTGCTGCGGATGAATGATGAAATCCGGCGGGCGGTCAATCAGAATTTGCCCAGCTCGGAGATCCAGAAACTGGCGGTAAAAAACGGTATGATTACCCTGTTGGAGGACGGCCATGCCAAGGTCCGGGCCGGTTTGACCACCGCCGAAGAATTGGCGCGCACTACGGCCGAAACGTAAGGAAATTTATTCGATGCCCCTGTATAAATACATCGCCGCGGCTTCCGGGCAAAACCCGCATGAGGTAGTGATCGAGGCTGAAAACAGCAATGAAGCGCTGAGCAAACTGCGCTCCGGCGGCTTGCGCCCGGTCCGCTTCTGCGGTGAAACGGACGGCGACCGGGAGATGGGGCATAATTTTTTCCGCCGGAGCAGTATCGATATCAACGATTTTACCGGCCAATTGTCGCCGCTGCTGACCGCCAATATTCCGTTGGAGCGGGCTCTGGCGATTATCTCCGAAAGCAGCAACGAACCGCAACAACGCCAATTCGTGTCGGCCTTGCGTCAGGGATTGCACGAGGGCAAGAAATTTTCGGAGCTGGTCCGCTCATACGGCAGTCTGTTCCCCGGATATTATGCCAATCTGCTGGAGAGCGGCGAGGAGACCGGCTGTTTGCCGGAGGTGGTGGAGGAACTGCGTAAATTCATGGCCGAAGGCAAGGAGCTGAAAGAATTCCTGATTACCAGTTCGATTTATCCGGTGGTCATCCTGGTGATTATCATTCTGGTAGTACTGCTGATGTTTATCGTGTTTGTGCCGCATTTTGCCAATCTGTTTGCGGACATGGGGCGGGCGCTGCCGCCGTCGATGGTGTTTCTGATGATGATGCGCAATCTCATGCTGTGGGTCTGTGCGCTGCCGTTTATCGCGATCGGTGTGTGGTATATCGTCAAATGGCGCTATGGGGTCGAAAGAGTCCGCGAATGGAAAAGCATGATGGTGTTGAAGATTCCGGTTTTCGGCAAGTTGAAAATCGAAATCGAAATGCAGCGCTTTGTTCAAACCCTCTCCATCCTGATCGGCAACCACGTGGATATCATCAAAACGGTGCGGATCGCGGTGAGGGTGATCCAGAATCAGGTGATCCGGGAAAGTTTCAGCAACCTGGAAAGACGGCTGAAAGGCGGCGAAAAGCTCTCCGCCAGCCTCAGCGGCAACGAATTTGTGCCGGTGGGAACCGCCTCGAAAATCCGGGTGGGCGAGGAATCCGGTTATGTCGGTGAAATGCTCAGCCGGGTGGCCGAGCACCTGGAGGCCGGAACCAAGCGCAAAATCAAGCGGCTGCTGAGCATGTTCGAGCCGCTGGTGATCGTGTTGCTGGCGGGAATTGTGCTGATTGTAGTGGTATCGATATTTATGGCGATCATGGAACTCAACCAGGTCGGCTGATTAAATTTTACAAATAACAACAGGAGGATATTATGAAAAAGAGACAATTGAGAAGAAGAAATTTTACCCTGATCGAAGTGGTGATCGTGGTCGTCATTCTGGTGATGCTGGCCTCGATTGCGGTGCCGATGTATTTCAGGCATATTACTTCGGCGCGGGTGGGCACCGCCAAGACCCAGATTAAGATGCTGGAACAGGCGTTGATGGACTACAAGCTCGACACCGGCAAGTATCCCGAAACTGCCGACGGCCTTCGGGCGCTGATGGAAAACGTCGCCCAGGACGAAAAGTGGAAAGGCCCCTACATCAAGCCGAACGTACCCAAAGATCCGTGGGGCAACGACTATATTTATGCCTGTCCCGGTGAACACGGCGAATTCGACCTCAGCAGTTACGGCGCCGATGGCCAGCCGGGCGGCGAAGGCGAAAACGGCGATATCAACAACTGGGAATAACCGGTGAAAATACGATGCTTTACCCTGGTTGAATTGATCGCGGTGGTGGTGATTATCACCATCGGGGTCGGTATTGCCGCGGTAAGCATCCGTTCCGATCGCGAGTCTACCGGTTTCGAACAGGCTTCGCGTGAGTTTGTTTCGTTTGCCGGACGGGCCAGGACCCAGGCCATGGAGCTGGGGCGCGACCGGGTAATTATCTACGACGCGGTGGAAAAAACTTTTCGGGCGGCCGATCCTCAGGTCATCGAGCGCAATGAGAGTGACGTGATCCTGATGGAACCGCCCGTATCCCTGCAGCAGAATGAGCAGCAGAGCGCATTGTATGAACCGGAACAATTCGCCAAGTTGAGCTGGAAGTTGCCGGAAAACTATGAATTTTCCACCGACGAAGCTTTTTCCGGTTATGGTGATGAATTGGAGATATTCCGTTTTTACGCCGACGGAGGCGGGGCCGGCATCCGCAAATTCGTGTTGCAAAACCCGAGCCGGAAAAGAACCTTTGAAATCTCTCCGTTGACTGGGCTGATGGCGGAAGCGGAGGAAGAGAAATGGTAAAATCCTTTACACTCGTGGAAGTGGTGGTGGCGTTGGGCATCCTGGCTTTGAGCCTGGTGGCACTGCTGTCGCTGGCGAACTCCTCCCAGCAGCGGCTGGGCAAGGCCCGCGATACTTGGACGCGAATGCACATGCTTTCGCAGGGGGCCGAATATTATCTGCTCCACAATACCGAGGAGCCGGAACACATCGGCATGGATTTTTTCGATTATCGCGGTTACGATGTGAGCTGCCGTTATGAGGACGCACAGGGAGTGCCGGCGGATTTTACCGATATTGTCGGCCAGGAACCCCTGCGGTGCTGTATCATCGAACTGATTCGAACCGTCGACGGCCAGGTCGTCGACTCGTTGCGCATAGACCGGGTGAAATACAATGTTACCGAAAGCAATTGACAATCAAAGCGGTTTCTCGCTGATGGAGATGATTACCGCGGTGGCGATCCTGGCGGTGGTCGGCCTCCTGATCGGCAGTTCGATCCACATTTTCTACAAGAGTTACAGCAATGCCCAGCGGATCGGTACCGAATTGAAGCGTAACCAGGCGATCGACCGTATCGCGGACAACTATTTCGCCAACGCGGTCCCTTTTACCTGGCAGAACGAAAACCTGGAGAGCAAATATGTTTTCATGGGCGACGTCAACGAGCTTTATCTGACCGCGCTCCGGCGGACTTACGGTGATACCGGCAGCGCGTTATGGTTTCTGCGGCTTTACCGGGACGGCGAACAGCTCAAGTGCGATTATTCCCCCACTCCGATACTGCCGTGGAAGGATTTGCCCGTGCATAAATTCCGGACCGAAATAATTTCCGATGGTGTCCGTGAAATATCTTTCAAATACGCCGAATCGCGTGACAGCAAAATCGAATGGGAAGAAGTCTGGAACGAAGACGATCACAACGGCATTCCGCTGGCTATCCAGATGACCGTGGAATGGACCGACGGCACCATTGAACGCTGGCTGCGGCGCACCGCCGGTTCCAGCGGCAATTCAACCTACGGCAACCGGAGCGAGCCCGATTAATGAACAGCAATATCGACAATGAAAAAGGGATGGCTCTGATCGCGGTTCTGGCGTTGATTATGACGGCGGGAATGCTGGTGGGAGCCATGACCGTTATTTCACAGTTCAACACTCTGAACGTTGCGGCGGCGGCAGACCTGACCCGTTCCAAATACATCGCAGAAGGTTGCGCCAACCGGGTGATTTACCTGATCGACGCGGACCGTTATTTATACAACACCGGCATCCGGCAGATTACCGAAACCGATTATACCGAATACGACAGCGACCGTTATCTGCCGGACACCGTCGACCGCGAAATCGATTATTACGGCACGCTGGTCAAGTACCGGATCAGCAACGGCACCGCCGGTCTGCAGATGACCCAGAACCGGGCGGACACCAGTTTATCGATGCTCAAGGAACCGTTGGCCGAGTCGGGGACCGTATATGATAAAATCGTCATTCTCTCCACCCGGATTTCCGACTATACCGACACCGACGACAATATCGGAATCGACGGCATGGAAAAAAATGACTACGAAGAGCTCGATATGATCCATCTGCCCCGCAACGGCGCCATCGAATTCCGGGAAGAACTGCTGTGGATACCCGGCTCGACCGACGTCCTGCCGCTGGATAAATACGGCCGGCTCAGCTCGGTAAGGCTGGCGAATATCAATACTCAGGGCAATCCGGATATCTACACCGCCGGTTACACCCTGCTGAAAAATCACGGCCAGCTCGAAGAGGCCCAGGCGGCCTCGGTAATGGCGGGGCTGGCTCGCTGGCGCAAAGAGCGCATGATGCTGAGTGATCAGGTGGATGTATCGGTACTGGAACTTCTGCGGCAGAATTTTTCCTGGGAGCCGTCGAATTATTATACGGTCACGATTGAGAGTGCATCCGAGGAAAACCGCCCCAGCGCCCGGCTGGTTCTCACCTACACCTCCAGCGGCATCGTCGGTCCGACCGACGGCATCCTCCGCTACCTCGAATGGATGAACTTCTGAAAAAAATTTGCATTTTCAACAAAACGAGTTAAATTACATCTACTGTCTGTGCCAAATCCAAGTGGCACAGACAGTAGCCTTTTAGTCTCATTAGGTTAAGTTGGGTATAAGCCGAATTTGCTCAAATCCTTGCTATTTTAATATCCAATATTATTTTAGCAAGAATTTCTTGATTTTTCTTGAAATTTTAATATCCAATGTTATTTTAACAAGAAAGACATCAGAGGCGTGAAATGATTTACAGACACTTAAGCCCATCCATTCAAAAGGCGGCAAAGCATTATCCCGTGGTCGCGGTGACCGGACCGCGCCAGTCCGGCAAAACCACGCTCTGCCGGGAACTATTCCCCGATTATGAGTACGTAAACCTGGAACGCCTGGAAATGCTGGATTACGCCAAGAGCGACCCCAACGGTTTTTTGGCGCGCTTTCAAGGTAAAGTCATCATTGACGAAGCCCAGCGCGCACCGGAACTGTTCAGTTCCATCATGGTGGCGGTCGACGAGCATAAAAGAAAAGGTGAGTTTATCTTGACCGGTTCGCAGAATTTTCATTTGATGGAAGCCGTTTCCCAATCGCTGGCCGGACGCTGCGCCATTTTCAAGCTGCTGCCGTTTTCAACCCGGGAGATATCCTCAAGTGAAAACCCGGACATCTTCAATCTTTCGGAAGCCACGGTTCCGGCAAGCAAACTCGATTGTTACGGGCAAGTGTTCAAAGGCGGTTATCCGCCGCTGTACGACACCGAAGTCGATCCCACGGAGTGGCTCGGCAACTATACCAGGACGTATCTTGAGCGCGATGTCAGAACGTTGCTCAATGTCGGCGATCTTGAAACTTTTGAACGCTTCTTGCGCCTCTGTGCTGGACGAACCGGACAGATTCTCGATATGACTTCGTTGGGCAACGACGCCGGGGTTTCCGTGCCGACGGTCAAGCGCTGGTTGTCGCTTTTGAGCGCGAGTTATGCCGTATTTATGCTCCAGCCGCATCAGAAGAATTTCAATAAACGTCTGATAAAAAGCCCCAAATTATACTTCTATGACAGCGGATTGGTCTGTTATCTGCTCGGCATCAGATCGTCGGATGAACTGCAACTTCACAGTTTGCGAGGCAATATCTTCGAAACCTTCGTCGTTTCGGAATTCTTTAAATGCGCTTTGAATGCCGGCAAAGAACCTCCATTGTATTTCTGGCGGGACACCTCGGGTCACGAAGTGGATCTCCTCCTCGAAAACGGCGAGAAGCTGCTGCCTGTTGAAATCAAATCAGGACAGACTGTTTCCAGCAGCATGTTCGACGGATTGAGCTATTACTCCAAACTCAATGACGATTGTCCCGGCATGCTGGTTTATGGAGGAAGAGACTTTTATACCCGTAACGGCATGATGGTTCGTCCCTGGAATTTCATCTGATCTCTTAATGCCGCGGTGTAGTGCCATGGTATTTCTTGTAGACTTTGATGAAATACGAGGCGCTTTGGAATCCGGATTGCGTGGCAATCGTATCGAGCGACAGCTTGTTGTCGCCTAGCAACTCGGCAGCGTGTTCCAGGCGCATCCGGGTCAGTGTTTCATTGAACCCCTTTACTCCTAGCTGTTTGAACAGGCGGCTCAGGTGAGTCGGCGTGATTTCCAGCGCCGCTGCGATATCGTCCCGCGAAACATCGCTCTGGAAACGGGACTGCATCAGTTGCAGTGCTTCGCGATAGGTCCGGGCGGCTTTGCTTTCGCAGGTTTGGTCGCGATCCAGATCACTGCGGATGGCGTCAAATAAAGATTCGGCAACGCTGATCAGCATTGTCTGCGGGCGGTTTTCGCGGGCAAACGCCAGCAACCCACGCAGCAGGAAATGCCCGCCCGGAGACAGGGAGTGTTCGCTATGGTAAAAGTAATTTCGTCTGCCGGGGTCCGATGGCGTACAGACAAACCGGATGCAATACTGTTTGAATACCACCGACAGTGGACTGTTCTCCGGAGAATCAATACGCTGTACGCACGAATCCGGCAAGCAGCAGAGCAGATCGCCTCTTTTCAGGCAGAACTCGCGGATTTCATTGTCCAGCACCGCCCGGATACAATAAACCCCATCATCCGGCACCGTAATCAGGCGGATAAACGGATTGGCATAAGCCGACGGAATGACCGGTTTGGACAATGCGAACATGACTTTTTCGATCCGCAGGGAATCCAGAAAATCATACACTTTTGACAGCGGCATCCGCGTTTGCATAACAAAATCTTCCAAATGTCATATTATTACAATTTTTCAAACATTTTTACTATATACAATTCTTAAAATAATGTTATAATTATAAAAAACAAGATTGAATCATAAAGGATACTATGAAAATAATCGTCAAAACCGTATGGGAAAATCGTTCCGGTAAAAATATCTCGTGGTTTCATCCGAAAGTCACTGCTACCGCTTCCGGAAAATTGCTCATGACCCTGCAGAGTATCGAGGGCAGTGATTATTATTTGCCGGTACACGAATCCCTGTCCGATGACGGCGGCGAAACCTGGAGCTCCCCACAGCCGATTCCGGAAATGGGACGCAAAGAAGCCATCGACGGTATTATCGAGGGCATATGCGACGTGGTCCCCGAATATCACGAACCGACCCGGACCGTACTTACCATCGGGCACAATGTTTATTACCGCGCTGGAAGACTTTACGATACATTCGGTGATTGGAGCGGTCGGGAAGACCGCTGGAAACTTCAGCGGTATCCGATATACGCCGTTCGCGACGCCTCCGGCCAGTGGAACACCACCCGTCAGAAACTGGAAATACCGGAATTCAAAAGTAATTCATGCTATACCTGCGGTTGTTCGCAGAAAGTCATGGACGGCGACCGGATTTATTTGCCGCTGACCGTGGGCACCTGGGGCCGCAAGGACCGGATTTGCACGGTTTATCTGTGCCGTTACGATGGAACGGTGATCACCCCGGAAACGCGCGGCGGCACCCTGGAACTGCCGGTCGGGCGCGGCTTGATGGAACCGCAGTTGTGCCGCCATGAAGGCCGTTTCCTGATGAGTCTGCGCACCGAAGACGGGCACGGTTATTATGCCGAGTTGGATGACCAACTGGGTTTCGGTGGAATGAAACCGTGGGCTTTCGACGACGGCGAAGTGCTTACCATGACCAATACCCAGCAGCATTGGCTCCAGTTGAAGAGCGGGCTTTATCTTATTTACAACCGCAAACTGCCGTACAATCAGCACCTGATGCGTTGGCGCTCGCCCCTGCTGATCGCCCAAGTCGATCCGGTCAAAATGGTGCTGATCCGCGATTCCGAACAAGTGGTATTTCCAATGATGCCGGAGGACACCGACGCCAAGTTCCAGGCCGCGCTCTACGGCAATTTCCATCCGTACCGCCTTTCGGACCGCGAAGCCCTGATCACCGCCGGCGAAGAACGTTCCCACGCCGAATACAAAAGCAACACCGTAATGGCGAGGATAACCGATGAATAGTTATATCCGCCTGCTTGTGATTCTTCTGAGTATCGCCGCATTTCCGCTCGTTGCGGCTGAATATTTTGTCAGCCATCAGGGAAATGATGCCAATGACGGGCATTCTCCGGGAACGGCTTTCCGCCATATCGCCAAAGCTTTTAACAGGTTGAAAAGCGGCGATACCTTGACCATCGATCCCGGCGAATATCGTGAATCTGTTACCCTGAAGGATTTTGGCGATAAAGACAAAAATACCGTTATCAAGGCGAGGCTTCCCGGCAGTGTCCTGATGCGGGGAGACCTCCCTGCCTCCGGATTCAAGCCGGTTGAAGGGTACAGATTTGTTTACGTTGCCGACTGGAAGCGGAATGTAAACGCGGTCATTGAACACGATAATTTGAAAATCTATTTACCGTCAACAACGATCCGTGACCTTGAGTTTGGGAGGGGGTTATATTATCATGATGCCCAGTCGCAAAAGCTTTATATTTCAACCGCGGATGGGAAATCTCCGGATAATTACCGGATATCCGTTTCGGTGCTGGATTGTGGTATGCGCTTCGTCCGTTCAAAAAATATCACGATCGACGGAATTATGCTTACCGGTTTCTGTTCTCCGGAACAGGATAAGGGCTCTTCGGAAAAAACCAGCGCCGGAATTGGCTTTCTGATTCATTCGGAAAACATTACCGTGAAAAGATGCCGGACCTTTCTGAACAGCAACGGTATTCTTTTCTTTCAGTCCATGAATTCACTGGTCGACGGATGCACGGCTTACGGCAACGGAACTCCCTTTGTTTATGAAGGCGGCAACATTGTTTTTTTCAGCTCTCAATATTCCCGCATTTCAAATTGCGAAAGTTTCGCGCCTAACAATCCGCAGGGGTTCGTAATACGTTTTTACGGGAGAGCCAGTAAAAATTGCATTATCGAAAACTGCCGGACGTTTGGGTTCGCCAGGCTTGATATCAAACCGGGAACAATCAAAGAATCAATGGTGATTAATTCATATGCGAATGTAATTAATTCCCCTGTCGTTCGCAATAGCATTCGTTATAATTGGAGAAATGCCTATAACGCGAAAGACTCGACTCCGGTTATTTCCCGGTTCCCGGCCACCGACCTCGACAAGATGTTTGCCGATCCGGTAAATTACGATTTCCGCCCGCAAGCCGGAGCAAGAGGTCTGGAAAATGGACTTCCCGCTCCGGATAATGTTTTCTTTATTGCACCGGACGGCGATGATTCGCGTCCGGGAAATTCGGTAGACAATGCCTGGAAAAGTTACGCCAATATCAAAACCGGCGATACGGTCTATCTGTTGCCGGGAACTTACAACGGCGGAAAAATCGCCGCCGATAACATTATTCTCCAAACCCGCGGCAACAACGGCAGGGCGCTCATTACTGGCGGCCTTGCCGTCAACGGCAATAATGTCACCTTGAGGGAAATAAATTTCATCGGTTCCCCGGTAAGTTTGAATGGCAACGATCTTTACATTACCGGGTGTGCTTTCGGCAGTAAACTGACTGTGAAAGGGGAAAATCTGAAATTGATCCGCAATGCCTTTACGGTCAAGCCGGAGCTGGGAAATGCCACCGGCCTCCGGCACAGTAATATTGCACTCCCGGCCGACCTTCTGAACCATGAAAACAATCTGGTAAACCTTGATTCTCCCCACCCCGCACCGGTATTCGCCGATGCCGCCAAAGGCAATTTCACACTCCAAAATGCTGAAATCTTCGCGGGGCGCGGACTTGATGCGCTTTCGCAAGGGCCGCGCCCCTTTTCGAAGCCGGCAACTCCGGAAATCACCGGCCCGTTCATATATTCGGTGACAGCCACTACCGCCAATATTGAATGGTGGACCGACACCCCGGACGCCGGAGCTGAAATCCTGTATGGAACGGACCGTCAGTGCCGCCAACGTCTTTCCGGGCCATCCGATCCGGGCAACTACCGGAGCATGAGCCTGACCGGACTTCTTCCCGGAACAAAATATTTCTTTCGCATAAAACTGGAAGCCACGGAACCACAAACATTCACGACTCTGCCGGAAGATCCGGCTCCCCGCGAGTATCATGTCGCCGTAAACGGCAATGATCAGGCCTCCGGCACACCGGAACATCCATTACGGAGCATTTCCCATGCCTGCGACCAGGCAAAACCCGGCGACAGCATCATCATTCATGGCGGCAGCTATACCGAAATGATTTATATCCGGAACAGCGGTGATGCCGGAAAGCCCATGACTTTGAAAAGCGCTCCCGGCGAACAGGTTTTTCTGGACGGGAAAGGGGTCATGCAGCAAATGATCAGTCTGATGGGCAAGTCAAATGTTGTGATTGACGGTATTTATTTCCGCAACATCGTCAACTATCTTTCAATCAATTCCGCCGCCATCCGCCTTGACAGCGGGAAAAACATCCATATAAGCCGCTGTATGTATGACGGACGTGCCGGAGCACATTATACGCCGTTTTTCGTCAATGCGTCGGACATTGCCGACATGACCTTTGACAATAATGTAATCGTCCGGGGATTCAGAGGAGCCCGTTTCAAAAATTGCCCGGAATTGACGATCCGCAACAACGTCTGGTATGTCAATCAGATCAAGCATCTTCAGATATTCAACAATCCTGCGGAAACGGCATTGTTGCAAAATAATATTTTCGTGGATCTTGTGCCCAGAAAATTTTTCGAACCGCTTCTTGAAACCAACAGTCTGAAAGCATTTGTAGAAGGCAATAATGTATTTCTTCTGCGGCAGCCGTCCGATGAACGGTTATTCCTGTCCCAGTCCGCGGATACTGGAATACCGCAGAAAATGACGTATCCCCAATATCTCAAGCAATATGATAGGCCCCGAAACAGTTTTTTCACAAACCCCGAACTGACAATTTTACCGGAATTCGAACTTAAATTCACCGGTACGGACAATATGGTGAAACAGGCCGATTCACTGGAAAAACAAATGCGGGAAAAAGAACTGAAATATGATCCGGAAAAAAGAATTTATCGTTTGCTATATTTCAGTGATTTTTTTGCAAATGCACCGGATTGTAAAAAATTGCAAATTGGTCTGGAACCCTCAAAATTCACCAATTCCGGCTTTAATAATAAGGAGTCGAAAAAATGAACATCACTCAGTTCCGTCGCTTTCGTATATCTGATTTCACACTCATCGAGCTCCTGGTAGTGATCGCGATCATCGCAATTTTGGCGGCAATGCTGCTTCCGGCGTTGAATTTAGCCCGGGAAAAGGCGCGAACTATTCAATGTGTTTCCAATCAGAAACAGATTATCCTTGGCGCCACCTCTTATGCCGGCGACTATGACGGCGGCTATCCGATTGAGATCCGTTTCGCCAACTGTCCGCAGTGCGGTATCAATCACCGAACTATGGCTCAGACTATAGGTTGCGGCAAATACGCCAATATCGGCGGCAATCTCTGGCACTGCCCCTCACTTCCCATAACAGCCGCTGATGGCGACGGCATCACCGACGTCAAGTGGGAAGTCTATGGCGTTTACCGAACTACGGCCGGAAAAAAAGGAATCTATAATCCCAAGGTTGTTTCGTCAGGTTCCCTCACTTCTCCATCCTATGATTTTGTTGTTCTAAACGGGAAACAATTATCCCGTCCTTCCACGGTAATCCTGACACTGGACAGCTTTGAACTTGCCGGTTCGCGGCAGTTTTACTCCGTTGTCATGAACGGAAGCGGCGCTTATCCTTCCGCCCGCCATGCCGACCAATTCGTCGGAAGCTATGTGGACGGGCATGCCGCACTGCAAAATCCGGAAATATTTTTCAAGGATACTGCCAACAACTTGCATGATTATTACGCCAATCAGATATCCGCCAATACCTTCAACTATTACCAGAGAGACAGGATACAGAAAACGTTATCCTATTGATCTTTCCGGCGGTATACCACTTTTTTCGGTTTGAAGCCGTACTGGGAAAATATCCGGAAAAAATATTATCACTATTGATTTTTCTGAAAAACAGATTATTTTATTATTAACTGCACGTGCAGTCATGTTAATCTTGAGGTAAAATGTCTGTGACGATGAAAGATATTGCGATGCTCGCCGGGGTGTCGCGCCAGGTGGTTTCGGCGGCTCTCTACGGGAATGGCGGCAACAGCCGTATTTCCCCTGCGAAAAAAGAGCAGATCCAGAAGCTGGCCAGGGAACTGAACTATGTTCCCAATAAATCGGCGCGTGCCTTGGTCGGGGCTCCGACCGGGGTTGTCGGTATTGCTTCTTCCACCGGTACCGGTTGGTACGCCCAGGTGGAGGCCGAAATCGGCGCATTGCTGTTTCCGGAGGGATACAACACGCTGGTGTGTCAATATGGACGCAAGAATTACTCGTATTCCAGTCAGATTGTTGAGCTGGTTTCACACGGAACAGACGGCGTGGTGATCTTGAATTCACTCAATGAAGTCGAACTGAGAGGTTGTTTGCATGTGCCTCACGTATTCGGCTCGCACAACAATGAAAACGGATTTGATGTGGGCATCGACAATCAGCGGATCGGTTATATCGCCACCCGGCACCTGCTGGAGCATGGACATGACAAGGTGGTTTATGTGACCATTGCGGCGCATTCGGCGCCGCGCCGGATCGATGGTTGGCGGCAGGCGCATCAGGAAAGAAATATTCATATCGACAATCAGGATGTCCTGACTCTTTGTGATATCGACGGCAGAATTGATAAAATGCTGGAGTACCTGAAAAAGCGGAAAGCTACCGCGCTGTTTTGTTCCAACGACTATGTCGCGGCGAAAGTCCTGTGCAGTCTGCTGGCAAACGGCATCCGGGTGCCGGAGGATATCGCGATCATCGGCTGCGACGGCTACACTTTTACCGACTTCTGTCCGGTGTCGCTGACTACGGTGATTCAGCCGATTCATGATCAGGCGCAAGCAATTGTAAATTTGCTGCTTGAGCGGATCCGGAAGAAAGAAGTCAACGCCGGATTTGCCAATATCAAAATCGAACCTTATCTGCTGAAAGGCGGCAGCTGCGGCTGCCCGAATCGTACCATCGACGCCCTGTACCGCATCAATACCCCGATGTCACTGGAAATGGACTTCAGATTGAATTTCAATAAAGAATTAAAAGAGGATGCATAAAACATGAACAGTAAGAAATTTACACTCATTGAGCTGTTGGTGGTGATCGCGATTATTATGATATTGGCGGCGATGTTGCTGCCGGCCTTGAGCAAAGCCCGTGAAAAGGCTCATTCCGCCAATTGCCTCAGCAACGAGAGACAAATCGGGACCATTTTTGCCTCGTACAGCAACGACTGGAACGGCACGTTGCCGTATGGATACAGCAATGCCGGCACCACCGGTAAATCCGTTTTTACGGAGTGGACCGGGCCGATAGCCTCTTATTTCGGTAGTCCTTCCCAGGATAAAAAAGTTGCCATGGATAAAGTCGTCACTTGTCCGTCGCATCGTAAGAAACCTGCTGCGACGGATTATTCGGTCAATACCCAGGTGTTGCCGATGCTGCTTTGGACTTCCAGCAATAAGTTTTATAAATTCGAGCAGATCAAGAAACCCTCCGCGGTGATCATGATCGGGGACGGCCCGGATTCCAACATCAACCGCTGTTTTGAAGTACGCGGCAATACCTCCAAGGACGGCTCCACCAATTCCAAGTGGGCGTTCAATCCTTTCCCCGGTACCCCGTGGCGTCTGGAGGCGATTCACAGCGGCAGAGTCAATTTCCTCTGGGTGGATGGGCACTGCAGTCCCTTGGCGGCGCCGCTGATCGAAGTAAAGATGATTCAGTGGCAATGATGTTTACAAGTATTTTCATCTGGTAAACAATTCATGATAATATGTAAACGCGCATTGACAATATTTGCGTTTTGAGTTATAATTAATAAACAGTTATAAGCCAAAACGGATTAGTTTGACCTATGGATAACCAATTAAATACCGATCTGAAGCTGGACTTGAGTCATTATGGGCGGAATGACACCGTAAATGTCATTCATGACGCTCTGCTCGGGTGCTTGCAGGAAAATAAGCTGACGGGAATGCGCTTGGCGCCGGTCCGACAGTTGGCCCAGCAGGTGGGTGTGGCCCGGCAAACCATGCAAAAGGTTTACAATCGCCTGGAGGGCGAGGGAATGATCACCCGGATGCCGGGGAAGCACGTCTGGAGCATAACCGGCCGGAGTCATGACAAACACTTGAAGTGTTTCGGCATCATTTTGCCGGCATCCTTTTCGGAGTATTTCCGGATGGGAACGGTGTACGGGCAATTGCATTTCCGGATGTATTCCGGGCTGGTGGACCGGGCGGTGGAATTGGGTTATACCACGACTCCGGTTTTTCTGCCGCCGCCGCAGTCCGACAGGGCGACTATTGACAGGGCCATCGCGGAGATCAAGGAGCAATGCGGCGGGCTCGTCCATCTCGGTTATCGCAGCTACGACGACGATCTGCCGCTGGAGGCCATCGCCAGGCACGAGGAGATTCCGCAGATTTCGTTCAGTTGCGAATTCAACCGTTTCAATATCGGCGCGGTGACTTTCGATCCCGATTACACGGCCAGGACCGTAATCGGCTATCTGCGGGAATATGGGCATCGCAATATCTGTCTGGCGTATGCGCGGAAATATATCGACGCGAAAAATCCCATCAACGTCATGATCACCACGCCCGACGATATCCGCAAACGCTTCGAAAATGCCGGAGCCGGGCAGGTCAATCTTTCTTATATGCTGCTTCCCGGACAGAATGACCGGGAGGCGATCAGGCGGGAATTGAATACGCTTCTGGCTCAGAAAAATCCGCCGACCGCTTTCTGGTGCCGCAATGACGATGCCGCCTTGGAATTGGTCAGGGTTTTGAAAGAAATGGGTCACCGGGTTCCTCAGGATTTTTCCGTGATCGGCTTCAACAATATCGCCGAAACCGAAACCTCGGACCCACCGCTGACCACTTTTAACAATCCTTTGTACGAAATGGGGCGGACGGTCGCCAACCGCCTGGCCGAGTACATCCGGGACGGCATCCGGCCGGAAAACCGCGTGGCCCGGCTTCAACCGGTATTGGTGGCCAGGGGCAGCGTGGCCCAGGCGCAATCGCATTATCATCAAATAGCTTAACAGGAGGGCACTGGAATATGAAAAGAAATAAAAAAGAATATAAATTTACACTTATCGAGCTCTTGGTAGTGATCGCAATCATTTTGATACTGGCGGCCATGCTGTTGCCGGCGTTGAACAAAGCCCGTGAAAAGGCTCATTCCGCTAATTGCCTCAGCAACGAGAAGCAACTTGGATTTGCCCTTGCGACTTACAGCGGCGACTGGAACGGCATGTTGCCGTATGGTTACAATGCCAAATCCATGTTGGCGGAGTGGACCGGGCCGATCGCCGGTTATTTCGGGAAATTCACGGAGGAGAAGAAAGTCGCCTTTGAAAAAGTCGTCACTTGTCCCTCGCATAAGAGGAAGCCAGGTAGTCCGGGGACGGATTATTCGGTCAATACCCAGGTATTGCCGATGCTGGGGGGATGGGCAAGCAATAAGTTTTATAAGCTTGAGCAGATCAATAAAGCTTCCTCGGTAATTGTGCTGGGCGACGGCATGGACTCCAATATCAACCGCTGTTTTGAAGTACGCGGCAATACTGCCAAAGACTCCGCCGGCAATTCCAAATGGGCATTCAATCCATTCCCCACTACTCCATGGCGCCTGGGGCCGATTCATAGCGGAAATGTCAACTTCCTTTGGGTGGACGGGCATTCCAGTCCTTTGGCGCCGCGCAGCATTGAAGTAAAAATGATTCAATGGCAATAATTTATTAAAGAAGGATATATCATGAAATTTGTTTCCGCCTTGTTGTTGCTGGCCGCCGTCCTGCCGTTGTGCGGCGAAATTAAAACGCTGCCGTTGCGTTCGGCTACTCCGGAAGACTACCGGACCACTGCTTTTGTACTGGACGGTCAGCCGATGACGCTGTCCGACTGGCGTGTCAAAGCCGGTGACAAGCCGGCCTACGCCGCGCCGGATCTCGACGTTTCCGACTGGAAAACGGTTGAAGTCGGAAAATCGCTGCGGGATCAGAAAGTTCTCGCCGCGAACGGCTGGTGTTGGTACCGTACTGAATTCACACTGCCGGAGGCATGGCAGGGGCGTGTACTGCAACTTGAGCTGGGTAAAATCTCCGCTTACGATGAAATTTTTCTCAACGGTGTCAAGCGCGGCAAATACGGCAATCCTCCGCCTAATTTCGCCCCCGGCTGCTCGTATGTCGTCCGCCGCTATCTGTTGCGTCCGGAAACGCTGAAGCCGGGCCGGAACGTGCTGGCGGTTCGGGTTTTCGCCGGAACGTTGGGCGGTCTTTACAACGGCAGTTACACGCTTCAGCCGTTGGCCGCCGAAACCGTGCACCTGAAACTGCCGCTCAAAACCGGCGGCGCCGATTCGCTGAAACTACTGCTTACCGAAGCCGAACACCTTAACCGCGTTACACTCGGCGGCGAACTGCTCGCCACGCCTGAATTGCTCAATCCCGGAATCGAAAAAATCAGCGGCGTCTTGAAGCTGACCATTGCCGACCGCAACGGCAAAAAAATATTGGACGAAAGTACGCCGCTGACCTTGGTCCCGAAAAAATGGCAGCCGCTGCGGATAGAGGCCGTCGCGCCGAATGTTGCCGGAAAGCTCGACATGACGCTCTCTTTCAGCGGCAATGGCCGTGTATTGGCGGAAAAACAATTTGCCGTGGAAGTCGCCCCGGAAAACCGGCAAATTTTCCAACCGATGGTCTGGCCGGAGCTGGCGGAACCGCTGGCATCGCCGGTTGAAATCTCGTCAATGGCGGTGGGCCGGTTCGGGCCGCGTGAAGGCAAGCCTGACGGCACGTTGAGCGATAATCTCAATGAAGTCGATTCACGCAGCGGTATGGCCTATTCGATCCGGACTTCGCCGGATGCGGCCGGTCCGATGCTGTTTCTGGGCAACGTCCGCCCGGTACCGGAAAATGCCGGCAAGGTCGGGCGCTTCCACCGCGTGGCCGGACATCAGTATGACGGAGTGCGCGATGCGTGGATTTACGGGTTGGTCTGTCCCGATTCCGCCGGACAGGTGGAAAAACGCTCGATCAAAGACCAGTCTTGGAGCGGCCGGACTTACCGTTATGATTATTCCGGAAACAACTATCTTGAATTTACCGTCCGCGCTGTCAGTCCGGCGTGGCTGGCCGAAACCGCCAGTTCCAAGCTGCGGGTGTTCGACGGCATCCGTCAGCATGGCATTGCCCTGCCGCGTTACCTGGCCTATGATGACGGCAAGAGTATTCGGGTCGTCGATGCCGATACCGGAATCGACGGTCGGAAAATGGCCGCCAACTGGGTGCTCGCCTGGTTCAACGGCGGCCAGGGTTGGGAAGAATTCGATACTCCTTATTTATTCGTGCTGCAGAACCGTCCGCAACAGATCCGCAACGACAGCGGCACTGCGTTGTCCTTTGAATTTTCACAATCGGCCGGTCAAATTCAGGGTATGCCGTTGCACGGCGTAACTCTGCTGGCTCCGGAAAAAACCGCCGCCTGGTCCAAAGCCCTGCCGAAAGAGACTGTCGAACGCTGTCGCTACTGGTCGCAGGTCCTGGCCGCGCCGCCCGCCACGGTGCGCCGTACCGCCGCCGTCGACTACGAGCGCGACCGCCTGACGGTGCGTGACGAGGTTACTTACGCCTCCTGGAGCGACGCCTGGAAAACGGTTGGGCGCAAAATCACCCCCGTCAGTACCTTGCTGCCGCTGTCCGTCGGCTCCGGTAACTTCAAGGTCGGCTTTGACCGTCCGTTGCGCGATTTGCAAATGGCTACCTTGCAGGGACCGCTGTTCGCGGCGGAAGACGCCGCCAGTTTGACTTTCGGTGTCGATAATCTGTTGCATTATATTCGTGAGGTGCGCGAAGTCGTTCCCGGCGATTCGCCGGAGATCGCCCCTCTCAAGGCCGAATTCAACCGACTGCTGGAACAAGGATATGCCGCCAATCTGGGCAAACAGCCCTGGCCGCGAATGTTCCGCCACGGTGTTTTCAACCCGGGTTCCATGACCAGCGGAGGGATGACGGGTCTGTGGACCGGCTACACCAATTTGCTTCTGGCCCGGGTGTGGATGAACCCGGAAATACGCGAGAAACTTGACCGGGACTACCGTACCGTCAGCGAAAAATATCTGCTCTATACCGGAATGCCGGACGCGGCCATGCGTGCGCAGCTCGACCCGAAATTTCGCGAGCTGCCGGTGGTCACATTCCTGACCAATCCGGTGACCGGCCTGAAACTGGCGGTCGGGGCCATACCCAAAAACAGCTTCGGCATTGACTGGGTATATTTTTACAACCTCAACGTCTATATGGCCTGGCGCTATGCCGATACGTATGACCGTTATGACTGGCTCAAAGAACACTATCCGCTGCTCCAGCAGTATTTCAATACCGCCCGCAACAGCCACGACTGGGCCACGCTGGTTTCCTGGGATACCTTCAGCGGAGTCCGGGTGGGCAACGGCCTGCAGGAAAGCGGCGGCATCCATGCCGGGGCCACGGCTATGGCGCGGATCGCCCATAAATTCGGCGACCGTCCGCTGTCCGATGTGGCTGCCTATCACGCGGTCATGCAACTGGTCAGCATGCAGGGCGTACTGGCCGCCACCGAATATCTGCGTCAGTACCGCCCATGGTCGGCCAATCATACCCATCAGCAGGGAATTGAGTTTTTCCAGAAGACTCATCCGGCCTATTTTGCCGAACTCAACGAACTGGCCGGGATGTCCCAATCGATCATCCAACTGGTGCCGGGGTACGATTCGCCGGGCAGCCCGAGCGGCTATATCGAAAGCCCGCTGCCGGAAGTCATGCGCCCGTACCAGGAGGTCTGGGGCGCGTTTACCGACGACCTTTACGATGCCCGTTACGACATACTTCTTGGGGTTGACCGCCGTACCGATCCCCGGGTTACGGTCGATACCTACCTCTACCAGACCCGGCGCACGCCGGAGCAGTTGCGGGAGATCTTCACCTTGCGTCAACAAACGAACAGCAGTTGGTGGATGAAGCTGGCGGACTACCGCGGTTACCTCGACTCCCTGAGCACCATCAAATACCGCATTCTCTGGTAAGCGGAATTACGGGCCGACTTTGATTTCGCGGGTTGCGGTTTTGGAGTCGGCGAGGCTTTTGGCGATGATCTTCCAGGTGCCGGGCTGATCGTTCAGTGAAACGGTCAGCGGCACAGTGAGTTTGCCGTTTTCCGCGCAGAAATAATCGCTGCCGGGGGCTTGCTTCCCCTGCGGGTCAAGCAGAGTTACCGCGACCGGCAACAGAGCCGGTACGGGCTTGCCGGTGCTGTCGGAGATCACGATATCGACGTTGAAAGCCTGGCCGGGTTTTGCCTCGGCTGGAGCATTCAATACAATCTGCTTGATGGGATGTTCCAGCAGCAGCAGCAAACGCCCTTCGCCGGGCTCGAGCTGCAATCCGATATCTGTTTTTTTACCATCTGCATTAAATTTGACGGCTTTGTTGGCCATCAGATCATAGACCGCGCCGGACTGGCGGTTGACGCTGACCGTGGCGGAAAGGGGGAGGCCTTTTTCCTGAATCCGGCCCCATTGCCCGACATAATCGCCGAAGGTGCGTTTATCGTTGATGACGAAAAGATAGTCGGAATTTTCCCACGAACGGAGGCGGGTGACGACATCGGGACTGTCTGCGTTGCAAGGAGCCTGATAATAGGGCTCGAGCTGTTCCCGGATCAAGGCGCCGAGGGTCTGAAGCTGTTTTCTGGTTCCCGCCGGATCGGTGGTTTTGCGTTGAACGGCTTCAATTGAAATATCCGGCAAGATCGCCGGCAGGAGGAAATTGTCGCCGACCACCAGACCGCCGCCGCGCTGGAAATCCTGAATCGCCTTGACCGTCGATTCGGTCAACACTTCGGCTCCCGGCAGGAAAAGCACTTTCACCTGGCTCAAGATGCCCTTGGCAATATGATCGTCATAGATGACCGCCGGCTGGTAATGCGCCCATTGCAACGCCAGATGCAGTTCGCTCCACCAGTTGCGTCCCCAGCCTTGGGTGGAATGACGGCGGGCGTAAATCGCGGACGGAAAGCTCTCCAGAATGGCGACTTGCGGTTGGCGCTCGGGAATGCGTTTCAAGACCGGTCCCAGCGGTACGATAACCCGCGAGGTCAGCTCTTTTAAAGCGCCCGCGGTTTCGGGGCAGGTGTAGCGGTAACCGTGATCTTTCGGCTCAACCAGCGAGCTGTAACCATGATACATGATTCCATCCAGCTTGCGCGAAATCATACTCCAGAAAGCAATCCGCAGGTGATCCGGAGAAATACTGATGTATTTGGCCGCTTTCTCGCGGGCCAGCCACTCGGGGGGATTGGCCACTTTCTGATTGGGCGGGGCGCTCTGGTTGCGGTACCAGAAAGTCTGGGTCATTTTCATGACCATCTGGCCCGGCCGTCCGGCGGCCATGGCGAGCATCTCATCGGTAGTCTGGCCGACCTTCAGCGGTTCGGGATTGGTGTAACTCCACTGGCTGATGCAATCGACTTCGCCGCCGCCGCCCCAGACCGGAGGCACCCGGACCGCCGGATCATGGTAGGTCCAGAAGGGATGGTCGACGTGGGAATGCAACGCCTTGCTGACCGCGCTGTGCAGCGGATTCCAGCCGTCGCCCGTCCGCCAATACCACCGGTAATAATTCAGGAGCGGATCATTGTCCGGCAGAATCTGGTTGACCGGGAAATCAGGTATCATGTCATAGCCGAGCGGCCACGATGCGTTGACGCCGGCCGGTATTTTGGCTCCGCTGAATTTTTCGTATTCTTTCTCGAAATGTCCGTTAAAAGAAGGTGCCGAGCCGTCCCGGACTTCCGAATGAATCATGGCTCCGGCCCAGGCTGGATGAGTCCCGTAGGCCATGGAGGCATTTTCCGCGATCTTGATCATGATCGGCGGCACTTCCGGATTGGAGGCGTCGAGATTTTCCCGTTTATAAGGCTGGCCGTCGCGCCCAACCCGCGGGTATTTTTTGGCCAGCTCACGATGCGAACTGGAATTATCCATGCCGTACATCCCTTCCGCCAACAGCTTATCAAGAGTTTCCATTCCCCGCCGGACTCTTTCCGGATCCTTGGGATCGGGTCTGCTGCGGCTCAGGTAAACCAGTTCCTGAGTGAAGCCCAAATCCCGGAGCTTCCGGATATCGCCGCCGCCCCACATCATCACCGGGTAAATATCGCCGCGCTCGGGAGCAACAAAAAATTCAACCGTCTCGGTTTCGCCCGCCATGCTGATTTCCAGGTGATATTGACCCGGTTTCAAGGACGAATTCAGCATTACGCTTGCCATACTGCCGCCGGGCGGCAGGTCAATCGTACTTCCCGACAGTTTCAGTGAAGGAACTTCGGTAATCCGGTACTCAAGCTGCTGATTTTTCAACTCCTTGCCGGTATTGTTGATAATGTGCATAGCCAAAGCCGGCTTGGGCTCCAGACGCACAAATCCAGTACGCCCGGCTGGTTTTACTTCCAACTTTTTGATGGTCAGTTCCCGCAGAGTCAACGCAGCGATTTCACCTTCAAAACTCCAGTAATTGCTGCCGTAGCGGTCGCCGATCACCGGCCGGAACGCGGTCGGCGCCAGCGGGCCGGGCGCCTCAATCTGAGCCGCGGAAATGAGCTGGCCGTTGAGACTGAATAAGACCCGTGTCGGTGCATAATCCATTGTCAAGGTCTGAAATTCGGCCGGATCAAGAGCAAAGGGAAGTGAAGTCACGCTTAAAGACGATGTTCCGTAGCCGAAAAAGGCCGCCGCCCGCCATTTATTGCCGCTCTTCCGCAAACCAAGGGCAAAGCCGCTGTGGGAACGCTTGCTTTTGTCATCTTCTTTCGGAGTTACTATATATTTGCTGTCCCAGAGCATGATGGTGGGCTTGCCGGCGGTGATTTCTTTCTCCGGGCGGAAAGTGATTTCCATCCGGAAAGGCCCCTGCGGGGTGAGTTCCGGGTAATTGTTTGCCATAGCCAAACCGCCGGCTTTGCTGACCGGAACGGCGGGCAGAACCAGACCGTTCGGACCGAGTGAAGTTGTTCCGCGTAAAGTTCCTTCGAATTTACCGTCCGCTGAAGCGGTTTTGCCGGCTTTGAAGTCCCACTGCGCAATGACTTTGCCCTCATCGGCCAATGCTCCGAAGAAAAGGAGACCACATATCATTAAGAGTAATTTTTTCATTATCGTCACCAATCCTCTACTTTAAAATATCCACATTTATCGGTTTCCAGATGCCGCCGCCGTCGGCCCGGTCAAGTACCCGGACGGTCAGTATATTTTCCTGCCCCCACTTGATTTCCTGGGTCATATCCAGACGGAAGGGCTTGTCCCAGCCCGCGATGCCGATATCATGCTTGCCCAGATAAATACCGTTCATCCAGACCCAGGCGCTTTCATCGACCGCCTCGAAATGCACTTCAACCGCATTGGACTCGATTTTGTCCGGCATTTTGAAGCGGATGCGATACCAGGCATAGCCGTCGTAATCAGTCCAGCCCTGGCCTTCCCAGTGGCCGATCTTGATCGGTTTCCAAGTCCGGTCATTGAAATTGTCCTGATAAAAATCCTTGCGGTGCCCCTCCGCTTTCGGGTCGGTGCTGAACTTCCAGTTTTCTTCTGGAATGGCAAAAGATTTCACCGAGACAACCTCATAATCCCAACTCGGGTCGTCGCGCAGCAAACGGTTTTCCCGCTTGAACGGCCAACTGAGCCCGGCGGCCATCTGCCGGATGGCGTTATCCGGGTCATTCTGCGCCATTTTTTCGATCAATCCGGGAATTGCCGGATCCGACATGCGGCTGAGCCTTTTCAAAGCCATCAGCCGTATCGGCGAATACTCATCCTGCAGAGCTTTTTTCAACGGGCCGACCGCATTGGCGGCATCCTGCTCACAAACATAATTCAAAGCGGCCATGCGGATCTGCGGATCCCGGTCACTCAAATGTTTCCGAACGGTCGCCGTATCTTTTTTGTCCAGTAATTCCCTGAAAGCCCGCCTCTGCTCGACCTGCCCTCCATAAGCCCACAGGCAGCCCAATAAGATTGCTCCGAATAATAGTTTATGCATCCAAGATTTTCCTTTCTGTTATCAGCGGGTACTGATGCCGCTATCGGCATCAAATCCCGCGGTTAAAGCTTTTTGACTATTCATTACCGAATATATTTCACTTGTCACGTGCCCGTCCAGACGCAAAGAATTGTTCCGCCATATGGGAATAGCTCCCGAGGCAGAACTGGCTCGCGGATCAACTCCGCCATGGCGGAAGGACAAATTATAAACATAACAAGCTTTGTAATCGGTTCGGGTAATGGAATCCCCGGCAAATAACGCGATGGTAGGTTGTTTGACATGGTGAATTTTGCGCATAACACTTCGGTCCTGGGAACCGCCGGCAGTCATACCGGGAACACCGCTCAACAGGACATTCATGGCAAAATGCGTATATTGGAAAAAACCGTCGGCATGCGAGCCAAAGCGAACCGGTTCACCCGGGCAAACAAAATTACCTTTAGTCGTTGTGGCATCAATATAAATCAGATCGCCGTATTTGACTCCCTTGTACAAAGCTGCCGGCGTGGCGGTGCCGGTCAGGACTCTGACCCAATAATTATTGGCATTCACCAGCGCACTGGGAATGATCCAGTCATCCCAGTCCGATGAATACAGGGACTGCCCCAGCCCGATCTGACGAAGGTTGTTGCTGCAGCCGATGGTTTTGGCCTTATCGCGGGCTTTGGTCAGCGCCGGCAGCAGCATTGCGGCAAGAATTGCTATAATCGCGATCACAATTAAGAGTTCAATAAGTGTAAAATATCGTGTTTTGTTTTTCATCTTCCATTCTCCAATTTGCGGGTTATTCTGTCGTTCGTAATGCATATTTTCCTCTACAAATGGTCCGGCAATTCACTGATGCTGCCGCCAAAAGCGGCTTTGATCGCGAGCCGGTAATTGAATGCAAATTCCTGCTGAAGTGAAAATCCCCCTGCCGGCTCAACTCCGATGCCCTCATGTTCAAGCAGTTTAGTCACCCGCTGAACAGTTTTGGGCACCACGTGGATCAGGAATATTTTGTCGAGCCGATAGGCGTTTTTCAGCCGGACCGCGGCGGCGGCCAGCTGCACGGCCTCAAGTTCCGATATTTCGAGGGCTCGCGGATCGCCAATGAATACCGCCTCCCGGTATTCCTCAATGGAACTGATTGTATTTCCATTGAGTTTATGGAGTTCCTTGAGTATCGCTTCATGAGTCATGACGCCGCGCAAGGACTCTTTTTGCGCCGCCGGGACACGTTCTTGAAACGGCGTCGGCTCTCCGTCGATCATCAGGCCGAAGTGGACCCGGTCGGAGGGACAGATCAAGCCGAGATTAATACTGCGTCCATGATTGTAAATGGGATGCAATATATTCAATGTCAGATAAATCGAGTACAATAGCGCCGTATTGGAATCCAAGGCCAGTACCGGAGCATGAAGCGCTTCGGGCAAGTGCTGTGATAAACGGTTGAAAAACGCGCGATCATTCAGTTTTTGATGGTAATAACGCGAAATCATACCGATTCCCATCAGCCGGAATCGGGAAAATTCCGCCAACATCTCCTGCAGCTTTCCGGTAAATGTTTCAACATCACCAAGTTCTCCGGACTTGAAACACCTCAGGCATAGCGGCCCGGAATTAATATCCAGGAGCATGCAGTTGATTCCGTATGACGTGTGGTGAATACCAAGAAATGCGACATTGTTACTGTTCGGATAATACCATACTCCGAGCTGCTTCTGCCCGGACAGAAGCGTTTTCCGGGTAATCGCTCCCGAATTCTCGAGACTTGCGGTATAGGTGTCCACCGTTCGCGGATTCAATCCGGTTTGCCGGATCAGCTCCTGACGGGATATCCCGCCATGATTACGATAGATCAAACGGCGGACCCAAATCCGGTTAAATTGATTTTTTGCAACTTTTTCATTCATATATTCATTATATCCTGTGATGATATAATTATATAGTGAATTTTAAATTTGTCAATACCTTTGATGCAAAAATTATGATTATTTAATTTTTCACTCATGCTCAATTGTTATTTTAATAATGCATTTTGACCATATAGTGTAGTAATTAAGGATGGGTGCTGACTCCGAGAGTTTTGTCGTAACCTTGCGTCAGCACGTTGGGGGTGCGTACTTCATCGTAGGTGCCGTTGTCGGTATGCCCGTCCAGATAAACCATATTGGTTCTCCAGGGGGGTATTCCGCTTGTAGTCAGACCGGTACGCTTATCCACGCCGCCGTGCCGAAATGAAAATCCATAAACATAAGTCATTCCCGGCGCATCGCGACTGATCATATCGCCGGCGAAAAACGCTAGGGAAGGAGTCTTGACCTGAGTGGTTTTGCGCAGAACGCTGCGGTCCTGGGAAGGCAACCCCGCGGCATAGCCCAATCTGCCGCTGAGCAACATATTCATACCATAATGAGTATACTGAAATTTCCCCTCAGAGGAATTGCCGTGAGCTATCGGTTCACTCGGGCAGATAAAGCTGCCCGCTTTCTTTAAATCGCCGTAATTCGCTTTTCCAAAAATATCCGCCGGAGTAGCAGTCCCGGACAGAATCTGGAACCAGGCGGCGGAGGTACCGGTGGTGGCCATGTTGGGAAGAATCCAGTCATCCCAGCTTGACGAATAGAAAGCCTGCCCTAAGCCGATTTGCTTTAAATTGTTGGTGCACTGAATAGTTTTCGCTTTGTCCCTGGCCTTGCTCAGCGCCGGCAGCAACATTGCCGCCAATATCGCGATGATCGCAATCACTACCAGGAGTTCAATGAGTGTAAATTTGTTTGACTTCGACATTTTATTCTCCTTTTTAAAATGTTACAAATTCAAATGTCGGCGGAGCTATTGAATTGTTGATTGCCAGCATGGAACTGATGGCAACATTTTTCATGCAATTAGGCTCCCGTATGGGTTCGATAATAAAATTTTCCATATCCTTTTTCCCCGCAAGAATTTCTTTGACCGCATCAAAGGTATGCGGAATCACATTGCTCAGAAAAAAAACATCCAGCTCGAATTCTTCTTTCAGGAGTCGGATTGCGACCGCCAGTCGTGCGGCTTCCTCCAGTGATATTTTGCAGGCCGCGGGATTTCCCTGATAGACGGCCTCCCGGTATAGCTGGATTGAATTATAGGGAGGAAGTATCGCTAAATTCAATTTGCCCAGAATCATGTCATGAGTGAGAACACCGTCCAGCAGTTTTTTCATCCTCGGACTGGTGCGTAGCGGAAACAGCATAGGTTCCCCATTGATGATCAAAGCGGGGTAAATCCGGTCCGAAAGATGCAACATCCCGATGTTGCAATCCTTCTCTTTGTTGAACGCCGTATGCAGCAGATTACGGGAATGATACAATTCATAAAGCCCCGCGTTCGGAGTATCCAGAAGGGACAGGGGAACCGAAAAACATCTTTTCAGTTTATTGCTGAGTTCATAAAAAGAATTTCTTCGCTCCTGCAACTGCATATAAGGATGAAATACCATCCCGACGCCCAACAGTTTCATGGTCGGAAAAGATTCAACGGTACTGATTATTTTATCGAAAAACGGTTGAAAATCATTGTCGGATTCTGAAACCGGCATCGATTCCAGCGTCAACGGTTGATTGTTGATATCGGTGATGACACAGGTAAACATCATATGGGACATGTGTATGCCGAGAAAAATGATCGACTCCGAATTCGACCGGAAAACAATGCCGTGCGGCTTCATGTCTTCCGGCGGAGCCTCACGGACAATCAACCCTTTTTCTTCCATTTCCCGGGTATAAGTATCCACGGTCCGCGGATTCAGTCCGCTGTCCTGAATCAATTCCTGTCGCGAAACCGGTCGGTCCTTTGCCCGGAATATAATTCGTCGCAGCAGACTGCGGTTCAATTGATTTTTTGCCGTCTTTTTTACCATGTATTACCTCAGTGTCCTTATTATACATGATTGCCGGAAAAAAGTCAATACCTTCAATGTAAAAATTTATATTAAATAATAATGATAATCCATGTTTAAGTACAAAATATTATCATTGTTCAGTGCTGTTTTGATCATTAAGGAATTTTTTGGAATGATTTGCAACGGCTGTACGGGGCTTCTTCTTTGATGCCGCGCGAACCGATCAGCCAACTGAATTCCGGGTAATTGTGCATCTTCATGCTGTCGCCCCATGGAAACAGCGGCAGGTTATCCGCGACGTCTCCGGTCATGAACGGCAGCGCATCGACATCGAGCTGATTGCTGGCGAAAACCGGACAATCGATATTGCGCCCGTTGATGGCGCGGGTCTGTACTCCGAACTCCGCCGGGGTATAGCATACCTCAAACGACAGTCCATACCGGATATAACGGAAAAAACGGTGATTGCTGATGGTGTAATCGGTAATCAGGGCATCGCTATGGAATTGGTGAAACGCTTCCAGCGAGGGCCATTTCGATTTGGAATCGATCGTGAAAACAAAACCGTTCTGCATTAAACCCAATTCTTCCGCCGTAAACGTCCGCTCCTCGCCTTCATAGTTGATCAGCGAAAGCCGTTCATAGCGTTCATTGGCGATGAACTCAACCGCGTTCCGGCGTGGATAATCCGTCGGCAGCAGCGGCTGGATATGGATGAAAACTTCACCGGCTTCGATTGAAACCGGTGCTACTTCATTGCCGGTTATCAGGCGGCGGATTTTGCCGTAATGAGCCGGGAAAATCACGTCCAGGCTGATCCGGTTGGTGGTCAGCGGCGCCAGCTTCGGGTCGATAATCGAAAGCATCAGCGCGGTATTGTTTTTCTGCATGGTATAGTGCCAGCCGGGACCGGGAATGTCGACCTCGCTGCTCGAATTGCCGTCGCGCGATTTTCCCAAATTTCCAAGCTCGACATTGCCGGTCAGGCAGCGGCAGAAAACCGCCGCCGAATCCCGGAAATCCCGTACTTTCGGACGCAGTTTGTATGTCGCATAAAATTGCGCGGTCTGAGTGCCGCCGCCAAGCGGAGTGTCAACGCTTCCCAGCGAAAAATCCTCCTCCATGTAACTCTGCGTGTGATACTCGCCGGCCATGCCGTTGAAGCGCATCATGCTTTCCGCGCGTCCCCGGGTCAAGGCCGGATAGGTCCGCCGGGCAATCAACCCCGCCAGATGTTCGGGGATATGATACTGCATGTTGACGACATCGGCCATTTCCGCCGCGTTCTGCATGATATTTCCCCGGAAATGAACAATCTGCATCGGGTCCGGCTCGAAGAAATCCTTCATGGTATAACCTGAAAGTTCCTCGCCGAACATCAGCCAAAACAAAACCTGCAGCGCGTGCATATGCCCCGCCAGGTCGATGACATAGGAACGACAGCTCGGCCCCCCGCTACGCTTGGTGCCGGGATGAAAATGCAGCAGCAATTCGGCCCATATGCGTTCTTCGCAGTCGCGGGCCAATTTTTTCACGGCGGCGTCTTCGGCAAATTCGGCGATTTTCGCCAGATTGGAAATCGTGATCGGGCTGTAAGTGGACGAATTGAATTCGCTGGCCCAGGCCGAACGCGACAACAAACGGCGGAATTCATTCAGATTCCATAAGCCTTGCTGATAGGCGTGTTCGTGTTTCATGGTCTGCCCGCCGAGAATCAGTCCCTTGGTCGCCATCATCGGCATATTGTCGTTGCAACCGTGGAACTTGACGTCCGGCTGGCCGGCCCCGGCATAAGTCTTGAAAACCTGCTCGGTATGCCAGCCCACCACTTCCCGGGCTTCCGGCGACAACAGACCGCCGAATTCGGTCAGAATCTCGGCGCACTTTGTGGAGATAAATATATTGTAGGTTTTGCCGTCGGAGAGTTCTTTGACTTCGTTTGAACAACTCAGTCCGCTGGTGAAATAGCGCCCGATCATCCGATTGGCCAGTTCGATATCGTTCGGCCCACCGGAATAGAGGGCGGAACTCACCCACATGACCTCGCGCCACGGCGAACAGAATTGCGGAATCCGCCCCGAACCGTCCGGGTTGACCACCGAGGGGAGGAGTTCGCGGACTTTATTCAGGAACGCCTTCCGGCGGACATTGACAGCATTATAATCAATCATTTTTATTTATACTCAATTAGGGTTAAAATTTAAAATTGGCGAGAGGCTTGAATAGCGCTTTTTTCCGCTGCTCATTATTGACGCCATGTGCAAGTTTTTCGGTGACTCTCCCGAGGTAGGGCGGTCTGTCCCCAGACCGCCCCACCTGAAATTGTCAATTAGGAAATTTACCATTGATAGAGTTGATACGGATCGTCGCTGACGCGGTATTTGCCGAAATACGGTGTTTTTTCCTCGGTGGCGCGGCGGATCTGGAGCGGCCCGCGGATCAGGGCTTTCCAGCCCTTGGACTGACCATTGCGGTTCCAGACCCGAATTGCCAGAACGTTATCATCGGCTTTCAGCAGCCCGGCCGGGATCGGATAGACGCGCTGTTTGCGCCAGGCCTGTTCGGGATCGCTGTTTCCCGGAGAGGTTTCGCCGATTTTTACACCGTTCAGGTAACAGATATCGAAGTCGTCAAACGAGCTCGCATCCAGCACCAGCGCATCCGCCGGGAATTTGCCGGGAGCGAATGGAATCCGAATCTGGGCATCCGCCAAACCGGTGTTTACCTGCGACAGATTGAAGCCGCGCCAGCCCTGCGGCTGATAGTTGTTCTTGAGCCACTCCTGATCCCCGTTTTCTGTGGCGCGAATCTGGAAAGCCTTGTCCGCCGGTATTTCAAACTTGAAAGGAGTGGTCATCAGTTTCGAGTAGAGGGATTTGCCTGTGGCCTCGAATTCGGCCCCGGCATTGACCAGGAGCTGGGACAGCGTCCGGTACTGGCGGCGTGCGGTCAGTGTCAGATACGGTTCTTTTTCAACATTCAACTTGCGCGGGTCGAACCCGGCCAGGATCATTTTGCCCTTGCCTTCGCTCCGCTCGGCGATGACTTTGCCGTCAAATGCCACCACCGGCAGTTCCTGGCGGTAATGAAGATTGCCTTGGTTGAGCCCGCGGAATTCCACCGGAAAAAGCGCGCCTTTGGTGCGTTTGAATTCGACCTTCAGTTGATGGTAAACCGCGTCTTCCTGCGGCATGACCACCGCCGTACCGCCGTTGCGAACAAACTTCAACAGAGTTTCGGCTCCGGCGGCATTCAATTTATCCGCCAGGTAAATACCGCGTTCCGGAATCGCATTGCCGGCGGCGGTAAGCCCGAGGACCCCGGCCAGGTCGGAATCGCAATACACCGGCAACTGTGCGGATTTGCGCGCCGCGAATTCGTTCAACAGCTTGGCGGCAATGGCTCCGGCGGCCGGGTCGATTCCGGCGTTTTCCGCCAGGGTCAACTGACAGAACAGCCATGGTGCGCCGTTGATGACGGTTTCAAGCATGGCGGTCTGCGCCAGGTCGAATTCACCGTGAACCCACGGTGTATAACCGCCGAAATGCGGCACTTCGATGACCACGGCGGCAATCATGCCGGTGGAGCCGATATAGTTATTGTGACCATCGCGCCACGGTTTGGTTTCGGAAATATCATTGAAAGGCCGTCCGGCGCGCCAATCCCGCAAGAGTTCTGGATCGACATTGAAAGAATGATCCGGCCAAAGTTGCCGCGAGCGTATCGGATGGGTTTTAAAGCCGAGATCAAGCAACGTTGCTTCGCTCTGAGCCAGCACGATCACCGGAGTGCCGGGCTTGATGGCCTTGACAATTCCGGTGGTCAGGGCATTAGGCGCGATCATCAGGAGGTCGCAATCGAGCGACGCTAGAGCGGCAGCATCGGTAATGATCGGAGCGGCGAACTTTCGCATCCCGTCGGCGGTATTGGCGGGGTCGAACAGCGCGACTTTGCGGATGACTTTTGCCGGAGTACCAACTACCGAGAAACTGAATGAATCGGTGCTTTCACGTTCACCAAGTTTAAATATCACCCGGATTTCACCGTGCCCGGGTTTTTCCGGAGTACCGGCGGCATCGGCGGGAATCGTGAATTTGAAAGGTTCCAGCAGAATATCACCGGTTTTCAATTCGATCCGGCGGGTAATGGTGGAAATTTTCCGGCCCGAGTATTCGATTTCGCCGCTGATTTCAACGGTAACGGGCGAGAGTCCGTCCCAGATCAGCGCCAGATTTTTGGCGACTTCTTCGCCGGGCGCATAAATATGGGTCTTGGCGGTGGGGCGCTCTTTGGTATCGGCGATAAACCCGAGGAACTCGTGGTTGTTTTCATAAAGCGCCTTGCCCAACGGAGTAAGGATGGAGGGCATCTTGCCGGTGGGGCGGTTCGGGTAGAACGGCAGCGATTCCTTGGCAAAATAGTCATTCTGAAGAAAACGGTCGGGATGGCCGCCGGTCTGCTTGAGAAATTCTTTGCCGGTGGCGATGACTTTGTTGTGATCGCGCCAGATGTCTTCGCGATTGACATAGTTTTCGGGATCGCCGAACGGCTCCAGCCCCATATTGACCCCGTAGAACCGCCACGAACGGTAAATCCGTTTGGTCTGTTCCTTCCACAATGTCTGTACCGCGGGTTGATAACGGGTATAGGCATTGGCCGAATGGGTATGGCGGGCGCCGCCGGTATAATTTTTCTTGGCCGGGTTATAAATGCTTTTGATCAGTTCGCGGAATTCGGGACGTTCCATCTGATAGGATTCGGGGCCCAAGCGGCCGGCGATATACTCGGTGTGCCACGGTTCGCGGTCGCCGTCCGGCACACCGTGATTGACGAAGCTCATGGGGTAGGGATGGCCGTGCTCGGTGCTGCCGATGGGCTGAATTCCCTTGCGGGTCCAGTCGATGACGTAGTCCTCCCATTCCTGCCACTGGAGCCAGTTCAGATAGTCGAAACTGCCCCAGCCGTCGCCGGTGCCGCAGCCCACGTGCCCGAGGAACAACCGCGAAGCATCAAGCTTGCGAATACCGCGAATGAAGCTGATGGCGGCGGCCTGGCGGCGCAGAACTCCGGTATCACTGGTGACTTTGTCCTTGATCAGTTGCGCGATGACCGCGTCGCTGTTGACCGGTTTGATTCCCCAGATGCCGGGGTAGTTGGAATATTTCAGCGATTTATCCACCGGCATCATGGCGCCGAATCCGGAGTAGGCGATCACCGAAGGGTTGTTGTGGAAGCGCCGGACGTTATGGCTGTCCAGATAATCCATCAGCGTATCGTCGATGGCCTGAGTTTTCAGGTCACCGAACTGCCCGCCGTCCGCCAGCGCGGTCGGCATATAGGCCATACAGAAGAACCCGACTTCATCGGCGGATTGGATCAGGGCTGCCTCGCCGCGCTCGGTGCCGGAACGCAACAACATATTGAATCCCATATCCTTGAGGAAAGCAAAACCCTTTTCCGCGAAATCGCGGTAGACGAAAGTTCCGCCGCCCCACAGTCCCATACGCGGCCGCAACCGCAGATTCATGCCGTTGAACTTGAGAAAACGCCCCTCCGTCCAGAGTTCGCGGAAGCCGAAGCGCTCCGGCAACGACTGGTCGATGATCCGGCCGTTTTTATCGTATGCGGTCAGGGTCAGGTACAGCAAGTTCGGCTGAGCCGGGCTCCAGAGAACCGGATCGGCCCAGGGGGCGCTCACCGCCGCCCGGCGGCCACTCGCCTGCGGAGCCAATTTTTTCGCGGCGAAAACCGTTTTTCCGGCCTGATCCCGGACTTCGATGTCATAGGACGCCGCCTCGCTGCCCGGTACTTCGGCCGTCAGGGTTTTCCGGCGAAACGATGTCGTAATCCGCGGAGCGTCGGAAGTGGTAGCCGCCGGGCGTCCGGTCAGGTAAACATTGCCGAAAGTCATGGAGTAGGACGGTTCGTAAATATCCGGTGCTTTGCCGGCCAGAATCACATGCATGGTCGTTTCGTTGAGCTTCTGCCCGGCCAACAGGATCGCCAGGGTATTTTCCCCGCCGCGCTTGAGCAGACGCGCCGGAATCGCGACTTCGCCGCCCCAGGAATCGGAGATTTTGCCGATCTCCTCGCCGTTCCAGATTACCTTGGCGGCGGCGCCGGTCAACAGGTCGATATCGATATAATAATCCATTTCCGGAGCATCCGCCGGAATGCTCACGGTACGCCACAGCCAGCGGTAGGTCGACTGCTTCCAGTCGTACTTATGATTGCCATAGATTTCAAAAGGATTGCGGCTGTCCCCTGGACGCCCCGGCACTTTGAAAAAAGACCACTTGATATTTTCCGGCAGTTTGCCGTCCTTGCCGGGGATCATGAACGCCCACAGGCCGTTCAGGCAGACGCGGGAACGGGTCGCCGAAACAACTTTTTCCGCGTCGTTGAGACTCCAGTCGGGAGTAACGGTGATTCCCGCCGCGCTCACCGGACGCAGATCGACTTTGAACTCCGCCGGGACGGCGGCGCGGTCGAGATATCCGGCCACGGTCTCAAACGGCGAACTGAGCTTGAAATCAGCAAAAAACGCTTCCGCTCCGGCCCCGGATACATTGAGCCGGATTCCCACTTTTTCCGCCAGCGGGGGAGTGGTAAATTCAAACTTGACACGCTTCCATTTATTCTCGCCGATGGTCTTGTTATTTTTCCACTTATCGGAATGTTTGGCGAAGCCGCCCAGAATCTTATAACTGATCCAGCCGTTTTCGGCGGTATGGAAGGAAACCCCGGCATTTACACTGTGGTCCAGCTCGTTATTGTGGGCAAACGCCTTGACGTCGAATTCCAGCACATACTTATTCTGCGGCTTCACATTTGCCATCTGAAACATCCAGTTTCCATCCTTGGTCACCTCATCCTTGATGGTGGAGATATGGAGGACCTTCCCCTTGACCGCCGGGTCGGAGATTACTTCATACGATATTTTGTCCTTGTTCCCGGCGGCGGTTTTGAACTGCCAGGCCACGGGAGCGCCGTTCTTGGCGCGTTCTTCAAAACGCGGATTGGCGACCATATTGTCCGTCGCAAAGGCAGCGACGGCGAGCGCCAGCAATAGGCAAATGCTGATTTTTTTCATTTTTTATCCCTGAATTTTTATTGATTGCGGCCGATGGTGTTCCAGAATATTTTACCGGCATCGGTACTATACAACGGAAAATCGCTCATCCGAAGGCTTTGGATATGGCCGTCGAAAAACAATCCGTTGCGCGAATTGAGGTGAGGAAAACACGAAGTGTCACTGACGAGGTTCCATGAATGATTGAAAAATTCGTCGGCTCCCTTCGGGCCGAAACGCTCGGTCATAAGTAATGCCATGCTCGGGCGCTTGATATGTCCGCGGATCAGGGCAACTTTGTCCTGTTCGGCGGCGGTGGTGTTTTTGGAATTATTGTAGCCGATTTTGATATTCTCTGCGAAACTCCAACCCTCATGACCGCTAGAGAATGCCGAGCTCGGAAATTCCGGACAGACATAAACCTTCAGCGGAATATCATTGACATCGTGTTTGAGCGAGTATACCATGGCGGTCGGCATGGTTGTAGCCCACTCTTTGCCGCCATTGTAGTAGGTATAGAGAAAGTAGAAGTATTTTTTAGTGCCGGGGTGCCAACCGGGTATGTTCCAGTCGTTGTTGTCGTCGGCATACATATTATAATACAGTCCCATGTTCTTCAAGTTCTGGGAGCATTTGATGGCGCGTCCTTTGGACCTGGATTTGTTCAATGCCGGCAGCAGCATCGACGCTAAAATGGCAATGATCGCAATCACTACCAGGAGTTCAATAAGTGTAAAATTCTTACGGCTCATAAAAAACCTCTTTTATTTATTATGTAAATTTCGATTGATAAAACGGCTCGGGATAATCTCGCTGCAGGTATATTTAAGGGAAACCTCCGGGTTTGCCTGATAAAAATTCAATAATTTAATCAATGCCGTGGCCTGGTTGGCCGGGTCGAAATCAAAAGTATTCAGATTGTAAGTCCGCATACTGGAAAGATTGTCATGCCCGGCAATCGCGTATTTGCGCGGATCGGCTCCCTGTTTTTTCAACTGCCGTATAAAACTTCCGGCGGTGTAATCGTTAGCCACGAAACAGGCAGTGCGCTGATGCGGAGCAGCCAGTTTCAGGAATTTTTTTACCGTATCCGAGTCGATGTTGTCTACTTCGGCGAGACAGTCGGCATCGTTGAGCAATTTTGCCTTGGCTGAGATATGGGCAAATGCAATATGATGCGTTTCTGCAAATTTCTTATACTCTTCCTTCCGGGAAGCCGACCAGGATTCCTGAATCGAGTTATCGATATAAGTAATCAGGTCATAACCGGTAAAATATTCGTCCAACACCCGGGATATGGTGACGTGATTGTTGATGGTGACATAATCGATGCCGGGCATCAGGGACGACGAATTGTGAATGAAGTTGGTCAGGTCCTGGAACAACAATACCATCTTGATATTATGCTTGTGCAGATACGGGATCGTAGTCCCCAGCGACGACTGCGGATCGGAATCCGGACGGATCACCACCCAGTTGATGCCGTGTTCGCGGAGCGAATCCACCAGTTTTTGCGGATCGCGCCAGGTCTGCCAGTCGTTGTCGCGCAGATTGTATACCCTCAAACTGATTTTGTGCGGGATCAGGGCGCGCTCGAACTCGTCGACCAGCTGCCAGCGGATATCATCGCTGCGTTGAGTATCTTTGGCATTGTTGGCCAGTAGAAACCCGACACAACCGGTCGCGCTGGTCAGCAGCGGATGCGGTGTTTCGTCCGGGGTCCGCCGAATAATCCGGCTGCCGCGCTTGCGGGCGGTCTCGATATAACCGCTGCGGCGCAACTTGGACATGGCGCGGCTGACCGTACTGCGGCAGACGTCGAACCGCTCCATCAGGTCCTTTTCGTAAGGCAAAAATTCTTGCTCCGGGGGCAATGCCGCGATATAATCGATCAACAGCCGCTTCAGAAGCTCATATTTGGGTACACTGCGATTGTCCTCCGCCCGATAATCAGCCAATGCCTGATTCAAGCCGGATTTGCCGCTTCTGCTGTTTTGTACCTGTACCGTATTCATAGCGCCTCATTTCTTTATGTACTATTATACAGCAGACATAAACATTCAGCAATAGGCATAAAGCACAATTTATGCATATAAATAGGACATATAGCAGACATATTAATAATGTCTGCTATATTGATCTGGGAGATTTCTGGCCGTTATTTGGCGGTTTCCGCCTCGATCAGGATGAAGTCGTGCTTTTTCAGCGGGAAGGAGATGATGCCGTCTTTGACTGGCAAGGCTTCCCCGGTTTCGGCGTTGACGGCGGAACGAACCAGACCGCCGGTTTGCAGTTCCGCGTTGACATCATCGGCATAGCTGCCGCAGAAAATCAGGAGCTTGGTGCCGCGTTTGTAGACGCTGGGCAGCAGTTTATCATGATTGGCTTTGACCGGATTGTTGGCGTCCCAGTAGGCATGGAATACGCAATCGGGTTCGCCGATGCCGAAATCATACATCCGGTCATGGATTTTGCGGTAAAGTCCGCCGTCGCATTGGCGCGGGCAAGTCGGGCGGACTTCGTGAGGAAGCAGTACGGACAGCATGGTCCGGGTGGCCCAGGTCCGCTTGGCCGGGTCTTTGCCCGTAATTCCGTCCAGTGAAGTCGGAAAGAAACCGCCTTGACGTCCCTGGTTGACCGCGCGGATATAATCCGGGCTGAACCTCAACTGAAAATCCTGTTCACCGTATTTCCACTCCATTCCCATGACGTTGGTAACGAAACTGAGGGTAGGGAGGATATTGCCGTTGGTATGATGGGCGGTGATCCACGGATTCATGCCGCGCTCGACCATCAGGGTCAACTGCCGCTTGTGATATTCGCGAACCCGCCAGAGGCCGAGCGAGGGCCTGACTTCGCCGTTGTCGTCGATATAGGCGTTGCCGGTGGCCCAGCTGAAATTGGCGGCGAAAAACGTGTTGTCGTTGTAAACTCCGTCCATGCCGCTGTCGAGCATTTTATTCAGATAGTAGATAGCGTAGTCGGCGTATGATTTGAAAACATGGACCCGGGGTTGCCATTCGTCCTGAAAAACCGGGAACTCCGGCAGCGCGGAGGCTCCGCCGTCCCAATTGCATGTATAGAAATAGACCGTGGTTTTGTCGTTGACCGCATGCAGGCCCTTCATCATGTTGAAAGCCGCGTTGGTATGCCTGACCGCAAAGGGCTGCCCGGATTTTTTCAACCACGGAGCTTCGGCCGGCGACGCGTTGGCCAGCCGGTCCAGCCATGATTTGACGAATTCCTGATCGATGACTCCGGTTTTCCGGGTTTCGGTCAACTTGCGGACACATTCGAAATCTTCGAAGGCCGGATAGCGTCCGGTCCAGGTGAAATACGAACCCCAGTATGGATTGCTCATCAGGCATTTGCCGATCCGGGTGCCTTTGAAGCCGAAGCCGTCGGACCAGCCGCGCCAGCCGGTCGGCATCGGTTTGACCGGCGAGCCCATCAGGGCTATTGTGATCCGATGATCTTTTTTCAAGGTAAAAGGAGCATTCAGCAGATGCAAACGGATGCTGATGTCGCCATTCGCATGCCGGAAGAGCTCGACGGCGTCGCGTTCTTCGCTGTGACTCCAACCGCGGTCCCAATCCGCCGCATAAGAAATGCCGCGCTCATCGTCGCCGAGCCAGATATACGGAATGAAATTGCTGATATTGATCTGCGGAATCGAGCGGCTTTTCCATATCGTTCCCTCGCCGGCGGGGACAAACCCGGCGGGATTGGCGCGGATATGCTCGCCGGAGGCGTGGAACAACGTGGCAAACTCTTTTTTGACCGGAATATCCAGCCAGATTTGTTCCGGGGCGTCGCCCACCTGATTCAGGATGAGGTCGAGCTTCAACAGTCCGTCAAACTCCATATGGCCCTGAGTTTCCACATTCAAATACTTGCCCGCGCTTTTGGCGGTATAGTCCACCGCGGTATCGCTCTTTTTCGTAAAAATCAGCTTGCCTTCCGGTTGCGCCTCCTGCTTGCCGCGATGTTGGATCATGAGCTTCATCGGAGCGGCCAGGATATTCTTTTCTTTGGCGACGACCTGGGACGGCAGCCCGTTTCCGCTGATATGATAATCCCTGAGGATACAGGAAATTACTTGATCGCGAACCTTCAAGGCGGTGAATGGCGGCAACAGAATATCATTGGTGCCGAGATTGTTGTTCAGCCACGGATAATACTTGACCTGGAATTCTTTTTCCATCAGGGCATTTTCCGAGTTCGGAACGGAAAGCGAGGCTATGTAGCGTCCCTCCGGCAGCTTGGCGGTGATTGGTACTTGGCGATGAATCACCTGGAGCTGTTGGTTTGAATATCCGTCCTTCAGATTGATTTCGCTGCTGAACAACTGCTTGTTCTCAGCGTTGTTTACCTTTAAGAGCAATGTCTGTATTTTAAGTTGTTCCGGGTTGCAAGTTATGTCCAGAACCAGTGAATCGAGAGCCTGATACCAGGAAATGGCTCCGGTGACTTTGGTCTCGCCCTGCGCAAGTTTCTTGATTTCGGCCTGCTCCAGGGTGCGCCCGTAAACGGTTATTTCATCGATGGCGAAACCGCCCGCTCCGGCTTGCCCGACCACCAGGTCCCCCAAGGTCGCCGGATCAATGTCGAATCCGAGATCGATTTCACCGTAGCGGATGCCGTTCACGTATATTTCCGCCCGGCCCGGCATGAGGTTGACTACGGTGCAAATCCATTCGTTTTTCGGAATCGCTTTGCTGGTCAGCAGGTTTTTATTGCCGCCGGCATTGAATGAGTGCGCGAAAAACAGGAATTTATTGCCGACCTCCTGCAAGCCGATATAACCGGACGAACGGAAATTCGACGAAAAAAAACGGCGGTAAGACTTGCCGAGCGGGGTATTGTCGACTTTCAGCCACATGGCAATGGCGCCCGGAATGGAAATTTTGCCGTTCTGATATACAATCCCGGCGCCTTTTTGGGCAAAATCGGCGGCTTGTTCGCTGTCGGTGCGCCCTGGAATCATGGAGACTTCGCCTTTTACTACGGCATTTACGTCCTGTGGCGGCCAAACCAGTTGATCCGCTTTGCCGGAGAAATCCTGTCTCAGGGTAATATACGATTCCAAGTTGTTCCAGATCCGGGCCGGTGGCGGTTCAAAATTGATATTGCGGGAAAAAACGATTTTTCCGGCCTCATCTTTGACCGTATACGAGACGGGGGCGCTCTTTTTCGGCTGGCGTTCGCCGAGATCGACCGGCGAACCGGCAGTCAATTGGCGGCTGAATTCATCGTTGCCGATTTTAACTTCGAGAGTTCCCGGGCGGCTGGCGGTAAAACGATCTGGGAAACGGGCCGAATCCGTGGAATAATCATTCTGAACGACCATACCGCCCGAACTCAATCTGAAATCCGCGTAAGAACCGGAATTCATGAATCCGTTGACTTGGGTAAATGGGCTTTGCTTGCCGGGCGTAACCCGGAAATTGCGGACAAAAAGCATTTTCCAGTCACCTTCCCGCAACTGTTCAAACCCGAGTTCCCGCGCTGGAATAGCTACTTCGCAGTCCCATACCCCGTCGTGAATGGAATTGGCGACCTGGATTTTTCCCTTCCAGGCCTTGGCCGGCAGGCCGTAACCGGGATTGTGATGAATTTGATGGGTCTCCCCGATGTGGTTGACGATCAACTGGAATTCGCCGAATTTCGCGGCGTCCAGCTCGCGTTTCCCGACCGGCGGCACCAGCCACAATTCCAGTGAATCGTCGCTTACCGGTCCCAGTGAACTGCGATTCAAGGCCAGTTTCCCCAATGGCGGCATTTCCGACCGCATCCCGATATACAGGAAGTCCTTGGTCCACCCCAGGAAAACCTGACTGCGGCGGGGATCGACATTCTGCCCGGCCCCGCTGATCAACAGGGTATTTTTCAACTCGCCGCCCTCAATTCTGCCGTCGATAACAGGTGGAGCCGTAAGCAAGGGCACTTCAAAAACCGACCCGCAGACAACCGCCGATAAAACGGTCAACAACATCAATAACTTAATTTTCACGATCTATTTCCTTTATCTATAATATTTACCATTCAAAGTCGCATTATTATAGCCCCAGAATACATCCTGCCAGGCTGTGGCGTCGCTACGAATGAAGGTTCTGGATTCGACATGACCATCCATGAACAGGACATTGGTAATCGTTTTCTGAGCGTGGCGCTTCTGGAATTTAGGCGGTACGTTATTGAATTCCATAATATAGGATTTGCCGTCGGCGATCCGTCCGGTGGCGGAGGGCATCCGGTAGCCTGTTCGCTTCCGGTTGCTTGAGTAAGCATTGCACGCATAGTCAAAGGTATCGGCATACTGAATATCGGGGCATGGATAAGTCGTTCCCGAGTTTATCCGCTGCCGGGTTTCGGAGGGGCAGCGCAAAATCTTCGGCCGGTATTTCAAGGAGTCAAAAGACGGGATATCTTTGAAACTGTTCGCATTCCACAGGCTCCAGCCCCAGGTTTTGGTGCTCCACAAATAGGGCAGTTGAACTTCGTTATGATCGGATTCGTAACTGTCGATAATCAGCGCCAATTGTCTTAATTGATTCATGCATGAGGTTTTCTTGGCGCTTTCCCTGGCGGTATTCAGCGCCGGCAGCAGCATTGCCGCCAGAATGGCGATGATTGCAATCACCACCAGGAGCTCGATGAGTGTGAATTTTCCGCGATTATTTTTCATTATATGCCTCCTCGGTTGTATAAAATTTATTTTCCATCCGTCTGGTTTCGCCGTTTGTGCCACCAGACAATAGGGATTTGGTAAGAGTATAACCGGTTTCCAAATATGGATCATAGTACATGAACATGTTCGGGCGTGGATGCGGGCCGAGAAAACTTCTTGAATTGATGACCAGCTTGACCGATAACGGCAATGCCAGTTCCTGATACAGGTCGATATGCCGGTCCGATGTTGAATTCATGTCCAGGATCAGCGCGTCGAATTTATGATTCCGACAGAATGTTTTCAAGGCATTCATCTGTTTATCGAAGGAAAGCAGATGATCGGTGATTCCGAAGGTGAAATTTGGCGCGCTGCCGCTCTTATGCCATTTTTCCAACAAATCAGCGCAATCCGGAGCCATGGCCATGAAGGCGGCGATTTTTCCGGCTCCGCTTTTTTTCAGGAAATCAATCGGTTCGGTCAGAAATCCCTGCCAGTTCTTGCGGATATAAACGAGATAACCATTGGTGGCGCCGGAAAAGTCGAGCATGTCGATACGGTCCTGTTCCACGATACAGCCGATCCGGCATTTCCGGGCCGTCAATACGGGGATTACCCGGTAATACCAGGCCCCCGTCAACAGCACGATATCGTCTTTTCCCAATCCGGCCAACTGGTTCCAGTTGATATTGTCCCGGTCATTGTTTTCCGACACCGGAATGGTTACCACCCGGGTGCCGGCTTCCAGCGCGGCCCGCATGGCCCCCCGGATAACATCCTGGATATGGACGACCGAAGAAGCGTTGGCGGCTTCAGTATAATTCGGACATGGCAGCAGAATGGAGATAGGGCTGGCTTCTCTGGCCTGGGGGCAACGTCCCGTTTCCTCGTCCAGTACATAAGTGCCGGTTTTCCGGCGGACGATCCGTCTTTCTTCTTCCAGCCGCTGCAATGAATAGCGCAGAGTCTTGCGCGCCACCCCGAGCCGCTCGGCATAATTCCGCTCATTCGGCAGCTTGGCTCCCGGGTAGTAGAACTTGCGGATATCATCCGCCAGATATTGATAAATTTCTTTTTGTTTTGACGGCAACGGCATGACGCCTCCATTGTTTACCATAATATTATCAGCGTGGTATACAATGATGTCAATACCGTAAAACGAAAAAAGTTGAAAAAATCCTGAAACGGCTTTTGGGTAGCTTTTTCTCTATTTGGCGCGCGTGATTTCGACGGCTATGCTATCGGTACGGCTCAAAGCGCCGGGTTTGTCGAGAATTACGGTGACTTGCCGGACTCCGGCGAAGGTCAGACAAAGGTCCGCCACGGCTTCGGCCAGGGTTTCAATCAGGTAAAAGCTGGATTCGGCGCACAGCGCGAGAATCCGGTCGTGGACTTCCAGATAATTGACCGCCAGAGTCAGGTCGTCGGTCTTGGCGGCCGGGCGCATGTCGCATTCCAGGATGATATTGAATATTACTTCGCGCAGGCGTATGCGTTCCTCTGCCATCGTACCGACGATGGTCGTTGCCTTTAAATTGCGGATATGAATTTTATCCATGGTTACATTCCCATCCGCTGCCACCAGTTTTTGCCGATCCGGTGCATGGGACTGGTCCAGTCGTCCTGGTAAACAACATCATTTTTGCCCCAGATCTCCAAGTGCCAGGCAATGATTTTCTGTTGTCTGCCCTTGGCCATGGTCAATGGCAACTTGATATTTCTTTCCCAGGCGGTGGAAACGAAATTCTTGGTGGAACCGGAGGCGCGTTCGGCATAAATATTCGGCCGCTTTGAGCTTTGGATCTTTTCCAGTATCGCGGCTTTGTCATAAACCTTCTTACTTGGATTGGCGAACTTGGAAGGATGGCAGGTCAGGTAGATGGGGCGCTCACCGGAATAATCATCGCTTCCCTCGGTCATGAAATAAAGGTAGACATAAGGCTGCTTAACCGTATCCCGCTGCTGGTTCTTGTCGAAAACCGGGGCAATGACATAAGTAAGATCAAAGGTTTGCGGAACATACTTGTCGCCGGATTTCCGGGTCGGGCGCTCCGGGGCGTCTTTGCTGATTACCGACACTTTGTATTCCGGGGTGTTGTCGTCGAAACTGCCGCCGCCGGACTTCAGATCGGAATCGTAATATCCTTCAATCTGGCTTAAGGCAATCCGCTCCCGACCGCCGTCGAGTTCAATAGTCATGACGCCCTTTTCGATACTGATGATCTTGGCGTTGGAAACCTGTTTGACTTCCGATTCTTTATTCGGCTTGTACAATACAGTACCGGCGGTCAATCCCGCCGCGGCGGTAATTACCAATATAATCGATAAAATTTTCATAATTCTTACCTCCTGTCGGATATAACATAACCTTTTCCAAATGATTTGTAAAGTCTTTTTGCTAAAAATCGCCGGACATTTCCACATAATTTGGAATAATATACAATAAAATTCATCGATGATCGTTTTATTTATACAAAAACGCCCAACTAAGGAGCAAAAAAATGAAACGGAAAAAATTCTTTACACTACTTGAGCTGCTGATCGTGATTGCTATTATCGGCGTATTGGCGGCTCTGCTGCTGCCGGCTTTGAATAAAGCCCGCCGTACCGCAATCAGTACCACATGCAAAAGCAATTTGCATCAAATCGGAATTATGTTCAGTACATACCTCGGCGACTGGCAGATGATGCCTTATGCCAGCCAGATGCCTTCGCTGAATGTCGATACGGACCCGCCGATTACCGAGGCCCTGGCGAGTTATTCACCCGCGCTCAAAGTGTTTCAGTGCAGCGCCGACCTGCCGGGAAAATCCCCCACCAATCCGACCAAGCCCTATTATATGACCGAAACCACCAGTTACGAATACCAGTCGCATTTGAGCGGTTCGAATCTCAAGGGGAACCGGATGGGCGGCAACACCACCAACCTTCTGATTATGACGGACTTTGAGTCTTTTCACAATAAGGAAAACCTGAAAGGCTCCCGCAATTATCTCTGGGGCGACTTCCGGGTTACCGAAATCTAACAGGAGCCACAGATCATGAAAAATAAAAAATCGACCATCATCGCCATCGCAATAACTGTTCCGGCGGCAATATTACTGGGTTACGGAGCTTATCTGTGGTTGCGGCCGCTGCCGACTCCGCCCGGACAGAACGCCACTCCCAAGGAACGCCTCGAATTCATGGCCTCCAAAGACTTCAAGCGCCTGCCGATATCGGAACAGCGTAAGTTCTTGACTGAGAATCGCCCCCAGCGCGGCGCCCGGCCGGAAGGTGAACGGACCCAATTGACCGAGGAACAGCGTCATCAGCTTCGCGACAATACTCGGGAAGCGCGTGAACAGATGATGAATGAACGGCTTAAAAATTTCTTCGCCATGAGTGAAGCCGAACGCAAAGCCGAACTCCAGAGAATGCAGAAAGAAATGGCGGAGCGGCGTCAGGAAATGGAAAAACGCCGTCAGGCCGAAGCCGCCAACGGCACTGCCCCGACGGAAAACCGTCAGCGTCCCACCGGCGATCCGCAGGAACGCATTAAAGAGCGCCTCGCCAACAGCACCGCCGAGAACCGGGCTTTGCGCACCGCCATGATGAAAGAGATGCGCCGGGCCGGTATCCAGCCGTCCGGACGTCCTCCGCGCAGTTGATTGGGGCGAGGACACAAAAGGACGTGAAGGACAAAAAGGACAGTCGAATTTTGAGTTGAAGGCTGTCCTTTAAGTCCTTTCCGTCTTTTTCGTCTTTTGACTTTTGCGGGCTCATCTCGGCTGCCGGGGTCAAGAAAATCCGAAATTTATCTGTAATCTTTGCTTGCTATTCATTGTTTTTAATGTATCTTGTTGAGATGCATCGAACAATAATTAAATATCAATGATAAAAGGAAGAAAAAATGCTCGATAAATTAATGATTCTTGCTGACGCCGCGCCTGCAGCCCCTGCTCAACCCTCCGGGGAAGGCGGCATGTTGATGCTGGTTCCGTTATTTGTAATCTTCATTGCCTGGATCTGGTTTATGAGCCGGACTCAGAAGAAGCAACAGCAGAAGCGTCAGGAAATGATCGACGCGCTGCAGAAGGGCTCCAATGTGGTTGTCGCCGGCGGGCTTTACGGCAAAATTGTCGAAGTCAAAGACAAAACCTTCATCGTGGAAATCGCCAAAGATACCAAGGTTGAGGTGCTCAAGAGCGGAGTCAACGCCCAGTTGAATGAAGAGCAGGCCCCTGCCGCTGCCACCAAATAAGCAAGAGTTTTCCGGAGATTTAGAATGAATAAACGTCCATTTGTCCTGCGATTGGTTATCGGGGTCATCGTAATGCTGGTTTTCGGACTTTCGATGTATCCTCTGACCCCACGTGATTTTTATGATACCTTGAAATCGGTGGCCAAAGATCCGGCCAACGCCGAACTTAACCAGGTCATTGACACGGCTCGGGCCAAAACCGAAGCCGACAAGAGCCTTTATCCCTCCCAGGCCATCCTCGACGCCGCCGATTCGGCAAGCGTCGACCTGACCAAACTGGTCAACGGGGCCGACCTCCAGGACAATCGCGACGTTATCAGCTTGGTCCGTAAAAAATCCGGCAGCTCCATCCGTCTCGGTCTCGACCTCAACGGCGGGGTTGAATTCCTGCTTGAGCTGATTCCGGAAAAACAGGAAGTCATCGAAGCCGACGGTACCAAAAAGATTGTCGACGCCGCCGACCGTTTTGATTTTTACCGCGACCAGGCCATTGAAACTCTGCGCGTCCGTATGGAAGGCCAGAAAATCTTCGAATCTGAAATTTCACCCGCCGGCGGCCGGTTTATTTCTCTCCGCGTCCCGGTAGTTACCAAGGATGAAAAGCTTAAACTCTTGAACCTGATCAAAATGAGCGCCAAACTGCGCTTCTGTCTGGTTCACGAGACCAATGACGAACTGGTGCGCCAGTATCAGGCCAATCCCGAAACCTTTACGCCTCCGCTCGGCTATACCATGATGGTCGCCACCGATATCGGCAAAGACCGCAAAGTCATCAAAACCCCGTATTTCGTCAACCTGCGCAACTATGTGATGGATGGCAAAGGCATTGCCGAAGCTTCTCCCTATACCGACGAATACGGCCAGCGCAAGATCATGTTGCGTTTCAACGCCAAGGGCGCGGCTGACTTTGCCAAAGTTACCTCTGAAAACCTCGGCCGCCAGCTGGCGATCGTGCTTGATGACAAACTGTATTGCGCTCCGACCATTCAGACCGCCATTACCGGCGGCAGCGCCGAAATCACCGGCCGTTTCTCCACCGAAGAAATCCAGAATATCACCAACGCCCTGAACAGCGGCAGCTTGCCGTTGCAGATCCGGGTCGACGGGATGTTCGATACCGACCCGACCTTGGGCGCCGACAACGTCCGCCAGGGCGTATATGCCGGAACCATCGCCATGATCTTCGTTGTGGGATTCATGCTGATTTATTATCGTCTCTCCGGGGTTGTGGCTTCCATCGCCCTGGTCTGTAACTTCGTGGTGCTGATCGGAGCCCTGGCCGCGTTTGACTCCACGCTGACCCTGCCGGGTATCGGCGGTATCATCCTGACCATGGGTATGGCGATTGACGCCAACGTGCTGATTTACGAACGAATTCGAGAAGAACTGGCGGCAGGACGAAGTGTTGCCAACGCCATTGATGTCGGCTACAGCCGTGCCTTCACCGTAATTCTCGACTCCAACTTGACCACCTTTTTCGTCGGCCTGATTCTGATGTACTTCGGTACCGGCGCGATCAAAGGTTTCGCGGTTACCCTCTGCCTGGGGATTGCCTCCAGTATGTTCACCGCGCTGTTCGTCACCCGCCTGATTTTCGACATCATGGAGCGTATCAAACCGATCAAACATCTCAACATGATGAAGTTCTTCACCAACCCGCATCTCCACTATGTCCAGTACAAAAAATTCATCTGGATCTCCGCGCTGATCCTGGTTGCCGCCAGCGTTATTGTTACCGGAATCCGCGGCAAATCGGTTTTCAGCATCGACTTCACCGGCGGACAACAAATATCGTTTGAGTACAAAAACGCCGTGCCGCAGAAGGATATTGAGGCCGCCCTCATCAACGCCGGCTACAAAGAAGCCCGTATCGCTTATAAATCCACCACCGGCGGCGCCGAGAAGAAGCTCGAAATCGTCGTTCCGGCATATGGCAACACCGATTCCGGCAAGGATGCGGCGGCCGCCAGCGATGACTTGATGAAGGTCCTGACCTCCAAATTCCCCGACGCCGCATTCTCCGGCGCCCAGGAAAACTCGGTCGGCGGTCTGGTGGGCTGGCAGTTCCGCAAAATGGCGTTGGTTGCCTGTTTCGTGGCCTTCCTCGGCATGATGGCTTACATCGCGTTGCGGTTTGAGTTCAACTACGGGTTCGCCGCTGTGCTCGGCCTTGTCCACGACGTGGTCATCAGCGTAGGGATTTACCTGGCTTGCGGCCGTCAGATTTCACTGCCGGTTATCGCCTCGATCTTGACGATTATCGGGTATTCCATCAACAATACGATCGTTATTTTCGACCGTGTCCGTGAAAACAGCAATCTGGGAGCCGCGCCAACCTTCTGGGAACTGATTGACCTGAGCGTCAACCAGACTCTCAGCCGAAGCGTCCTGACCTCCGGTACGACCTTGGTCGTTCTGATCGTCATGTACTTTTTCGGCGGGGTATCGATCAACGATTTCGTCTTTATGATGGCGATCGGTGTGTTCCTCGGCTTCTTCTCCTCGCTGTATGTCTGTACCACGTTGATAGCCTGGTGGCACGGCAATAAAAAAATCCAGAAAGCCTGAGGTATTGAATTATGAACAAGTTCGGCAAAATATTCGGAATTATCGCTATCTATATAGGATTGGGGGTGGTGATCACTTTGATCATGCTCTATTTCTACAACAGCAATGAATTCTTCCGCTCTCTTTTCGAAGGGGGCGCAATTGCCGAAACTACCACGGGCGGCGCTGCCGGCGCCGCTTCCGCTCAAGCCAATGGCGAACTCACGGCGAAACTGTCGTTCTACATTCTCATTTTCGTCATGTTGCTCCAGGGCTTTGCTTTCCTTACCGCGCTGCGGGTATTCAATGGCCTGCGCAAGAGTCAGGAGAGCTATGAAGTCAGGCTGAAAAAGCTTGAAAATGCCGATCTGTTTCTGGACTTGCCGCTTTATTTCGGGCTTTTCGGTACGGTTTCGTCGTTTATCGTCATGTCGTTCAATCCGCAAATCAGCCGCCTGATTGCTTATTCCTCCACATTGGTCGGAATTATTTTCAGCGTCTTTTTGCGGATGGCGCTTCAATATCCGATCAAGCAGAAGCTGATCGGCGAATATGAATCCTTAAAGGGGGTTGATCGCGCGTGAACAGGTCCATCCTGATTGTAATCTGCGACTTTCTGGTGTTGTCGGCGATGTCCCTCTCCATGGGAACCGGCAATCCGACCGGCTCGCCCGGCACATCCACGCAGACAACCATTCAGGTCAGTCGCGATACCCACCTTGACCAGATGCGCGAGGAATTGCAGAAACGCGCCGACGTTCTGGCCGATCGTAACCGGCTGGAAGCCGAATTGCAGAAATTGCGCCAGGTTCTGGCCGCCGCCAAGACCGAAGTCAGCGGCAAAGAAACCGACCTCCGCAAGACCCAGGCCGACCTGGCCGAAGCCCGCCGCGCTGCCGCCGATCTCCGCAAAACCCAGGCCGAGTTGAACCAGCTCCAGACAACTCTGCAGGGCAAGGAAAAAGATTTGACTATCGCCCAGACCCGGCAGCAGGTCCTCAACGAGGAACTGACCCGTTCCCGGGGACAGATTGTCGCTTTGAGCGTCGATCTGCAGAAATCCAAAGACCAGTTGACCAAAAACGCCGAGCAGGTGACGAATATCACCGGAGAACTCAAGGTAACCACCGGCCGGGCCCGTGAAGCTGAAATCGGCCTTTCATACGCCCGCGGACGCTTGAATGTCACGGAAAAAGAGTTGGCCGAAGCCAAGGGTAAAATCGAAAAAAGCAACAAAATCATCTATACCAACGAAGTCGAATTGGCCGAAGCCAAGGAACGTTTGGAAAACATGAAGAAACTGTTGAATAACGCGGTGACCGAGCTCTCCAAGTCCCGTACCGACCTGACCGCGGCCAATCAGAATCTTTCCAGCACTCAGTCCACCCTCGAGAAGACCAAGGAAAACCTGTCGAAAACTTTTGCCGACTACCGCGCCGCGGAAGCCACCCTCAAGCAGGCTCAGGAGCGCCTGGCTGTTGCCGAGGATCAGATGCGTAGCGACGCCCTGTCCAAGTATTCCAAGGCTGCCGTCGAACTTTCGATCGTACTGGAAAATGAACGGTTGTTGGTAAATGCCAAGGTCAATGAAAAACTTTATCTGCCGGAAATCAAGATTGACGGCAAAACCTATCTGGCTTCGACCTTCCGGACTTTGACCGGGACCACCAAAATTCATACCGGTTACAACAAAATCATCAAGCTCGATTACAATGCGAAATTACCGGAAAGCAACGAAGCCCCGGCAGTGGCTTTGGCCGGACCGATCCTGACCTTGAATGCCGACAACCGGGCCGCGTTGCTGGAAGTGAAACCGCAGGGTGAACCGTTGGAAGCAATGACGTTCGAACAATTGAAAGAACGCGGCTTACAGGGGTTGAGCCTGTTCAAAGTCCATAGCTTCGGCAAGGAAACCACCAGTCTCGACGGCCGCTGTTCGCTGAATCTTGGCGGCTCCGACCAGTATCTCTATATTCGTAATTCAGTTCGCAACCGCAGCGAGCTTGCCGCCGAAGAAGGCGATTTCGTCATCAGCCGCCAGGGTAAATTTATCGGGATCGTCGTGGCGGTACACAGTTACGACATGGGAACCAAGGAAGAAGCTCAGTGTTATATTTTCCCGGATAAGATCGATCAGGGCAAGGTTCTGCCTTTGCCGATTCAGATGGGAGAAGGCGAAGGCCACTACGATTCTTTCGTCAAGGTTCTGCGTCAGCTTCAACTCAAAGCATCCGAACTCAACCAAAGCTATACGCCGCAAGGCCAGTAAATAAATGAGTACCGACAACTCAATAAACAGCCGGGAAACGGAAATCGTATCGGTCGCTTCCGAAGTTACTGTTTCCCTGGAAGAAAACAACGCCGGCGCTGATTATATTTCCGACGAGGAATTGAGAAAAATCATGCCGCCCAGCCCCAATTCCCTGTCCAGTTACCAGAATATCCGTACGATCGGCATGGGAGGGATCGGCTCGGTGCTGTCCGCTCTGGATCCCCGCCTGGGACGGGAGGTCGCCATCAAAATGCTGCGCCCGAATTTCCGTAACCGCCGTTCTTATCTGGCCCGTTTTATCCGTGAAGCCAAGGCCACAGCCCAGATTGAACATCCGAACATCGTGCCGGTCCATGATTGCGGCGTTTTTGATGACAACGGAATCTATTTTACCATGAAAAAAGTGGTCGGAGAAAACCTTCGTTCCATTATTTTCAAGCTTACGGAAAACAGGCCGGAATATACGGCCAAATACAATTTGTTCCGCCTTCTGGAAATCCTGATTGCCACCTGCAACGCGGTGGCCTTTGCCCACAGCCGCGGCATTATCCACCGGGATTTGAAGCCGTCCAATATCATGATCGGGGACTTCGGCGAAGTTCAGGTCATGGACTGGGGATTGGTCAAAATGATCAATCGCGCCGACAAGACCGGTAATCTGGATATCGAGGGGGAGCTGTTTAATGATCCGGATAGCGCGCTGGAAAATGCCATTAGCGGTACTCCTTCGTTTATGGCTCCTGAACAGACCTTCAAGCAGAATGATGTTGACGAAAAAACCGATATTTACTGCCTCGGCAGCATTATGTACAGCATCCTGACCCTGGAAGAATCGCCGGTCGACGGCAAGGATACTTCCGAAATCCTGGGCAAAGTCCGCTACGGCAGCATTGTCCCGCCGCGCCGCCGCGCTCCCAAACGGAACATTCCCAAGGAACTTGAGGCCATTTGCCTGAAAGCCATGTCCTTTGACAAATGCAAACGCTATGACTGCGTCAAGGATATGATTCAGGATATCCGCAACTATATGACCGACTATCCGGTATCGGCTTATCCGGTTCCTTGGCACATCCATCTGGTCAAATTCATTCGCCGCCGGCCGCTGGTGCCGTCGGTACTACTGGTGGCGGCGGTAACCATGTTTATGGTCTGGGGGTTGGAGCGCATCGACGCCTCAGTCAAAAGCATCTCGTATTTACGCATGGCGGAAACCAATATCGAAGGCGGCAACCTGGCCTTGCTCAGAGCCCAGAATCTCTACCGGAATTTGTCCCGGCACCACGACGGCGAAGTCCCCCATACCCTGCCGGAATACCTGGAAAACGACCTGGCCCGTCAGGTCGTCGAGTTTTCCAACCATTATGACGATGCCGCCGATTATCTGAAAAAAGCCGAAGAAGCCGGGCCGCGAATTGTCATCGACCGTTATATGACGGATATGTTCATAAAGCGGCTCCAATTCAGTATCGATACGGGCAACTTCGAGGAGACCCGTAAATTGATCGCCAACATGCGTTCCCAGCGTCGGCGTCATCTTTATGAAACTTTGGAAAACAACAAGGAACTTTGGGAAAAAGTAACTCTGGTCATGCAGAACAGCGGCCAGCTCTCCATCAATTCCATGATTCCGGAGGTCTCCGTGTCCTGCGCCCAAATGTTTAACCGCGGGAGTAGTGGTTTGCCTCTTGGTGACTTCAAGGAGCTGCCGCCGCTGCCGGTCGATAAATTGAAAACATTTCATGGCGCCTATCTGCTGAAAGTGGAGTTCCCCGGTAAAAAATCCTATTATTATCCGTTCAATATCCAGACCGGCGGCGATGTCACCCTTGAGTTGCCGGTTCCGAAAAACCCTCCGGCCGGCATGGAGTTTGTTCCCGGCGGGCAAACCGCGTTTTTTGTCAATCATGCCAACAACGGCAATCCGGAAATATCGTGGCGGGCGGTTAAGAGTTTTTTCATCAAACGCCGGCCGGTAACCCTTGGAGAATATCGCGAATTCTGGCTGGCCGCCGACAGTGAATTCAGAAAAAATGAGTTCATGCCGAAAATTATCCGGAATCGTAAATTCTATGATATTTTCGACTCGCAGGGCAATTATATCGAAGATTACACCGACAAAGACCCGGCGGTGGGTGTTACTCCCCGCGCCGCCATGGCTTACTGTCAATGGCTGAGCCGGAAGACCGGTAAGAAATTCAATTTGCCGTCCCATGAACAGATGTGCCGGGCCGCGACCGGTATTCCCGGTTATGATTGGAATTCCGGCATATTTCTGCCGGTCCCGGAAAATATCGCCGGTACTTCGATTTTCGGCGTCAGCATTATCGCGGAGCAGGAAATAACCCTGGCAGACAATCGAATACAGATTATCAACCCAAACCTTCAACCGATCATAGACAATGCAAACATCAATGAAATCGGCTACAGCTATATCGGTTTCCGTTATATGATACAATTGGACGAATATCATGATTGACTTTATTAATGTTTCGAAATCCTTTGGCGCACAAGATATCCTCAACCAGGTCAATTTGCGCATCAATCCCGGCGAAAGAATCGGAATCGTCGGGCCTAACGGCTCCGGCAAAAGTACCCTTTTTGCCATCATCTGCGGCGAAATGACCCCGGACTCCGGCTCCGTGTTGCTGCCCGGCGGAATGCGGATCAGTCATCTGCGCCAGCAATTGCCGTCCGCTTCGGAAAAACGTTCGCTCCTGGACTACGTCGCCGACGCCATCCCGGAACTGAACGAATTTTCCCGCCGTCTGAAGGAGCTGGACCATCAGCTCGCCGAGCTTCCGGCCGACTCTCCGGAGCAAAGCTCGCTTCTGCGCCAACACGGCGAGCTCCAGAGCCGTTTCGAGGCCCTTGGCGGTTATCATTTGCGCAACGACGCCAAAACCGCCCTTACCGGCCTCGGTTTCAGCATTGCATCGCTCGACGCCCCCCTGACTTCGTTCAGCGGCGGCTGGCAGATGCGCGCCCAGCTCGCCCGGGTCCTGATCGCCAACCCTGATATTCTGCTGTTGGACGAGCCTTCCAACTATCTCGATATCCCGGCGGTCGAATGGCTTTGCCGTTTCCTGAAATCGTTCCAGGGAACCTTGTTGCTCATTTCCCACGACCGCTTTTTGCTGAAACGCCTGGCCACGGTTATTATCGAGGTCAATCAGGCCGAGCTTACGCGCTACGCCGGAGATTACGATTATTACCGGCACGAACGCGAACAGCGCCGGTTGGCCATCGCCTCCGCCAAGCGCAACCAGGACCGTAAAATCGAACATATGCAGCAGACCATCGAGCGTTTCCGTTACAAGGCCAGCAAAGCGGCGCAAGCTCAGAGCTGGATCAAGCAACTCAATAAAATTGACCGCATTGAAGAGATGGACGACCTCAGTTTTTCCGGGTCGCTGGTTTTGCCGCCGCCCCCGCCGTCCGGTACGGAAGCGGCCCGTTTCGAAAATGTTACGTTCTCCTACAAAGAATATGAGCCGCTCTTGAACAATATCAGTTTTGAGATCAAGCGCAACGACAAAATCGCCATCGTCGGTTACAACGGCACCGGCAAAACCACGTTGCTCAAACTGCTGACCGGCATGTTGAAACCGCGGGAAGGCCAGGTGGTGCTGGGGCATAACGTGGTACTCGGTTACCAGGCTCAGGAGTTTTCCGACATCCTGCCGCCCGAATCCACCGCTTACGACGTGATCCGCGCCGCCGCCGGCGAAAAAACTTCCATGAGTTCGTTGCGTTCAATCCTCGGCGCTTTCGGTTTCAGTGGCGATGAAGCCGACAAACCGGTCAAAGTCCTGAGCGGCGGCGAAAAAATCCGTCTCTGTTTTGCCCGTATTTTCGTCAATCCGCCCAATTTGCTGGTGCTGGACGAGCCGACCACCCACCTGGACATTTCCGCCCGCGAAGCACTGCAGGTGGCGATAAAACAGTATCAGGGAACGGTCTGCATGGTCAGCCACGATATCGAATTCGTCAGCAGCACCGCCGAAACGATTCTTGCCATGGAATCGCCCGATGTTCGCAAGTACTACGGTAATTATCAATATTATCTGGAAAAAGTCGTTCCCTCCGCGGAAGCGGTTCTGGAAGACGCCGCCGAGTCCAGCGACCAGCGCAAGGAGCGTCGCCGCGAGCGCGCCCGCCGCCGTCAGGAACTCCAGGAAGAGAAGAAGAAATATGAAAAAGAGGTCGCCCGCCTGGAAGCCAAGCTGGAACAGACCGATACCGAGAGCCGTCAGATTCTCGAACAATTGAACACTGGAGAAACCACGAATTTCTCCACCCTGAACCGGCGGCTCCACGAGCTTCATATCGACCAGGAGCGCTATACCGAAGAATGGGAAAAAGCCGCTACCAAGCTCGAGGAAATCCTCAAACTCAACGCCGAAATTCACGCAGATTAAACTAAAATAGGGGAATTACTATGAAAAAAATCTTTATCATCATCGCTCTGGCTCAAATGCTGCATGTAAGTTCCGACCAGGTTGTCCCAAAGGAAGGCGGACTCTGTTTCCGCTTCGACGACAACCAGACGGTAAAAAAATGGACCGATATGGCTGAGGTTTTCCGCCCTTTCGGCTATAAATTTTCCATGTCGATCAATTCGCACCAGGCTTATACGCCGGAATTCCTCTCCATGCTCCAGGATTTAGAGAAGGAGGGGCATGAGATCATGGACCATACCGCGAACCATTCGGTTTTTACCCTCAATATTGATCCCGAAATTGCCCGGCAAGTCTCCACTTACGACCATATGAACGGTGATAAAGCTTATTTCCGGGGAATTGTGGACGAATCGAAGCTGTCGCCTCCTTTCGTCGCTTCGTTTAAAGAAAAACTGATGTCCAATCTGTCTCCCGAAGCCCTTAAACTGCTGAAAACCCATCCGTATGTTTATATTCCGAACTCAAAAAGCGTCTACTTCGCCCGACAGAACGGAGACGAAATCGGGTTGCGCAGTTTCTGGCATGAGGATAACGTCAACCTTCCCGAACAGAATGAGGTAACCATCCAACTGCTGCCGACGCACGGCGGTTTCAAAGCCCCGGACGACCTCCTGTGCCTGCAGGTGGAAACCAGCCTGGCGAACTTCAAGCGTGCCGGACTCAAACCTCCCGTCACCTGGATTCAGCCCGGCGGTTCCGGCCCGACCCTGACTGCGGAAAACCTGAGATTTGTCTGCAAGCGATTCAATTACACCGGCGCGGCCACTTATGCCAATTCCGCCCGCAAAACGTTCAACGAATCCGACCCCGACCTGAAGCGCTTCGCCATGATGTGGGGAGATTTTTCACTGGAGAAATCCGATATTTCCAAATTGAAGCACAACATCGCCACAGCTCTGGCCCGGCACCAGGTGCTCGTCGGCCACAGTCATATGGATTTCCGCCATCTTGCCGGCGGCTGGCAGGAATATCTCGAGCGTCACAAGAATCTGCTGCAATGGTGCAAAGAAAAAAATGTTCCGGTCCACACCCAGCGCGAATGGACCGAAATCCTTTACCGTTCCAAGACCGATCCCGCCTTCAACATCATGCCGCCGCTGACGGTCGACCGGGATGAAGACGGCATTCCCGACGGCTACGAACTTGCTTCCACAACTTCCCTGCAGCACAACGCGCTTGTGGCCACCGGGGACGGAGTTGCTTTCAAGTTTCAGAAACTGACCGGCATGGAAATCGGCCAAAACCATTTTTCCTATACCTGCGAAGGTGCGCCGGGCACGGAAGTCACCGTCAAGATTCAAGTATTCGTCAAGCCCGAAGCCCCGGAATTTACCCTGAACGTTCCTCATGCCATTACGAGTGCGGGAGCACAAACTTTCACTATACCGCTTGAAGTCCCGGAGGGCGCACTTTTCCTGAATCTGGAAATCCTCGCCTCCGGTGTCACCGCTCCCTTAAAACTGAGCAACTTCAAACTCGTCAAATAATTACACAAGGGAAAAAGGCTTCCCCCCTTTTCCCTTTTCCCTTTCCTCTTTCCCCTTACTATTTGAATTGCGGCAGATAGGCGGCGGTGGCTTTCAACAGCTCATCGCCCATCTCGCGAGTTTGGCGGGGAGTCAGCCCGGCGCAGAGCGGATCAAGCGTCAGCGCTTCCATCGCCAGCTTTTTGTTACCGGTCAAACCCGCTTCCAGAGTCATCAGTTGAACGCGGCAATGCGGTTCGCAAATGGCCCGGAGGGTTTCCGGAATAGCTCCCACCGCTACCGGGGTGAATCCGACTGGATCGACCACGCCGAGGGTTTCCAGCACCGCGCCGCGCGGCAGGTTGTCGATCTGCCCGGTATTGGGCAGGTTCACCACCTCGGTGCACGGGTTGTTGGTGATTATCGATTTGAGGATGTTGACGGTGATTTCGCAGGACTTTTTGTACATCGGAATCTTGCCGCCGGCGATGTCCAGTGTTACCTGACGGGCCTTGGCCAGATTGTCGCGCCGGTAAGGAATGGTCTTGCGGAAAATTTTATATTTTTCGACCACCGCCAGGTCGCGGAGGTAGCAATTGAAGAATTCGGCGGTGTGGTTATCCGCGGTATAAGTGAGGTAGCCGAACGCCGAATAGAGCTCGCTGAGCACCTCGTGATCGGTCTCCATGATGCCGTCCGGATCCTGATACGATTTATCGTATTTGATCAGCGGCGCGCCATTTAACTTGCGCTTAAGCAGCTCGTAGCCGTTCTCGCCGTTAACCGTGAAATTCAGAATCCAGAACAGATGGTTGATTCCGCCGAAGTGTCCGCAGATATTGCCGACGTCCGTACCGAACAATTTAGCCAGGTAATGCATGGTTCCGACCGGCCCGTGGCACAACCCCACTGCCCGCAGATCGGATACGGCGGAGAAAACCCCGGTCAGGCCCGCCATCGGATTGGTGTAGTTCAACACAACCGCCCGCGGTGACAACCGTGCGATCTTCTTCGCCATGGCGGCAAAGACCGGAATATTGCGGAGATTACGGCTCCAGCCGCCGGGCCCTACCGAGTCGCCCACTGCCTGGTAAATGCCGTATTTCTCCGGAATCGCCAAATCGTGCGTCATCATGTCCAGCCCGCCGGTACTGATCGTAATCACCACGAAATCGACCTTGGTAAAGGCCTCATCTTCGTTGTCGGTGGCGATGAACCGGAATTTCTTGCCGTTGTCGGCAGCGATTCTTTCCGCCGCAGCCTTGATTTCCTCGGCTGCCCGGAGGTTGATGTCATACAGAATCACCTCGCTGCCGCTCAGGGCGTCTTCGTGCATCATGTCGCACAATAATTTCGGGCACCAGGAATAACTCCCGCCGCCCACCATCGTGATACGGATATCCGCCATTTCTTATTCAACTCCTGTTTCTGATTATTTCCAGGGTAGTCCCCTGCAATAATTATATTGCCGAAACTCGGATTTGGCAATGCTCTTTCAGATTATATAAAAGCTCTATCCGCTGATAATGGCGTTTTTGTTACTGAATCAATCGACATCCAGCACGCTGTTCAGGGTGCCCATATCATTGGGGGAGAAACGCGGATTGGCGGGGTCGATGCACCACGCGCCATCGACGTGAAATTTGTACTGATGGGGGCCGGGCGAAAGCAGAACCGTACATTCGTAAAATCCGTTGCCGTGTTTATCGCGGAGCATTAGTTTTTTGGGGTTCCAACTGTTAAAACTCCCAGCGACAAAAACCGTGCTGCCAGGTTCCGTTTCCAGGGAAAACTTGTGACGTCGTTTTGCCCGGGAATCTGTCTTACTGGCTTTGGGTTCGGACTCCAAAGTAGAAACTTGCTTTCCTTTCATAGTACAACCTCCTGATTTGGGTTAGGCTCGAAATTTAATACCGGAGTACAGCAAATCAAACCAGGAGTGCAAGCCTCAGGTTAGGATTGTATTAGGATTGGATTTGAATCTGATAAGTTCCTACTTGCAACTAGTTTAGAACAAATACTTCGATGCTTCGCGAACCGCAAACGGTTTCATTCGAACGGAGTATTTTGCCAGGAATTTTCTTACCGGTTCGGGTTTGGTTTTCGAGAGTTCCCGCAGATACCAGCCGATGGCTTTCTGGATAAACCACTCGCGATCGTCCACCATAGTCGAGGCCCATTGCAAAGACCGCTCCGGATTGCCGTCTTTTTTCGCGCTGTACAGGGTAAAAGTCAGGCAGGCGCGCCGGACCCAGAAACTTTCATGCCCCAGCCACCCGGTCTCCATTTTGTCCAGATACCCCGGATTGGCTTTCAAGGCATTGAAAGCGGCGTGCATCAGGCCATCGGCCATAGCCCAAGCCTCCAGAGTTTCTTTATAACGCTCCAGCCGCGTCCAGACCGCCGAATGATCCTTGATTTTTTTGTGCTCCAGCAGCTTTCCGGCGGCTTGATAGGCCTCGTGACACCTCAAGTCCCAGAGTTGATCGCAAAAATCGAGAATTTCCTCCTCGGAATGCTCCGCCGCATATTCCTTGGCCATTCTGGAAACTTCCGGCAACCTTACCCCCAGATAAAGATGATCCACCTTGTGATATTTTTGCATGAAAAAAGCGTCTTCAGCGGAACCCGAATTTTTCAGTTCGTTTATGAATTTCTTGCATTGTTGCTTCATCCATCAACCTTTTTCCGATAAAGTAATTTCATATTCACCGTTTTCAAGTTCGAATTCCGTTCCGGAGACCGGTTTCCCGTTGATGGTCGCCGGCAACTCGAACGGCAAAATCACTTTGGCGGAAGTATTCGGCGGGCAACTGATTTGCCAGCGCCACTGATTATCGGTATATTGCCAACTGCTGCGGACTTGTCCGTAAGGCATTTTTAAGCCCCCTTTTACCCATGCCAGCCGTTTGTCCGGCACGGCGGCGAAGATGATTTTCCGGCCGCCGGGCGCGGTTTCGTCGAGCTGGATTCCCAGCACGGTCTGTGCCATCCAGGATGCCACCGCGCCGTATGAATAGTGGTTGAACGAATTCATATTGACGTCGCCGAAGCCATTCTCAATGGTATACGAGTTCCACCTTTCCCAGATGGTCGTCGCCCCCTGCAGCACCGAAAACAGCCACGACGGATATTCCTGTTGAAGCAATAGTCCATACGCCGCCCCGGTTTGGCCGCCCGAGGTCAATGCCGGCATGATCAATCCGGTTCCGACGAAACCGGTGGTGAGTTTACCGCCGGCCTGTTCGATCAAAGTGCCCAGCAAATCGACATTGATCCGGCGCTGCTCGGACTCAAGCAGTTCAAACTGCAGCGCCAGAATACAGGCGGTTTGCGAGTGAACCTCGATCTGCCCGTTTTCAGCGATAAATTCGCGGCCGAACGCAATCTTGACCTGTCGGCTCAGCGTCCGGTAATATTCGGCGTCATCCGCATGGCCGAGGATCGCCGCGGTTTTGGCGACCAGCTCCGCGGTATAAGCGAAATAGGCGGTTCCGATCAGCGGATGCGGCGTCTCGACTGGCGACAGCGCCAACCAGTCGCCGAAGTCGCGGCTCTCCCGGATCAGGTTGTTCGAGGTATTTTTCTGATAATCCACCCATTTTTTCATGGCTTCGTAATTTTGCGCCAGAATCTGCGGATTTCCGTACGACTGATAAATCACCCAGGGACAAATCACCATCGCGTCCGCCCAAGCCGCCGCCCCCGGCCTCATGCCCAGGATGTCAGGAGCGATCGCCGGTACTGCGCCATTTTCAAGCTGGCAGTCGCGGACATCGCGCAGCCATTTTTCGAAAAACGCCGATACATTCATATTGAACGTCGCCGCGGGGATAAATACCTGGGCGTCGCCGGTCCAGCCGAGCCTTTCGTCGCGCTGCGGGCAGTCGGTCGGAATCTCAAAAAAGTTGTCGCGTTGCCCCCAGCAGATATTGCTGTATAGTTGATTGACCAGCGGCTCCGAACACTCGAAACTACCGGTTTCCTCCAGCTCGGAATACAGGACGACCCCGGTAACTTCCGGCGGTTCGAGATTCGCTCCGGCAAACATGTAACTGTCGATCTCCACATAGCGGAATCCATGGAATGTAAAACGCGGCTCCCAGACCTCGCCGTTCTCCATGTCGCCTTTGCACGTATAATAATCGGTGGAGCGGGCACTGCGGTAATTCAGGTTGTACAAAGTCCCGTCCTGATTGAGCATTTCCCCGAAGTGAAAAGTATAAAGCCGTCCCGAATGTCCTTTGAGTTTGATTCTGACCCAGCCGGAAATATTCTGGCCGAGGTCGAAGATACAAACGTCTTCGCGCGGCCTCAAAATCTGCACCGGTTTGATCTCCCGCATTTTGCGGACCGGCAGACAACACTTCGGCGCCAGCTCCGGTGAATTGCCCACCTGGCCGGCGCTGACCGCCCGCCGCCATTTCGCAGTGTCGAAACCGGCCGTATCCCAGCCCGGCATTTCCAACCGGGCGTCATACATTTCACCGTCGTAAATATCCGAGTACAGGATCGGCCCGGTCGCGGTGCTCCAACTGTTGTCACTGACGATGGTTTCCCGTGAACCGTCGCGGTAAGTGATTTCCAATTGCGCCAGCAACTGCGGCGTATCGCCGTAGATATTTCGCCGTCTGCCGCTCAGATAGCCGCAATACCAGCCATCGCCGAGGATTGCGCCGACAGCGTTGACGCCGGGCTGCAGCAAATTCCCGACGTCATAAGACATATACTGAATTTGTTTCGCGAAATCGGTCCAGCCCGGGACAAAATAATCTTCGCCGACCCGCTTGCCGTTGAAGCTCATTTCATACAAACCGCGGGCGGTCACGTACAACCGGGCGCATTTGATTTCCTTGTTCACTGAAAATTCCTTGCGCAAGTATGGGCACGGCGCCGAATGCGACGGATTGTTGCCGTCGAAATAAATCCACTCCGCCGACCACTCGGAATTACCGAGCAGCGCAATTTCGAATTCAGCAGTTTCACTCCAATCCGATTCCAGGCCCTCCCGGTCCCAAACCATCACCCGCCAGAAAACCCGCTGCCGGGATTCCAACGCCTTGCCCTGCCACTGGATATAAAGCGATTCACCCTTCTGAATCCGCCCGGAATCCCACAGATCCGGATGTTCCGGCAGCAGCTCCGGCGCGGACGCCGCCACAATCCGGTAACTATGCTGGCAAGTTCCGGCTGAAGCTTCCAGCCTCCACGAAAAAAGCGGCATATCCGTACCGATAAAACTACCGCTTTTCAAGCCGTTCATTATTCTCAAATCAACCGGTTTCATATGACCACCTTGATGTTTTTTTAGAATTTTGCACTGCTAATATAGCACAAAACAATATTTATTATACTGACAAAATGTCTTTTAAATAGCACCATCTGTCTTTTGATAAGCCTGCTAGGTCTAATTGGCCCTGATAGGCCTATTTGCCATAATCTCAATTATGGTCAATAAATAAACGATATTCCACATCATCTATTGACAATATTGCCGTTATGAATTATAATCTTACTAAATACAAACATAAATAGAGCATTTGGCCCATGAACAACCAGATTATTCCAGACGTAAAACTGGCCCTCAGCAATTGCGACCGCAACGACACGGTGGAAGTAATTCACAAGGCTTTGTCGGCTCGTTTGAAGGATACCGATCAGCCGGATTCGCGGCTGGCTCCGGTCCGGCAGCTGGCCCAGCGCTTCGGCGTGGCGCGCCAGACCATGCAGAAGGTTTATTGCAAACTGGAAGAAGATGGAATCATCAACCGGATGCCGGGCAAACGGATCTGGAACGTCAATGCTTCGGTGAAAAAGCAGAAACGCTGTTTCGGTTTTATCCTGCCGATGTCATTCGGCGAATATTTCATGCCGGGTACGGAACACGGACACCGTCATTTTCGGATGTATTCCGGTATCATCGACCGCGCCGCCGAGCTGAGCTACGCCTCCATCCCGATTTTTCTGCCGCCTCCGGCTGCCGATCAGGAGAGCATCGATCAAGCCATCGCCCAGATCCGGGAGCAATGCTGCGGAGTGATCCATTTCGGCAATCGCGGTTATGAGGCTGACGCTCCGCTGCAGCAACTGATGCAACTCGAAGACATCGCCCAGATTTCGTTCACCTGTGAATTCAATAATTTCAATATCGGCGCGGTCACTTTCGACCCCGAATACGCGGCCAAAATTTCATTCAACTATCTTCGGGAATACGGACACCGCCATATCTGCCTGGTTTATATGGCTTATGCGAAAAAGAAATTATCATTTGTCAGTTCCATCATGAGCGATCCCGGGGATATCCACAAATACTTTGTCAAAGCCGGAATGTCCCCGGAAAACATCTCCGTAATTTCGGTGAACATGGATAATATCCGCAGCTCGTTGACCGACGGTTTCCAGGCGATCCTGAAAAAAGAAAATCCGCCGACCGCGTTCTGGTGCCGCAACGATACCATGGCCATGGAACTTCTTGCCATCATCCGCGAGGCCGGTTTCCGGGTGCCGGAGGATTTTTCAGTAGTCGGCTTCGACAATCACATTGATTCGGACAAATCCCAACCGCCGTTGTCGACCTTCAACAATCCTTTTTATGAAATGGGAATGACGGTGGTAGACCGTCTGATCGAATATATGAAAGATGGAATCAACCCGGAAAACCGGATAACCCGTCTGCCCCCGATGCTGATTTCACGCGGCAGCGTCGGCCCGGTCCAGTCCGCGCGTTACCGTTTCGGCTGAATTTTAATAACATAAAAACCGAAGGAAGAATTTCAATGATCAGTAAAAAATTCACACTTATCGAGCTCCTGGTCGTGATTGCTATTATAGCGATACTCGCGGCAATGCTGCTGCCGGCTCTGAATCAGGCGCGGGGAGCGGCGCATACTTCCAAATGCGCCAATAACATTTATCAACTGGCCCGCCAGATGGCGTTTTATGCGGACGATAACGACGACCGCGTCCATTTTTCCCTTGACACTTCCAGGATTATTTATTCCTACGGCCGCGACAATACCACTGGTAAGTCCTTCATCAAGTATGTCGGAGCCTCGCAAAATGCCGGCACCGCGCCGGCCAAAATCTATGTATGCCCGGCGCCGGTTCTTGAAAAGACCACTTATGATGATTACAGCTATGGACTTAATTATTACATGACCGGCGCACCGGCCAGCAACAGAATCTCATTGCACAAATATCACTCGCGGACCGTGCTTTTCGGCGATCGCGGCTATGGCACTCCAACTGCGGATTTCGCCTATCCATGGTACTTGAATCCGAACAACAATGCCAAGGGAATCAATGCCAACCGCAACGCCAGGCGCCATAAACAGGCAGCCAATTACGTCTTTCTGGACGGGCACGCCGAATTGAGAAAGGAAAGTGTGCCGACATCCGCGACAGACGTATTTTTCGACAGCTTGTAAAGATAAGGATTGATAGAATGATTGTGTTTAAAAAATTGCTTGTGCTTGCAATGATGCTGGCATTCATTTCAGGCGGTGCCGCTCAGTTGAAAGTGGAAAGTTATTCCTTTACCATGCCGACCCGGGCGGATGATAAAAATCCGGGTTTACTGGATGACCCGGATTTCAAAAAGTTGACCGACGGTCTTTACAGTCGGACCGGCGAGAAAAAACGCATTCCCGGCGTCGCCTGGGACCTCAAAGCCAATCAGAAAAAGCCAGTGACACTCCGCTTTGAATTTCCCTCGGAAGTCAAGCTCGATGAAGTCAAAATCTATTACATCCGCGTAAAGCGAAGCCATGGGCTCAAAAGCATCCGGCTGGTTGGAATCACCGAAAGCAACGAGCGCCTGCCGCTGGGCAATCTGATCCTGAACCACCCCTATGAAAGACCGGACGAAGAACCGGCCAATGCGGTCGCGGTGATCAAATCCGAGGACGACAGTCCTGTCAAATCGGCGGAAGTGATTATCGAAGGCACCGGCAGCTTTCTAAGACTCGAAGAAGTGGAGTTTTTCGGTACGGCCCTGCCGCCGCGGCAAGCGGCTTCAACCTCCGCTGTTCCCTCGAACCGGCTGATTGAAAATGCCCGGCCCGGCCTGCGGATGTATCAGGATGACAAGTTGTTTGTGCTGGAAAATGATTTCTCGATTTATGCCGTCGATCCCTTTTCATCCGGTACGGTCAATCTGGCTTATGACAAAATCGCCAAACATAATATGGTTCTCTACACCGGTCCCGGGCAGGGTTACGGACCTATTTTCGAAGATCGTTTCTGGCCTGGCGACAGCGCGATTCGCGATATGTACCGGCACCTCGAATACCAGGCCGAAATCATCAGCGACACTACGGAGAAAAAACAGCTCCGCATGAGCGGCCGCGGCAAGAGCGGTCTTTTCAGCAACGTACTCATCGAAAAACTTTATACCCTGACCCCTGACTCCTCGGTGTTGTCCGTGGATATCAGCATCACCAACGAAATGATCAACGTGGTTCCGCTGAACTTCGGCTACTGGCTGGCCGGAGGCGTCCAGAACGCAGATGGATTTCAGCGTATCATACCGGGATTGAAAAAAGTCGAAACCGGTCCTTCCAGCGTTAAGCTTCTGGCGTCTCAGGATATTTCCAGCGGCTGGTTCGGGACCATGGCCGGCGACAAGGGCCTGGCGGTAGCGGTGCCGTACGAATTGTTGAAGGAAATCTGTTTCTGGAGCGGCAACAACTTTACCGGCACTTTGGAGTGCAAACTGGGTGTTTACCCGATCAAGGCCGGTGAAAGTTTGAGTTTCAGCGCGTATTTATGCCCGTTCAACGGAATCGGAATCCCGGCCAAAGTAACCTCGCTGATGGCGGGCGGATTCAGTGACGGCTCGGTCAAACTGCGAATCTTCAAGCAGGGCGATTACTCGCTTCGCCTCTTGGCCGGCGTAGTAAAGCAGGGACAGGTGGAATTCAAAGAAATAAAAACCGTACCCCTGCCGCAGGAAACTTTTGCCAATATATCCTATCAACCGCTCAAACAGCAGGGGACTATCGTGACCAGGGCGGAAGTTCTGGAAGGCGGCAAGGCTGTTTTCATGATGGAGAATTCGACGGTCAACGGTCAATCTTCCGGCGATTACAACCTCACGCCGGACGGCGAGAAAAAGCCCGATGCCTCCGAATCCATGCAGAAGCTCAATTTGAATTTCAACTCCATGGATGTCGTTACGGAGCATTTCAACTGGGCCAGGCCGTATGCCGGAGGCAAGCCGAAGGTACTGGCGGTAAATTTCCGCAAAGGCGGAATCAGGGATATGATCGAACTGGCCCAGCGTTTCGAAATGGAACTGACCACCAATTATATCGGCGACCTCTGGGCAATCAGCGGAGCGGTAACTTCCCTGAACCGGAATACCTGTTTGAATGAGTTGAGCAAGCAATTGAAAAATAAATTCGATGTCATCATGGTGAGCGGCGATATCTGGCAACTGCTGCCCAAAGAGATAGCCGACGCCATTCTGGCCCAGGTCGAAAATGGCGCCGGGCTGATCCTTTGCGCCCCGGAGGGACACCCCGAGGCCCTGGCCGGCAGTTTCTCGCTTGCCGAGAAGAAAAATAAGCTGAAAGGCGCCTGGAAAAAAGCGGAAAATTCCGCCATTGTCGAGGGAATTCCGTTCGATGCCCTGCCGCCGACTCGGGCCAACCGTTATCAAACCACCGGCAAGGTTCTGGCGACCGTGGGCGGCGCTCCGTTGTTGAGCGAATTCACCCACGGCAAAGGCAAGGTCTATGCGTTCTCCTATGCGGTAACTCCGCCCTCCGACCGCCCCGCCAAGAAGGCAACCGGATATACGCGCAGCAGCACCTTATGGTTCCTTCCGATCATGACATCTAACGATCCGGGGCTGGATTATAAGTTTCACGAGTATCAAATGGCGTTGATCGGGCGGGTCATTTACGATGCCGCCGGGCTGAAAAGCAATATTTCGGTAAGCGGTATTACTGCCCGAAACGGCAATCTCGAATTATCGCTGAACGCGGAAAAGGCCCAGGATGTCGAGGCGGAACTGACCATTCGCGATAAATTTTCCACCGGGACTGCGGCAGTCACCCGGAAACTCAGCTTGAATGCAGGGAGCAACACGTTGGAAATTGCTTTCCCCGAACAGGCTTTGCAAGGGCTCCATTTCGCCGACCTCCGGCTTGTCGGCGACAAGGGGGCCGAATGGTGGGGCAGTGCGACTTTTGAACACCGGGCCGCCGATGGCATTACCTCCGTCGAGCTCACTGACCGGATTTACAAAAAAGATGAAACGCTGAAATGCAAGGTTGTCGCAGCCGGTCAAGTTACCGCGTCGCTGTTTGATTCTCATGGCAATGAATTCGCCCGCGCTAGCGGCAATTCACTTGAGCTGCCGTTGCAAAACTGCCTGACTCCCGCCTGTCGCCTGGTTATCGAAGTACGGCAGAACGGCAAACTCATCGATCGGACCGAGCACCGGGTAACCCTGTTTCAAAAACCGGACCCGCGTTATTTCCAGATTTCCGACGGATGGCCGAATATTTCCAATGACGGAACTCAGCTTTTTCTGCTCCGGGACTACATTCGCCGAACCATGGAATACGGCATTAACTGCGCCAGCGGAGCGGCCTCGGAATGGGAAAGCGAAAGCACGGTCAAGGCCCTGCGTGACTGCGGGCTGGTTTTCCACAGTTCTTATGTCAAGACAACGGTCGGCGCCAAAATTCCCTACGATACAAAAAACAAACCCAAAAACAAATTCGAACTGATCCGCATCCCCTGCTTGAGTAAGCCCGGCTTCAAGGAAAGTCTCGAACAGGGCAGCGGCGATCTCGGCCCGGCTTATCCGTATGGCATTCTGCAGATCGGCGGACCCGACGAATCGAATATGATCTCGGAATGGGATGGTTGTTTTTCGCCGGACTGCCAGAAGGCATTCAGGGAATGGCTGAAAAAAAAGTACGGTACTCTGGATGCTTTGAACAAAAGCTGGCAGGCCAACTATACCGACTGGAACGATATTATCGCCAAGACCTCCTCCGAGGTCCGCGCCGATAAATCCTTCGCCCCCTGGGTGGACCATCGCACATTCAACGACTGGAACCGGGCCGACGCGCTGAGTTATCTGGTTCGCGGGATCAATTCCAAAGATCCGTCGCTGGCCTATTCTTTGTCCGGCACCTCGGAAACCAATCCGGTCAACGCCTGGGACTATTACCGGCTGATGCCGTACCTGAAAGCTCTCTCCAGCTACGTCGGCGAGCAAACCATCCAGCAACGTTGTTTTGCTCCACACAAACTCTGGATGCAACCCTGGATCGGCTATGACGGCAATTATAACTATATCAATGAAAAACTGTTCCGTGTCCTGATGGCCGGGGCCACCGGTACCCGGATTTATACCACCAAGTTATATGTCAATCCGGACTACACCCTGCCGGAAGCGGGTTTGGAACTCAAACGCGCCATCGACAATTACCGCAACGGTCCGGCCGAAGTTGTTATGAGTTCGGAAACCTACTCGTATCCGATCGCATTCCATTATTCTCCCGCCTCGATCAAGGTGGACTGGATTCTGAACCTGGACCTTCAGCGCAAAAGTGCCACCGGCGGATTCAAACTGTTGGTCGAAGACGCCGCGCTCAACTACGATTACGTGGCTTACGGACAGATGGAAAAAGAGGGCATTCCGGATAAATATAAAGTTTTCATTCTGCCGCTCTCTTCCGCCCTTTCCGACCGGGAAATCGAAGCCATTGATAAATTCGTTCAGCGCGGCGGCATCGTCATCGCCGATATGGGGCTGGGCAATTACGATCAGCACGGCACACCCGCGATGCGCTCGCAACTGCTGAAAATTTTCGGCATTGCCAGACCCGGCAAGGTTGAAACAGTCACCGGTACGGTCAGCGGAAAAACGCTCACCGTTTCCGGATTGACCATGCAGGGGCTGACTCTGAAAGTCAAGCAGATCGAAACCGGCATCGTACCGCAAAACGCTCAAAGCTTGGCGGAAGTCCAACACGGCAGCCAAACCTCGCCCGGCGTGCTGGTCAATAATTACGGCAAAGGCATGGCGATTTATCTGGGGGCGGCGATACCCTCCTGCGTTGGCGAATGGCAGGAAATGCGTTATTCGCGCGGCAACTCCGCCAACTTTCATATTCTCCGCCAATTTTTCTCCGGTATCTATCAACGGGCGGAGATTAAACCTTTGGTTTCGGCTGATTCGTTGGCTGCGTCCTCCATTTATATCCGGCAATTGAAGAATGCTTATATCTGTGGTATCGCCCGCAGTCATACCCAGACCGCCAACCTTGACGCCGTTCCCAAAAAACATACGGTCAAACTGAACGGCCAGTGGCATGTTTACGACTTGTTGAATTCCAGCTACCTGAGTCACGGCGATCAATTCGAGTACAATTTCGGGCCGGGTACTCAAAGCGCCTTCGTGCTCCTGCCGTATAAACCGGAAAAAATCAATGTGGAAACCAGGCAGAACAACATCACCCTGACCTTGGACGCACCGACGCAACAATGGACCGATCATATCTACAAAGTTGAGATGAAAGACCCCTCCGGCAAAGTCAATCCGGCTTACTCACAACTGGTTTTCGCCGAAGGCGGCACGGGCCTCTTCCACTTCATCCCGCCGTTGAATTCCCCGCCCGGAGCGTGGACCATGACGGCCACCGAAGTGATTACCGGTCTCACCGTCACCCAGCAAATTGAGCCGAAATAAAAAAGTTAAGTTTTTGCATCAAATCGTGCATTATTTTTTGGGCGTAAGCAGGAACATAGGCTTAAAAAACCGCTATCCCGACATCAAATTGCAAATAACTTGAGTAGCTATACGCTCAAAGCCATCCGACAGGTCCGATTTCTTCTGGTGAAATAAAATCCAAAATTAGTTCCGTTCGTGATTGCTTATAAGCGAATTTGTGCTATATTACAGGCTTGCTTAAACAATTGCAGTCAACGGATGTTATGAAAGAAATTAGAAATATCGCAATTATCGCCCATGTCGACCACGGCAAAACTACCCTCGTCGACAAGATCATGATGCAGTCCAAAATGTTCCGCGAAAATCAGGAAATGCATGAGTGCTTCCTCGACAACAACGACCTCGAGCGCGAACGCGGCATCACCATTCTCTCGAAAAATATCAGTATCCAGCATCAAGGCGTCAAAATCAATGTTATCGACACCCCCGGGCACAGCGACTTCGGCGGGCAGGTCGAGCGCGTCTTGAACCTGGCCGACGGCGTCATCCTCCTGGTCGACTCCGCCGAAGGCCCCATGCCGCAAACCCGCTTCGTTCTTGATAAGGCCCTTCAGCTTGGACTCAAGCCGATCGTGGTCATCAACAAAATCGACAAGCCGGATGCGCGCCCCCAGGCCGTCTACAACAAAGTATTCGACCTCTTCTGCGACCTGAACGCCAATGAAAACCAGCTCGATTTCCCGTTGCTTTATGCCAGCGGGCGCGATGGCTGGGTGGTCAACAATCTCGACGATCCCCGGACCTCGATCGTTCCCCTGATGGACGCGGTGATCAAGCATATTCCGCAACCGCCGTTCAATGAAGGGGCGATTCAGATGCAGGTCACCACCCTCGATTATTCCGACTATGTCGGCCGGATCGGGATCGGTCGGGTTCATCGCGGCACCATGGCACTCAACCGTCCGCTGGTCATCATCAAACGCGACGGCAGTGTCAAGCCGATTTCAATCAAGCAATTATTTACCTTCGAGGGATTGACCCGCGAAGAAGTGGAAAGCGTGCCCTGCGGCGATTTGTGCGCCATTGTCGGGGTGACCAACATCGATATCGGCGATACCATCTGCGACGCCGAGCACCCCGAAGCCATGCCGCCGATTACGGTTGACGAGCCGACCATCTCCATGACGTTCCGCGTCAACGACTCGCCGTTCTACGGCAAGGAAGGCAAATACGTCAGCAGCCGTCACCTCCGCGAAAGACTTTTCAAGGAAATGGAAAAAGACGTGGCTCTCCGGGTGGAAGAAGGCGAGGGCGGCGGCGAAAGTTTCAAAGTCAGCGGCCGCGGCGTTCTGCACCTCTCGATCCTGATCGAAACCATGCGCCGCGAAGGTTATGAAATGGCCGTCGCGCCCCCGCAGGTTATCTGCAAAGAGATTGACGGGCAGCTCCAGGAGCCGGTTGAGCTTCTTTCGGTGGACGTGCCCGATGAGTTTTCCGGCAGAATCATCGAATTGGCCGGTCAGCGCCAGGGCGAAATGATCAATATGGAAGCCCGCGGCGACCGTCAGTTGATCGAATTCAAAATTCCGACCCGTGGTCTGATCGGTTTCCGTAGCCGGGCCTTGACCCTGAGTACCGGTGAGGCGATTGTTTCTCACCGTTATCTCTGTTATGAACCGATGCGCGGGGAAATTCCCCGCCGGCTCGCCGGGTCCATCGTCAGTGCCGGCCAGGGCAAAGCCATGGCTTACGCTCTCGACGCGCTCCAGCAGCGCGGGTTCTTTTTCATTGAACCCAATGACGAATGTTACGAAGGCATGATCATCGGCGAGAATTGCAAAGATGGCGATATCGTGGTCAACATTCAGCGCGCCAAGCAATTGACCAATATGCGCGCATCCGGTTCCGACCACAATATGAAGATCGCTCCGGCCCGCAAATTGTCGCTGGAACAAGCTCTTGAGTATATCGAAGAAGACGAACTGGTCGAAATCACTCCGCAAAGCATGCGTCTGCGTAAACTCTACCTGACCGAGCTTGAGCGGAAACGACGAAAGAGCTCTAAACAAAGCTAAGGGATGCCCTATGAAAATCGCCATGGCCCTTTTCAAATATTTTCCGTTTGGAGGGCTTCAGCGTGATTTTCTGCGTATGGCGGAAGAATGCGCCAGGCGTGGACATCGGGTAGTCGCTTTCACCGGATCATGGTCGGGCGACCGGCCGGACTGGCTGGAAATCAGGATTATTCCCCTGAAATCGTGGACCAATCCCGGAACCGTTCTGGAATTTGAAGCCAAATTCGGCAAGGCTCTCGCTCGTGAAAATTTTGACGTCGTCGTCGGATTCAACCGGATTGCACACCTCGATTTTTACTTTGCCGCCGACAATTGCATGCATCTGGCCGACCGGTTCAAACATTCGGAATTGCATATCCAACTGAATCCCCGCTACCGGATTTTCCATAGCCAGGAGCGTAAATTGCTTACTCCGGACAGCAATACGGTTATCATGTATATCACGCCCCGGCAGAAACAGGAGTATATGGCGGTATATCACACTCCGGAAAACCATTTCCGCTATCTGCCGCCGGGTATCGATATCTCCCGCCGCCGTCCGGCCAATGCCGATCAGGTCCGAGCCGATAAGCGCCGGGAGCTCGGCTTGAACGCTGATGATATCATGCTGATCCTGGTCGGTTCCGATTTCCGCAGAAAAGGCGGCGACCGGGTTGTCCAGGCCGTGGCCGAACTTCCGCCTGAGCTTAAAAAACGGACTCGGGTTTACCTGGTTGGAGCTTGCCCTCCCGGCGGTTGCGATATCCTTGCCGAAAAATTGAATCTGAAAGACCGGGTTTTCCTGACCGGCGGGCGCAATGACGTCTCCGAACTCCTGTTGGCCGCCGATTTAATGGTCCATCCGGCCCGTGACGAGGCTACCGGCACCGTATTGGTGGAGGCGCTTGCCGCCGGATTGCCCGTGCTGAGTACTGCTGTTTGCGGATTCAGTAATTATGTCGCCGACTCCGGCGGTATGGTTATCCAGGAGCCATTCGACCAGGCGGATATGAATAAAAAGCTCGTAACGGCGTTGGAGTCCCTGTCCGATCTCACTGCCAAGGCGCTTGCATATGGCGCTCAAGCGGATTTTTACCGCCGGGCGGAGGTCGCGGCGGATCTGTTCGAAGAAAAAGTCGAATCCAGGCACGCCGCCGGAAAAATCGCCATCGCGCTCTTTAAATATTTTCCATATGGCGGGCTCCAGAGAGATTTTCTGCGTATCGCGGAGGAGTGCGTCAGCCGCGGACACCGGGTTACCGCTTTTACCGCCTCATGGGAAGGCGACCGGCCGGACTGGTTGGATATTCGGATTGTTCCGCTGAAATCCTTGTCCAATCCACGCAGAGCCTTGGAGTTCGAGGGAAAATTCGGCGAAATTGTCAAACAGGAAACATTTGCGACAGTAGTTGGCTTCAATCGCATGAAGTTCCTCGATTTTTACTTTGCCGCCGACAACTGCATTTTTCTGGTGGATCGCACCAAGCATTCGGAACCGTACATCCGGTGTCGTCCCCGTTATCAGATTTTTCACCGGCAGGAAAGGTCGGTTTTTGAACCGTCCGGCAATACCCGGATTATGTATATTTCTCCACGCCAGAAGGTTGATTATATGGCGGTTTATCATACTCAGGAATCAAGATTTTATCATCTTCCGCCCGGTATCGACAGATCCTATTGCCGCCCGGACAATGCCGATGAAATCCGTGCCGCCAAGCGCCTCGAACTGAGGTTGAATCCCGATGACGTCATGTTGATTCTGGTCTGTACCAATTACCATTTGAAAGGTGTTGACCGGGTAATTGCGGCGTTGGGTTCCCTCCCGGCGGAGTTGTTTCAAAAAATACGTTTTTATGTCGTCGGCGATGACAAGCAGGAGAAATACCTTCGTCTCGCTTCGTATATCAATGCCGGAAACCGTGTCCAGTTCATGGGCAGCCGGAGCGATGTCCTCGAATTGATGCTGGCCGCCGATCTGATGCTCCACCCCGCCCGCAACGAAGCCGCCGGAACGGTTTTAACCGAAGCCATCGCGGTCGGACTTCCGGTTATCTGTTCGGAAATCTGTGGCTTCAGCAACTATGTCGCCGAATCCGGCGGAATCGTTTTGCCGGAGCCGTTCGATCAGGAAGAATTCAACCGGCAGCTTCGGGACGCTCTCTCCGCATCCCGTCTGGATACACTGAAAAAGCAGGCAATAAAATACGGCGCGACAGCAGATTTCTACCGTCGCGCCGAAGTTGCCGCCGATTTGATTGAGCAGAAGCTCAGGTAGTATATTCGGCGTTGATTTTCACGTACTCGTAAGTCAGGTCCGAGGTCCAGATATTGTAATCGACATTGCCGCAATTCAGCATGCATTTGATGGTGAATTCACGGTTGGCCATGACCGCGGCAAGTTCTTTCTCCGGAGTTCCGGCGTCCTGCCCTTCTTTGATGACCGGCTTGTCGTTATAAAATACATCGACTTTTTCCGGTGCGAATGTGGCTCCGGAATATCCCAGCGCCGCCGCTACCCGCCCCCAGTTGGGGTCGCCGCCGAACCAGGCGGTTTTGCACAACATGGAGTTGGCTACCGCGCGGGCGGCCTTCTCGGCGTCCCCGCGATTGGCGGCGCCGTAAATCTCCACCGTCACCACTTTGGTGATGCCTTCGCCGTCATTGACCATCGCGATCGCCAGTTTCTTCATCAGCGTACTGAGCGCGTCATGGAAAAGTTCCGCTTCCGGAGTGTTCTTCATGATTCTGACCCCGGATGCGCCATTCGCCATGATCAAACAGGTGTCGTTGGTGCTCATGTCGTTGTCGATCGTAATGCGGTTGAAAGAAGCGTCCACCCCTTCGCCCAGCATTTCGCGGAGAAGTTCGTTATCCGCGGCGGCGTCGGTGGTCAGATAGCACAGCATGGTGGCATGCGGCAGAACCATTTTCGGGGAAATCATACCCGCGCCCTTGGTCATCCCGCCGATCGTAATTGTTTTACCGTTCACCTGAAACGATACCGCCGCTGATTTGGGCACGGTGTCGGTGGTCATGATCGCGCGAGCGGCTTCCTGCCCACCATCGCTTTTCAGGGCCCCGGCAGCCATTTTGATTCCCTTGCCGATGATCTCCAGGTTCAACTGAACCCCGATCCGGCCGGTGGAGGAAACCATCACCGCTTCCGGCGCGATGCCCAGTTCCGCCGCCGCCAGCTCGCTCATCCGCCGTGCGGATTCCAGACCTTTCTTGCCGGTACAGGCGTTGGCGTTGCCGCTGTTTACGATCACGGCCTGGATGAATTTGCTGTTCAGGCATCTTTCGCGGTCAAGCAGCACCGGCGCAGCCGCAAAGAGGCAACTGGTGAAGGCCCCGGCAAATTCCGCCGGTTTTTCCGAAAAAACCATTGCCATATCCGGCTTGCCGCTGGCTTTGATGCCGGCGGTGATGCCGGCGGCTTTGAACCCGGCCGGGCTGGTTACGCCCCCGTTTTCGATCACAGTTATGTTTTTATTCATCAATCTTATCTCCGTAAGTTGCTTTGACATGAATGGCGATTCCACCGCGCGGCCGGAATTTCCCGACGACCTCGGCGCGGCGCGGTTTGCAAGTATCCACGACCGCGTCGAGAATGGTGTTGACTACTTCCTCGTGGAACGAGTTGTGGTTGCGAAACGCGAACAAGTACAGTTTCAATGACTTGCTTTCCACGCATTTCTTATCCGGGATATAGCGCAACGTGATCTCCCCGAAATCCGGCTGCCCGGTCACCGGACACAGCGAAGTAAACTCCGGACAGTCGAAAGTGATGACGTAATCCCGGTCGCTGAAAAGGTTGTCAAACGTCTCAAGTTTAGCCTCCGCGGGATTCTCCGCATAGCGCGTCGACGAACCTTTCAGCAGTGTTAAAGACGAAAAACGCTGTTGATCGGCTTTTTTCATGGTTTTTTTTGCCATCTTTGCCCTTCCTTTTATTTGAATTTATTATTATCAACATATAATTTATCATTAGATACGAAAAATGTAAGAGAAAGTTCTTGATTTTTTTTCATTAACAAGCTATATTCATGGTGATACCCCCTGTATCCATTGAATTGAAGATAACAAAAGGGCGATTGAATGAAATTTTTGGGTAAACTCATATTGGCGGGATTAATCCTGTGCGCTTGCATGTCGGCAACTACGGTTCGTGCCGAAGAATTCCAAAGTAATCCTTTGGTGAAATTGGGTCGCGGTGTGGCCAACGTGGCTTTCGGGCCGTTGGAAATTCTGATCCGTCCGTATGACGTCAACAAAGACATGGGCGGTATTGCGGCCATCACTTACGGTGTGTTCAGCGGTATTTTCCACGTTATCGTCCGGGAAGTGGTCGGAGTCGTTGAAATCGCTACTTTCTATATGCCGCTGCCGGGGTGCGCGGATGATCCGATCGATACAACGTCCTGGGGTTATGGTCCCATTCTCTACCCGGAGTGGGTGATCGACTTGGATCACAATGCGTTTAACTTCTTCTATCCCAAAGATTCCATTGTTACCCCGTAACCTGGGATTCAGCTTAAATTCTATACCCGCCTTGTCGGCGGGTTTTTACTTATTACGGAGTTTTGATTTATGAGTTTTTCCTGTGGTTTCGTCGGCCTGCCGAACGTCGGCAAATCGACTTTGTTCAATGCCTTATGCAAAGGCGGCGCGGCTGCCGCCAATTTCCCGTTCTGTACCATTGAACCCAATACCGGTATCGTTCCGGTGCCGGACGCGCGTCTGGAAGTTTTGTCCAAGCTCGAGCACTCCGGGCGGATCGTTCCGGCCTCGCTTAAATTCATCGATATCGCCGGTCTGGTCAAAGGCGCCAGCGAAGGACAGGGGCTCGGTAACCAGTTCCTCGGCCATATTCGCAGTGTCGACGCCATCGCCCACGTTGTTCGGCTGTTCGATGACGGCGACGTTGTTCATGTTCAGGGCGAAGTCGACCCGGTACGCGACCTCGAAATCATTATCACCGAGCTGATGCTTGCCGACCTCGACATGCTCGAAAGACGCTTGGAGCGCTCCAAAAAACAGATGCGCAGCGGCGACCCCGAGCTCAAAGCCGAGTTCGACCTCGCTACCCGTCTGATTGCCGATCTCAGCGACGGCCGTTTGCCGGACTTCAACCGCGAAGATCCCCGCGAATGTGAAATCGTCAAAACTCTTGGCCTGATCTGTACCATGCCCGCTTTCGTCTGCGCCAATGTCGACGAAAAGACCCTTAAAGCCTGGGGCAAGGAGCCCAAGTCGCAGGCCCTGATCGAATATGCGGCCCAGCATCACCTCGAAGTCATTCCGGTCTGCGCCAAGATGGAAGAAGAAATCGGCCAACTCGACGAAGAAGAAGCCAAAATGTTCCTCGACGATCTCGGACTTGCCGAAACCGGACTGGCCAAAGTCATCCGGACCGGCTATCAATTGCTGAATTATGTTACGTTCTTTACCGCGGGTGAAATGGAATCCCGCGCCTGGACCGTCACCGCCGGTACTCTTGCGCCGCAGGCCTCCGGCAAAATTCATACCGACCTGATGCGCGGATTTATCCGCATGGAAGTTATAACGTATAACGATATGGTCGAATACGGTGGCTGGAGCAAAGCCCAGGCTGCCGGTAAACTCCGTATTGAAGGCAAGGAATATGAGGTTAAGGACGGTGATGTCATTCACGTCCGGTTCTCGGTTTAACCCCAACTTGAGTATATGAGTGAACACCACAGGATTCTGAAAAGCTCGATGGGGGTAGTGTTTGCCAACCTCCTCAGCCGTATTTTAGGTTTTCTGCGGATTATCCTCGAGGCCAACGCCCTCGGCGGCGGCACTCTCAAAGCCGGCTGGGTGCTGGCTTTCACTGTCGCCAATATTTTCCGCCGTATTTTAGGCGAAGGCGCCTTGGCCCAGGCCCTGGTCCCCATGATCTCATCCACCATGGAAAAATCCGGGCCGGAAGTCTCCAAACGTCAGTTAAATGCTATTTTTTTCTGGCTTGGACTGCTCTTGGCGATCATTTCGATCATTACCGCTTTTACCGCCATCATCGTCGGTGAATTCGTCACCAGCGAACACGCCCGCCTGGCGTGCCGGTTGATTCCGCTATTGTCGCCCTATATTTTTATGATGTGCCTCGTCGGCATTTTCGGCTCCATCCTCAATGCCGTCAGGGTGTTTTTCCTGCCGGCCCTCGGCGCGCTGTTCCTGAATGTCTTCATGATCGGCGTCATGCTCCTGATTCCGTATATCCATGGTTCCGATTACGATATCCTCCAGTGGCTCTCGTACGCGGTACTGTTTTCCGGCATCGCTGAGTTCATCATGATGCTCGCCCTGATGAAATGGAACAAGATTCTGCCGAAATTTCGCTGGCAAAATGTCCACAACCTTCCCGTGATCAAAGAACTCTGGCGTCTGGCCCTTCCCGGTGTCCTCGGGGCGTCGGCCTACCAGATCAGCGTCATTGTCGACCGTGTACTCGCGTCGTGGCTTGGAGCCCAGGCGGTATCCGCCCTCGAATTCAGTGAACGGCTGGTCTATTTTCCGGTCGGTGTATTCGCCGTCTCCATCAGCAGCGTTCTCCTTTCCGAGATGTCCCACGCCATCAGCAAAGGCGATATCGAGGGTATGCTGGCCCAATTGCGCCTGGGTTTGCGCCATCTCTACTATTTGTCGCTGCCGACAGCCGCTTTTATGATCATTTTCCGCACCGAAATCATCCAGCGCCTGCTCCTGCATGGCCGTTTCACCGAAAGCGACCTCAAGGAAACCGCCTTCGCCATGCTCTTTTATTCGCTGGGCATCCCCTTTTTCTGTTCATTCAAAATCATCGTCAATACCTTTTATGCCCGCAAGGAAATGAAAACGCCGGTCCAGGTCGGGCTCTGCGCCATTGCCCTCAATATCATTCTAAACCTGATCCTGATGCAGTTTCTCCGGCAGGGGGGGATCGCCTTGGCTACCGTCATTTCATCGATGGCAAACAACGCCATGCTGCTGCTGATTCTCAAGCGCCGGGTCGGCCACTCTTTGCGAATGTCCCCGGTTTCTTTCAGCATGGCCCGGAGCGCGGTGCTTTCCTTCAGCGCGGCCGGTCTGGCTTATGTGATCTACCCGTTAGTGACCAAATACTCCTATTTCGGGGGGATTTTCCCGCTGATAGCCGGTGCGACTCTCTTCGGACTGATTTTCCTGATTTTTTCAATTATCTGCCGCTGCCCGGAACTTTTCGAGCTTTTCGGTATGTTTTCGAGAAAAATCACCCGGAAGTGAACAATTTTTCCATATTTTTTCCCATTCCCGGCTTGTATAAATCAAAAAACAGAGTATCTTAAAGCCCATAACACTGAAAACCAGAGTTATAAAGTTGTTTAATAAGCCGATGTGGCGGAATTGGCAGACGCGCTACGTTCAGGTCGTAGTTCCTTCACAGGAGTAAGAGTTCGACTCTCTTCATCGGCACCATTTTTCAATTGCACGTTAATTTGCCTTTTTGCGAGTATGGCATAACGGTTGTGCACCAGCCTTCCAAGCTGGATATAGGGGTTCGACTCCCCTTACTCGCTCCAAACATCCCTGGCGGGGTTCCCGAGTGGCTAAAGGGGGCAGACTGTAAATCTGCTAGCGTTGCTTTCGGTGGTTCGAACCCACCCCCCGCCACCATTTTTTAGTTTTCGGCCGTTATAAAACGGCCTTTTTTATACCCGGATTCCTGAATACTAATTCAAATCATTTTCTACCATATTTGCCATTATTTACAAATTGTTGTATATTCTTCAAAGAAATCCGACTCTTTCACTAAGAAATCCGGTATGCGGCGCGTCTTAGTATTAAATGTTATTACGGAGCTGAGCAAAGGTCATGAAATGGTTCTGGATATTTTTTCTCTGTCTCTCTACCGTCGCCGCGCCAGTGAAAGTTGCGTTGATCGGTGATCGTGAAGTGTGCGAGCCGGCAACGATGGAACTAAGCGGGTTTTCCGAAATCGAACTTTTAGAGCGCGCCGAAATCGACAAGGTTCTGGGAGAGCACAAGTTAACTTTTGCCGGAGACGCAGAATTGCTCCGCCGCTTCCCGCATGCCGACCTTTGCGCACTGGTATTTCGAGCCGGCAAAAATCACCCCTTCCGGTTTCGAGTGATCAACGCAAAGAACGGCTATCTCCTGGCGGACCGTCTCCTGCCGGAGCAAGCTCCGGAAAAAACGCTGGCGGAATGTCTACTCTTCGCCGCCGGGAAACTTTCCGGCACGGGCGCCAAACCGGTGGCGCTCGGCGTCGTCCGACGCGTGGCGGGCGTGAGCAAGGAGGGCACCGCCTCGCTGGTGTTTACCCTCTCCGAAGGATTGACCAATACTCCGGATATTCAGTTATTGGAGCGCGGACACCTCGGAGCGGTATTGAACGAACGGGAACTTTCCGGTTCAAGTCTGCCGCTTGCGCCTTCGACGGTATTGATTCACCTGGAAGTCATGCCGGGAGCGGAGAAAAAAACGTTGAATGTTGATTTTTCGCTTTCCGATGCCTCTGGAAAAAATTTCGTCCGGGAAAAAGTCACAGTTTCCGACGGGCAGGAACTCTACCGGGTAATATGCCGTCGATTGAATGCTGTCCCACAGGAATTTTCCGGTAACCGAAAAAGTGAAGCGGCGCAGTATTTCCGTGAGTTCCGCGAGTTTCTGCGCCTCCACATCGAGTCCATCAATATGTTTCCGCGTATCTGCGACGAAGCCGCGAGCCTGATCGACGCCGCATTGGCGCTTGACCCCGACAATCCGCTGTATCAGTATGAAAAGATTTTTTATGAACTCTGCAAGGTTCACGGGCACGGTTCGGGAAAAGAGAAGTTGGAGATTCTTCGGCGGCACATCCGCGATGCCAATGCCTTTATCGACCGGTATCCGAACTTTCGGTATCCGAAATATTCGAGCTTTCGCAATCATTCAAGTTTCGCGATTCAACCTCTGAACAACTGGGAACCGCATCGTTTCCCGGGGATCGAACCGGAAGAACTTGCTTCGCTTATTCCGGAACTCAAGGCGATCGATCGTCGTTGCCGCAACGGAAATTCCGATTGGTTCCTCGACGATCCGGCTGAAATCAAAACCGTCCGCGACCTCGAAAAATTCCGGGAAACCCGGCGCAGCCGGCTGGATCTGTCGCCGGAAATCGATGCACTCCGAATGGTGCGCGACCGCTATCAGGCGGATGTCGATCTTATCAACGCGACAAACGAATTCATCCGTCTTCATCCGGAGCAGAAGGCCGCCGCCGTCAAACATTATTATAATTTGTATTTCCCTTATGGGATTGAGCTGCCCAAGTATCGCCAGGCTGAGGCGTGGGATGAGATCCGGCGCATTCTGAATGAAGAATGGGATACGCTCGAAAAACTCTATTCCGGAGCTGGAAAAGGCAATTTTTCCGAACGGTTGAACGATTTGAGAGCCTTGCGCGAATACTTGAATTCGGATCATTCGTTTGCCGCGCTCCAGCAGGCCTTTGACAATGCTCTGAAACAGGAGGGCCTCAATCGGAAATACAAGCCGAATACGCTGTATTTCCGTTATCTTCGCGATGCGGCAATCCACTGCGGCCTGAATCCAAGCCAGGTGGTCGGGTTCATGTTAAAGCGCCCCGCCGCATTTATGTCGGAACAGCCCGCTTCGTCCGACGCGGAACGGGTGGAAGCACTGATTGCTTCAGGCGCACCGATTTCCGAACTATTGAACCACGTCTCTGTCATTCGCGGCATGGCGTTGAAGATGATTCAAAAAAACGACTCAAGCAACCTCGTCGGAAATTTGATTTACTCGCTTTATTCCCGCCGCAAGGAGAACCCGGAAGCGCAAAAAATGCTGACGGCGTTGAATGACGCATTTGAAGTTCGGGAGTTACCTTTGCTGTATCCATACTGCCTTGCCGCCGGAACCGATGGAGAACAGATCTATCTTTTGTGCGCGGATAAAAAGCGGGATTTGTATTTTTATCGTTTCGAACCAACAACCGCAAAATGCGTATCCTTCCCCATATACCTGAACGCAAGCAATTTCCAAGAGGAACAGGCCGCTTTCGGGCAGATCAATTCCTCTACCATTTCTGTTAGCGGCGGAAAAATTATTTTGGGCGGCGACAGGCAAATGCTCGTTTACGATCCGGCGGAAAATCAGGCAAAACACCTGAAAGAACTGCCCGGCGGTCTGATCGCTTCGGCCGCGATAGTCGGAAATCGAATCGTTTATCTCTGTGGCGGCCGAGAGTATCCGGCGCGCCCGGGCCTTTACTCCTGCCGGATGGACGGCAGCGATACGAAAGTGTATTTTTCCGGCGACCGGCTGAACAAGGAAAATGAGTTGGATAAGCTCGAAACCGCGCGAGTGTCGGAACTCATTCCGCTTCCCGATGGACGTTTGTTGTTTTCTGTAAATCAGCACAACAAATACGGAAAAATCTGGTCGTTCGATCCGGTGATGGAAACGCTTTCAATCGTTACCGAACTGAAAAGCATTCTTGCCGTCGATCTGCGGAATCAAGGAGATTTCATTCTCGGGCAGGCAGGACGCTCGTTCGGAGAAGAATGGTTCCGCCTGGACAAGAAAACGCTTCAAGTCGAATGGCTCCTGACACGGAATATGAAGGACGTTTCGCGTTCCTACCGTTGTAAGCTTGGCGGTTATTCCAGTATCCAAAGTCCCGCGTGGCTGTTGAATAACCGCCTGTTGATTTCGGCCGGAAGATTCGGACGCCTTGCCCTGGACTTGGAAACGCCGGAAAAATCGCCGCTGCTATGCCTGCCCGAAGCGGCAGACATGCTATATTTGCCGAAAACGCAGGAAATCGCCGTTCCCGTCCGCCGGGGCATTCCATCGCTTTTCATCCTGAAACTCAAGGAGCCCGGCCAATGAAAAAATGGCTTGTCGCCTTTCTATTGCTCTCGCTGCTGGGGGAATGCTTGCTTTGTGCCCAGAGCGTGGAAAAAGACCGGGACGCTCGGAAAGAGATCGAACGGTTTTTTGCCGAATACGGGACTGCGGCATCGCCGGAACAGAAAAAAGAGAAACTCGCCGCCGCGCTCGCCCTTAACCCGATGAATGAAATATACCGTTATGAGGAGTTGCAATGGATTTTTGAATATCGTTGCCCGTTGGGAACGGAGGAAGTCCGCAAAGCGGTGGAACAGACATTTCGCTTCTGCAAGGATTTTCCCGATAGCAAGCGCAGGGTCTGGGATATGCGAATGACCTATGCTCTACGAAATGATTTGACTCCGTCGGCTGATGAACTTTTCGCTGTTATCCGCCGCGAACGTCAAGCCGAGAGCCGTCGCCTGATACAAATTGATCCGAAGGCGGAATTTAAAACTCCCGGGGATATCAAAAAATATACTCATTATCTGGCCTCGATAATCATCGAGAGATATTATCGGAGTGCAATCTCGCCTGACTATCTGAAAGACAACAGAGAGTATACATTGGATTACATAAAAAAAATCAATGCATATATAGACAAACATCCCGAAGACGCGGGCGCAGTTGAAAAGATCGGTCTTGCAGTTGGGTTGACCCCCATGCCGGAAAGCGTTTTTCAAGATATTTATTCGTCGCAGGTGGAAGATTTTTATGTCGACTACTATTTATCCCTGAATGATTTCACTGCGGAACTGAATCGGGCGAAGTTGGCACCACTGCGTTTTGAAAAGCTGCGAATCATGATGATTCAAAATTTAATCCGTGCCGGTAATGATGAGGCAGCAATCCGGAAAATCTATTTTGATTGTTTTTCCATGCTGGACCAAGAATTTCCCGGATTTACTTCAGGAGGAAGCGGGGCTTACAGCAACTGGCGGGGTATCAATATTTTTTTAGGCACGAGAACATTGAGTTTTTGGAGTGTCAAACGCCTGGGAAAAGACGAAACTTTTGGTTGCGAATTATTGGTGGAATACCTTACACGCTCCGGCCGTGAAATATCCTTGCCCGGCCTCAAAGCATTGTTTGGGGTGGTAATGACGAAAATTAACGAATCCATCATTCGTCAGCTAATCGCCGCTGCGCCGCTGATTCGCAAGCATGGATATGATTTTTTGACCATCCGCAGCAACTCTGTTGCTTTGCCCGCTCTCTTTAACAATCTTTACAGCAAAGAGTCAAGTATTTCCCGCTCATTGCGGACTGAACTTTTTACGGCAATCAATCAGCCGTTCGAATTCACAGAAATCCCGACCGAAAGAATATTGGCGGTCACACAATATGGTAAATTCATTTATTTGATTTGTTATCAACGAGATGAAGATTTGCGTTTTTATGAATTCGACTGTGATGCGGCTTGTATGCGCTTGCTTTCCACCTTTCCCGGAGCCGATGTGGATATTTATGACTATACAGCACGATTTTTGAAGGTATCGCCGCAATATATTGTTTTTTCCGGCCCCGATTTCATATGGGTTGGAGAGCGCGGCAATGACGCTATAAAGTGGCATCAACTCAAAGAGTTGCCTCCGCAATTCTCCCCGAGCGGATTGGAGATACTGAATGACCGGATCTATCTCCTGGATTCCAACAAAATTTACGAAAGCCAGAAAACTAAGATGTTGATTTCAATGGACATGGAGGGTGGAAAGCGCAAAATCCATTTTTCCTCCGCCCGGGTTGAAGAACTTTCCCCGTTGGATATCGTCAAAAACGGAGTCGCGGCCAAGCTTTTTCGCCAAGACGAAAAGAGATTTCTTTTTGCCATGTTCCTGAATGATCGTACCGAGTTGTGGGGCTTTGATGTTGCGCTGGAAAAATTCACGAAAATCGCGACTGTGCCGGAAAGTTATCATTGTTATATGAATTATGACGATAGCGCAATGTGGGTACTTTGCAACTATGGCGGTTCAATTTACCGGGTTGATCCGTCAAACGGCGCATGGGAGCATTTTTTTCATGGTCAACACCGCATTTGGGATGGCTCAAAACCACGCTATCAAATGCTTGGCGAGCGGCAGATCGACGGACCGGTCATGATCCGCAACGGCAAGCTTTGGATTGGCGGGCAAACGCAATTTTGCGTTGATCTGGAAAACCCCCGTCAAACGCAAATGTTGGCAATGCGGAAAAGCAGCGATATTTTTGAATATCACGGTAAAATTTTTTTTATTGCTTTAGACACAATATACGTTTTCCAAGTTGTCCCGGACGCTCCGACGAACGCCGGCGCTTTATCTATTCAACCCTGAGCATTAATACTGTTGCCGGTAAAAACAACGCTTTAAAAAGAAGCTGTGAAAGCTTTGTTGTGCCACCACAGCCTCAAATTGCTATCAAAGCGCGGAAGTTGGCTTTTCATCGACTTTAATTGTGGCGGTTGCGCTTTGGCTGTTTGCCAGATTTTTGACGTTGACTTGCCAGGTTCCGGGTTGATCGTTCAGGGAGGGTGTGAGGTTGATGGTTATTTTGCCGTCGATGGCGCAAAAGTAACCGCTGCCGGCGGCCGTTTGGCCTTGTGGATCGATCAGGTTTACCGCCAGGGGGATCAAGGCATCCGTCCGGCAGTCAATGGTGACGCTGAACGTTTTTCCCCGTGTGGCCAGGGCTGGAACGGTTAACTCTTGTTTCGTTAAGGTCTGATCCAGAATCAGCAATATTTTCCCGGCGCCGGGGGCGAGGTTCACCGGGATTTCGCATTGGCCGCCTTTGGCGGTGAATTTGACCGGTTGGCCTGTCACCAGATCGTAAATGGCTCCGGCTTGGCGGTTGAGGATTATTTTGCCTTGATTCGGCAAGCCTTGTTCTTGGATTATTCCCCATTGGCCGACATAGTTGCCGAAGGTTCGTTTGTCGTTGATGACAAATAGATAATCAGCGTTTTTCCATGTCCGGAGCCGGACGATGATGTCTTGGTTGTCCGCCCGGACCGGCGACTGGTAATGCGGCTCCAGCTGTTTGCGGATCGACGCGCCGAGCTTCTGGAGTTTCGCTTTGGTTCCGGCCGGATCGTTGGTTACCCGGTTTATCGTCTGAATGCCGATATCCGGAAGAATTCCCGGCAGTAAATGATTGTCTCCGACTACCAGACCGCCGCGGAGCTGAAATTCGCGGATTGCCCGGAATACGGACTCCGGCAACACCTCAATCCCCGGTAGAACCAGGACGTCAACCTGATCCAGGATGCCGTTCCGGATATGCTCCTCGTAAATGATGGCCGGTTGATAATGAGCCCACTGCAATGCCAGGTGCAGATCCGCTCCCCATCCCTTGCCCCAGCCGAAACTGGCATGGCGGACCGCAAAAATGGTCGAGGCGAAGCTCTGCAGTATCGCGACTTCCGGGCGGCGCTCGGGAATGCGTTTCAGGACCGGACCCAGCGGTTTGATCACGTCGTCGGTGAGCTCCTTCAGCGAGTTTTTCAGTTCAGGACAGGTGAACCGGTAAGCATGTGTGGAGCCTTCGATCAGGGAGGAATAACCGTGATACATGATGCCGTCCAGTTTGCGGGAAATCATGCTCCAGAAAGCAATACGCAAATGATCCGGCGAAATTGAGAAATATTTCGCTTCTGGCTCCTGCTTCAACCATTCCGGTGGATTTGCCACTTTTTTGTCGGCGGGAGCCGCCTGGTTGCGATACCAGAATGCCTGCGTCATTTTCATGACCATCTGTTTGGGATTTCCAGCGCCCATCGCCAACATTTCATCGGCGCTCTGACCTACCTTGATGGGATCGGCGTTTGTATAGCTCCACTGGCTGATACAGTCAACCCCGCCGCCGCTGCCCCAGGCGGGCGGCACCCGTACCGCCGGATCGTAAAAAGTCCAGAAAGGCCGCCCGATATGGCGATGATATGCCTGGCTGATCGCGCCGTGGAGGTTGTTCCAGCCGTCGCCGACGGTCCACCACCAGCGGTAATAATGCAGCAACGGATAGTCATCCGGCAGAATGCGGGTCGGCGGGAAATCGGGGAGCGTAGAATACCCGGGCGCCCAGCGGCTTTTGACCTGCGGCGGGACATCATAACCGGCATATGCCTTGAATGCTTTTTCCTCGAACCCGGTGAACGACGGATTCGAGCCGTCGCGAACCTCCGACTGAATCAGCGCGGCGGCATAAGCGGGATGTGAACTGTAGACACGGGCGGCTTGTTCCGCATGGTCGGTCAGGATTTGGACAACTTCCGGATTGGCGGCGTCCAGGTTGGAGCGTGGGTATGGCTTGCCGTCGCGGTCCAGGCGTTGGTAGCGGGATTGGATGGTCCGGTAAAAAGAATTGTTGTCGACGGTATAGATCCCGGAACTCAGGGCGTCATCGATGGATTTCATTCCCGCGCGGGTGGAATTGAGGTTGGCAGGGTCCGGCTTACGCATGGTCAGGGGGATTATCGAATGAGTGAAGCCGACCTCGGCGAGTTTGCCTGAGTCGCCTACTCCCCACATGACGACAGGATAAATGTCGCCCTGCTCGGGGGCCATGAAAAACGGGATATTTTGTGTCTGTTCGCGGAGGGTTATTTCCAACTGATATTGTCCGGGTTTCAGGCGTGAGTCCAGGGGGATTTCGAATACATTGTTGCCGGGAAGGACGTCGACTTTTTCCTGGAACAATATCATGTCGGGTAGTTCCAGGACTCTGGCGGTAAGAAGCTGTTTCGGCATGGGTTGTCCGCCGCGGTTCGCTACCAGTACCGGCAGTTTCGGGGACGGTTCCAGCCGGATGAATCCTCGGCGTCCGGCATGGTTGATACTCAGCGATTCGACCGGCAAGGAGCTTAGGGTGACCTCGAATATACGCCCTTCCAACCCGCAATAACTGCTGCCGACCCGGTCACCGATTACCGTGCGGTAAACGGATGGTTCGAGCGGGCCGGGAGCGCTGATGTTTTTGGTGCAAATGGGATTGTCATCTAACTGGAAAACCACCTGTTCCGGGGTGTAGTTCACCCGGAGTGTGTGAACCCGGGTCGGGTCCAGATTGAGCGGAGCCCCGGCGACCGCGAGGGAGCTTTTCCCATAGCCGAAATGTCCGTACGGAATCCATTGGCTGTCCTGGCGGACCAGCCGCAAGGCAAAGCCGCAATGCGAACGTTTGTCCTCGGTATCGGGTTTCGGGGCGAGGATATATTTGTTGTCCCACAGCATGATTTGTTTTTTGGCGGTGTCGGCGGAGAGTTGAAATTTGATTTCCAGCCGGAAAGCGTTGGGCGGGGTCAGCCGGGGATCGATCTTGCCGATCATGTAGCCGCCAGGCTTATCGCCGCTTACTTGCGGCATTTGCAGAAACACGGCGCCGTTTTCCTGAAGGATGCCGGTATTGCCACGGACCGAACCGGCGAAGACCGGATTGCTGAAGTTCCATTGCGCGATAATCTGCGGTTCCGCACAGTGAACAGCAGTCAGAAGAAAGATAGTTAAATACCTTATCATGTCCAAATTCCCTTTATTTCAAAATGTCGATGCTGACCGGTTTCCAGATGCCGCCCTGTTTGGCGGTGTCCAGTACTCTGACGGTCAGGATGTTTTCCCGGTTCCATTTGATTTCTCCGGTTACGTCCAGGCGAAACGGAATTTCCCAGCCATGGACTCCGACATCGTGCTTGCCGATGTAATTGCCGTTCAGCCAGACCCATGCGCTCTCGTCCACGCCCTCGAAATAGAGTTCAACGGCATTGGCATCGATTTTTTCCGGCATGGTGAAGCGGATCCGGTACCAGCCAATGCCGTCATAATCCGGAAATCCCTGATTTTCCCAGGCTCCGACTTTGACCGGCTTCCATTTGCGGTCGTCAAAGTCGTCATGGAAAAATCCCTTGCGGTGCCCGTCCCGCGCGGGGTCGGTGGCGAGGAGCCATTTGTCTTCCGGTATTTTGAACGATTTTACCGAAACAACTTCATGATCCCAGCTTGGATCGTCGCGCAGAAGCTTGTTTTCCCGGGTAAACGGCCAATCCAATATACCGGCCAATTGACGGACCGACTGCACCGGGTCCTCCTGGGCCAGCCGGGCAAGTTTCGCGCTGATTTCGGGATCGACTGGATAGGATTTCAGGAAATTCAACGCCAGCAGCCGGATGTCGGCGGCGGGGTCGTCCAAGGCGGATTTCAGGTATTTGAGTGCTTCCGGGTTCGGTTGTTCACTGAGCTTGTACAGCGCGGCGCGGCGAATCAGCGGATCGCTGTCGCGGAGATATTTCGCCGCGTTTGCCCGGCCGTTTTCTTTTTCCAGCATCAGGCGGAACGCGGTGCGACGGACGACCGGGTCGCCTGAGCTCATTCTGGCTTCCGGATTGCGAAAGGCGGCCAGGCGTTTTTCCTTGAATTCGCCTCCTGACATCCAGAGCGGCAGACTGATCAACAAACAGAAAAGTATTCTCATGACATCACCGGATTATTTGTAATTCGTGCTGAAATAGTAGCTCAGATACCGGTTCCAGGCGGAAGTGAGGGCCATGGCGTCCGGCGGGACGGGTTGTACGTGTCCATCGATAAACAGGCCGTTGGCACGCCCGGAGTGGCGGTATTCCGGATAAACACCTGAGGTGGAACCGGCGAACTGGATGGTGGTCTGATATCTTTTGCTTTTATCGGTGACATACAGAATCTGGCTGGCGTTGCGCGTGATTTTGGAATCCCGTAAGGGACGCCATGCGCGGTAGTATGCGTCCGGAACCACGTTGACGTGAAATCCGGCGATAAATGCGCTGATTGAATAACCGAAATATTCAAGATGGTTCTGAGTAGGATCAGCCGGGCATACCATTACGCTGTTCACTCGCGGCAGGTTGACGCACGTCGCCGGGACCTTGGTCCCGGCGATTTGCATCGCCATATCAGGGTCCGCTATCGGCAGATATCCCCCTACAAATAAGTATGCATAGTAGGCTGCGTAGAGCAGGGTGGTTCCATTGTAATTCAGTTTGATTGGTGTGGCTCCGCCGTTACTTCTACTTGGAGGCCCCCAGTCCTGGTTGTCGTCGGAATAATTGAAGAGCGCCAATCCGATTTGTTTCAGATTGGCCTGGCATTTGGCGCTGTGACTTTTGGCGCGTGCGGAATTCAATGCCGGCAGCAGCAGTGCCGCCAGAATTGCAATAATCGCAATCACTACCAAGAGTTCAATCAGTGTAAAAATTTTTCGCGTTGATTGAATTTTCATGACCATTCTCCTATTGTATTATGTAATTTACGACCCAAATGCACTTTTTCGAATAATCAACTCACTGGGAATCCGGATGGTTTGAGGATAATAATCCTGCTGTTCCAGGGCGGAAATGATTAAACTGACGCTCCGCCTGGACAACTCGCCTTTGTCCTGATTGATGGATGTCACCAGCGGCTCCTCAAAAGGATGAACCCCTTGTCCTTCCATATTGAAAGATCCTACCAACGGGTATTTGCCGACCGGAATTCCCCGTTCCCGCCAGGCTTCAAGAATTCCGAACGAAACAAAGTCGGAAACGCTGAAAATAAAGGTTCGCGCATCCGGTTCAAAAGTCATCCCCAGTTTGTAGCCGAACAACTGTTCGCTGGTGCCGTGGGTGGGCTGAACCAGGCGCTCCTCGATTTGATCCGGCCTGATATTGAAATATTGCGACTGACGGCGGAATTCATCCAGAATTGTAGAACAAGCCGTTCGATTGGAAGTGGCGAGCAACAGATACTTATCATATTTGGATATGTCGATCAGTTCCAGCATCTGCCGGATCCCCACGCTCCAGTCGGATATGACCTGAGTGGCAGGGAAATGATGACTCACGATATTACGGTAAATCAGTATCGGCTTTTTGAAATGATAAAGGTTTTTCTCGGTTTGCGGGTCCAGCAAGGCCGCTGAAACCAGAATGGCGTCCAGCCGGGGAAAGGTCGCGGCGCAGTGTTCGGCGGATTTCAAATCATGAAAACCGATTCGCTCCACCTGACAGTTGTATTTACTGAATTCATTTAAAATCAGGCGGGTATAGATTTCAAAAACAATACTGCCTTCATTCGTGGGCTGGGCGACGTCGCTCATATCATAATAACCGATGCGCCAGGGGCGTCTTTCCTGATGGCGATCGCCCTTGACAAAGGTGCCGCTTCCATGCTGGCGATACAGCCAACCTTCGTCCACCAGCCGGCAAACGGCGCGGTTGGCGGTGGAAAACGGCACTTGATATTCCGCGGCCAGATCTTTGGTGGAAGCAATGGAAGTCCCGGCCGGCAAGGTGCCGCTTTGGATATGGTCACGCAAGCTATCCGCTATTTCCCGGGCTTTATTTTTACGCTGGCGCGCAATAATCATTTGATAGTCTTCCTAAAGTATTTCATTTGTTTATGGTAATATTATAACGAGACTTCAGCATAAATCAATAGCTGAATAGGAAAAAATAAATAAAAAACCATGGAACTCTAGTGGAACTCTTTGCTTTTGATGACGCCTGTGGAAAAATTCTGTTATTTTCAGGTTTTGGGGTATTGACAGAACAGCAAAACATTGTATAATATTATAACAAGTTTAATGGATGGATCATGAATAAACAGCATAAGTATCATCAGGCAAAATTGAAAGTCCTCAATCAGATCAACAGCTATGGTCTGAAAAAAGGCGACCTGCTGCCTTCTCAGGAGGAATTGATGAAGGATGCCGATTTCAGTATGATCTGTCTGCGGCGGGCCTTGAATGAATTGGAGCAGGACGGTATCATCAGCAAGCATCAGGGGAAGCGGGCCTGCCTGGCCAAGGATATGCACCATCAGCAATTTCACAGTACGATTCTCTATCTCCATATTTACGACAAATTTCCGGATCAGACCCGGGAGTTTTACGCGATAAAAAACCACCTGGCCGAACGGGGAATCAATTTATGTTTCATGGGTATGCAGCACCCTGAGCTGGAGTTGGCCGAGGCCTGTAAGAATTGTCTGGGAATTCTGCTGATCGGTTGGATTACCCGGGAATGGGTCGATTATCTGAAAATGCTGGAACTGCCGGTCATAGTCATCGGCAACAATCCATTTCCGGAATGCTTCTCCAGTGCCAATGAAAACTGGGGCGCTGCCTGTGAACTGGCGTATAGGCAGCTTCGCGAGCGCGGCTGCCGCAAAATCGGCTTGCTCAACGGTTCAAAAGATTATCTGGCGGCTCATGATATTTACCGGGTATTCAAGGAAGAAGTACTGAAAAGCGGTGAAGAATTCAGTGATGAAACGGTCGTGTGGACCGACCGCAAACAGATCAGCCAGCCGTATTTTGTCATAAGCGAATTTCTCAATAAAAAGCCGCCCCTTGACGGTTTGATTCTGGAAACCGGTTCATATATACCGTTTCTGATTGTTTCCAGGGAATTGCAATTGGGCTATGATTATCAGATCGCTCCTCTGATGCCTTCTCATGCTCAGTATGGAGATTTCAGGTTTAAAAATCAACTGATGGTCGGATTCGACAAATCATTGCATATGCTCGCAATCAAATTGCTCCTGAGCAAGCTGGAAAATGGAGACCGAAAAATTGAACATATTAGAAATGAGCCGACAATCTTAAAATAACCGGAGAAAAAATGAATAGAAAATTTACACTCATTGAGTTGCTGGTCGTGATCGCGATTATAGCAATATTGGCGGCGATGCTGCTGCCGGCGTTGAACCAGTCCAGGGAAAAAGCCAGGGCGATTACCTGTCTGGGGAGCCTGAAATCCATTGGGCAGGGGGTATCTTTGTATTCGATGGATTATGAAAACCGCATGCCGCAGCGTTATGACGGCAAAACTACCTGGCCGCTGCGGTTGATCTTTGACGGTTATATGGGCAAAGCCACAGAGACGACCGCAACCACCGCGCTTTATAACAGTATGGTTGGAACCACGAAGATGAGCTCTATGATCTGCCCGAGTTTTCCTCCCTACCGCTTTTCCGCCACCATTTATTTGCCAGGGCGGCGTACGTTTGGCATGACTTCGCAGATTATGTATGCCGGCGAGACAACGATGCGAGAAGACGAGTCGTTTGTTTTGCCGAAGATCGATAAGCCGGGCAATCAGATTATCACCGGGGATTCCCAATGTAACGACAGCAGTGTGGGCTATCTTGCCCAGAATTATATTATTGTTCCCACCGGCAAAGGCGGTACGACCCAGTTGGCCCACGCCCGCCACAAGAACCGGATGAATGCTTTGATGGCGGATATGCATGTGGAAGCTGTTGAGTCCGATCGGCTCCTCAAAGGTTTTTCCATAAAATTCAAGCATGTCGACCAGCAGGGCATTACTCGGAATTGAAGGGAAAAAATATGCGAAGATATATTTTCTGTTTGATTTTCGCCTGCCTGGTAATCGCCGTTCGGGCCGAAAATCTGTGGGCGGTGCCGGCTTTCAGCCTGAAAGCCAATGAAGCGAAATCGCCGCCCCGCGTCATTATCGAGTCGCGACAGCGTTATTATCTGGAGTTTCGAGGCAGGAGCAGTGGAGTCAATAACGTCGAAAACAGTCCGGTGCTGGATGAATTGCTCCAGATTCGGTTTCCCAAAATGACCCCGCTCAAAATGCCTCAAGCCCTGCTGATCGTCAATAGCGGCGACAATAAAAACTGTCTGCCCGCTCATGTAGAGCGCCGGATCTATATTTACAGCAGCGAATGGCAAACTTATAAATTGGAATTTTACGCCCCGGACACCGCGAAATTTCTGAATCTCCGCTTCGATTCAGCAGACGGTTTGGAGGTCAAAGATATCAGTTTGCAAAAAGTAACCGGTGCTGAAATTCTCAATATCAACCCGGATCTCGGGATGAACAAATATTATTTTCCGGGCTATGGGGAACCGCATAAAACCATAATTCAGGAAGATGGCAGTCTGGATTCTACCGCCGGCTGGCTGGTCGGCGACCCGATCGCGGTGGAACCGGGCGAGCGCCTGAAGTTGACTGTAGTTGGAGAATCGCCCAAGCGGTTATTGATCCGGACCAATTTTTATCGGGACCCGCCGAATGACAAAAATTTCATCAGCCGCAACAAAACCGCAATCGCGATAAGCGGTAAAAAGAAAACCATCGAGTATACGGTAATGGCTCCGCCTGAAACCCGCTGGCTGCGGTTGAGCTTTTCCGCCGGAATACTTTACCATGTAAAAGTCGAAAAAATAAAGGAATAACGATGAAGAAATTCTCATTCATGCTTATGGTGTTGGCTGCGTTGCCGTTTTACGCGCAGGTTCAACTGGTCAAGGACGGTCGCCCGGAGGCGGAAATCATCATTGACGCGCAAGCTCCGCGTCCGGTGGTTACCGCCGCCAAAGAGTTGCAGCTCGCAGTAAAAATGATCACCGGGGCTACGCTGCCGGTATTAAATGCGCCTCAGGATAATCAGAAAATACAGGTTTATCTGCTTTGTGGCGAGTCGCCGCTGCTGAAAGATTACTCCGGGGACTTGGCCAAGCTCAAAGACAATGACGGTTACGCGGTCCGTACCGCCGGACACCAGGTATTTCTGTTCGCCGTCGAGCCTCGCGGCGTGATCAATGGCGTCAACCGGCTGCTTTACCTGAATACCGATCTGGTCTGGGCGCGTCCCTACCAGGCGACCGCCGTATACACGCAGTCCGAGAACCTGATTCTGCGGCAGGCCGATTATCTGGATATTCCCAAGTATGTCATGCGCGGCTGGGGCGTGAATCGCGCACGGGCGGTCAACAGCGCGGAGTATGACATCTGGAATTCGCGTACCAATGTCAATTATACCGGTAATTTGACCAACAAGATTCTGGACCGCCGTCTGGACCTGGGATTCATCATCGAATTCGGCGGCGGACACAATATGGTGGGACTGTGGCTGCCGATCAAAGAATTCGGCGAAAAACACCCGGAATATTACATGCTGCTGGACGGCAAACGCCATGTCAAGCGTGACGCTATTCTTTGCCATACCAACAAGAATCTGTTGCGCGACTTCACCGCTCATGCGCTCGAAATCATCAAAAATGTGCCGGCATATTATCCCGTAATCAATATCATGATGGAGGATACCAACGCCTCCTGCGAATGTCCGGAATGCGAAAAGCCGATCAAATTGCCGGATGGGACTATGATCGACAAGAATGACGAAGCGTTTCGCTCGACCCAGTTTTTTATCTTCCTGAATCAGGTAGCGGAGGCGATATATGCCAGGTATCCGCATCTCCAGATCAAGACTTTCGGTTATTATTTCACTGCGATTCCGCCGAAGATTAAGCTCTTCAAGACGATCAACGTCAGCTATTGTCCGTATATCCGCAACGACAAAGAAACTTTTCAGGGCAAGACCAATGCCAAATGGAAAAAGCGTCTCGAAGATTGGGCTGCCATGACTCCGAACGTCATCCTGCGTGAGTATTACTATTCCGGAGCTGTTTTCCCGCGTCCGATTGCCAATATCGCCGCGCAGGATTTGCGTTTTGCCAACAGCCTCGGCGTCCGGAAAATGTATTCGGAATCGAGCTGGGCCGATGATCCGCAATACAAAACCCGGGATATTTTTCCGGAAACCCAGTACTGGGACATGACCGCCCCCGAACACTGGACCATGAATCAGTTGTTCTGGGACCCGGATCAGGACCCCGACGCCTTGCGCAATGAATACCTCAGGAGAGTTTACCGCGAAGGCGCGCCCGGGGTTCAGGAATTCTATAAAATCATTCGCGATTCCTGGCTGAATGATCCGACTCCGTCGGTTTTCAGCGACGATTACAAGCGTTCGATGGCGACTTACGTCATCAACAAAGACCTCCTCAAGCCCTGCCGGAAAGCCTTGGACAAAGCCGCCGCCACGGTCGTCGACCCACGCTCAAAGGAACTGCTGGGGAAACTGCGCAAAACTTTTGAGGAATGGGTATTGCTGGCTCCCTCCAAAGAGAGCGGTCAGCTGGCGGTGCCGAAAGCGGAAATCCGCTCATTTCCCGATTTCGAGCAGGGAGTTTGGGCCAATGCCGCCGTGTTGCCGCCCCTGAATATCATGGGGCGCCAAGGCGATCTGCCATCCCAGCCGACTACGGTCAAGCTGATCCAGAACGGCCGTGATTTCTACCTCGGATTCTACTGCTATGATCCGAAGCCGGAAACTTTGTTCGCCCGCCCGGCCGGACAGCCTGACGATTCCTGGCCGAAGGGTGACCATCTTGAATTATTTTTCGGCAACGAAAAAGACGGATATTACCATCTGGCTTTCGATTTCAACGGCAACAAATATGACGCCATACTGACCGACAAAAATTGGAACACCGACTGGACCGTCAAGACTCGCGTGGTTAAAGACGGCTGGCAGGCGGTGGTCAAGATTCCGATAAGTTCCATCAACTTTCCGCTGGCACAGAACAACCGGCTCAAAGCACTGATCTACCGTTGCAAATCCAACGGCGGCAAAGCCGAGCACAGCAGTTGGAGCGGCGGCGTGGTTCATTCGCCCGATTCATTCAGCGAGCTGATTTTCGCCCACGAGTGATTTACCAGTTGAAGTACAGGGCTTTTTCGACGGAGTCGCTGTCCAGTTCGTAGGTTCGGGCGTCGAGGATGCGGTAGGCCGGGTTGTCCGGGCAGCGGCCGCGGGAAACCAGCTCGACCCGGAGGGTGACCGGATAAGAAACCTTGATGAAAGGAATATTGCCGATTTTTTGAATGGCTTCAACGGTTTTTTCCTCGATCAATTTGTGGGTTTTTTCCAGCGAAGGCATTCGGGCGCCGTTGCATGAGAAGCCTTTTTTGACTTCGCAACTGACAACCCCCGGAAGCCACTCTTCGGCTTCGCGGCAGACTTTGTCGTCGCCGGATACCATGATGACCGGTACTCCGTATTCGGCCGCGATCGCCGCGTCGATTCCGGTTTCACCGGCCTTGCGGCCGTTCAGCCACATGTTCTGGTAACCGATTGAACTGTAGGTGTGTTCCAGAATCGCGCCCGGGGTACCGGCCATGGCGTGATATCCCAGCAGGATCAGGCCGTCGGAGCCTTCGATATCCGCGAACCGCTCCCGGGGGGTGTCGCCGTCGATGAGGTCCGCGCGCGGATCGATGTCCGAGCGTTTGACGTTCATGCCGCCGCCGTGGCCGTCGCGAACGATGATTTCGGTGGCTCCGGCCTTGGCGCAACCGGCGATGCAAGCGTTGATGTCCATAGTCATCAGCCGCCGCGCTTCTTCCTGTAAATTAGGCCTTTCCGAAGCCTTGCTGACATAATGTTTTGAGCTGATGCCGCTGCATCCTTCCATGTCTGCGTAGATGTAGATTTTCATTTTATAAATTCTCCGTTGATTAAGGTTTTGATGATACGGGTGGTGGTTTGGAGGGGATTACCGTCGGCAATCACCAGGTCGGCATCTTTGCCGAGTTCGAGGCTGCCGACGCGGTCCTGAACACCGAGAATGATGGCTGGATTGATGGTTATTGCTTTCAATGCCTCGTATTCGTCCATGCCTTCCCGGACCGCCAGCCCGGCGCATACGGTCAGGTATTGAGGTGCGCCGGAGTCGGTGGAGATCGTCACCAGGCAACCCGCCCGTTGCAGGATTCCCGGGGTTTCGAACGTTTTGTGGCGCAGTTCGAATTTACCGGGAAAGGTCATGCCGGGACCGGTGATAATGCCGTAGCCGGCCGCGGCCAGTTCTTCGGCGATCAGATGGCCTTCCGTGCAGTGGTCGATGGTTATTTTCAGGCCGAATTCACGGGCGATGCGGATCGCGGTAAAAATATCGTTGGTCTGATGAGCGTGAATCTTCAAAGGTATTTGGCCTCTGACCACCGGCAGCATCGCTTCCAGTTTCATGTCAAAAGGCGCTTCGGGGTCTTTCGCCAACCGGTCGCGGTAACGCGTTGCCTTGATCAGGGTTTCGCGCAACAGGGCCGCCACGTGCATCCGGTTGCCCAGCTTGTGCGCGTAATTCATTTTGGGACCTTCGCCCAGGGCGCATTTCATGGCGGCTTCCTTGAGTATGATCATGTCGTCCACACATTTGCCGGCGGTTTTCAACACGGTAAAAGTGCCGTTGATGACGTTGGCGCTGCCGGGGCCGGTGGCGACGGTGGTGACTCCGGCGCACGCGGTCACGGCAAAAGAGGTATCCTGCGGATTGACGGCGTCGATCGCCCGCAGGTGCGGCATGACCGGGTCGGATATTTCATTGATGTCGCTGCTCAGAGGACTGCCGCCGTAGCCATGGAGTCCCATATGAGTGTGAGCATCAATGAAGCCCGGATAAATATGCATTCCCGCGGCATCGAAAGTTTCTTTACCGCGGACGGGAATCGATGATTTGATGCAAACGATTTTTCCCTCGCCGATCCGGATATCGCCCTTGACCGGCTCGGGCTGTGTTACAGTATGAATGATGCCGTTTTTAATGATTAATTCTTTCATGACATAGTAAACCTTTTATTTTATTGGCGGTAACTGTAAAAGCGCCTCATTGTTCTTTTTGTAATCCATAAATTCCTGGTTGTTCATCGGTTTTTTAAACTCCCACAGCCCGAATTGCCACTGATTCGCTTTCGGGTCCAGGATAAAGCGGAAATTCATGGCGTAAATCTTGCTGAGCCAGGCACGCCCGGATTGAATTCCCTGCCAGTTGAGCACCATGAAACAGGGCCCCTGGGCCTTCGGCGTGTTGGCCGGTTCGAACGCGGCGTCGTACATCACCAGCGAGGAATCTTCCGGTTTCAGGGTAATCCATGCGCTACCTTTATCAGGACTGGAAATCGTGCGGACCGGTGTCAAAATTTCCCGCCGATACCGTTCGTCCCGTTTGCCGCCGTTGGGAACCGAGTACGACGGGTAAACCGCCATCGACAGTTCGGCTTTTTCGATTTTCTCCTCCGAAGTGGGATCCTTGCGCCATTCCATGAACAGCAGCGGCGATTTTTCCGTCAGGTAAAAACGAAGTGTCATTCTGACCCCGTCGAAATTATAGAGCGCGTCCACACCGGCGCTCCCCTCCTGCGTAAATGTGGTGATGGACTTGGGTTCCAATTGACTGCTTTTGATGCCGTTTATGGTCAGATTCATGAAATCCCGGGAAATAAAACCCTGCCAGAATACCGGTTCCGGAATTCCAACCACCACTTTGCCTTCCGCCTTCGCGGTCGGTTTGATCCATTGAAAATAAACCAGATACTGATTCAGTGCGTTGCTCAGCCAAAAATACTCCGCTTTGCCATAAAGCTTATTGGCCTGATGGTAGGTGCGTTCCACTTTTTCCGCTTTGGCCGCGGCCGAAACTTCCACCGCCAGCAACAGCACCCCAATGAAAAAAGCAACTCGTTTCATACTCAGTCCCCTTTTCCCATAAACTTGAATTTACCCCACAGATCATGGTTGTGATTGTGCCCCATGGTCATGGAAAAACCGGAATACTCCGCCGGGCGCTTGTCCTCCCCCAGCTTGTTGTTGATCAAGTTGCCGAACCAGCTCTGATAAGCCTGCGGAACCGGCCGCTGGTGAAGTCCAGAAAACGGAATGAACACTTCCAACGTCCAACCGTCATCCGTGACCGTCACCGCCCGCTGAACGCCCTGGCAATCCCACTTGGTGTCGAGCGCGGCTTCCATCGGTTTTTCGACTTTGTAGGAATCCACCCAGTCATTGCCGGGCGAAGCGGCAAACTGATAGTAAACTTCTTTTTCCGTTCCCGGCGACAGGAAAAACTCGATATTGTCGCTACCGAACCAGACATCCCCCTTGTTGATGACCGGCTTGCCGGAACAACTGAAGCCGAGGTAAATCCCGTTTTTGTCCCAGAGCAGTTTGCCCTGCGGACGGGAAGCCAATTCTCCGCCACGCCCCTTCGCGTCCTGCATCGGAATGACCCCGGCCCGCTCCCATACCTTCTCATCCAGCTTGCCATCCACCACGATCCGGTCGTTCCGACCCAACTGTTTCACCTCGTAAACTGGAATCACCAGCGAACAATAAGCCCGCGCTGCGATGAAATCCTTTTTCCAGGGAGCGGAGAAAAATTCCACCCGCTGACGCTCGATACTGTCCGGCGCGGTCGCCGCCAGCGCCTTTTTCAAATACGCTTCGAGCTTGTCGACCGTGGCGGTATCATAAGTCCGGTAGAGCATATCCGGAGTAACCTTGAAATTAGCCGTGGCGGACGTTTCGTTATTGACGGACGCGATATAAACGCTTTCCCAGCGATCAACCAGTAATTTATAGAATGTCTGCAAAATCGCTCCGGCCTCTTTTCCGTAAAGCTTTTCCCAATGCTCCTCCAAGGCCGCGTCGACATCGAAATCAGGATTCCAAAATGTCCGGTAAACAGCGTAATAAGAATAGTAATAATTCCAGCGCAGCCCGGAAGCGTCGAAAAACAGGCCGTCCCGGGATAGCCAAGGTTTGATGCAGTTGATATAGTCACGCATATAGCGCCCCTGAATCGCCTGGGTAAACGCCGTTCCTTGCGAGCCGTAGGTCCAGGCGGTGACCTGACGCTTGCCGAGTACGTCATACCAGCCTTTGAAAACCTCCTGCCACTGTTTTTGCATGCCCTGGGCCTTGCTCATGACAATCCGCCCCATGCAAACCTGGAAGTCGATATTGTCCGGAATATCCCGGCAGACCAGCGGCGGCAACGTATAGTTGTGATAAGCCAGCACGCCAAGGCGTTTTCCCGGCAATTCTTTTTTCATTTCCCGCCCGATTTCGGAGTAAAAATTCACATAAAGATCGGACAGCGCTCCGCTCCGGCTGTTTCGTCGCGATTCGGGGAACAAGTGTTTGGTCCGCTCATTGATCATATCCATCGAAAAAGTATCCGCCTGTCCGAACAGCGCATACTCCGAATTCGGCGGGTACCAGGTTCTTTTGCCGTTGGTCCAGGCTTGCTTCCATTGACCGTCCGTATCGTAAAATTTCTTGTATGCCCGGACCAACAGTTTCGCCAGCTCCGGGTTGGTCACGTCCATCAGGTTTCCGATATGGGTAGCGGGATTGTAATACTGAAATCCCTTGCTGTCGGTGAAAAAAATCGTATTCTTCTGCTCCGGGAAAGCCGTCAGCAGGTAGTGCGGGTCCGGCGAATGGCAGACGTCGTTGAACCGGGTGGACATCGCCAGTCGCCAGGCATAGTCGAAACGGTTCTCGTTTTTCACCCCTTTCCACGGCATTCCTTTCTTGAAATCCTGGTTGTAACCCCAGTTGAACCGGTTCCGGAAATACGGCTCGTCCGTATACGCCACCGGTTTCAGGCTCAGATCCGTAATCTGCGGCGCGACAATCCCGATACCCGGGAAGTAATAGCGGACCCCAAGCACCCGCTCGATAAAGTCATAGGCTCCGTTCAGAGTCCCATTGATCCGGTAACGGTTCCAGTCCATTTTATCATACATCCCCGGAGTCAGCGAGCCGTCATGCCCGGCAATCGCCACGCCGCGGTCGAAACTTTTCACCTGAAAGGCTTCTTTCGGCAATGCCGACGGCTTCAGGCCGAGCTGGTCGGTCAATGAACTCTGACCGACCGCGATCACATACGGCGCTCTCTCCGCCTCCGGTGAACCGGCATTTACAACTTCCGGTTTTTGGCCGGTGGTCCGTTCAAAAGCATCGACCAGCGCTTCTACCGCCAGTGTCACCGACTTCCGCTCCTGAGGCATTTTGTCCTGTTCCGCCGCGGCGTCGCGGACAATGACAAAATTCAGTTTGCCGTCTTTCACCAGCGGAATCTCCGCGTGTTTCGGCGTTTCCTCGAATTTGACCGGGTTCAAGGCCCGGTTGACATACGGTTCGGCGGCTCCACAGCTTATCGCCAATCCCAGCATCAGGGCCAGTTGACGGGTAATTGTTTTCATTTTAACCTCTTTCGTTATATTTTCAATTGAAATCATAATCCGAACCACAGCAGCGGGTCGGTCGTATATTTGTTCTGGCGAGCCACCAAATCAGCTCGCGTATGCGTTGCGGTATGCCCATCCAGATAGACAAAATTGGTATTCCCGCCGTGCCGTACACGTGATATATATTTCCCCCCGGGAGAAACTTTGAAAAAACCGCTTGTTCCGGTTCCGCTTTCGTCACCGCCGCTGAAGTCCGGTGCGCTGAAAGCCGAATCGCAGATCATTCCTTTGGCGCTCGGATTCGGGACCCGGCCGAACTTCATTACCATTCGCGCCTGGTAAGTCGCCCCGGTTCCCGAATAATAGTGCCCTCCCACATTGTAGGTAGGCATTCCGTACTGAATCATTCCGAAATTCGTCTCGCCGCGGGTTGTGGCCGGACACTTCAAAATACCGTTACGGAATTTTTCCGGAAAATACCAGTAATTGGTGTTGGCATTGCTGGTATTGAATGGCCCCTCCAAGCCCAGATAGGAGGCCGTAATATATGACCACGCGGTTCCTTCCACTCCGCTCAACCCGCGGTTGGTATAGTTGGCGCCAGCCGCCCAGATTTGAGCCGGTACGATCACATCATCGTGATCAAGTCCATAACCAATCACTCCCATGCCGATTTGTTTCAGGTTATTCAGACAGCCTGCCCGTTTGGCCATCTGGCGCGCTTTGGACAATGCCGGCAATAATAATGCCGCAAGAATCGCGATTATCGCAATAACAACCAACAATTCAATAAGTGTAAAATTGTTTCTTCGCATAATCATCGGCAACTCCAGTTTCAATTGAAAGTTTTTAATGGACACTCGAATAAAATTTCTTCCGGCTTATAATCATCACTCATCAGGGCGGCGGTCGCGTCGAATCCTATCTGCCGCATCGGATAGTAGAGAAACGCCTCCACTCCGGCGGCGTACTGCGGACGCGCCTGGCGGTCGATCACAATTTTGACCGACTCCGGCAGCTCCGGCAGAAAGTCGCCGCCGGACATAATCAATCCGTCGAAAGATTCCTGGCGATAGGCTTCGAGAATAACAGCCCGGTTATCGGCTCTCAGCGCAACCGGAATAATCCGGACATTGGTATTGCCATGCTCTCTCAACGCATCCAGATAACCGTTGACGCGGGGGTACTCCGGCTCGTTCATATACTGGCTGATTGCGGCCACCGCAATTTTCCGGCAGCCTTGCTTCAACAGATAATCGGTGGCGACAGCCGCCGCCCGGCGATTGCAGTAAGTAAACACCATCCAGTTACGGGTCAGCGGCGCGTACATATTGCGCCAGAATTCCTCGCCCTGAATCATCGCGATCCGGAATCCGCGGCGCGACAGTTCGGACAATATCACCATATACCATGGCGAAACCGCCAGGATCCGGCAATCCGGTTCCAGATTGTTCAAGTGCTCCCAATCGACGTTCAACGGATTGTTGTTCAAAGTTACCGGGCAGAACTCCAGCCTCCAGCCATTGGCTCCGGCGGCATTCAGCGCTCCGGCGAAAGCATCCTCAAAGAACGAATTTCCTTCGCCGTGCGAATTATCCGTCGGTATCAGCATGACGATTTTCCGGCTCGCCCGGGCGGGCGAATTGTCCGGCAGGATATTGTCCAGCTTGTGAACGATCTGGTTCGAACGGTATTTCAGGGCGCTGGCCGCGGCCTTGACCCGTTCGGCCACTTCCGCGGAAACCTGCCCGTCCGCTTTGTTGTTGATGATCCGCGACACCGTGGCCTGACTGACGTTGGCGCGCTTTGCGATATCCTTCAAAGTAATTGCCATAATACGATTCCGATTGGTTGCATTTACTAAATTATATAACCAAAAGGGACAAAGTCAATACCGAACTTAAAACATTTCCGCAAAATTTTGCGGAGCTCTAAATCAACTTCAGGCCGACCACGCCCGTCAGGATCATTCCGATGCAGACAAGCCGTAAAAATGAAAAACTTTCACCGAAACAGAATATTCCGATGAGAACGGTTCCGGCGACTCCCAGCCCGGTCCAGATCGCATACGCGGTCCCGAGCTGAATATTTTTCACGGCAAGTGAAAGCAGAAAAACTCCGACTCCCATGATTACTAAAGTGGCGATGGAAATATAAAGTTTGGTGAAGCCGTCCGAGAGTTTCATTCCAAAGACAAAAGCAATTTCACACACCGCGGCGAGTAGCAGATAAACCCAATGCATAACGGGCAATCCCTCAAATATTGGGGCCGTCCCCGTTGGAAATGAATGCGGCGGAGTCGTCTCCGTGCATTATATTGATGTCCTATTAAAATAATACAAAAACGGAAAAAAGCAAATCGAAGAATTATCCTGTGGTAATCAAGTTGTGTCTTTGGTTGGATCAGGGATTTATACTACGACAAGATATATTTCTTAAACCAATTGGGTAACTCATGCTCGTGGACATGTAAAATTAATTTATGTTTGGTTGAATCATACTCCGCAAGATATTTTGTTTCCGTAGATGAATCGAAAAAATATCCCCGGTATAAATAGGGTAGAGTTAATCGCACATTTTCAAGACAGCGATAATATCTGGAAACAATTCGCTCAGGAGGAACGTCATGACCTCCTTGCAAAACTCGTACAGCCACTCGCTTTTTGTTCAGTTCCGGATTGTCAGTTGCAATAAAATATAAATAATTTTTATAACCGTCTTGATTGGATTGTTTCAATATTTCGAT
>JAVBRM010000162.1:0-18425 GCA_031548025.1 Victivallaceae bacterium | reverse complement strand
GTTCCTCCAGCAAACGGAAAAAATCCCCACTTTCCACCGCATTATGTTGCCTTGCATCCCCAACGAACAACACCCGATAGTTATTCAACCGCGCCGTTTTGACAATCTCCACACCCTCGCGCAGAGAATTCAGCCCGGATTCGTCGATAATCACATAGCTTCCAGCCGGAGGTTTTTTCGGCGACAGCAGGAAACTTGCCACCGTCTGACTCTGTTCAAAACCTTCCTGACGCAGCACATCCACCGCACTATTTGTAGGCGCAATCAGATGAATATTCTCAATCCCGCCAGCTCGCAGCCCATTGCAAAGTTCTTGCAAAGTCGAAGTCTTACCAGCTCCCGCCACCCCTCGAAACAGATTGAACCGATCCTTCGAGCTCAACATCCCATGAATCAACTCTGCTTGCGTCTGCCGCGTTTCCTGCCCCGGAAACGCTCTGAAATCCGGCGCTATCTCCTCCAGCAGATTCATCTGAGTTTCAACAGCTTCAATCGCATACAGTTCCTGTTCTATAATTTTTTCTGTCGAAAAATACGGATTTACTTCCAAGCCGCCAAGATTCTTCAACTCCGGCACGGCCTTTATCGCCGTTTTAAGCACTTTAAAATCGATTTTGCCCAGATTCTGATTCAAGACTTCAGCCAGCACCTTATCGAGCTTTAAAACGCTATCCCGCTCATAAATAATGGGTAACACCGCCTGTATCATCTCTACAGTCACTTCCGGACCAGCCGTTTTTTCCTTCTGATAATTTCTCCTGGCATCACTGATTACCCGATCCAGCCCGCTCCGTTGCCCGAAACTTAATTGACCGAGCTGATATGCCTTCACTTCCTTTTTTGTAATTTCCTTCAGTTTCAGATCCCGAGTCGTCATCGAAATAAAATTATTTTCCGTCAACGTCGGCTTACGTCCATGCTCCTCAATAAATTTTTCTTCCATAGCCTCGATCTGAGCACGTCGCTTCGAAAAAATCTCCATAATGTCTTCCGACACCCCCGCGATATTGAACCAGACGATATTGCCCTTTTCATCCAATTGATTCTCGGTCCGATATCCCATTTCGTGACATTTCTTCGCCAGCTCATTGTGATAAACCTTACCCGCGTAACGCAATGCCCGATACATCTCCAAACTTTCCAAAGCCTTATATTCACCCTTGCCAACCCGAGTCACATTCGCCACTACATTATGAGTATGCAACTGAGGATCAAGCGCCCGACTCGCGTCATGCAAAAAACTCGCATACAGAATATTTCCCGTAATCTCATAATTATTCGTCCGTACATTATCACCGTTGCGAACCCTCACCGCCGCCAATTTCTCCAGCTCTCCCATCGCCAAAGCCATCGCATCTCGATGCGCCAGAATCAACCGATCATCAAATAATGACAGTACCGATACCGACTTCGGCGCCGCACACTGAAAATCAAAAAATCGCACCCCGCTCAACACATTCCGCTGAGTCAATTTCCCCATCGTTACCGGATTGATATTCTGCTGAAACAAACTGAACGTTTCAGCATTCACCTCTTTCATCAGCAAACCGAAATCCGACGCCAGACTCCCCCGCCATTTTCCAACCACCTGTTCGCCCTCCGAATAATAATCATTCGCCGAAAGATGATTCATATAAAAAGCCTTTCCGGCTCCGCTTGTCGCTCTTATTTTCGTCATATTAAACATCTGCTTTTCGCTCCTTAAATTACTGAAAAATCTATTAAGCCATAGAAATTCTACCCGCAAAAATTGCAATAGCAACAGAATCAGAAAACGAAAAAGTGTAAATTATCGATGCCTTACACTTCGTGTCTAATAAGTTTAATAAAAACGCAAGACCCCTAAGCCCTCCCGGGCTTATGATTCAAGCAGGAAAAGCTCGGAATTTTTCCCTTCTTTTCCCTTCTTTAAACAAATGACATGATTGTCAGCTATATCGAAGAAGAGAATTGAGAAGAAAAGAAAGGAAAGATCACATAATTATGCTTGATATTACCATATCCAACGATTATAATAAAACAATGCCACCGGCCGCTGGCCGGACGGGGTCCAGCGCCGGAAACGCTGGTCGCTCGCAGAGCGAAACAGGAGAAGAAAAATGCCAGATAAAAAAGCAGTCAGAACACCGCCATTTCAAAGCCGTCTGATCCCATACGAAAAAGAGATCATGCACGCTTGGTTTCAACGCAAAACCTTGAAAGAGATCAGCCAGTCCCTGGAAAGTAAATACGATATAACAGTTCCGCTATCAACCCTGGGAGCCTTTATCAAGCGTCGCCGCAACCGCCCCGATCCGCATTCATCCCCGACAGTCCCATCAGCCGCTCCAGTGAAAAAAACAGCTCCGAAAAAAATCGATCCGGCCATCAAAGAAAGATTGCGCCAGTTCGCCGAAAAAGATCCCCTGGATGTTCAGAAGGAATTCGACCGGGCGCATAGAAATTCTCCGTTGCAAGAAGTATCCGCTTCACCGAAAAAGAAAGCTGTTTCTCAGGCGAAATCAAGATAAAAGGGCTTGCCGCAATCCGGTGATTACTTCCGACATGGAAAATGGCAGCCCGAGCGCGCGTAAATCAACCGGTTCATCCGACAGTTTTTCAATGAATTCCTCGACTTCGGTTCGGATACCGGGAGGCAATGTGATCCGGCTTCGCGGAGTCAGGGCGGCGAAGAGACGGCAAACATCGTTTTTGTGCTTGCGAATGTTTTTCGTATCCACTGCTTCGCCATTGGCTTTACGCGCCGAAAGGTCGAGCCACGCCTTGGCTTTCAGAGCAATCAGCGATTCCGCAGACAGAAGTGACAGGCCGTCAACCGCGTGTTTATGTGCTTGGATAAGATTATAATATTCATCGTCAAGCAGAATCGCCGACAGACTTGATACCTCATCCTCCAGCGGAATCGGAGTCAGATTTCCTTCGGCACTGGACTCGAAAACATCCGGCCGTCGGGAGAAGAGTTCGAGCATTTCCGGAAATTCCGGATTTGCCGGTTTGCGAAAGCGATAGAGTTTTCGTTCGCCGCTTGATTTCTCCTGGATTTCGTATGCTCCGTCTTTGACGAAACGCCAAAAAGCGCGACCAAATTCCGGAGTCAGCGCCTCAACACAAAGTACGATGTCCAGGTCGCGGGTGGCGCGAAACGGCAACGCGGCATGTTCGAGCAATACATCACAGGCGGCTCCGCCGATCAGGACATAACTGTCGAGATGATCGGCAAAGCGCACGCGAAAAAGTTCAAGTCCTTTTACCATAAAACCTCGTTCATCAGCTCGTCGAGCGCAATTTGAATCCGCTCGTCCGGCTCGTTTTTCAATGTTAAATAAAGAGAAAACGGGTCCACCTCATCCGTCGTCAGGGCGGCAGGAGAATAAGTCCATAATTGCAACAGAACCGGAGCGGATGCCTTGGGAACGGTTTGGATATGGCTGAGAGCATTGAATTCTCCCACCGCTACGGCATATTCGCGTGGTTCCGACTCCGCAAGCATGGTCCGCCTGGCCAACGCATTAACTCCGGCAACGCGAGGCGACAACGCATCCGGCAAGCTATCCAGACCGACAATGCGGCGGCAAGGATTTTTCAAAAGAGGCATCGCCTTCTCCCACAATTCCCTGCCGGATGGAGGAAACACCAAATAACGGGAAGCTCCCTGCCGTTCTGCAAGCTGAAAATATTCAAGTTCGTCAAATGCCCGGATTACGCTGATTTTGGAGTAACCGGAAAACTCCCGCGCCATTGTGATGGACAGCGGTTCTTGGAATTTTCGATTCAACCATCCGAGGATGAAAAGTTGTGCCGCTGTTCCAAGCCCGGAAAACTCTTTGGGAGCGCCAGAAGCCGATTCTGTGAATGCCGCATGGAGAAACGGCAAATACAACTGTCGACCAGGGATGATGAAAGGTATATGCCGCTTCAACAACCGATCTCGATTATAAGCAGCCATGCTTACCGCCGTATAAACGGCCGGAAGTTTCGCATACTCGGAAACAAGTTCAATATGTTTGGCGATAGCCCCCGGCGTCAGCATGGTTTTACCACGGTCGGACATCAGAATAAATTGCTGACCATTCAGCACGGCCAGTTGAAAATCGTAATTACCCCGTAATAAATACGGCAAGCCGTCAACACCTTTAAACGGCGCAAGAGCCAACTCCGCTCCGAAGAGGCGGGAAATGTAGGTTTTCAACTTTTCCATTATGCCGAGTGCTCCAATATCTTTATTTTTGCAACGGTAAAATATAAATGATACCAGTGCAAAAGTCAAATTAAATCAAGAAAAAAGCATGCTATGAACAAAACGGGAAACTTGCCTGTGCTTGCGGTATGCTTCAGTGGGTCTGCAGGATTAAGGTTTACCGCGGGAGCGACAGGGCAAGTTTCCCAAATTCAATAAATCATGTATTCATAGAACTCCCGGTTGGATTTGGTTGTGAATTCGGATTTGAAGGTTATGCCCAGGCGGAGGCCGGGGCTTTTTTCGGTGGAGGTGTTGATGATCAGGGTGTAATAGCCGGATTCGCTGTTGGCGTAGTAGATTTCGAGGCGTTTCAGGAAGCCTGCTGGAAGGGAATCTTTCAGGGGCTTTTTGTCGGAGGTCCAGAGTTTGAAGGCTTCTTTGAGTTGTTCGGTTTCGATGGCGGAGAGGCGGCAGCGTTCGGCGATTTGGTCCACGGGGGTCGAGTACAGGCTGGGGCGTCCGGATACCGGTGACAGGCCTTGGGGGGCGATCAGGCGGATGGTGGTCATGCGGCCGTGTTCGTCGGGCTGGCAGAGTTCGCGAATGCCGGGGATCAGGAGAATTTCTTCGCGGTACTGAAATGGGCGGTTGCGCGGCAGGTTGTAGAGTTCGAGAGACTGGTATTCTTTGAATTCCAGGCTGTTATTGCGGGCAATATCATCGGTGTCCACATAGTCTTGAAGTTTGTTGGAAATGGTTTCCACTTTCTGCCATTCGGCTGAGCCGCGTTGCATACCGCTCATGATGGAGATCAGGTCGCGTTGCGGCATGGAGCCGGACATATCCATGCCGGAAACAGCGTCACGGATTTCATAGGTGATATCTTGGCCGTTGTAGTCTTTCAGGACACGGGGCGTTCCGTCGGCGATAAAGCGTTCGCCCTCGGTATTGATGGTGTTTTCATCGGGAGAAATATTGCGTTGGGGATATTTCTTGCGGTCGTTCAGGATCAGCCAGTAAACCCGGTTGGCGGCGCCTTCGGCCACATAGGTTGAACGGGTGAAACTGGAATAAGTGTTGGAATCCATCTCGGCGTATTGCGACAGGGCTACCGCCGATGCCGCCAGCAGCATGACTACCATCAGCAGGCACAAAACCGTAATCAGGGCAATTCCGCTTTCGTTATTTTTTCTCAATTTTTTGCCTCCTGCCGAGTGAAGTATCCCAGGAGCTCCCGGCGGCCCGCCGCAGCCAGATGTCTTCCGTACCGTCTTGAAATTTGATCTTCATGAAAACCGCCAGCGGAATCTGATTTGTTTCCTCGATATTCCAATCCGTGTACCAGATGATTTCCTCGCCGTCACGGTCGGCATATTGAAACTCCAGAGAAGAGATATTTTCCGCGATTATTTCTTTTTCGACGCTGCTGTCAATGGGTTCCCCTTGCCAATACAGAATTGGCGTCTTCCGGTAGCGGGCGGTAAGCTGGTTATTTTCCAGCTTCAGTTCTACAAAACGAATTCCACCGGAATCCTGCCCCACGCTCCGGTGTAGATATGCAAATAAAATCCTGTTCGATTCTCCCCGGAAAATCTGGCGGTCTTTTTTGTCTTCATCCGGCCAGTGAAACGGTATCATATTTTTGAATGCGGTATCGGCGATCCGGTCGATATTCTGTATTGCCTCAAGCCCTCCGGCCGCCTCGTGGATACCTTCCCAAAGCTTTTGCACGGATTGCAGGATGCCAGCCGCCATGACCGCCACCAAAGACAGCAGACTCAGTGCCAGTACCACCTCAACCAGTGTAAAATGCCTGAATTTCATAATTTTTCGGCCTCCACGATCCGGTCGATGGCGATCTTTTCGATGAACTTGCCGTGGTCATCGGTAATCTCCACGGTCATTCGTACCAGCTTTCGGTTGTCGATTTCCGCCTCGAATTCTTCCGGCAGTTCCGGCACGTCGTAACTGCATTTGACATTCATTCCCTCGTAAGGGAAAAACTTCTGATCGATACTTGCATTCGGCGGATACAGCATGAAAAACTCTATCGCATTGGCCAACATTTGAGCTTCATTTCGGAAACTTTCCGCCTGCCGCGTTCTCCGGGCGGAACCGGACAGCAGGTACATCGTCGCCGTTACCGCTCCCGCCAGGATAAACAGCGCTACCACCACCTCCATTAGAGTGAAATATGTAGGTCTATTTTTCATCTCTGGAAACAATCCTCCCGGTCAACGGCGACAACACCAGCGACATTTTTTCATTGTCAAGCTCAAGAATCAGTTTTTGCTCCGAACCGGAACCGTCCGGTAAGAAAATAAAAAGCTCCCGCTTCTCTCCGGATACCTGCCGGATATCCTCACCGGCAATAACCAGTTTCAGATCATCCGGCAGCAGTATTTCCGTTTCCTCCGAGTAAATTTTACCCGATTCCGGATCGTACCCAATCGATACATTACGCTGTTGACACGAGGCGGTTCGCCGGGCCTCGGCGCATTGCTGTTTGAGCTCATTGACCACCTGCCGCATCGAAACCAACGCCGGAACCTTGTTAATCGAACTCACCGTCAGCCCCACGGCCAGGGTAAACAGCATCATCACGATGATGATCTCAAATAAGGTAAAATTTTTCCGGCAGGTTAACTTCATTTCTTTTTGATTCCGCGATTGCTGATATCGGCGGCGTCGCCTTCGCCTCCCGGCTGACCGTCTGAGCCGTAGGAAATGATTTCAAAACGTCCGTTTTCCACCTTGTATATATAATCATTGTCCCAGGGGTCTTTGGGGATTTCTTCGACTTCCAAATACGGGCCTTTCCATTTGTCGCTGCCGGAAGAGTTTTCCAACAGTTCGTTTAGACCGATATTCGGGTCCGGTAGCCGCTTCATGGCCAATTCGAAAGACACAAGGGCGGTCGCAAACTGCGCAATCTGTGCTTGAGCGGTCTTCACCCGAGCTTCTTTCATGTGCTGGACCATATAGGTGACGCCGACCGTCGTCAGCAGGCCGATGATCCCAATCACCACCAAGATTTCAACAAGAGTGAAATGCTTCCTTTTTTTCATACTCAATTCTCCGTTTTATATTGAATTCATTTTCATAATGGCTTGGAAAACTCCTATTACGATCAGGGCGATAAACCCTGCCAGTACAATGATGATTGCCGGTTCCATTGCTGTCAGTAGGCGTTTCAGTTGGGTTCGGACCCGGTTTTCGCTGTTTTCGGCGATCCGGGTGAGCATTTTGGCGACGTCGCCGGATTCTTCGGCGATGCGCAGCATGGCCGAGGCTCCGTCAATCATGTATGGGCTTTTATCCAGCGCCAGCGAAAGTTTGCGTCCCGCCCGGAGTTCGTCGCTGACCGAGGAAAAACTCTCCGCAATGACCTGATTTTGAATGACCCGGATGGAGATATTCACCGCTTTCAGGATTGGAACATCATTCTGGACCATGATGGCGAGGGTTCGGATAAAACGGCTGACCTGGACGCCTTCAGCGATCTTGCCAATCAGCGGAATTTTTAAGATTGTTTTATCTATCCAACGCTTCAGAGAGCCACTTTTCCGGGAGCGTTTCCAGAAATAGAGAATTGCAATAATCAGCAGCGGCCATAGCCACCATATTTTCTGCATCAGGCTACCGGTATCGAGCATGATTTGCGTGAGAAAAGGCAAATCCTTGCCGGCGTCTTTGAAGAGTCTGGCAAAGCGCGGGATGAAGAATGTGAACAGCAGAATAATCATCACCATCGTAACCAGCAGGATAATTGCCGGATAAATCGAGCTGGAAATGACAAAATCTTTGAATTCTTTGGACTCCTTCATGAACCGCTGGAGCTCCTGGGCCACCTCCGCCAGATAGCCGGTTTCTTCGCCGGTTTCGATCAAGCTGGAAAACAGTGGGGGGAAATAGGTTTTACGAGCCCACAACAAGCTGGAAAAACGATCCCCTTTATGCAGGCCGAACCGGAGTTCCCGAATGATGGACACGCCGGGCTTGTCCTTCATTCCTTCCTCGATGATGTTCAGGGATTGTTCCAACGGAATTCCGGCTTCCAGCAGCGGAGCGAGACGTTCGGTAAATTCGTAAACATTGAATTTTTCCTTGCGCCGGAATGCAAATACCTCGGTTTTCGCCAGGTCCGGCGAAGCGCTTTCGCCATAACATTTGATCACGGTCAAACCGCTCCGGGCGATTTCACGGGCCGCTTCGCGCTCGGATTTCGCCTCAATCAGCTTTTCGGCGTATTTACCATCTTTCAGGACTTTGTAATTATAATAAGGCATATTATCCCTCCAGCACGGCTACCGCCTGCATCAATTCTTCTTCAGTCGTAATTCCCTTTCTCGCCAGGTCGCGGCCGCATTCGATCAGCGGAATCATGCCGTTTTTAATGGCTATGGCATCGATTTCCGTACTTGAACAATTTCTTTGAATGGCATTTCGAATATCGTCGTTAAACATCAGCAACTCATAAATACCGATTCGGCCTTTGTAACCCGTCGAACCGCAGTTCCGGCAGCGCTTACCCTCTAGTCGGGAGTGGCCCTTGCATTCCGTACAAAGACGCCGTACCAGCCGTTGCGACAGCACTCCAACCACCGCCGAATTGATCAGGAAACCCGGAATTCCCATATCTATCAGTCGTGTGATGGCTCCGGCGGCGTCGTTGGTATGCAGGGTGCTGAATACCAGATGCCCGGTCTGCGATGCCTGAATCGCGATTTCAGCGGTTTCCCGGTCGCGGATTTCGCCCACTAAAATTACGTCCGGGTCTTGGCGCAAGATATGCCGCAGGCCATCGGCGAACGTCAGGCCGATATTCGCATTCATCTGCATCTGATTGAGGCCGGGGAGCTGATATTCCACCGGGTCCTCGACCGTGATAATTTTTCGGGAAGGATCGTTGATCCGCATCAGCGAACTGTACAAAGTCGTGGTTTTACCGGATCCGGTCGGGCCGACCACCAGAATCATGCCATGCGGCAGGTTCAGCAATTTTTCAAATAAGCTGAGAATTTGAGCGGGAATCCCCAACTTGCCGAGGTCGTGGCTCATGGCATCCTTGCGCAACAGCCGCATGACCAGGCTTTCGCCCTTCAGCGTCGGCAGGGTGGAAAAACGCAAGTCCAGGTCGTGGGAGCCTGAGCGGAAATTAATGCGTCCGTCCTGCGGGCGGCGGCTTTCGGCAATATTCAATTTGGCGATCAACTTGACCCGCGAAGCAATTGCCGGAAAATCGTTTAACGGCAGTTGCATATATTCCCGAAGATTGCCATCGATACGGAATCGTATGACCAGTTGCAGCTCGCCGGGTTCGATATGAATATCGCTGGCGTCCTGCTCAATGGCACTGGAAATCATCTCATTGACTAATTTGATAATCCGGGCCTCGCCGGCCAGCGAGCGCAACTTCTGTTCGTCATCCGTGTTAAAAGATTCCGCGTCCGATTCCTCCCGGGTGTAAACCTGGGTGATGTAACGTTCGACGATGCTTCGCCGGGTTAATTTTACCTCAATTTTACGCTTGAAAACTTGTTCCAGTTCATAAACAAGCTGAGGAATTTCATAAGGTACGGCAAACAGAAATACCGCTTTTTCATCGTCCCACTGATAAGGCAAACAGCAATTTATATTCAGGAAATTCAGCGCGATTCCCGGAAACGGTTCAGGGCAGACCAGTTCGTCTTCCTCTACAATCTCATATGGAATATACTTATAATAAATCTCCAGCAGTTCCGGCTCTGTAATAATGCCTTGATTAGCCAGCGTCAAATCCGCCTCGGCCGGACTTCCGGCGGCTTCCAAAATCAGGGTATAGTCAGCGAAACGCCCGGTCAATTCCTGCGTGATGGAGTTTATGCAGTTTTTCCATTCGGATGGTTTCATTTCATTACCGCCGATTCCACATTTTGCACATTTTCTCGCTCGGGATCAAGATCTAAAATGGATTTCTTATTATGATATTCCTGCAACAGGCCTACCGAACGTTTGTAATGCGTGATCAATGTTTCAAGTTGTGTATTCTGGGCAATGACAGTCCCGGTAATGAGTATCAACATTTCTGTGCGCTGCTTCTGATAGTCCGTATCACCGACCAAACGACGCAAAAACGGTATTTTGTCGAGGACCGGTATGGAATCCAGATTGTCAGTTATTTTTTCTTTGATCATGCCACCGCACATGATGGTTTGGCTGTCACTGATCATCATAGTCGTATTCAGAGTCCGATTCTGAATTTCCGGGGAGTCGATGGTCGAAGTCGTATTCCGTACCGCCTCTGAGACCTCAAAATCCATGATGAATGTAATTTGCCCGGAGTCCGTTACCTGCGGGATGATTTTTAAGATGATTCCTGTATCCTGATACTGAATATTGCGTACCAGATTTGTAGACACATCCTTGAGATCGGTTACCACGCTCTGGCTGTTGGTGATTTCTGAATTGACCAGCGGTACTTTATTGCCTACCGCAAACTTTGCCTGATTATGACTGAGCACCAGAATTTGAGGGCTGGAAAGCACTTTTACATTCGTCATTCCGGATAACGCCTGAATATATCCGTATTTTTGGGACGGATCTTTGGGATTAAACAACCAAAACTGTCCGCCATACTCCTTATCCGAGCCCGGATTGAGGTTTTTGTAATTGGTCCCTCCCAAATAGCCGACATTATTTTTACTGTCAGTCATGGAAAACTCAACCCCGAATTTCGTCGTATCGTTCAATCCGACTTCAACCACCAAAACCTGAATTAATACCTGCTTTGGGATGGTATCCAAACTATCGAGAATCGCCTTAATCATAGTGAATACGCGCGGCTTCGTGCGGATAATCAGCCGGTTCTGTACGCCATCGGCATAGACTCGTACACTGGTGTCAAATATAGCGCCGCTGTCCGAACTGGGATTGGCCGCACCGCCTTTTGAGGCGGCCGCAACGTTTGAAACCTTGCCTTTATAAGCAATTTCTTTTGAAGTCGTGGTCAATCCGGTACTCTCTGAAGTTTTGCTTTCCGCAACCAATGCTGTTCCTTCCAAATTGAAAATAGTCGCCAATATCTCGGTGAGAGATTCCGCTTTCGAATTTCGTACCTTGTATATATACACATGTTCCTGGTCGCCTGTTTCATTATTATCCAGGCGTTCAATCCAGTTTTTAGCTTCATTTAGTGCTGATTTGGTGGGCGCTGAAACAATCAATATCTGCAGTCGGTCGACACTGGCAATCTGCATCGCCTCGCTGCTTTCCTTGCTGGAATTCACCACCACCGGAATGCCTAAAACCGGCAACAACTGGCCAAGTTCCTCGGCAATTCTGAGCGACGGAACATTGTGAACCGGAAATATCGCCTTAAACCAGTTATGCCGGGCCGGCTGGTCCAGGAAGGAAACAATCTGGCGAACCTTTTCCAGCACTTCTTTCGAATCCATCACCATGATGGAATTTTGCGACGGCAGCTCAATTATTTTCACCCCTTTGGTGATGAAGGGTGCGAGCTGGGCGGCTACATGCTTCACCTCAAGATACTGAAGCCTGAAGACTTCCACTCCGAGGTTAGTCCGGTCATCTTGAAGCGTAGTTGTTTGCCCGGCATCGGACATCGGCCTGATGACCAATAACCCGCTGTCCAGCGTATAATAAACTTTGCAATTATTCATCACCTGCCGGAAAATATCCCATACCTCTTTATCGGTCAATTCCATCTCGCAAAACAGAGTCGTTTTATCCTTTATATCATCGGTCAAGAGATATTTGAAGCCGATTTCCTTGGCAAAAAGCGATACCACCTGATGAAACGGCGCATCCGAAAAATTAAACATCCGGCTTTTCTTTTGCTTTTCATCCAGTTCAATCGGCGGTTTCGATTCTTTTGCGCTGGGATCACTGGAATTATCCTGGTATTTATGGAACGGAGAAATGCTTTTAACCTGCATATAATCACCGGAATCATCCGGCTTGATCAGCTCAATATGCCGGTAATTCGGGTCATTTCCTTTGCCGCCCGTCAAGTCAAAAAACGATCCGGTGTCCTCTTTCTCTTTTAATAAATCTTTTTTGGTGGTGCCAAATTCGGAACAACCGGCAAAGAGAAATATTATAAATATAATCGGGTAAGCCCGAATCCCCAGGAAATGTTTTTTCATATTCGTCACCATCCTTTCATTTTATTTTTTGCTCATGGCCACAGGTTTCTGGGCCGGAGCTTTGTCCGGTTTCGGCTTTTCTTTATCCTCGTCCGGCGGCGCCGGCGGTTTCAATTTTTCGAGTTCGACGATAATTTCTTCGCCATTACCTACGATGGTGACGCTTTGGCTCTCCACAGTTTTCAGCGTATATCCCTCCGCCACCTGAGAACCGGAGAAAAAGACCTCGGCATCTGCTTTTTTCAGCTCATTCTTATTCTGCGGACCGCCTCCGTTTACCGACAAAAGAGCGCCGTATTTATCGCCGGAACGAAACACACCCCGCAGATCGAATTTCACTCTTGACGGAGTCTTTTTAGGTGGAGCCTTTACTGGTTCTGTTTCTGCATCATCTTTGCCGCGCAGGGGATGGAATATATCATTTTTCGATAATACAGTTAAGTCGGTTTTACTTCCAGACAAATTACCGGGCTCTTCCTGCTTCTTTAGAGAGGGTTTAGAAATGGGAGTGGGAGTCGAATCAGAAGATTTTGTGGTAATTGTCTGCGTTTCCTTGAGCTCAGCTCGGTTCAGGACCGCATATGAAAAAACGACCAGCGTAAAGACGCTGAGAAGTAAAACCGCAATATTCCAGTTTCTGATCATGGCGTTGTTTCCTCCGGTTCTTCAGCGTGGAAACATATTGCGCTGATGGTCAAATTCGCATTCAGATATTCAGGTTTCAGCATATTGTTCGGCCGGAAATTCACTGCCCGCCACAACAGCCTGGGCGGTTTGCTGAATTCTGCCGCAATCAGTTCAAGTTCATTGGTTTTTATCTGAGCGGTCAGATTAATCTCGTAAAGATCAATCCCATCGACGCCTTTCAGTTTTCGCGGACTACCGATCGTCATGATTTTCGCGCCGGAAACATTGAAAACCTGCTCAATCCTGCTCCGCATGATTTCCGTAACCGCATCATTTTTTTTGAACGAAACCGCCTTGAGTTGCCTCAACTCCTGGTCCGCGGTCATATGCCCTTCAATGATTTTTTCCTGAACGTCAATCTTTTTATTGATATCCTTCCGCTGCCGCTCGGCTTTCCATATCCACCCCGAAACCACCGGAAAATCCCGGTCACGGTAAACAATACTCATTACCGCGGTTACCGCCAGCAGTACCGCTCCGCCCATCATCATGATTTTCCGGATATTTTCACTCATAACCGCCTCGCGAGTTTCATGGTTATCGTGAATTCAACCTGTTCATCACGCCCTTTATTTTTCCGCAAATTGGTCAACTCATACAGCTTGCCTTCTTTCATGATATTATAAAACTGAACGTCATCTTTTTTCGATTCCACCGCGATATCCAGCAAACCGTTGGAATACCGGAATGTTTTCACCCACATATGAGAAGGAATTTTTGAAGTTATTTCGAGCAGGACATTCTCCAAACCGGGATAACCGCTCTGCAAATCCTCATAGGCCTTCAATGATTTTTCATTTTCAGCCATCTTCAAACTTTGCTTGTGCAAAACTTTCAATTGCTCCGTTAAAATCCGATTTTCCTGCTCAAGATACTTGAATTTCTTATAAGAACGGTCCCACTGATTATAGACAATCACACAGCACAACGCCAGCGCGATCAGAAGAATAAACACATTAAGCCGCCGCAGCATTTTATAACGAACCGGCCTGAGCTTCACCGGCACCATTTCATCAAGGTTTTTTATTTTTCCGATATTCTTCTCTTTTTCACAATATTTATACATCGCGAATAATGAACAGGAATTCAAATTTTCCATACTCAATTTCGCCTGCTCGGCAAAACGCCGGTATGCCTCGTTTTCCTCGTGATCTAAATAATCTTTGAAATTTGCCAATCGTGGAGGTCCATACTCGGTTATACCAGGGAAAATATCTTCCGTCAAAAGCAACGGAGCCAGGATTATTTCATCAGCCAGGATGTGATTTTCTTTAATCTGCTCCAACAATTTTGTATGGATATCCTGTTCGATGGCGGCGGCACGGATATGGTAGCCCTTTTCATCTTTTTGGATCAAGCGGTATTGCCATACGATTCCGGGAGAATCCACCGGCAGACTATTAACAAATTTGAACTGGACAGCATTGGCGATATCTTTCGTTTTCAAATCGCCGGGAAGAATAATATCGCGAACAATGCAATCCGATAAAAAAGCAATAACGATCACCAATTCAAACATTTCATGTTTTGTTTGAACTTCGGAAGTGTGAACGGAGCTGTTCTTTCCCTTTAAAACTATACTACCGCGAACATCCCCATCCAGGCTGATTATCTCAGTCTGCATATGACCCTCCATGAAGCTTAACCCTATAAACATTATAATATGTTAGCTACATTTTGTCAAGAGCCTTTCACGAAGTTTTAGCAAAATAATCTTCTCACTTTATTGAAATTCTATATAATATATTGATTAATAAATAAATATATTATTTAATATTTCGCATTTTAGAGTAAAAATCAAAAAATATCAAATATTTTTGATTTTCACAGGAAATCATTATGACTAATATAGTATAGCATGTAAGTTTTTTTTGAAATTTTTTTCAACGGCAGTTTTAAAATATATTTCTCTCAAATTATTATACTTATTTCTAGGCTTTAAGGATAGCGGCAAGAAATAAACTCATACAATTTCAAAAAATCGATACCGCTAAATCTGCTTCTTATTATTAGCGAGTCAGGCTTTTTCGCGGAAAGCACTGTTGACAAGTACGTTTTTGGTGTTATAATAGACTAAGAAAACTGGGAAAGATTTTAAAGAAAAGGGGGTATCTCTAATGAAAACTTCAGCACAAGAAGCTAGCGAAAGCACCGAAAAATACCGATCTTGCTTTCGGACTGATTCCTTACAATTCAATATGTGATTCCGCCATGTCCTCGCAGGGGGACCGCGCGGATTTTCTGTCTTCAAATTATACGGAATCAGGGGATTTTTTACGTCAAAGTTTTGATATAAAAATTAACATAGAGAGGTGAAGTATGAACAAGAGCAAGCGTGCAATACCAGAATCGATAGGTCTGTTTATTCCGGCACAGAAATTCCGAAAACGTTTGTCGATCGTTTTCCTGGCCCTGATCTCGACCTGGGTCTTTCCGCCGCACGCCATCGCGTATGAGGTGGCCCAGGCGCAACAGAAAGCTCAAGTAGAGCAGCATGCCCGCGATCAGCGGACCAAGGCTTCGCCGCATCTGAAAATTGCCCAGCAGACCGAAGCGACCACTCAGTTGTTAATCAAGACCTGTCGCCAGATTGAGAGCAATCTGGCCGAGGGGAAATCCATCGATGTCGAAATGAAAGACATCGAAGCTTTCAAGAAAAATTTCGATGAAATCAAAGAACGCTCCCTCAAGCAGATGGACGCCCAGCGCGCTCAGATGGTCGAGAAAAAAGCTTCAGAGAAAATTTTGGAACGTGTCGACACCACCCAGAAAAATATCAGGGAAAGGTTTACTGAGCTTTCTTCCCATCTGAACGCAGTTACGGACAACAAATCCAAGCCAGAACAGCTCAAAACCGCCGTCCAAAACCTCGCCGCTTATTTGGAGAAACACGCCAATCAGCCGACCATCCCACCGAGGTCCACTGCCCCTGGTGGCAAGGAAAAAGCCTACCTGCCACGCCGCAGCGCCCCGGCCGAACATACCGCCAGTATCTACAGTTCTTTGATTCATAATCCCATCCGTATTGCCGCTGCTAACGACGTGATCGGCGGCTGGCTGACCGGCCTCGACGGTCAGGCCACCTCCGGCCCTGCCAATGAAAATGACCTGAAAGCTACTCCCGAAATCATCATAGACGACGAAATCCGCGACTTGGCCGCCTCTCTCGAAAACCATCCGCTGAAAATTTTTGAATATGTTCGTAACGATTTCGCCTACGAACCTTACTGGGGCTCTCAGAAAGGTGCAAAGCGAACCTTGCTGGAGAAGGCGGGTAATGACGTTGACCTCGCCAGTCTGACGATGGCCCTGTTGAGGGCCTCCGGCATTCATTGTCGCTACATTATGGGCACCATTGAAATGACTATCGAAGAAGCCGGAAAATGGATTGGAGTGGAAGATCCCGTTCAAATCGCCAAAACCTTCCAGGCCAATGGCATTCCGTTCGAGACTATCACCTCTGGCGGCAAAATCGCGAAAATTAAGCTGAATCACACATGGATAAACGCATATGTGGATTATTTCCCCTACCATGGGGGGCGTAACGAAAAGCCTAACACTTGGATCGGAATCGATCCCTCGTTCAAACAGAACACTTTTACGACAAAAACCGACCTCCAAACGACCATCGGTATCAATCCCGATACTCTGCTGGTAAACGTAAAAGCCCAATCCGAACAGGGCCCCGAAAATTCTTATTCCGCCAAAGTCCCCGAGTCTTTTATCCTTTCTGAAATCTTCTCCTACCAGGAACCGATCCGGTCCTACCTCGCCGCCAACAGCCTGACCACTGAAAACGTCTTCCGCCAGCGCAAGGTCAATGAAGAACGCTACGGCCTGTTCCCCGTTACCGATAATTACAAAATCGCTGCTCGCGGCCTCAGTTTCAACGCCCTGCCGGATTCCATTTCCGCTAAAGTCACTTTCACCCTCCGGAATACCGATAATTCCGAAGTCTTCACCTACACCACCGCTCTGGCTAATATCGCGGATGCGCGTATTACGCTAGGCTATACCCCGGCCACCGATTCCGACCGCAATATTATCACCAACTATGCCGCTGCCGATAACTTCCCGGTCTACCTGGTCAACCTGATCCCGCAGCTCAAAATTAACGATACCGTCGTCGGCTCCGGCTCCGCCATCGGCATGGGTGGCAAGCAGCAGCTCGATGTAGTATTTTCAGTACCCGGCTTTGATCCCTCTCTCTCGCAGACTCCGGTAACGGTCGGCAGCTTCAGCGCCCTCGTGCCTGACTACCAGACCGTTACGGCGGCTGAAATCAGCCGCCAACACGCTAAGTTGGTCTCACTCCCGGCCAACTTAGCCTCTTCTCGTGACGTTGTTCTGGGCGAATCGCTCCGTGCCATCGGACTCTCATATTGGCACCAATTGGATAGATTTAACCAGGTCACGGCGGGCAACCTCGGCGTAGCCATCACTCGCGTCCCGAGCATGATCAAAGTATCCTGGGACCTCAATATCACCGAACAGCTCAGGCTGCCGTTCACCGCCTCCGTCAACCGGATCAGACTCGATATTATCCGCGATTACAACGTCCCGGTGGCCATCAATCAGGACAAACTGGCTGGCGAAAACCAGTTCGCTTTCACCAGCGCTCTGACCGGCACCGCGCTCGAACATAACGTTCTTGCGCAGCCCTTTGCAGGCGAAGCCGCTTCCGCCGCCCGCGTCATCCAGCAGGCGAATAACTCCAATATGAAAGTCTATACCATTACCGCAACCAATGCCAATACCCTGATTCCACTCCTGAATCTCCCGGCCACGGTAATCAATGACATTCGTAACGCCGTGAACGCCAACCTGGAAGTCACCGTTCCCGAAGCCGGTGTTATGCTCCACGGCATCGAATACTTTGCCTATGTCAAGCGCGACATCGATACCAGCGCCTCAGAATTTTTCCTCGACTCCCGGGGTGGCGAAACTCTCAATAACGCCCTCAAAGCCGCCGATCTGCTTACCGACGGCTCCGCTGAAGCCTACGCCAACGTTTCCAAGCCCCTGGCCGACTGGCTGAACATTGCCGTCGATTCAACAACGAATGCCGGGCTCGCCTACCTCCCGGCCATCACCGCCCTCAATAGCTGGTACGCCAAACGCACCACCCTGGACCCGGTCACCACCATCGCCGCGATCATCGCCGTGTCCGGCCCGATCACCAAAGTATTTAATCAACCGGCCATCCTCAACGTCGTCACCGGCGACAAGCTTATCTCCCCCAACGGCGACACCATCAAAGACAGCTTTACGCTCTCAGCAGTCGTCACCCGTAATGCAAACTGGAAATTCCAAATCCTCAATGCCCAGAATCAAGCTGTAATTACGGAAGAAAATAACACTCCGAATATCAATATCGACTTCAACCAGAAAATTCCCGACGGCACCTA
>JAVBRM010000013.1:0-24737 GCA_031548025.1 Victivallaceae bacterium | reverse complement strand
GGTACGATTATCACCGGCAAGAATTCGCCGCTGTTTCATGCGGCGTCGAGCTGTGTGCTGAATGCGATCAAGCATTTGGCCGGACTGCCGGACGATATGTATCTTCTGTCGCCTGAGGTTATCGACTCGGTCAGCAAGCTGAAACGCGATGTGCTCCACAACCGCCGGATCAGCCTGACCTTAATTGAGACTCTCACCGCGTTGAGCGTCAGCGTTCCCACCAATCCCGCGGCCAGCCTGGCAATGAAGATGCTTACCCGGCTCCATGGTTGCGAAATGCATTTCAGCCACCTGCCGACCGCCGGTGACGAAATCGGGTTGCGCAAGCTGGGGATCAACCTCACCAGCGACCCTGTCTTTACCAGCAAAAACCTCTTTATTGAGTAGAAAAAAAGAGGGACACGGTTAACACTCTCAGTGTTCCTCCGTGCCCCTCCGGGTGGGAAACTTTCGGATTATTCCTTAGCTTCGAAGATCGTTTTGTAGGCGATCCCGGCCAGTGCCGCGCCGATGATCGGCATGACCCAGAAGAACCAGACCTGGCTGATAGCCCAACCGCCGACAAACACCGCCGGGCCGAGGCTACGGGCAGGGTTGACCGAGAGATTGGTTACCGGGATTCCGATCAGGTGAATCAGCGTCAACGCCAAACCGATGGCGATAGGCGCAAATTTTGAGTTGGCACGTTTGTCCGTCGAACCCAGGATCACGATCAGGAAGAAGAATGTAAGCACGATTTCCGCGACTGCGCAAGCAAGCATGCTGTATTGTCCAGGTGAATGTACTCCGTAGCCGTTAGCGGCGAAACCGCTCTTGACCAGATCGAATCCGGGCATACCGCCGGCGATGACGCTGAGCACGGCCGCGCCCAATATGCCGCCGATAACTTGAGCTACGATATAGGGAACCAGTTCTTTCTTGTCAAATCTGCCGGCCGCGCACAAGCCGACGCTGACCGCCGGATTCAGGTGACAGCCCGAAATATGTCCAATGGCGTAAGCCATGGTCAGGACCGTTAAACCGAATGCCAGAGCTACTCCGGCAAAGCCGATGTGGGAACCGGCCAACACCGCGCTGCCGCAGCCGCCGAAGACCAGCCAGAATGTGCCGAATACTTCCGCCGCGGTTTTTCTAGATACGAATTGCATTTTTATATACTCCTTTTGAGTTTGTTATTCTGCTCATTATAGCAGATTTTGAGGCAAAAGGCAAGTTGAAAGCTAAAAAAACGGGAGAAAAAAAAGACCCGGCGGTTGGGATACCGCCGGGTCGTGAACCAAGTCAGCTCAGCTTATTTTTTCTTCTTGCTTTCTTTGCACTTGATGGCGGCCTGAGCGGCGGCCAGTCTGGCGATCGGAACGCGGAAGGGGCTGCAGGACACGTAGTTCAAACCCAACTGATTGCAGAATGCAATAGTCTTGGGTTCGCCGCCGTGTTCGCCGCAGATACCGAGTTTGATGTTCTTGTTGGTCTTGCGGCCTTTTTCCACCGCGATGCGGACCAATTCACCCACGCCTTCCTGGTCGAGCACGTTGAAGGGATCGTATTCGTAGATGCCCTGCTTGACATAGTCGCCGAGGAATGTACCGGCGTCGTCACGGGAGAATCCGCAGCCCATCTGGGTCAGGTCGTTGGTACCGAACGAGAAGAAGTCAGCCTTCTCCGCGATCTTGTCGGCGGTTACCGCGGCGCGCGGAACTTCGATCATGGTACCGATCTTGACGCCCAGTTTGCACTTGTTTTCTTTTTCGACTTCGGCAATGACGCGTTCGATGATTTCACGCTGCATGGCAAGTTCTTTGACATTGCCGATCAGCGGAACCATGATTTCGGGCTGGGAGCCTTTGACCTTGCAAGCGGCTTCGCAAATGGCGCGAACCTGCATGGCGGTGACTTCCGGATAGGTGATGCCGAGGCGGCAGCCGCGATGGCCGAGCATCGGGTTGAATTCGTGAAGCGCATCGATGGTGTGCTTGATGTCGGCTTCAGAGATTTTCATCTGCTTGGCCATTTCCTTGATGCCTTTTTCGTCCTGCGGCAGGAATTCATGCAACGGCGGATCCAGGAGACGGACGGTGCACGGACGAGCCTTCAGGGCCTTGAAAATGCCGATGAAGTCTTCGCGCTGGAGCGGCAGCAGTTCAGCCAGGGCCTGTTCATATTGCTTGATGGCGGGAAGTTCGGCCTTCGAGGCTTTTTCCTTCAGAGCGACCAGGCAGGAAGTGCCATACTGTTCTTTGAGCTTCTTGACGGTTTCGGCCGTCAGGATCAGGCGGCGTACGGAGATAATCCGGCTGCCTTCGAAGAACATGTGCTCGGTACGGCAGAGGCCGATACCTTCGGCGCCGAATTCAACCGCGCGGGCGGCGTCGGCCGGAGTGTCGGCGTTGGTGCGGATACCCAGGGTGCGGTACTCATCGGAGAGTTTCATGATTTCGCCGAAAGGACCGGTGAGCTGCGGAGAAACCGTGTCGATACGGCCGTCATAGATTGCGCCGGTGGAACCGTTCAGGGAGATCCATTCGCCTTCCTTGATGGTTTTCTTGCCGATGGTCATCTGTTTCTTGGCATATTCGATAATCACGTCTTCGCAACCGGAAACGCAGCAGGTCCCCATACCACGGGCGACTACCGCCGCGTGGGAGGTCATGCCGCCACGGGCAGTCAGGATACCACGGGCTACGTTCATGCCGCCGATGTCTTCGGGGCTGGTTTCGATACGGCAGAGGATAACGTCTTTGCCGGCGGCAGCCCATTTTTCGGCTTCGTCAGCGCAGAAAACAACCTGTCCGGTGGCGGCGCCGGGGGAAGCCGGCAGACCGACGGCCATTTTAACGGCTTTGTCTTCGGACTTCTTGTCGAAAACCGGGTGCAGCAGCTGGTCGAGCATGCTGGGCTCAACGCGCATAACCGCGGCTTCTTTGGTGATGAAACCTTCTTTGACCATGTCGGTGGCGATCTTCACAGCGGCCGCGGCGGTACGTTTGCCGTTACGGGTCTGGAGCATGTAAAGAGTGCCGTTTTCGATGGTGAACTCAAGGTCCTGCATATCTTTGTAACGTTTTTCCAGGTCTTTGCGGATCTGATCGAGTTCCTTGAAGCACTTGGGCATGGCTTCTTCCAGAGACGGGAAATCTTTTTTGCGAACTGCTTCGCTCACGCCCTGGCGCTTGGCCCATTCTTTGGAACCCTTGAGGGTGATCTGTTGCGGGGTACGGATACCGGCAACCACGTCTTCCCCCTGAGCATTGATCAGGAATTCACCGTAGAAATATTCATTGCTGCCGGTGGAGGGGTCGCGGGTAAAGGCCACGCCGGTGGCGCTGTTGGTACCGGAGTTGCCGAAAACCATCGCCTGGACGTTGACGGCGGTACCGATCAGGCCGCGGATGTCGTTGATTTGGCGATATTTGATCGCGCGGGGATTACCCCAGGAATCGAATACGGCCTGAACTCCGCGCCAGAGTTGTTCCATGGCGTCTTCCGGGAATTCTTTGCCGGTGACTTTCTTGACGGCTTTTTTGTAAGTGGCGACCAGCTTCTCGAGGTCTTCGACCGTGAGGTCGGTATCCAGCTTGATCTTGCGGGATTTTTTCAGGGCATCGAGTTCATGCTCGAAAACATCATGCTCAATACCGAGTACGACGTTGCCGAACATCTGGATGAAGCGGCGGTAGGAGTCCATGACGAAACGCGGATTGTCGGTCAACTTGATCATGGCTTTGACGGTGGCCTGGTTCAGACCGAGGTTCAAAACCGTATCCATCATGCCGGGCATGGAAGCGGCGGCGCCGGAACGAACGGAAACCAGCAGCGGATTCGTGCCTTTGCCGAAAGTTTTGCCAGTGGTTTTTTCGAGAGTTTTGAGAGCGTCTTTGACCTGAGAGTCAATTTTTGCGAATAATTTTTCGCGTCCGATTTCGCCGTATTCGGCGCAAGCTTCAGTAGTGATGGTAAAGCCGGGAGGTACCGGGAAACCACCTTGAGCCATGTCGGCGAGGTTGGCACCTTTTCCGCCGAGCACCATTTTCATGTCGGCTTTGCCTTCCGATTGACCTTTACCAAAGAAATACACATACTTTTTTTCAGATTTTTTTACGGCCATATACTGGACCCCCTTTTCGTGTTGTAAGGTTTGTGTTTTTTTCTGAAAATCAAATAAACCAAATAATAAACACGATACACCTATAAGATGGATAATGCAAGCGGATTGCGCAATAATTTTCGCTATGCCGGGCAAATAGTACGGCAGTTGTTTGAGCAAATTGGAAAAAATATGGAAAAGACAACAATCGGGCATTGACAAAATGGCAGTGAACAGTATAATAATAGTCATGTGGTTGCGCGCGCAACTTATTGAGGTCTTGATCTATTGATTGAAGGAATAAGCATGGGGATAACGACAAAGGAAATTGCAGAGTTAGTTGGCGTATCGCGTCAGGCTGTTTCCGCGGTGCTGAATGGAAATCCCGGGAAGGTATCGGCGGAGAAGCGGCAGCGAATCCTTCATATAGCCAAAAATATGCAATACAAACCCAATCAGGCGGCATTGGCGCTGGCCGGCAAGCAGCGGCGGAAGCTTATTGGTATCGATATCGGTTTTTTCCCGCCGGTCAAATTGTCGATCATGGAAAAAATGACGATGATCCTGCTGGGGGAGGGCTGCGATATCAGGTTGACGCCTCCCGGGGATAAGAAACATAAAATACAAATATTATATGATCTGGTTAACGAAGGGGCGGTCGGGGTTGTTTCCGATCTGAACAGCGAAATATTTGAGGTGGATCATTTCAACTGTCCGCTGGTGCTGCTGGGAAACGAAGTCAGCCGCTGTGATATTTCTTACGGTTACCGGGGCGGTTTTCGCCAGGCGGTTCTTCATTTGGCCGGACATGGACACCGGAGGATCGGTTATTTGTGTTCTCACGTGAGTAAGATATCGGCTTCTTATGATCAACATCAAGGATATTTGAGTGGACTTCGGGAAGCCGGCCTGGAGGAATCGCAGGCTTGGGTTGTCGAGTCGCTGTGGCGAACCGATATTCTGGCGGTGATTGAAAAAATCATTCGCAAGGATAAGGTCAGCGCATTTGTTTGCGAGAATGACGTGATTGCCGCCAAGTTGATGGCATTCTTGACATTCCGGGGAATCAAGATTCCGGAATCCGTGGCTGTGATTGGTTGCGGGGCGTCATTCATGACGGAGACGGCTGTCTGTCCGATGACTTCAGTCAGTCTGCCGGTCGGTCATCTTGCGGAAGCGATGGTTGCCGAGTTGCATAGAAAGATGGAGAATCATATTCTGGGAACTTCGGATCAACCGCAAATCATTGAAACCGGTTTGTATCTTGGAGGAAGTTGCGGCTGCCGGAAGGTGGAGCCCAAGACCATTTATTGGGAGGGGGTGCCTCAATCCCTCGAAGATATGAATCTTTATATAAAGGAGCCGCCCCCGGAGTATTTATGAAAGGAGTGTTCGTGGAATATGGTAAAACGTTTTTTTATATGGGTCGTAAATAACAGGAGGGTCGCATGTTGAAATATTTATTCAAAAGTCGTGGTAGCAGAAATTTTACACTTATTGAGCTCTTGGTAGTTGTAGCTATTATTGCAATATTGGCGGCGCTGTTATTGCCTGCTTTGAATAACGCAAATAGAAAGGGGCGTTCAATAAGCTGCAGCAATCAAATTAAAACACTGGGGCTGGGGTTTCTTTCTTATGCCGATGAAAATGGCGGTTTTTTGTTGCCGCGCCGGGTCGATGACGGGGCTCAGGACCATTGGATGCTGGCTTATCTCGGAATTGTGAACAGTATTTCGAAGCGGAGTGAATTCACGGCCAACAATCTGCCATGCCCTTCCGCGGACAACAGCCCCGGGAGGATCGGTTATCGCGGATCCGGCTGGCATCTTGATTACAGTTATAATTATTTTGTGCCTGTAGACATAATTATGATCAGCCGTTTGAAAAATCCGTCCGGGGTATTTACTTTTATCGACGGCGGCAAGCCGGTCGTATCCAATTCCGATTACACTGACTACGTTCGCTTTCGCCATTTGGACGGCTATAACTGGGGATTTGCGGACGGACATGTCGAATATAGCAAAAGCCTTTTTTCAAGTAATTCAACTGTATGGGGAAAAAAATAAATCATGAAAAGAATATTACTGGTATTTTCAGTGTTTTTACAGTGTTGCATCATCCAGGCCAATGACGGCAAAGTATTGTTGGACAAGCCTGCGGAAATGAATCTGAGCATGAACGGTAAATCGGAGCTGCGTTTTCATGTTATGCGAAGCGCGGAGGTTCCGGCGAAACCATTGACTGCTTACCGTTGCAGTGTCAGGGTCAAAATGCAGGTTTCGCAAGGCAACATCCGGGTTCGGGTACGGCAGATCGATGAAGCCGGGAAGAGCATCAGTTATTTTCCTATAGCAATATTATCGCCGACCTTGATGGATTTTCAGACATTTTCGAATGTTTTTGTAACGAATGAAAAAACAGTCGCTCTGCAGGTGTATTATCAATTGAATAAAGTTGAGGGGCAGGCAACTTTTGCCGACTTGGTTCTGGAAGAAATTTCACAGGAAGAAGCAAGTCGTTTCCTCAAGGAAATGGCGGTGCCGCCGGCCCTGTTTTCGCCTCCGGTTTATTGCTACCGCGATGAATCTGAGCTGGAATGGGGATACCGGATCAGCTCAACCTTTCTCGAACCGAAAGATATTCCCGCCGAGATTGAATTTTCGATTGCCGGAACGGAATTGAAGCAGAAGGTGAAGGCGGTAGTCGATATCCATTGCGTGGAAAAATGTCGGATTGATCTCAAAAAAGGAAAATACCGGATTGTCATGAGGTCTCTTGACCCTTCCGGCAAAGTTCTTTCGGAGGAAGAGAGTGTTCTCCGGGTAATAGACCGTCCGGTCCGAAAAGAGTTTATTCCGGTGAAGAAGATATTTATTGACCGGAATAACAATTTACTGGTGAATGATATTCCGATCATTCCCTTTCAGATTTATCATGTTTATTCGCCGGAAGAAATGAAACAGGTTCGTGACGCGGGTTTCAATGTCGTTCAATGCTGGGCAAACACGCCGGAGAAATTGAAAAAATTCATGGACCAGGCCGCGGCTAACGGATTGATGGGGTCTGTGAACCTGAAAATGGCGAACAATCAATATCTGCTGAAGCTGAAAGAACTGTTGGACGGGCATCCGGCTTACCTTTTTGCCGACATTGTGGATGAACCGGATGTACGGGATATTCTGCCGGCAAAAGTTCTCGAACGCAGCACGGAAATACGGAAAATATTTCCGTCCTATCCGAGGCGGATCAGCTTTTCCGAGGCCGCGTCGCCTTTGCGTTATCGTGCAAGCATTGATATCGCGGCAACTCATATCTATCCGATTCCTTTCGGAAAAAAGACCAACGGAAGCAGCGTCAAAGAGGTGGCCGACGGCGTAACCAGGATGGTCAGTGAACTTGACGGCGCCAATATTCCGGTTCACTTCACATTGCAGTCCTGGATCAATAATAACGATCCGGTCCGGCGTGAACAAACGTATGCGGAAACCCGCGCCATGACATATCTGGCTTTGATCCATGGAGCCAAGGGACTGGCCTGGTATTCATTTGTCGACCAGGGTAGCTGGGATGTCCGCTGTTCTCCGCGGTTGTGGTCTACTTTCAAAGGATTGAGCTGGGAAGTGGAGTCCTTGACTCCGTCGCTTCTGCTGGGAAAACGAATATCCGGTATAACCGTATCGGAACCGGCGGTTCACTTTGCCGCATGGGATCACCAGTTACAGAATATCCTGATTGCGGTCAATACATCCACTGAAAAGAAAAAAGTATCATTCCTTTTCAAAGAGTTGAAGTTTATGAAGGCGGAAGAAATGTTTGGCGACGATATGATTTTGGATTTCACCGGGAACACTTTGAGCTTGGAACTGCAACCCTTGGAAACCCGGATTTTCAATTTGACAAAATAAAGACGAAAAGTCATTATATATGGCCGACTTTCTGTGTGTTTGTTTGAGCTTGAGTGTTGATTTTATTCAGTATTAATGAATTTTCGATTCATAAATAGTGAATTTTCTCAAACGATACTGTTGCAATTCATGAGTTTTCCGGTATAATTCATTTAAACAACAAGCGAAGGGCATTGTTTAAATGAATGATACGAATCTTGTCAACTCGGTTTTGAAATCGATGGACGTGCTCAAACTGGTGGGGGACAGTGACAACGGGTTGCGTTTAAGCGAAATCGCCGATGCCCTGGACATGAAATTGCCTGCCGCCCATAACCTGATACGGACTCTCTTGTGTCGCGGTTTTCTGGAAAAGCATAATAACAATCGGCTGTATATCGGCACCTCTTTTATGGAGATCGCGGAAAATCAGCTGAACAAAAGCATGATGAAAGCCGCCGAGCGCGAGCTCATGTATCTGCACAAAATCATTCCGGACGGCATCATCGTTTTCGGGCTCGCCACTGCTTCGGAAATCCGGCAGATGCTGCGGATCAGCTACGACCGGCCCAATGTGTTTCAACGGTTGAAAAACGACCGGTTCCATCCTTACGGCAGCGCCTCCGGTCTGCTTGGGCTGGCCTTTTTGCCGGCGGCCGCGGTACTGCAATTGGAGGAACGCTACCCATTTGCCGAATACGGTTCGCATTTGTGGAAAAATGAAGCCGTCCTGGAAGAATTCCTGGAAAAAGTACGGCAGGAAAAATTGGTGGTTTGTCCTTTCAGTACGGAAAAATTTTACCGGATCGCCGTGCCGGTTTTTGATCAAAACAAACATTTGATCGCGGCAATCGGCATAAGTCTGCCCGTGAGCACTACCGGTAAGCTACAGCGCAAAAAAGCGATCGAAGAATTAAAACAGGCCGCCCGGCGTCTGGAAAAAGAATGAAAGGAACAACTCATATGTCAGTAATCTTTAGCTCTGCATCCTCTATAAACAACCAGACCGGATTGGGTTCGGTGGACTTGGCCTTGTGCGATTTGGCCAGGGATTTCCGTCAGATCCTACCGGATGGAATCGGACAACCGGTAACAGTCCGCCTCGAACCCGATTTTCAAGCTTCTGAATATTATGAAATCCGGATTACGGCGGCGGGCGCGGAGATTGCCGCATCCGATGAATTGGGTGCTATTTACGGTGTATACCGTTTCAGTCATGAATTTCTCGGCGTCGATCCGCTTTGGTTCTGGAAGGATGTTTATCCGGCGACTCTGACGGTTCCGCTGGAGTTGACCGGGCAGGTCATTCGGGCGAAAACGGCACAGTTCGGCTTGCGCGGTTGGTTTATCAATGACGAAGACCTGCTGACCGAGTGGTGCGAGCCCAGCGGCAAACGCAATATCGATTACCGTTTTTATGCGACTGTGATCGCTCATGATATCGCGCAGGCGATTTACGAAGCGGCTTTACGCTCGGGGGCGAATCTGATTATTCCGGCGTCGTTTCTCGATATTACCAATCCGCCCGAGGCAAAATTGATCGAACTGGCGGTCGAACGCGGTTTATATGTGTCGCAGCACCATATCGAACCGCTGGGCGTGAGTCATTTCGGTTTCGAAAATTACTGGAAGCGCCAGGGGCAGGAGGTTGAATTCGCCTTTGGAAGCGAGCCGGAAAAGGTTCGCGAGTGCTGGAAGCATTTTGCCGAAACCTGGCATCGCATTGCCGGGGAGAAAGTCGTCTGGCAATTGGGTTTGCGCGGCAAAGGCGACCGCTCGATCTGGTTCAGCGACGCCTCGGTCAGCCGGGAAAGCGCCGGCCAGTTCATTTCCCGGGCGCTGCTGGACCAGGTGGCGATTGTCCGGGAAGTCGACCGGCGCGCCAACCCGCCGATGACTTTGACCCTGTGGGCTGAAATGTCGGAGCTCATGGCGGAGGGGGCATTCAGTCTGCCGGATGGTATTATTCCGGTTTTTTCCGATTTCGGTCCCAGCCAGGAGATGCAGTCCGATTTCTTCAATATTTCACGGGAGAAACTCAACGACCGGCGCGGGGTATATTTCCATGTGGCGTTCTGGGCTCGCGGCTCCCATCTTCATGCCGGGGTTTCGCCGATGCATGTCGAACGGATTTTCCGCGAAATCATCCGGTACGGCGATACTGCTTATGCAATTATCAACGTCTGCAATATTCGCGAACACGTCATCGGCATCGAAAGCGCCATGGGGATGATGAATACCCCGGAGACATTTTCGGCGGAGCGTTTCCTGCAGGAGTTTGCCGGAGAATTTGCGCCGCTTTACCGTGAATATTTCAGCTCATTCCATGCCGTGAAAAAAGTCCGTCTGCTGCAGGATGGCGATCTGACTTTGATACCGGAAGGCGCCCTGGCTCATGTCGAAGTCGTCCAGCCCGCCGAAGTACGATGTTCATCACGCATGATCGGCATTTGCGCCGACCGTTTCGAGGCGATTGCCGAGGCGATCCCGGACGATGCTCCTGAATTCATCCGCATCAACCTCGGGGCTCAGAGCCGGATGATGGCGTACCTTTACCGTTTTTCCTCCGTGCTCCTCGCCGGCAAACCGCAGAAAGCCGTCAATATTCTGGATGAATACCTCGCTGCGCGCCAAGTTATGGAGCAGGGGAAATGGGCCAACTGGTACCGCGGTGACCGCAAGGGCGATTGGGCGGCCAGAAGAGAGAGACTTGTCGAATTAATTACCAACAAAGGATAACCGAATATGAGTATTTTTTTTAACGCACAGGAACGCGAAGGTTTGGGAAAAGCGACCAGGGACCGTACTTTTTCCAATCTTTACTGGGGATTGATCGGCCGGGTGGAAAAACACACCGGAGCCCCCGGGCTCAGCAATCATGAGACCAATACCGATTACTGGCATCATGCCGCCGAGTACCTTGGCGACGCCGCTTTTGTTGCCGCCATCAAGCCCAATCCCCGGCTGAACGGCTGGGTTCGCGCGGCGGCGTTGGAATTGGCCCGGCTGCCGGTTGGCGACTGGGTCGGCCCGTGGTTCCGCCAAGCCCACGGCGCCCCGCCGAAAGGTCACCTGGAAACCACCCATCTGGCTATCGCCGTCGGCCTGGCCCTGGATCTGGTTCCCGATGTATTTACCGCCGCCGAACAGGAAGAACTCAAGTCGGCGCTGCGGGAAAAAGGCCTGTTGCTTTGCCGCAAATGGCTCGATGAAAACCGTCATCTGGCGAACTGGCGCTGTATTTTGCTGGCCGGTTACGCGGTAGCGGCGGCGGTGTTGAATGATGCCGAGGCCCTGAAGTTTGCCGCCGCCGATTATGATTTCTGCCTGGAAGCCATCCAGAACGACGGTTCCTACGGTGAGTCTCTGCAGTACAGCAACTATTGTTATTACGGGATGATGATGACTTACGAAGCGTTGACCCGGAACGGCTTTACGCCCGACATGAGCAAATACGGCCGCTCGGTTCACTGGTTCTGCCATTCGCTGCTGTACAAAAAGCCGCTGGCGGGCTGGGGCGAATATCCGCGTCCGCGTTCGGTCAATTTCAACGATTCGGCGGCGATTTTCGGCGGCGATCCCGATTTGCTGACTCACATGTCCCGGCAAATGAAAGAGAGCTTGCCGCAAGAAGCCGGACTGGCCAAATGGCTCTTCAATTATCTGTATGCCGAAAATCCTTCCCAGGGACCGTTTGACCGCACTACTTTTGGTTTCGTCAACCGCTACGGTTTCATGACTCTGATCAATTATCCGCACATGGCGCCTCCGGTTTCGCCGGAAACACTGCCGCGTGTCGCCCGTTTTGAAAACGGTAACGCCTCCGCCCGCAGCGACTGGGGCGAAGCTCCGACCGTACTGGCGATGAATACTTCCGGTGAAGCCATGAATACCACCGGGCATCTCCACGGCGACCTCAACAGCATCGTCCTCTCCCATCGCAAGGAACGCTTGCTGGCCGACAGCGGGCATGACTGTTACCGCAATCTGATTCACAAATTCGAATGCGCCACTTCCACCCACAACACCTGTACGTTTGCGGTTTCCGCGGCGGCGTCCTCGCTGCAGGAAAATTTGCTGAAAAACGACACCCTGGAACAGGGATTTCCCGGCCAGCGTCACTTTGACGAACAGAAAAATCTGCAGCCGCCGGTAAAGCGGCAGGGGCGTTTCCTCCTGGCGGCCCGGAAGGACGAAGTAATGGTTCTGGGTAACGACGCGGCCGAAGCTTATGGCAAGTTGATTACGGAATTCACCCGTTTTTCCATTCTCTGCGGTGAAAATGTGGTGTTTGTCGTTGACCGCATCGCCTCCGCCGTACCGGTGACGACCAACTGGAACTGGCTGCTCAACAATCGGGACGGAGAGCTTGAATTCAAAAATCCCGAATCCGACCGGATCGTGGTTCGCCGTGGCAATGCGGGAATGAAACTTTTCAATCTCTGCTCCGGAACTCGTCCCGGCGGGGTTCTCTACGGATATATCCACGACGCCTATCACCCGCTGCCCAATAAACCGGGGGAGGGGGCGCCCGGCAGCGGTATGTTGTTCCGTTGGAGCGAAAAAGAACCGGCGGCGGCGTTGCGTACGGTCGTCCATGCGATATCCGTGGATGAATACGGCCCGGTGGCCCGCTGGCATCTGCGCAAGGAATCCGATCTCATTTGCGCGATGGAAGGCCCGGATAAATGCTGCAACTGGCGGATTGACGCCTCCAACCCGGAAAATATCATCATCGAAGAATCGGTCGGCGGCAAACGTTTTGCCATAAGTTGCGATGCAAACAAACAATGGAGTTTAATATGAAAAATCTGTTCACTGGCGTTGACCATCCGGCGGTAGCCGCCGAAGATCCGGCCAAGCTGGCTCATTGGTATTGCGACCTGCTCGGATATGAGGTTGTCTTCGTCAATCCGAAAAATGTTCATATCGTCCGCGCCGCCGATGGCTCGTTCATCGAAATAATGCCGCGCGACGCCACCGCCCGCCCGGAGCGGACCACCTGGACTCCGGGCTGGTCGCACCTGGCGTTGCGGGTGAGCAATCTTGAGCAGGCCGCTGATTTCTTGAAATCAAAGGGCGTAGAACTCTGTCCGCAGGTTCAAGCGATTGGCGGCGGTAAGCTTCATACCTTTTACGATCCGGAAGGCAACATGCTGCAGATCATCGAGCGCTGAAACGAAAAAGGAGTCCGACTAAATTAATAGCCGGACTCCTTAATTATACTGCGAAGTTATTTCGCGGCAGCGGCGGGAGCCGGAGCAGCTTTGACGCAAGCGGTGCAAGCACCGGCTTTGCATTTGCAGTCTTTGCAGACGCATTTGTCTTTGCATTCGCACTTATCGGCGCATTTGCATTCGATTTTGCTGCAAGCCTTGTCCTTGTCGCATTTGCCGGCATCACTGCAGCAACCGACGGCAAACATGGCTAAACCGGCGACGACCACAAAACTCATGACAAACTGTTTCATTCATAACCTCCTTGTTTGGTTTATATCGTTATTATACAACTTATTTAGCCTGGATTCAAATAGTAAATCTATTATTCTATAAATTAGGGCAAGAAAAAGAGCCCGTGGAGTTTTTTGATGTCCGGCTCCGGCTTCTTCGCTTTCCAGTCCGGCGGGGGGCGCCATCCGGGCGGGAGCAATGCGCCGTAAGCTGCCGCGGCCGGAGCTATGGTTTCCCAGACTGTAAATTCAGTTTGATTGACTGCTTTGCCCTCGAGACTGGCGTAGCGCCGCCAGACCGGGATGACCCTCTGGACGATCTGATAAATTTCCTGTTGGGAAAGGGTTTTGCCTTCGGACATGGAGTTTGGCAGTAGTGTATGGTCGAATCCCGGGAATCGATGGTCGGTACGCTCTTTTATGGCATAACCGAAAATCATATTGGTGACCGAGTAATTGTTCATGCCTGAAAATGTATATTGGCTCAGGCCCGGAATGGGGTCGACCAGCCGGTCACGCCAGGCAAGCATCGGGAGGGAGAGCAGTTTGACCGGGTAGGTCTTGCCGAGTCCGGTGGTCATACTGCGGCCCATGGGATTGGTGCCGAGCATCCAATCGACGCACAGCAAGGCGGCGTCGCGGTATTTTACCGCTCCTTCAGTCCGCCAGGCCATAATCAGAAAAGAACCTTTTTTGAACGGCAAAGCCTGTCCCCAAGCGAGAAAGAGGAAAAATCCGCTACCCAGGTTCCAGTTAACATTTCGATACGCCAGTTGTTCCTGGCTGTCGGTGAAATAATCGGCCCGTTTGCGGATCATTTTCCGGAATTCACCGGCATGCGCGAAGAAATCCTGTTTGCCTTCTTCAAACTCGCTCAGAAAATAGGCGCTTTGGGTATCTTTGGCCTCTTCAATCAATTTTTTGGTATTCATGGAGTCGATGTAATTTTTCAATTCCGGTATCTGATTGTAAAGATACAGATTCAGAGCGGCTTTCAGCAGATTGATCTCCGGCAGGTCATTCGGCTCCTTGTAAGTCAGTGCGCCTTGCTTGGGCAGTGTAAAAGTGGTGGATACGGTATTGGCCGGGTCAATGGCGTATTGCCAGGCCTTGGCCGCGGAGATATAAAATTTTTCCGCCAATTCCTTTTGTCCACAGTGCCGGTAAGCGCGCGCCAGCTTGGCCGCGTAGGCACAATATTGAATGGTGCTTTCACGAGTCGGCAACGCCAGGTAATAAGGCTGAGTATCGGTTTCCGGATCCGGATCGACGGGGTGACTGGTTGCTTCGAGCCAGCAACCGACGCCGCCTTTTTCATTCTGAGCCCGCCGCCAGACGTCAACACCCCAGGCCGCTTCGTCGATAATATCCGGTATGCCGTTGCCGGATTCCGGAATATCCAGTTGATTGTCCACGAAATTCTCAGGGAAGAGAAGGTATACGGACAACAAGGCGTCGACTATTTCAAAGTGATAATTTCTGCGGTCAAAATCCCCGGCGTCCCACCAGCCGCCGTAGACATTGGGCAGTTTTTCATTGGTGGCGGTGGCTTTGACCACTTCGAAATGCCGGGTGACCTCTGCCGTTTTACCTTCCGCGTCGACTATCTGGCTGCCTTTGCCTTTGTAATGACGGTCATTCGGCGGGAAACCGCCGCGAAATGAATACGGATGGTCGATTTTCATGGTCCACTGAGTGTATTTGGATTCTTTGGCAATACCGGAACGCTGATGAAAGAGTCCGCGCATTTGCACATAAAAGGCCCGTCCCAGCGCATCGTCGCCGATGATGAAATCCCACGAGCGTCCGACCCCGGGGACCTGAATATAATAACTCCCCGGAGTCGAAAATGAGGAAAAATCCATTTCCATGACGATTTCGCCATTCAAGGGGTTGCTCTTGTCCCGTGATGTATAGATCTGTTCTTCCTTCCGGAGCTCGACCTTCCCGGTAAATTGAATGGAATGATCGGATTGCGAGCGGATATAAAACTCCCGTCCCTGATAAGGAGTGGTATCCAGAGGCCCGAGTTCGCCGCCAAGCCAGTGTCCCAAATATGCATACTTTCTTCCGGCATAGGGCACATAACCTTCCTGATTGACTTTTATAGCCCGGCTGACGGTTTTCTGCTCATCGTAGGTAAATTCGGCTTTCTCCCCATAAGCGCTGACAACTGAAAATTTGTCCCCGTTTTTCAACGGTTGCCCAAGCTGGATATAGGCAAAAGGCATCAGTTCGGCGCTGTTGGTACTCACTTCGGTGCCGGGAAAAGTCTGGCGCGGTATGCTTTTGGGGCCGATGGCATTGATCCAATAACCGTGCTTGACGCTACGGACCGGCTGATTGTTGATGGTCATGGAAAAGTGCTCGCTCCGCTGAAAGGCGTTGCAGATTTCCGGGAGATAATCACTCATGATTTCACCGATCATGAAATTATTGTAAAAACGGTAAGACCAGTCTTTGAGAAGATTGCGCTGAAGTCTTCTTTCGACTTCGGTACGTCTGGTTTTGAAGACTTCCAGCAGTTCATTGTTGAAAAACTCATCGTAATCTCCGCCGATGACAACGTAGTCCGACGTCAAGGGAAATATCACAAGCTTGCCTTTGATTGGACCTTTCCCACGGTCGCGCAAAATTTCTCCTGGATTTTTTAAATTCTGAGAATAAGTATAAAATGGCAGATAAAACAGCGCGGCGAACAGAAAAATAAAAAGAATGGATAATAATTTAGTTTTCAATTTCATGTGATCCTATTTTTAAAGTATAGTATACTGTGCTGTATCAATTTTTTCAATTGTATTCCTGAAAGAATAAGGATTATCGTGTTCATTCAGTAAGATAGAAATACAGAATTGGATGGGCGAAAATCAGGAAATTCAGGTCAAACTGCTATTTCTATACTACGGTTTATGGGTAGACATGAATATGACTGAGAGCATTTTTCATTGAATGATAAAAATATATGAAAAAAGTATTTTTATCGTTTTACCCCAAAAGAGGAGATGCCGGGCGATTATAAGGCGACTTACCCCTGCCTGAAATTCGGAAACGACACGATAATTAAATTTCCGATTATTTTGTCTATCTTGTATGTGATTTGTAATTAATAATATAAATGATGATTTGTGAAAGTAGTTATTGAGGAATCCGACCGGGAAAATAACTTTCAAAGTTCATTATGCCTTGACTTGCCGGCCCGCGGATTTCGGTATTTTGGTTGATAAGCATACTTGTTTATATACTTATGCAAAGAAATTCACTTCGTCGTGTTGAAAAATCAATACGACAATGATATATTACGTTTTTAAACAAATAAGGATATTATAGAATGACTTTTAAAAATTTAATTTTTGTTTTCGCTGTAACTATAATTCTATTGCAGGGAGGATGTTCTTATACGAACCGTGGAGCTAAATTCGTGACGGTAACTGTCAAGCCGGCAGATGCTTACATTATTGTCAACGGAGTTGAATACCACCATGTGTCTCCGCAATATATCGAAGTGCATCCGAACCGGGAACTGATGATGACCGTCTACAAACCCGGATATCGTGAGAAATTGTATGTCGTTGGCAATCACTTGTCGACAGTCGGCAAAGTTGACGCCTGGGGATCTATCTTTATCATCCCGTTCATCGGACTTTTCTCCAATGGAGCTTGGGAATTAGATGAAAAGAATATCAATATCGTTCTTGACCCATTGGAAGAAGTGGAAGAATTGACCATTGAGCAGAGGAAGACCATTGAAGCCAAACAGCGTGCCGAAGCTGTATTCCGCGAAAAAGCTGTTGAAACCGGTATTCCTCCGTCAGCCGAAGAAGATAAGAAAAATGCCACCGAAGCCAAACTTCAGAAAGCTTCGGAAGATCAGGTCATTGAAATTGACATCGCTCCCCGTGAGAACGTGATTCATGTAACTCCCGCACCGGTTCCGGAAACCAAAGTTGCCGCGCCGGCTCCGACTACTCAGGAAATCGGTATTACTCCGACCGCGACTAAAAATGTTGCGCCGGCTGTTCCGGCCGCTCCTGCTGTTGTCCCGGCCGCTCCGGCTTCTGCCGCTCCGGTTGTTGCGCCGGCCCCTGTAGCAGCTCCGGCTCCGGTGGTTGCTCCGGTTGCCGCTCCAGCCGCTCCTGTAGCAGCGCCGGCGAAAGCTGCCGCTCAGGAAATAACGGTTAGCCCCGTTATTCCTGCCGCTCCCGCGAAAGCTGCTGCTGCCCCCGCTTCGGTTCCCCCGAGCATTCCGATTCCGGCTGCCAGTGCTAAATAAATGAGTATTCTGTTACCCATAAAGCGGCGGCTCAGGAGCCTGATTCGCGATGCCTATCTGCCGTGCTATGTGTTATCCCGTAAACCCATGATCGTATTCGCATACGATCATGATTTTACGGTTAATATGGATTTGTTCCTGAAGTATTTCAAAGCTTGCGACAAAGTTTATCTGTTTCTGCAATTGGGCTGGCAGCATGAAACCCCAAAAATGTCTCTGCCTTTTGCCGAAAGTTTGCATTCCGCTCTTAAGGAATGTCCGGGACTGCAGATTACGGTGCTGGCCAATTCCTCCAGTGAAGTGACCGTGTTAAATGAACTTGGATTAAACACGGTTCTTTGCCATCAGAACGCTTTCATCGATGAGAAGAGATATCAAATCAAGAAGCGCGAGAAAATTTTCGATGCGATTTATATTGCCCGGATTACCCCGTTTAAAAGACATTGGCTGGCTGCGGAAGTCAAATCACTGAGGATTATCGGTGATTACCACGAAAAGGCCCAGAATTATGTCGATGAAACACTGGCTATGCTCAAACATGCCGTTTATACCCGGATAGTCCCTGCTTCCAAGGTTCAGGATGAGATTGCCACTGCCAAGTGCGGATTGTGTATTTCTTCCGAGGAAGGTGCTATGTTCGTCAGTGCCGAATACCTGCTTTGTGGTATTCCGGTGGTGGACACCGTCAATATCGGCGGGCGGGATGTGATTTTCCCTGAATTTGCCTGTATCAAGGTACCGGATGAACCGGCCGCTGTAGCCGAGGCGGTAGCCCATTGGGCGCAGTCGGCCCCGGAACCGGAAGCGATCCGCAAAGCAGTGATTGAAAAAATGCAGAGCCACCGTAAATTCCTCCGCGAAATGATCAACCGGATTCTGGTCGAACATGGCCGGAAAGAATTCACTGGAAAATTTCCTCACAAACTGGGTCTGCGCGTGACTCCCAAACCATGGGTTAGCTGGGTGCACGGCCTGAAGCGCTGACGTTTTACCCTAATTGAGTATACAGCGCGTTTTCGAGTCGTTTTATCGCTGCTTCCAGATCTATCAGCATTTTCTCCCGTCTGCGCAATGCCGCTTCCCGGAAGTTATTAGCCTTCAAATAGTAATCCGTGTGCTTGGATAAAGCCTCAAAGTCGATTTGATCGGTAGTTCCCGCGCATGGCAGGCCGAATTCATCAAGGAAAAACGGAATTTTACTGCCCCTGGCGATACCGATTCCCGGTACGCAGCGGTTCAGGGCCAGAATCATCAAATGCAGTCTGCTGCTGATTACCAGATCACATTTGCCCACAAGCTCCTGTACCTGTTCCGGTTCCGGCAAACGCAACAACAGCGCCTGGCTGCGGTTTTCCAATTGTTCATGGATCCGCTTCATCAGTCCGAAATCCGTGATTGGATTCATGGGAATCATGACCGTCTGCAATTCGGGATGAGAAGCCAGAAGCCGGTCAAGCCATGAACAGAATTCATCGAATTCCTGAATCGGGTTCTGATCGGAAATACAGATTGCCAGATGCTTGGAAGCCTGCTGGAAGCATTTCGATTCCTCCGGACTCCATGGAAGCATATCGGTTCCCGGCTGGAGTATGGCCGAATCGGCCCCGTGGATTGCGTTGGGAAACGGTGCGCATTTGCGTAATTCATTCAGAGAACGCTGATCGCGCAGAACCACCAATTCGCATTTGGATAAGGTACCGGCAAGACGTTCCCGAGCCGACTGAATTTTTCGATCTTCACGCATGCGCTGCAGGTCGATACCGGTAAATTTCTTGAAAATCTGGCATAACTGTAATTTCTTCCCGCGCATTTTGAAAAAAGCGGGATTCAAAGCGTCATTCATGCCGACATTCCAGATAATCGTCTTGACGCCGCCGGCCTGGGCTATTTCGAGTAAATCACAGCCCATGAGCGGGTAGTCGGAAAGTCCGGTAGCGCCGGCCCATACATAGACATCGACTCCGTTTAAAGCCTGTTTGAAGCCATCCACGGGGAGGGTGCGGTCAAAGCCGTATAACGGGACGGTGGCGACTTGGAATTTTTTTTCGGTACCCGGACGGTCGCCGGTGGCGACAATCAATTCCGCTTCCGGTTTTACCCGGCGAAAAATAGCAATCACACAAGCCAGAATTGCTTCATCACCGATATTGTTGCATCCGAAGGGTACTCCGCCCAGCAGTATTTTCATTTGCGGCACCTGTTAATCTTTTTTCTGAGCCAGAATAAACGGTTTTTCAACCACGAGAACAGCAATCAATGCGAATATAAGCATGATCTGATAGAAATTACCATATTGCTTCAAAGACCATTCCATCAAGGATTGAATATAGTTGGCGGTGAGTCCTCCGCAGGCGCCGATTATCACCCCGCAACACACTCGATTGCGCAATTGAACGCATAGAATCAACCCTTGGATCAAGTAATACCAGAACCAGGCCAGCAATGAAACCAGACCCAGCCAGCCGCACTCAGCCGCCACCAGCAGATAAATGGTTTCCACAATACCGCCATAGGGGGAAGTTTCGTCATCGGTTTTGAGGTTCTCATGCTGTTCGCGGGCATATGGTTTGAATGGCCCGGAGTATTCGCAGAAGTTATTTGCACCGACCCCGAGCTTGAATTGGTTGGCAAGTCGGACTGCCGCTTTGTTAAGGTTAACGCGAGTTAACGCGGACTTTTCCGGCGCATATTTGAAGCGGTAGATAATTCGTGGCAATGCATATATGGTAAACATCGAAATTAGGAGAATACCGGCTATGGCGAGAGTGGCTTTTTTGGGAGTCATTTTACTGAACAGGACCGACATGATCCCGATGAAGGTCAATCCCAGGAAATAACATGCCATGCCCCCGCGTGAATATGAAAAGATGATCAGCAGCGTAGTCGATATGAAACCGGCTGCGAGAAGCAATGTTTGAAAAATGTTGGATTTTTCATTGAGCATGGTCCCGAGAATGAGACAACCAAAAAGCGAGACATATAGTGACAATGAATTCTGGTGCGGCAGAGTGCTGGGAATCTGAAACGTGCCGATGATATATTTTTGATACATACCATACAGAAGCATGAAAATCAACGTACCGCAGATTGCATAAAAAAGCGGCCAGAGCTCTTTGGTGTTGCGCAGATAGTTATAGACTGCCAGAAAAAAGACATACATCCAGAACATCTTGACGACTTCGAACCCCCAGGGAGCCAGGTGGACCGCTCCAAAACCGGAAAGCAGGGTCAGGGCGAAATAAATCCAATACAGCCATACTCCCGGCGGGCATAGAGAAACTTTGCATTTGGAATCGAAAAGCATGCTGAAAAGGACAATACAGGAGAGGATATCCACCAGCGAAAGCGCAAATCCACGGGAGGTGCCGCGCCAATCGGGAGCCGGGTAGACGTGAAGCATGAAGCTCCAGCTGGTGAAAAAAATCATGAATGCGAAACAGATAAACCGAATTTTCGGATTGGATCTTGCGGCTATGGTTCCTGAAGGAATCACTAACAGAAAGATAACCAGAATGAGGAAAAATTTCAGGATATCCGACATCGCGGCTCTCTAATTAATTGGCGTAATTGATATATCCGCTTGGATTACCAAAAGGACCGGCCAACATGTTAATGGACTGCAACGACGGCATGATTTTACGTATGATGATATTCCAGTCGGACAGACCATCCGGCGGGACATAGATGATATCGTTTGCCTGCAGGGCGAAGTCCATGATTTTGCCGTCGAGAATCTTTTGGATATTGACTTCGTAGACCACCGGGTTTTTCATGCCGCCGCGAATGATCTTTACGTAATTCGAATGGGTTTCCCGCAGTCCCTTGCCGAAAGTCAGGGCGTTGATCAAAGTCATGCCTTCTTTATAGCCGACATAAGTCTGATTGTTGACCTCGCCGAGCAGGGCGACTGTACTGTTCATAACCGACGGAATATAAATATAATCACCATTTTTCAACGGGATATTGTGCAGGGGGTCGCCCATCAGGCAGGCCTTGCGGAAATCAATAGGCAGAATTTTACCGTCACGCGAGATATAAGCATTGTCGAGGTCCGCCAACTCCTGGCTGTCACCATGAAACAAACCGATCGAGAGGCCGCGTGCCAGGGCTATGGCATCCATCAGGCGGGTTCTGCCGATGGATATCGGATAACAGCCCGGGTAACCGACTCGCCCGGTAATCGTGAAATTATAACCGTTGATCAAATACGGAATCAATGATACGATTGGATTGCGGATATACTTGGAAAGTTTCTCTTTCAGTAAATCCGTCGACTCGAGCAATGACAATCCGCCAACCCGGACCGGTCCCACCAGCGGTACGCTGATATAGCCGTCCGGGGTTACTATAATCTGCAACTGGTCAAGTTCGGGATGTTCATAAACCGAGATGTTGAATATATCCCCGGAATTAATCTTATAGGGCGTGCTATCGGGTTCATGCAACTTTTTTAATTCTTCTTCCAGAACAATGTCATCCTTCGGCTCCGGAGGTTTGACGGTGTATATGTTGGGAACCGTTATCGGAGCAAATGGAGTATAAGTACATCCGCCGATAAACATCATAGCTGCTAATGTGTAGATAATTTTTTTGATCATAACGACCTGCGATAATATTTAGATGCAATACCATATAATAAACCGAGTACATTTTCGACATCCTGAGCGTAAAGCTGACGCAACATCCTGAAAATAGTCAATTTTGAGGTTTTGGCATATTTCAGCGGTACGACGGAGATGTCCGCCACTGTGGCAATTTCCGTAAACAACTGCCGATGGAGTTCGAATTCAAACAGTTCCCAGATGATGATATCGCAATTGGTTATCGAATCCCTGAATTTCTCGAGATCGATTTTTGACGGCGGGGAAATAAATGCCAGGTCGTCAAGTTTGAAATACAAAGTGCGATCTTTGCCCACCTTGGGGAAGACATCGGAGAGATGGTAGAGATAGTCGTTGATCAGATATGGCGCAACCTTGATGCTATCCTCTTCCGAAACGGGTTTGATGATGATGTACCGCCAGTCTTTACGAATGGTCAGGAACTCATAAAGTTCGGCAAACAGAGGCGGATTCAAATCGTTGTTGGAAAAAGGCGCGATTGTTACCAGCGAAGGCTGTCTGGCGCTTTTCTTCAACATATCATCGATTCGCGATACCGCCATTTGCAAGGCGCCGTAAAAGTCGGCGCGATGTTTTTGGGAAAGCTCCGGAATAACCGCCAGGGCCGGAAGGCGCAACGCCTTCTCCAAGTCGACCTGTGAACGAGTCGTCAAGTTGATGGCCTCCTTGCCGAGAACGATTAACGCGGCAAAAAATAGTCCAAGCAGGAAACCGAGCCCGCCAAAGACGGTCAGCTTCCGCGGCATCGGCATGGAGGTGGGCCGGGCCGGTTCCTGAACCGATATATCCGAATAGGAACGTTCCAGGAACAACGACAGTTCTTTGAGGGTCAGTTCTTCTTTCAAAACCAGATCTTTCTTCTGGCTATATTTATCTTCAAGAGATCTGAGCTGAGGCGCAAGGCGGGAAAGAAGCTCGCGTTTTTGCTTAAAAACGACCAGATTTTCCGTCATGGTCTGGATTTCACTTTCCAACGTGGCGACTTCGCCTTTGGTTTTTACAACTTCAAATTGAAGATTGATATATTCCATGTTTTTCCCGGTAACCACCTTGGAAAGAGTTTCCGCATCGGTAATTCTGGCCTTTTCTTTCTTTTCATCCAGCAAACGTTGGACCAGCATTTTCTTTTGCTGCAACTTGGGATTGTCGTCTGTATATATTTCCATTAATTCATGGAGTTTGGATATCTCGTTTTCCAGGGCGCTGTCCTGCTGAAGGTTGGTCTCTTTGTAGACTACGGTATCTTCCGGGACCTGAGACAATCTGGCCTGAAGCTCGTTCAGACGTTGTTTCAAGGCCAGGCTTTTGGTCTGGGATTGCACCATCCGGTCTTCCAGGGCGAGGATGCGCTGGTTGTTGTTGGATTCTTCCTGGTCGAACGAAGAGATGTCGTTCTCGGCATAAATATCCTTCAAGCGCTTTTGGATTTCTGAGATTTCCGTATTGAGGGCCACTTGATTGCGAAGCCGGTTCTCGTGGATCAGCTCAACGTTGGAGCGAATGATTTTCTTGTAGTCTTCGATGAATACTTCGGCCATGGTATTGGCGATTTTGGCCGACAGATCAGGTTCTTCGGAGGTCGCGGTGATAATGAAATAGTTGGAATTTTTTTCCGGCAGGAGCACCGAAGTCATATAAAAGAGCTGCCCGTAGGACATCGACAGATTCAAGCGCAGAAGCGTCTGTTCAAGGACGGTTCGGCCTTGCATCATATTTACGATTATGGAACGTTGAATGCTGACATAACCGGGCGGCAGACCGCTGGTACGGAAATCCACCGGCTCCTGACGCAGCAGACCGCAGCTGCTCTGATATACCTTGGGCGTCGTAAACATACGGAAAAAATAGAAGGAAGTGCCCAGGACAATCGGGAGGATAAGAAAAAATATCCAGCCCTTATAGATTGCGGTCAACCAGCAATAAAAGTCCCGTTGGAACAGGTTGGTAAACAGAATTAAACTGTTCCGGTCATAAAATTTTATATCCGAATTTTTTTCGGAATCATCCGTCTGTAGATCCGGTTTTGTTGTTTTACTCCACTGCATTTTTCATCTCAAAGTTTATTTTTTTTTATCTTGCTTTAAAAGGTTTCGAAGCAAAATGCCTTTTAATATTTTAAAATTGCTCCAGAACGTCGCATGGTACATATAATACAGCTCGTCAATTTCCCTTTGAAACGGATCTCTGTCATGCTCAAGATACTCGGAATAGGAGAAAATTCCCGGCGCGTAGTCCGGAAACTGCCTCAAGCTTTCCGCATTCTGAGGATTCGATTCCAGGATATAGCTTCCCACCAACCGGAGCGAACCGGTTAAAACGTATGGCAGCAGGTGATAACGGTCGAGACTGAGCTTCAGGAACCACCGGCAGGGAATACTTTCCGGCGGTGAAATGTAAAGCCTGAGCTTCAACTTCTTTTTGCGTTGCT
>JAVBRM010000225.1:0-15595 GCA_031548025.1 Victivallaceae bacterium | reverse complement strand
TGTACTTTTGTTTTGTGTCCCATAAAAACCTCCTATATCTAGATAATATACTAGATATTTGTAAAAAGTCAACCCCTGAATCTAATTTTTTTGAATTTTTTTCAAAAACTAGATATCAGGGGCTAAAAGGCCAAAGTAAAGGCGGCGACACAGTATGTCGCCGGTAGTTCTACTTACGACATCATCAACGGTATGAAGAACGGTGATAACGGCTATATTCAAATCAATCAGAATATATCCGCTTTAACTTTCACCTTTGATTTCGGCAGTGTCGGAAACGCCGGTACGGTAGGATTTTATACCTATACCGACGATCCGGCCAATGCAATTGACGGCGGCCAGTCTTTCAAAAAAAGTGATGGCTCCACAGCTGACCTCGGTTCATTTAGCGAAGGGCAAAAGATCGGTTTTTACCTGACCAGAAACAATGGCGATGTCATTACCGATTTCTATTTTGTGGAAGAAGACGGCAAGCTTTATCTGAAATTTCAGAAAGGTACCAACGGCAAGGATGAAATGATTCTCATTTCAGATATTGGTGTTACTCCTTCCGGACAACCGCTTCCCGGAGTATTGGCGGCATTGCTGCTGGGTGGCGGAATAACTACTTACAGCATGCAACGTAAAAGACGTCAGGCCAAACATTAAGAGCTTATCATCAGAAAAAAGGCGAAAAAATTTTCGCCTTTTTTCTGATTTTCTTTCAAAAATCTATTGCTTTTATTTAATCTATGCTATATAATTAGTATACTGTTTGGAACGTTGCTGATCCGAAATCAAATTTAATTATTTTGGTTTCGGATCAATAGTGCTTCATCAAACATAAGGATGGTATACTATGAAAAAAATCATTTTCATGACGTTGGTATTGGTTTCAGGTATTTTAAGTGCCGCCACTCAGTATGAATTTATCTATGGTTCCATAAGCAGTCCCGGTTACATTCAAATCACCCAGGATCTCACTTCATTCAGCTTTGCTACCGATTTCGGCAGTGTCGGCAATGCCGGTTCCCTGGGATTCTACACCTTTACCGACGATCCGGCCAATCGGGTGGACGGCGGTACAACTTTCCGAAAAGCTAACGGTTCGACAGTCGCCCTCGGTTCATTTACGGAAGGACAGAAAATCGGATTTTATCTGACCAGAAATAACGGTACGATTCTTACCGACTTCTATTTTACCGAGGAAGGCGGCAATATCTATTTGAACTTCGTCAAGACCGGCAACGGCAAAGACGAAATATTACTTTTTGGCAGTATTATCGCCGGCGGAGACACCCCAGCTCCGAGCGGACAACCTTTGCCGGGCGTCCTGGCCGCGATGATATTGGGCGGTGGCGCCGCCTATTCAGCCTATCGCCGCAAACGCCAATAATTTTTATCCAATACGTTTTTTATCATTACCGCCTCGAGGGGCGGTAATTTTTTGTTTACTTTTCGTTTATTATTCGTAAAAGTCTATTTTTAAACTTTACTTTTCATTTTTTTATACTATATTGCGCATTCCATCAAAAATTAGTATAAAAATTTTGGATAAAAAAAGTGAAGAAAATATTTTTAATTTCCGGTTTAACTGTCGTCGCACTCCTTGCCAATGCCGCTACTCAACTTGAGGTTGATTACGATAACGGCCATACCATGATTGCAGAGGATATCAATTCTTTTGCTCCCCACTCCGATTCCGACAGCCTGGATTCCTCCATTGACTTCAGTTCACTGCCCGAAAACCGGGAAATAGATTTTGATCAGACCGAAAACAATGGCAGCACCCTTGAAGATTTCTATTTCAACACTGGGAAAAATAATGTTTCTCTGGAATTTACCATCCATGGCGATTCGTTTCTTCTTAGCGAAAGTACAAAGTTGAACGGCGAGCCTTTGCCGGGATTCCTGGCAGCTATGATGTTGGGCGGCGGCTTCGCCTACTCTGCTTATCGCAGGAAACGCCAATAATTTTCTATTCAAAGTCTTTTTTTTTACTTTACTTTTCATTTTTTGATGGTATAATACATTAGTATACAAAAGAAGTCTTTATAAATTGGTGAGAAAATGAAAAAATTATTTTTAATTTTCGGATTAATAATCGTTGCAACGATTGCCAGTGCGGCTAATCAATATCCGCTGTCCGGCACTTCCGATTTCTATCAATTTGTTTTAGGCAGCAAAGGTGGAGAGAATGGCTATATCCAGATCAATCAGGATATCGCGTCCTTTACTTTCGTTACCGACTTCGGCAGTATCGGCAATGCGGGGAGTCTCGGCTTCTATACATATACCGATAATCCGATCGAGGCAACTGATGGCGGAGTGGCTTTCCGGAAAAGCAACGGCATGGAAATTGATCTCGGCAAGCTGGAGGAAGGAGAGAAGGTCGGTTTTTACCTGACGCGGAACAATGGCGATGTCCTCAGGGATTTCTATTTCACTCAAGAAGGCGAGAATCTTTATTTGAAATTCACCAAGAATGGCGGTGGCGGCGATGAAACGTTCCTGATTGCCAGGATTACTTATCTTTCCGGAGAAGGCAATCCAACAAGCGGACAGCCTTTGCCCGGTATTCTGGCGGCCTTGCTAATGGGGAGCGGAATAGCTATTTATCGCAGAAAACGCATTCATTAGCCTCAAAACCAAATCAAAATTCAAACATTTTCCGTTACTGATCTTCAAAGATCAGTAGCGTTTTTTTGTGGATTGTTATTAAAAATTCATAAAAAATCTTTACTTTTCATTTTTTGATGATATATTACTTATTAGATTCCAAATAAGAAATTTTCATAAATCATGGTGAAAAAAATGAAAAAAATGTTTTTAATGTTCGGCTTGATAGTCGTTGCGACTATTGCCAGCGCGGCTACCCAGTATCCGCTGTCCGGCAGTTCTGACTCCTATCAATTTGTCTCGGGCAGCAGGGGCGGTGAAAATGGTTATATTCAGATCACTCAGAATATTGCCTCTTTCACTTTCTCGACTGACTTCGGCAGCATCGGCAACGCGGGAACTCTCAGTTACTACACCTATACCGATAATCCGACCAATGCGACCGACGGTGGAACGGCTTTCCGGAAAAGCAACGGTGCTGTAATTGATCTCGGCTCGTTGAGTGAAGGCGAAAAGGTTGGATTTTATCTGACCCGGAACAATGGCGACGTCCTTACCAGTTTTTATTTTACTCAGGAAGGCGATAGTCTTTACCTGAAATTCACCAAGAACGGCAGCGGCAACGACGAAATGTTTCTGATTGCCAACGTTACTTCTTCCAGTGACAGCAACAAATCAAGCGGTCAGCCGTTGCCGGGAATTCTGGCAGCCTTGTTGGTGGGCGGCGGCGTAGCTGCCTATCGCAGAAAACGCGCTCATTAATCATTTCAGCTAAATCATTTAGCATACATTTACCATTACCGTTTCGTCAAAGACGGTAATGGTTTTTTATTAATTATTCGCAAAAAATAGACAAATTAACTTTACTTCTTACCTTTTAATGCTATATTACTTATCATTCCAATAAGGAATTTTCTATAACTATATAGGTGGAAAAATGAAAAAATTGTTTTTAACTTTCGGTTTGATCGTTGCGGCGACCATTGCCAGCGCAGCGACTCAGTATCCGTTATCAGGGAACTCGGATTCCTATGAGTTTATCCTGGGCAGTCGGGGCGGTGAAAATGGTTATATTCAGATCAATCAGAATATTACCTCTTTCACTTTCTCTACTGACTTCGGCAGCGTCGGCAATGCGGGAACTCTCGGTTTCTATACTTATACCGACGACCCGACCGTAGCAACTGACGGTGGAGTGGCTTTCCGGAAAAGCAATGGTTCTGAAATTGACCTCGGTTCGTTGACCGAAGGTGAAAAGGTCGGATTTTATCTGACCCGGAATAACGGAGATATTCTCACTGATTTCTTTTTTGTCCAGGAAGATGACAATATCTATTTAAAATTCACCAAGAATACCGGTAACGGCAAAGATGAAATGTTCCTCATTGCCAATGTCAGCTATGCAAATAGCGGCAAAACAAGCGGCCAGCCTCTGCCCGGCATTCTGGCAGCCTTGCTGGTAGGCGGCGGTGTAGCGGCTTATCGCAGGAAGCGTGCTGCAACGACTCATTGATTTCATCAATAGAAGTACAGACAAACCATTACCACCACAAAGGTAATGGTTTTTTTATTGCATTCGTCTTTGAAAAAATACAGAAGCAGGATTATATTTACAAGATTTATCGAGGTTAAATATATTATGAACGAGGAATTTTATCAGGCAATCGGAGCTGAACTTGGCGGTTTGAAATCTTCACACCGTTTCCGCATTCTTCGTACCGACACCGCGGCTATGCCGGTGAATCTCTCCTCAAACGATTACCTGGGCATCTCGCAGAAAGCAGAATGGCTCAGGGAATTTCTGGATACTTCCAGCGAAGAAGACCTCAGCATGTCGGCGGCTTCCTCGCGGCTGCTTACCGGTAATCACCGGGCTTATAGCCTGCTCGAGGCGGAATTGAGCAAATTTTATCTTGACCGTTCGGCTCTGGTTTTCAACAGCGGCTACCATGCCAACTCGGGGATCATCCCGGCGATCATGGAAAAAGGCGACCTGATTCTCTCCGACAAACTCAATCACGCCAGTATTATCGACGGCATGATGCTCTCCGGAGCCGAGTTCAAGCGTTACCGTCACCTCGATTACGGGCACCTAGAGGATATCTTGAAGGAACGTGACGGCAAATACCGCCGCCTGATGATCATATCCGAATCGATTTTCAGCATGGACGGCGATACTGCCGACCTGAAAATCCTGGTTGATCTCAGTAAAAAATACCAGGCGATCTTATACATCGACGAAGCTCACGGGGTTGGAGTCTGCGGCAACCGCGGCGCCGGTGTGTGCGAAGAAAGCGGCACCATCAAGGATATCGACATCATCGTCGGAACCCTCGGCAAAGCTTTTTGCTCGGCCGGGGCCTACGCCATCACCCGGCCGGAACTGAAAGACTATCTGATCAACCGCACCCGGCCTTTTATTTTTACGACCGGCCTGCCGCCGGTAACGGTCAACTGGACACGTTTCGTCCTGCGCAAAATGCCGTTATTGCTGCAGGAGCGCGCCAATCTTTACGCACTTGGCGAGCATCTGCGCCAGGGCTTACAGGCCAAAGGTTACAAAACCCTTGGCGACACTCAAATTGTCCCGCTGGTTCTGGGCGAAAACGCGGCGGCCGAGGAGCTTGCGGCCAAGCTGTGCGGTCATGGCTTCCTGGCCATGCCGGTGCGGCCACCGACCGTCCCGCCGGGAACCGCCCGGGTTCGTTTTTCATTGCACGCCGGTTTAACCACCGCCCAACTTGACAATCTCCTGGAGTTATTATGAAACATTGCTGGATCAATCGCCAAAACAATGACACGTTGCTGGTATTCTTCAACGGCTGGGGAATGGACGCCAAGCCCTTTGCCCACCTTGATTGCCAGGGAGTGGACGTCCTGATGTTCTATGACTACAAGAACTTCTCGATTCAGGAGGCGATTCCGGCTTATCCGCAAATGCACCTGGCTGCGTGGTCGCTGGGCGTTTGGGCTTACGGGGCCTCTGGCTTCCAACTGCCGTTCAAAACGGTTACCGCCTACAACGGCACCCTCAATCCGATTGACGCTCAGGACGGCATAGACCCGATGATATTTCTGAACACCATGAAAAACTGGGATGAAACCACCCGGATAAAATTTTACCGCCGGATCAGCGGCACCAATGATTTTCCCCTGCCAGAGCGCACGGTTGAGGATCAACACGATGAGTTATTGGCTATCAACCAACTGGCCGCCAATGGGGCCCAAGCGGCGTTTACCCATGCGGTTATCGGCGAAAGCGACCGGATATTCTCCTGCGCCTCACAGCTGAACAGTTGGAACAAGCGTCAGGTTAAAATAAAATTATTGCCGTCTCCCCATTATCTGTTCGGAGACTTTCACCGCTGGAAGGAGCTTTACACCCATGAGAATTAAACTGGATAAAAAACTGGTCTCCGGGCGCTTTGCCAGAAGCCTGGAAACTTACGACGAAAACGCCATCGTCCAACGCGAAATGGCCAAAGAGCTGGTCGAGGCTTTGAAAGCCAACGTCGGCAACGAATTCGAACGGATTTTCGAGGTCGGCTGCGGTACCGGCATGTTGACGCGGTATATCGCCAGCGAGTTCAAATACGAGAAGCTCACGGTCAACGACCTGGTGCCTGAGTATATGGTTCCGATCATGGAACTGACCACCTGCGATTTCATGGCCGGCGACGTGGAAAACCTGCCGAGCATGCCGCGCGAGCTCGATCTGATCATTTCCAACGCCACTTTTCAGTGGATGGAAAACATGGAACGGGTCCTGCGGCGGCTGGCTGAGAAGCTCAAAACCGGTGGAATCATCGCATTCTCGACCTTCGGGCCCGACAATGTCCGCGAAATCGGCGAGCTGCTCGGTATCAAGCTTCGCTATCTGACTCCCGATGAAATCCGCCAAGCCCTCGGTTATTGTTACAAGGAGCTTTATTTTTCCGAAAACCGCCGGGTCTTGAAATTCAAGGATTCGCAAATGCTGCTCCGCCATCTTCAGAAAACCGGGGTTACCGGCATCAAAAAAGATGTCTGGACCAAGTCCACCATGCAGAAATTCATGGATGACTACACCGAACGTTTCGGCGACGAAGACGGCGTATCATTGACTTATCACCCGATCCTGGTCATCGCCCGCAAAGTCCGGGGGAACGAATAATGTCGGTATTTTTCATCACCGGTATCGACACCGATATCGGCAAATCGTATGCCACCGGGCTGATCGGGCGCTATCTGCTTTCGCGCGGGGTCAACGTCATTACCCAGAAACTGATTCAGACCGGGCAGGACGGCGGCATTTCCCAGGACATCCTGACTCACCGCAGTTTGATGGGAATCGGTATTCAGGAGTGTGACCGGCTGGGCATGACCTGCCGCCAGATTTTCAAATATCCCGCCTCCCCTCACCTGGCCGCCGAGATGGAAAACAGCGCCGTCGATTGTGCCATCATCACCGAAGCCACCGAGGACTTGCAACAGCAGTACAACACGGTTTTGCTGGAAGGCGCAGGCGGTTTCGACGTGCCGCTCCGCCGCGACTGCCTGACCGCGGATTATCTCGAGACTTTGAAATATCCGCTGATTATCGTCAGCTCGGGCAAGCTCGGCAGCATCAGCCATACACTGTTGACGCTGGAGGCCGCCGGCCGCCGGAATATCCCGATCTGCGGCATCGTCTACAATCATTTTATCCCTGCCGAAGAACCGATTCGGCGCGATACGCTCGAAATATTGAAACATTACCTGACCAAATGCGGTCGTCCCGGCGCCATCGCGGAAATGCCCGCGGTAGCTCCGGAAGGTGCGATCGTGGACTTCTCGCCTCTATTCAAAGGTTTTGAATTATGACCGATTTACTTGAATTCGACCGGAAACATGTCTGGCACCCTTATACCTCGATGCGTCATCCCCTGCCGGTTTACCCGGTGGAGTCCGCCTCGGGAGTCAAAATCAAACTGGCGGACAGCTCCGAGCTGATCGACGGCACGTCTTCCTGGTGGGCGGCCATTCATGGTTACAATCATCCATTTTTGAATGAAGCGGTCAAGCGCCAGCTCGAGAAAATGTCTCACGTCATGTTCGGCGGGTTGACCCATGAGCCGGCGATAACCCTGGCGCAAAAATTGGTCGCCATGACTCCCGCGAGCTTAACGCGGGTATTTTTCGCCGACTCCGGTTCGGTGAGTGTGGAAGTGGCGATCAAAATGGCCCTCCAATACTGGCAGGGGTTGGGGCGAACCGCCAAAACCCGAATGCTGACGGTGCGTTCCGGGTATCACGGCGACACTTTCGGCGCCATGGCGGTTTGCGATCCGGTCGGCGGAATGCATTCGCTGTTCAGCGGCGTGCTGACACAGCATATTTTCGCGGAGGCCCCGCGCTGCCGGTTCGATGATCCCTGGGATGAAGACTTTATCACGGACCTGCGGCAGAAACTCGAAACCCATCATGAACAGATTGCCGCGGTCATCATTGAACCGATACTGCAGGGAGCGGGCGGTATGCGGATGTATTCCCCGCACTACCTCAAGCGGCTGCGCGAGCTCTGCGACAGTCATAACGTTCTGCTGATATTCGACGAAGTTGCCACCGGCTTCGGGCGCACCGGCGAGCTTTTCGCCATGCACCACGCTGGAGTCGATCCCGATATCGCCTGTTTCGGCAAGGGCCTGACCGGCGGCTACATGACGCTGGCGGCGGTAATGGCCAACGACCGCGTGTCGGACGGCATATCCTCCGGCAATCCCCCTGAATTCATGCACGGGCCCACATTTATGGCCAATCCCCTCGCCTGCGCTGTGGCTAACGCCTCGCTGGAACTGCTTCAAAATTCCGACTGGCGCGAGAAGGTCGCCGCCATCGAGAAGACCATGCGCGAAAATCTGGCTCCGGCCATCGGACAGGAACAGGTCGCCGATGTCCGGGTACTGGGAGCAGTCGGGGCTATCGAGATGAAACAAACGGTCAATGTGGCGAAAATACAGCAGTTTTTCGTTGACTCCGGAGTCTGGATACGCCCGTTCGACAAATTGATCTACATCATGCCGCCCTACATCATCGGAAAGAGTGATTTAGAGAAACTCTGCGCGGTGATGGTTCAGGCTACCGGGATATCCAACTGAGACTCGTGCGTAACGGTTTTATCGTCCAGCCCGGCGATTTTCAAAGTCATGATATAGCCGCCCTCGGTAAACGGAGTATTGACGGTAAGCGGATCGATAATCCGGACCGCCCGCAAACTGCCGGTGGAGTCGCCGACTCCGATAATCAACTTACCGGAAGGCAGCAGTTCATGCCCGTCCACCGCCAGGGAAGCGACCAGCATTTGCCTGGCTTCCGCCCTGGTGGTGATCCAAGGGGTAATCTCCGCCACCAGATGCTCCTCGATATCAAGCATCTCGATCCGGTATTCAACATTGATGATTTCAAAACACGGCTTATCCATAATCTCTTAATATAGCCGTTATCAAGTGTCCTGTCAAATTCAAATGGCATCTTCGGCCTTGGCGTCCAGCCGCTCGAGGCTGATATTGTCCAGATAGACCGAGCCACCCTCGCCGTTTCCGGCGATTGCATAAATAACCAGACTTTTGGTGCCACTCGGCACTTCGAAATCGCGGACTAATTGTTGCCAATTGCCATCTTTGCGCTTTTCTACCAGATTCAAGACATCCTGACTGCCGCCGACCACCCGGAAGCGGATCGACGTGGTTTTGTCCGTCAGACAGTATTCCGCTTTCAGGCGATAAGATCCTGGTGTGACATTGATCTTGTGGCGGCCGGCGCCGATCTCGCTTTTCGAGCCGGCGGTAAATTCCAGACAATATCCTTTGCCGTCCGGGCGCCGGGCTACCTGCTTGAAAGCCGCCCGCTCTTTCCAATCGCCCATCTTGCCATTTTCAAAATCATTGGAGAAAACGATACCGGGATTACTTTTCGGCTGTTCTTTTTTCACTTCATGCAAAACCTCCTGCCGGTACCATTCGACTTCGGGCCAGAGAAGTTGTTCGCCGCGGGGATGCCCGAAAAGCTCCGGCCAATTCCAGCCGATCAAATTTTTGTTTTTGACCCGGTATTCAATCAGATTGCGGGAGATTTCCTCGAGTTGGTTGGGCTGGCCGGATTTCTTGCGGTTGGCGGCATCGACGAATTTCCATGTCAGCAGAGAGTGATGATCAATTATCACCAATTCATCCAGCAGCTGCCTGGTTTGCGGCGTCAGTTCCTTTTTCAGACCGGCTTGAAGAATTTCAGCGCTTTTCCGGAAGTCTTCATTTCTCATATATTGGGCAATATTGCGGTTGACTTCAATGCTCAGTCTTCCGGCGTCGCTCAATTGCCGGTTTTCTTTTTTCAGATTTTCCTTTACCGTATTCAGAGAACGCTCACCAATCCCGCGCCAATGCTCATAGTATTGCTTCACTTCCGGAGCGGCGGCGCCGTAGGCGGAATAATATTCTCCGGCGAGCTCATCAAAGGGTTTGTCCGGAACATGCATCATCCTGGCGGCAATGTAATATTCCAGGTCGATATTGCGGACGCCGCAGCAGCCGTCGTAATCAGTGCCGTGAATATGGAACCGGCGGCTGGCCTGGAATTTATCATAGATCCGTTTTTCCAGACCACGGTTGAGCGGCATATAACCGCACAGATCATTCGGGCGCAAGAAAATATTCTTGGCACCCGCCTCAGCCCAGGCGGCAAAAAACTTGGCATTGTCCTCGAACATCTGCGGAACCATGCCAAGCAGCATGTTATCCGGGTATTCCACTTTTTCCCGCCGGGGCGGATGACGGTAATAGGAATAAACATAGGTCACCAGCTTGACATCCGAGCGCAGTTTCACGGCTTTGGCGGCGATTTGGTTCCAAAACCAGAGATAGCGGTCGGTCAGGTGGTCCAGAAAATTTTCTCCAGGACGGCGGGTATCCAATTCCTGGCATTTTTCGCAACGGCAAAATCCCGGTGTACCATCGTTGGGGCAAACATTCATATACTCGGGTTTTCCAGCCTCGACCCATTCCCGGATGATGACATCGACAACCTCGGGATTGCTCAGACATAGCTTGACGCGGCTGCGCAATTCCTCCGGCAAACCGCGCTTGCCATTGATATCGAGTCCCAGATACTCGGGATGCGTTTTTCCGTATTTTTCCAGCCAAGCTCCAAAGGCGTGGCCGTACCGGAACACGATACGTTTACCATGCCGCATCCGACGCGACCAGAGATGGTCATCGTATTGACGCTGCTTCAGATATTCATCGCTCAGCCGCAGTGCCTCCGGTGTAAGCGGGCTTAACCGTTGATTCCGCAGCTGGCGCCACCAATAAACCCGGACTCCGGTCATGGCATATTCCATGGCCCACTTGAAATCCCGGCTTTCCGGTAGATTCAAGGTATTTCGGGTCTCATAGGCGATTCCGGCATCGCCAGGCCGCAGCCAGCGTACTCCAAGCTCATTTTCCAGAAACGCGTAAACAGCACTCATGCTTCCGCAGCGGGTCTCCCCCTGAGAGAGAAAAATTTCGGAGTGGTCCTCTTTGACGAAATCATCGCCCCACAAATAAACGGTTTTTCCGCGAACGGCATAGCGCGCTTCGGCGATATCCAGTTTGTCATTTTCCTGCCCCGGCGCGGGTGTACCGATCCGGAACGTATAAGCGGAACCGGGTTTACGTTCTCCAGCGATCAGTTTCAGATGTTTCTCCATCTCCTCGCCGGCCAGCTTCTGGATAAGATCGTTGGGCTTGGCCGTCTCTACAGAGATTTCCGCCAACGGCCATTCACTACCAGACAGCAAACCGGTCAACATGGCGAGGGCTCCAATAATAAGTAATTTCTGTTTCATGCTTTTTCCTTTTTTTTACCAGGAGTCATTGAATCCGACATGCATCCAGAACGCCGCCCGGTATTGAGCGGCAACGCGATTGTAATCCGGTACCTGGCTATAGAGCAGATACTCTACATGCCAGTCCGAAAAAAGAACCGCGGTTCTGCCGTCATGGCGGAAAGACACCGCGCTGGAAGCACTGGGGGTTGTCCCGGTCGGGGTTAAAACTTGATACGTAATCCGGGGCGTTCTGGCCGAATCGGCGATCATGCAACTGCGGCTGGGGGCCTTGTATTCGGACAGCCGGTGATACCCGTTGCCGGTACCATTGTGCTTGATCCGTTCATTCAGTCCGTAAGTCATCCAGAAATTGCTGGTTCCTGAGCTGGGAAGCTCGGGAATCTGCTGTACCGGACAACTGAAAGCACTGTAGATGAGATTGCCGCCATTATTCACCACGCCGCCGATATAACCACCCGGAATATTGATCCCCATGTATTCCCGCAGCCTGCCGTTATCTTCCCCAGCCCCGAACCAGTAATGACCATAGCTGCCGTTTTGGAAGGGAACGGGGAAATCGCCGTTATCATTTGCATACATGGCATCCGCTTTGCCGATCTGATTGAGGTTGGCCCCGCATTTGGTTCCTCTGGCTTTATTCCGGGCCTTATTCAAAGCCGGCATCAACATCGCGGCTAAAATGGCAATAATACATATTACCACCAGCAGTTCGATAAGTGTAAAAAATCGTTTCATAGTACTAAACCTCCGGGTTTTGGTTAAAATTCAATTTCTGATCTCTCTCAAGAGAGGCGGCCGAATTCAAGCGGTAATGGCTGACCAATGGCCGTGCCGGACAACCGCAACTGGCATTCGGGAGCAAATTCGGTTCAATGCTGATACCAGCCAACGGCGAATTCAATTCCTTTTTTTCGATCCGTTCCAGCAGCAATTCCACGATTTTCTCCACCTGTGGGCGGATCGGCTGCTGAACCGTGGCCAACGGCGGATAACAGAATTCGGTAAAGCTTGCGCCATCGCAACCGATAATGGCAACATCGTCCGGCATCCGTATTCCCTGGTCGGTAAGATAACGCATCGTTCTTCCGGCCACATAGTCATTTGAGGAAAAGATAGCGGTAATTTGCAGTTTTTTCAGGGTCTGCATCAGTTTTTCGAAACTACCTTCCACCTGATTGAGCGACAAAATATAATCATCATTGATTTCAATGCCTTTTTCCAGATGCGCCAGGCGCCAGCCGGCAATGCGCTCGTCCGAAGGCAGAAGCTTGATATTCAGGTACAATACTTTTTCGTGACCGTGCTCGAGCAAATGCTTTGTTCCGATATACCCGGTGAGCTGGTTGTTGATTCCCACATCATACCCGCATTTATTATAATGCGAACCGAAAACCCGCGGCACTTCCAAATCCTGCATGGAGTTTTCTTTATTGGAATTCAAGATAATCAACCCGTCGACGCCATGATGAATCAGTCTGAGATGCGGAGCGGCAGTAGCATAATCACTAAAAATGGCATGAGCGGTCAACGTGGTGTACCCTTTCGTCAGCAGGTATTCACTGCATTCGGCGGCGATAAGATTGTTCCAGATGGAATGAGCCGCTCCGCCAATAATACCAATAGTCCGGGTTTGCCCGCCCACAAGTGAACGCGCCACGGTATTGGGAACATAGTTCAATTCTTTGGCAATTGCCAATATCTTTTCGCGCTTAGCCTGGGATACCCGACTGCTGCCGTTACCGTTCAGAGTCGCGGAAACCGCCTGAAACGAAACCCCGGCCAACTGCGCAATGTCTTTGATGGTTACTGCCATTTATTCACCGATTGATTGAATGTTCAATCATTATTCTATCGCCTTTTCGGGAAAAATCAATATGCAAATCATTTTTTTCATCAAAATATTTTTATATTTTCGGAATCGGTAAGAATTTTTAACCACGGAATGCACGGAAATTCACGGAAAGGGAACGAGGAGTTGCGCACTCCTCGCGCTCCAGCGGCCGAACGTCGGCTTCGGTAATTCTGTTCAACAATATTGACCGGGGGAAAACCTGGACAGCTCCAGTTTTTCCCCTCGACCCCATTTCCAGAGCTTTGCCGCTTCGACAATGTCCTGGTGGTAAGGAGTGAAAAAAAATATTTCTCCCCTTCCGTGAATTTCCGTGCATTCCGTGGTTAAAAAATTTCCGCTATCCGATTACTTTATTGGAAATTATCGGGAATATTACTAAAAAACTATTGACAAATGATGAACTTGGCTTTATAATTATAGAAGTATGGGAACGTTCCCTTGAGATAGAAAATGATCGGAGGATGAATGAGCATAACCATTCTGGAGATTGCCAGTTTGACCGGCGTGTCCAAGTCAACCGTACACCGGGCGCTATCGGGTTCGGATCGGGTGAGCGAGGATATCCGGCGCCTGGTCCTGGATTGTGCCGAACGGCATCAGTACCGGCCGAATATTTCGGCCCGGGTGCTGGTGGGGGCGCGGACCTATCTGGTGGCGGTGCTGTGTTCGGATTTCGGCAATATTCATTTTGCCCATTTTTTGCGGGGCGTCAGCAAAACAGCCCGGGATTCGCGTTACCATCTGTTGACGGTCAATTCATTGGAAGAACTTAAAAATCTCACTCCGCTGGGGATGGAAGGGGTGATCTCTTTTTATGGAGATGCCGCGTACCACAATGAACCGCAGTTCGAAGGCCTGCCCACCGTCAAGTTGATCAAGGAAGAATCGCCGGTGTGCGAGGGGGGAGATTATATCAGCGGGCGACTCAGTTACGGAGCCGGACTGATGATGCGTTATTTGTTTGAGCAGGGGCATCGCCGGATCGGGCACATAACGCTTGATCAGCCGGGTGACCGCGGGATCAACATGAAGTTTACCGGATACCGCAATGCCTTGAGAAGCATTGGGTTGGAGTATGATCCGGAGTTGGTGGCCCATGCCGAATTTTACCTGGAAGAGAGCGGCTACGAAGGCGCCATGAAGTTGTTGCGGCAGAAGAATCCCCCGACGGCGATTTTCGCCCTGGCCGATATTCTGGCCGCGGGCTGTTACCGGGCGGCTCAGGAATTGGGACTGCGGGTACCGGAGGATATTTCAATTTGCGGCTATGACGACAAAGAGTATTCGTCGTTTCTGCGTCCGCCTCTGACCACCATCAGCACTCCATATAACGAATTGGGGCAGAGGGCAATGGAAATGCTGGTCCGCCGGATCGACAAGCTTCCGCCAGTCACCGAAGAACCGATCCTGCCGGAATTGGTGATCCGGAATTCGGTTTATAATATCGCAGCAGCCAACAACGGGAGATAAAGTGATGAACCGGCAAATTAATATTTTTACACTTATTGAATTATTGGTCGTGATTGCAATCATTGCAATTTTAGCCGCATTGCTGCTGCCGGCTCTGTCGAGAGCCCGGGATGCCGGGCGGAGAATTTCCTGCGCCAACAATCTCCGCCAAATCGGCGTGGTCCACTCCATGTATCAGAATGACGCCGGACTTTACTGCAACAAGGGAGGCCCCAACGCTCCTTACTGGTATACCGCATTATATTCATATCACAAAAACCCGGCCATTTACGGTTGCCCCGCCGATACCTATCGCACCTATCTCGGGGCCTCCAGAACCGCCAACGGATTCGCCGCCTATCCCGATGGCGACACACGGAATAATTTCAAACTGACTCACGGGTTGGGCTATTTGCATAACAACTCCATAGCCGCTCCATATTATTGTGCGTTGAATACTTTCAAGCGGCCGTCGGCATTGATGTATGCGGCTGATGGAATGTTGCATTCTATCGGCGGCTACAACTATGCGAGGGAAATGCTGATCCCGCCTTTCGACTCGGCCAGATATCACGCCAGGCACAACGCTTCCATTAACTCGCTGATGTTCGACGGCCATGTGCAAAACCACAAATATACTCCCGGAACTTTCCCGGGCGCTCCATGGTACGATTCGACCAAAACCGCAGTCACTTCTCTCGTCGCCGGCAGTGAAACCTTCCAGTTCTGGCGCGGCGAATAAAAAATATTTTCAGGTAGTGTCAAAAGTAATATGAAAAAATGAAAGAAAATTTTAGGCGGTCGGGGAGTACTCCGTTTGTCGACGGAGTCAAGACGCAAAATCGGCATAA
>JAVBRM010000237.1:0-7597 GCA_031548025.1 Victivallaceae bacterium | reverse complement strand
TCGCGAGCCATCACCAGCGAAGTCAACAGCGCGCCGATCATAGTCATGACCATAACCACCACGCCGGGAAGCAGATAATAGCGGCTGTCGTTGGCATCGTTGAACCACATGCGGGACTGGATGGTGACATTGCCGCCTTTCAGGGCATCGGGCGACATCATGCCGACGATGCCGGAAACATAAGCCTCCACCATCCGCGCACGGGAAATGTTGGGATGGGTCACCACCAGAAACATGCTCACGTCGCCGGTACGCAGCCGACGGGCGAAATCATGCGGCAGATACAGACAAGCCTCGGTTTTATGATCGCCCAAAGCCCTCCGGGCCTCCTCGGTACTGCGGAATATCCCCTGAAATTCGAAATACGACGATCCCTGAAAACGCGCCGCCAGTGCGTTGACTTCGTTGGAATTCTCATGGGCCACTATGGTCATACGGATATTTTTGATATCCATGGAAATACCATAGCCGAAAATCAACAGCAGCACCGCCGGCAGAATCAGACCAATGATCAAACTGAGGCGGTCCCGCGTCAACTGCTTGAACTCCTTGATGACAAACATCCTGATACGCTTCAACTTATGCATTCTGCCGCCCCTTTTCGATAATGGCGAGGAAGGCGTCTTCCAAAGTCGCGTTGTCTTTCTGCGCCATGGCCCGAATTTCATCGGGCGTGCCGCCGGCCAGCATCTTGCCGTCCGCCATGATAATCATCCGGTCGCAATACTCCGCTTCGTCGAGAAAATGGGTCGTGATAATCACCGTTACCCCGCTCTCGGCCAGCCCGGTAATGCGTCCCCAGAAATCATTGCGCGCCATCGGGTCCGCTCCGGAAGTCAATTCGTCCAGGAACAGAATAGCCGGTTCGTGCAACAGCGCGCAAGCCATGCTCAAGCGCTGCTTGTAACCGCCCGGTAACAGCCCGGTCCGAGTCCGGTCGTAGCGACGCAAATCGAAGTTATCCAGCGCCCAGTCAATACGTTCCTTCAATTTCTTGCCGGTCAAACCGTAAGCGCCGCCGAAAAACGTCAGGTTATCCCGAGTGGTCAGGTCGGTGTAAAGGGAAAATTTCTGAGCCACATATCCAAGGTTCTGCCGGGCGGTTTCAGGGGCATGGCGCAAATCGACTCCCGCGACCTCCAGCGAACCGCCATCCGGCGACATCAACCCGCACAGCATCCGGAAAGTAGTACTCTTGCCCGCGCCATTTGCCCCGAGCAAGCCGAAAATCTCACCTTTTTTCACCTCGAAACTGATATGATCGACCGCGGTAAAACTGCCGAAGGTCTTCAACAGATCCTTGACCCGGACTTCAACCGGACGTTCGACGATCTTGCTTACCGCCGGAGTATTTTCCACAGCTTTCGACTTCTGCTTCTCTTCTTTGAGCTTGACGTGCTCGGCTATCTGGAGGAGAAAGCCGTCTTCGAAACGCGGCGGTAACGGATTTTTGACTTCGTCGAAGGCCAGACAGCGGATCTTTCGCCCCTCGATGCTTGCATTGATGACAGCCGGCCCGGCATTTAACTTTTTCTGCATGATTCGAGGTGGAATGCCATCGGGTACGGTTTCTTCATAAACCCGGCCCGTGGCTTTTTCCGCGATCTCCCCCGGCACTCCCCATGCCAACAGTTTACCCCGATAGATAATCATGGCTTTGTCGCAATACCCGGACTCGTCCATATACGAGGTGCTGACGATCGCGGTCAAATTATCCTCCTTGACCGACTGAGTCACGATATCCCAGAGCTCGCGGCGTGAAAGCACGTCCACGCCGACCGTGGGCTCGTCGAGCAGCAACAATGGCGGCCGGGACAGCAAGACGCTGATTACGCCAAGTTTCTGCTTCATACCGCCGGAGAGATTACCGGCCAGGCGGTCCGGGAAACGTTCAAGCGCGGCCATTTGGAGCAATTTATTGATGCGTGTTTCTTTTTCAGCCTCCGGGACGGCATAAACTTCGGCGTAGAGATCGAGATTTTCCCGAACAGTCAAATCCTCATACAAGCCGAATTTCTGCGGCATGTAACCGATAGTACGCTGAACCCGGCTGCGTTTTTTCCGGACGTCCATGCCCAACACCTCAAGGCTGCCGCTGTCCGGCAGGTACAAGCCGCAAAGGAGCCGCAGCAAAGTAGTCTTACCGGCGCTGTCCGGCCCCATCAGCCCGACAATCGAGCCTTTGGTAATTTCAAAAGTCAAATTGTCGAGCGCCGGTTCGCCTTTCCTGTCGAAACGCTTACTGATGCCCCGGCAATCAATTATTTTTTCGTTGTCCATTCTCATTCCAGTTAAATGTCAAATTGAGCCATATTTTGCTTCTTGCGAACTGACTGCCGCCTTGCGAAAAAGTCGCTACTTCAGTAGCGCCTTCTTTCGCAAAACAGCATTCAGCATCACAATAAGCGAAAATCCTAAAAGCTCAATTTGACATTCAACTGGAATCAGGAGTTTCAAAGGTTATCGTTACCGGAGCTCCGAGTTTCAAAACGCCCTCCGGATCTTTAATATAAACTCTGACTTCATATACCAGAGCGGTCCGCAGTTCGATGGTTTCCACGGTTTTCGGCGTAAATTCCGCGTTCGGCGAAATAAAGCCGACCCAACCTGCGAATTCAACTTTTCCCGGGCCATCGGCGGTGATTTTCGCCTTGCCGCCGTGCCGGACTTTGCTCAACAGGGTTTCCGGGATAAAAGTGCGTACCCATTTGGGGTCGGTAATGGCAATGGTCAGGACCGGGCCCGACGGCGAAGCCATTTCGCCGGGCTCCAGCAGGCGGTTGCGGATCACCCCGTCCACCGGCGCGAAAAGCTGGGCATCGGTGAGTTTCTGCTCCGCGATCTTGTATTCAACCTCCTGCCGCTCCAAAGTAGCGGCGGCGGCGGCGATGTCTTCCGCCCGAGTCCCGATCAACATCTGATCGAGCTGACGGCGGGCCGCATTCAAGGCGGCTTTGCTGACAAGATATTTGGCCTCGGCCTGTTCGGCCATTTTCTCCGCCACGGTGGTCGTTTTGGCCAACAATTCCTGCCGGTAATAATCCCTGCCGGTGCTTTCCACGGCGGCCTCGGCCGCCGCCACCGCGGCGCGGGCGATATCGATATCCTCAGTGCGCGGTCCGTTTTTCGCTTTCACGTACTCTTGCTTGGCGATTTCCACCGCCGCTCTGGACGAGTCGACGGAATTCTTGATGCGGACGGTTTCCAGGGTGGCAACAAGCTGGCCTTTTTTGACCACGTCCCCCTCCTCCACCTTGACCTCGGCAATGCGTTCGGAGATGATGAACGCCAGGTTTACCTGACGGTCGTCGACATTTCCATACAACACCAATGCTTTTTCCTTGCGGGGAAAAATCTCCTCCCGGTACTCGAAAACGACAATTCCGCCAATCAGGATGAGTATAATCATCCCGACAATAAAAATCTTAATCTTCATGTACACAATCACTCCGTTAACTAAGACGATAAATTATCCTCACTATAACTAATTTGCAAATTGCGATTGATTTTTCTTTGTTGCCATGGTATTTTTAAAGCTATTGATCGGACGGGTCGGACAAGTCGGACCGGTCGGACCGGTCGGATGAACTTTATTGATTGTGATAAAATGCTGGAGATTCCGGATATTTTCCCGCCGGCGGCAAGCGCTGACCGTGACGGATGTTTGTGTTACAGCCGGGAAATCAACCCTACGATGATTCTCTCGGCTTATCTCCACGGTATTTTTCCATGGCCTCAGGACAATAAATATATTTTATGGTTTTCGCCGCCGCGCCGTTGTCTTTTCGATTTTCAAGACATCCACGTACCGCGTTCCACCGAGCGGGAATTCCGCAAGAATGGCTTCACACTTTCCGTCAACCGGCATTTCGAGCAGGTCATCCGGCACTGCGCGGAGGTTCCCCGGGCCGATCACGGCACCTGGATCACCCCGAAACTGATCGCCGCCTATACGGAAATGCACCGGCTCGGCTTTGCGTTTTCGTTTGAAACGCTCGACGCCGAGGGCAAATTGGTCGGCGGCATGTACGGCATCAAGCTCGGGACCTATTTTGCCGGGGAAAGCATGTTCAGGCTCCGCGACGGCGGTTCCAAATTCGCCCTGCTCAAGGGCATGGAGTATCTGAGCGCCACCGGAAGCTCCTGGCTGGACGCCCAGGTCATGAATCCATTCCTCAAGCGCCTCGGCGCCAAAGTAATATCACGCGACCGATTTCTGAAGAAACTAAACAACGAACTGGAGGACCATTTTTATGGCAAATCGAACCCTGATTCCAACGGAGAAATTCAATACTCGAATATTTGATTTGTTCAACCGCCAGTGGTTATTGCTGGCCGCCGGTAATTTCGAGGGTGGCGAGTTCAATGTCATGACCGTAAGCTGGGGATTTCTCGGCTTTATCTGGCAGCAACCGGCGGCCATCGCGGTCGTCAGGCCGCAACGCCATACGTTGAAATTCATGGAGAAATACGATTCGTTCACCCTTTCGGCTTATCCGGAATCGCTGCGACCGGCCCTGAACCTCTGCGGCACGGCATCCGGCAGCCAGATTGACAAGATCGCTCACACGGGATTGACTCCAACGCCGTCCGAAAAGGTCGCCGCGCCATCGTTCGCCGAAGCGGAACTGGTGATCGAGTGCCGCAAGCTCTATCAGGATGAATTCATTCACAAGGCATTTTTCGACAAGAAAATCCCCGGCGATTTCTATCCGGACGACGATTACCACAAAGTATTCATCGGCGGAATAAAATGCATTACCGGAACAGCCGATTATCATTGATCGTTTTACAATAATGTTCTCGTTTTTCACAAAATTGTACAATCCCCGGCCAACTTCGGGCGGGAGAACACGCTGGCATGAAATTTGCTTAACTATAGTAACAAAACCACAGGTGCAATGATGAATCTATTTAACGGTATTATCCGCTTCGGCGAGAGAAAGGCGGAATTCAACGGCGCATGGCTGGCCGAAGAATCCGGCATCCAGGTTATGTTTACCGGCAGTTTTTTCAATCTGGCGGAGTTATCACCCGGCTCGGAGACTCCGGCCCAAGCCTTGCTGAAATGGTACCGGGATGGAGCACACCCGGATTTTACGGCAAAAATCAACGGATTGTTCGCTTTCGTCGTCTATGACCGCGAGCGTCAGAAACTGCTCGCGGCCCGCGACCGGCTCGGCGCCATGCCGATGTTTTACTTCGCCACCCGAGAAGTGTTCGCTTTCGCCCATACCCTGAGCAGGCTCAAGGTACTGCCGGAAATGCCCCGCGAACTCGATTTGCAGGCGATTCATGATTATCTCGCATTGCAATACATCCCCTGTCCCCGCACTTTATACAAAAATGTTTACAAAATGCGTCCGGGCAGCATTTTCACCATGAACCCGGCCGACGGCCAGGAGAGTTTTTCCACTTACTGGAAACCGGATTTCTCCCACGTCCGCCATTTCGGCATCGGCGAAGCCGCCGAGGAGTTGCGGGGGCTGGTCACTCAAGCGGTCAAGCGACGGATTCCGGCTGATAAATCCTATGCGTCACTGCTCTCCGGCGGCCTGGACTCCACCATCATCACCGGCCTGACCGCCCAAAACACCCCGCATCCCCTGAAGACGTTAACCATGGGTTTCGACAATCCCGATTACGACGAGCGCGACCGGGCTGATTTCGCCGTCGAGACCATCAATCACGCGCTCGGATTTCAGTTGGATCACCACGTCCGGGTCGCCACTCTGGATAACTTCAATTTATTCAAAGAACTGGTCAGTTCGTATGGCGAACCTTACGCCGACGCTTCGCTGCTGCCGACCTATCTGCTCTGCCGCTGGGCCCGGGAAGAAAATCTCAATGCGGTATTCAACGGAGACGCCGCCGACGAATTGTTCGCCGGATACGAGCGATATCTGGTCATGCGTTACGCCGAGCATTTCAAGCTGGTGCCGCGCTGCATATTCAGAGCCGCCGCAGCCCTGCTCCCGCGCGGCGGCAACGAACGCAGCAAATCCGCCCGGCTGCTGCGGACTTGCCGGGTTCTGAGCTCTCCGCCGGAACAGCGCTATTTCGATATCATCAGCCGTTTCAGCGAAGACGCCAGACGGACGGTGTATGACGGGGAAATGTACAAACACAGTTTTACTCCTTCGCACAAGCTCATCCACTCCGCCCAGCTCTGCTCCGGGAGCAAAAATATCGTGGCCCAAATGCAGGAGGTCGACATGCGGACCTACATGCCCGGCGACGTCCTCCCCAAAGCCGCCATTGCCGTCAGGGCCGCCGGTGTTGCCGCCCTGCCCCCTTTTCTGGACAACGACGTCATCGACTTCGCCATGACCCTGCCTTTGAATTTCAAGCAGAACGGAATCTCACGCAAACACCTGTTGAAACTGGCGTTTCCCGAGTTCATTCCGCCACAGATCGCGATACAGCGCAAAAAAGGATTCGGCGTACCGGTCGGCGAATGGCTGAAAACCGGCTGGCATGAGTTGCTCCGCGAGCATCTGCTGGAGGGGAACCTGATCAAAAGCGGTTATTTCAAGCAAGGCGAGCTGGCCAAAATGATTGAAACCCATAAAAGCGGCTCGGCCGATCTCAGTTATCCCTTGTGGAGTTTGCTGGTGCTCGATCTTTTTCTCTGAGATTGCGGACAGCGCCAAGATATTTGAGGCCGATGTCATTGTTCGGACGAAGCACCAGGCCCCTGTTCAACAGGTCTTCCGCTTCGTCGTAGTTCCTCAGGGTAAGCGCGGCAATCCCATGGTAGAGGTAGTCCTCGAATATTTCATAAGTGGGATTCCGGCGGATTGCTTTAGCCACCCGCGCGGCGTTTTCCCAATCCCGTCGATCCAGATAGTTGACCATAGAATCGTAGAGCTTCCGGGTATACTCAAGCTCGATTTTCTGCTGTTCCTGAAATTTATACCAGGCCGTCAACTGAGCCACGCAGACTCCGGACAAAATGAGAATGTAAATCACCACGCCCGCCGCCACCGGACGGCGGTATTTGCCGTGCCAGTAAACATGAATCCCGGCAAAAGCCGCCAGAATGACGAACGAAGCCGCCAGATAATCGCTTTTGCCGAAGCTCAACGGCGAAAACAGAAAGCCCACCAGGCACGGCAGCAGCCAGTAATAAAGAAAACTCCGTTTCTCGAAATACAATGATATTCCGACCACCAGCAGCAGCGTCATCAACAGGTAAAACGGGATCAAAGAACCGGACGGCATGGTGACCGGCAGCAGGGTCCGCCAGAACGCCATTCCGTAATTTCCCGGAATGACCGGCGACAACATCAAGTCGGACACATGGTTGACGATCAAGGTCAGTAGCAGCAATATTCCCCAGTAAGCTTGTTCGCGCCGGATAAAACGCTGCCGGTGAAGAAACAGCATAGCCATGATGATCAGCGGCAGCAGAATGAATTCAGGCATGATCCAACAGAAAACCACCTGAATAACCGTCGCCGCCAATATACCGATCCACTTGAACCGGCAAACGGCATACACCGCCGCCAGAGTCAGCAAGGCGCCGGCTACGCTTCGCCAATCCGCCGCTTCCAATACCACGCCAACCCATTGCGGGTGCAAGACAAACGTCAAG
>JAVBRM010000075.1:0-14395 GCA_031548025.1 Victivallaceae bacterium | reverse complement strand
AACTTTCTCCATCCGATATTCAGGAAATCAGCAAGTTGATCGAAGAGATGAAAAAATGAGCGGACTCTTGATTTACTATCTGGCGAATACTCTGATGCGTGGCGGGATTATTGTCTTGTCATTGCTGATCGTGGAATTTTTTCTTCGGCGGAAGCTGGTTTTTGCCGGAGGCCGGAAGATTTTCATAATTGCGCTGCTGCTGATTTTGCTGCCGCTCGAGAGGATCGAATTGCCTCGCGGCGAAAAAAATACTTATACGCCGACGCATTGCATTGAAGTTCCTGACTGGAATGTGGCGTGGAACCAGGGAAATGGGGCGGCGGCCCCGGTTTTACAGACGCCCCCGGCGGTACCGAGGGTTAAAGAGATTGAAAAACTTGGCTGGAAGTGGACATTGTTCGATGTTCTGGCGATTGTTTATGGTGTGGGAGTGCTGTTTTTGTCGGCAAAGCAAATACGGCATTATTTCATATGGCGCAACCGGATCCGGCGGTGTATCGCGATCACCGACGGACGGGTATTTGACGTGTTTCTGGAGTCGAAACGCCTGACCGGCCTGGAGCGTTTTCCGGTCATGTTGCTTGACGGCGGCGATATGCTGCCGGTGGCGGCGTGTTTCGGGACGCTTCGGCGGGGGGCGGTTCTTTGCCCGCTCAAGGAATACGACAAGTATACGGATTCAGAACTGCGGATGATCCTGATTCATGAACTGGAGCATTTACGCAGGAACGATAACCCGGTTGCGTTTTTCCTGATGATGTTGTCTAACTTTTTCTTTATCAATCCTTTTGTGCGGGTTGTATCCTCGCGTTGGGCGATGATCACCGAGCTTGATTGCGATGAAAGAGTCAAGACGACGCTGGGGTTGGACCGGCAGGGAATGGCGCAATATGCCGGACTTTTGCTGGCCAGCCAAACCGGAGGAGGTGCTTATATGCCGGGCTGTGGGCTCGGGGCATCGGCCAGAAACCTGAAGTTGAGAATACAGGAGTCTGTTATGAAACGTACTAAATTACAGTTATTAGGATATTTTTTCGGGATTTGCGTATTGTTTATGGCGGGGAGTTTTCTGATACCCGAGCTGCGGGCCGACACGCGGGAGCCGATCAATCCACTGGTGGCGGAAAATCTTCCCGCCGATACCTATGAATTGATTTATCTCAATGGGGCGGCCTTGGATCGTGCCGGTGTCGAAATGCTGGAAAAAGCTGTTCGCTTTGGTACTATAAACCAAAGTTTGAGAGGGGCTCTTTACCTGATGCTCGCTTCGGAAAAAAACAAAGGCCATTTTTATATGGCATCCGTTCCACATTACGGGAAGTTCGTATTGGTGAAAAACGGAGCGGATTCCGATGAAATGATTCTTCCGGCTGGAATGTCGGATCAAAGAGTGACGGCCCGGAAGATGACGGACGGTTATTTCGCGTTATTTCCCACCGGAAAAAAATTGCCCGCGATGGGACTTCCGGAAAGACTGAAGCGGAAGATTGCCACAGTCCCGGGGGAAGTATTGAGGAGCTGCAAGGGAGGAGACATGGTAAGTGTGGTCAACCGCAACGACGTCTATACTCTTGTGATAGTCCAGGCGAAAAATGCCGATGAGAAGACATTGACTCTGGAATCAATCGCAAACTATGCTGTCTCTTATATTCCTGAGGAAGAAAGAGAAGCGAAAAAGGCATTTATCAACGAAAATGTAAAGTTGGCAGAGAAGACGGTTGAAGGCAAGAGCATATATGAAGCAGAATTTCCGCTGAGCTTGGAAACGTTGACGCTCTTGAACAACTATCTGTTAAAATCCCGGCAGGAGCGGGAAAAGATAGACGAGCCCAAGGTCATCGCGCTATTTCCGCCGAACGGCGCGACCGGTGTCGATCCGAACCTCAAGGAAATCAAAGTGACCTTCGACCGTCCGATGAACACAAAGAGCTGGGCGTTCTGTCAGAAAAGCCGCGAAGATTTTCCGGAAGAATCCGGCGAGCCATTTTATGATGAGAGCAGAACCGTCATTACAATGCCGGTGAAACTGGCCCCGGAGCGGACTTACAATATTTATCTGAATTCGCCCCCGTATAACGGATTTCGATCCGCCAAAGGCGGCGTACTGCAATCCGTGTATTATACATTTACCACCGGCAAATAACAGGAGTTTGTTATGAAACGTATTAAATTACAGTTATCAGGGTATTTTTTCGGAATTTGCGCATTGTTCGCACTGGGGAGTTTCTTTACACCCGAATTGAAGGCCGATACACGGGAGCCGATCAACCCGCTGGTGGCGGAGAATCTCCCCGCTGAAACCAATGAACTGGTTTGTTTCAATTCGGCAGCCCTTGACCAGGCCGGCAGTAAGTTGCTGGACATGGTCGCCACCGGTTCCGGTAGCCTGAGGGACATCTCGGAAGTCTTTCCCCAGATGGTTGCCACGGAAAAAAACAAAGGCCATTTTTATATGGCTTCCGTTCCGAAGTTCGGATGGTTTATATTGGTGAAAAACGGCATGGATTCTGACGAAATCATCATTGCCCCTGAATTTTTGAAGCGGAATATGACAGCCAGGAAAATGCCCGGAGGCTATTTTGCTTTGTTTCCGGTTGGAAAAGAATTGCCGGCCATGGGGCTTTCGGATGAACTGAAACAGAAAATCGCCATGACTCCGAACGAGGTGTTGAGATGCTGCTGGGCGGGAGGAATGCCGACTCTGTTAAACATTGTTAACCGCGACGGGGTCTACACTCTTTCGACAATTCAGCCGGAAGCCGGAAAAGCGGGGATGACTATGGAGACATTTGTGGACAAAGTTGTTGCCTTCGTCCCGGAGAATAATAGGGAGGCAGCAAAGGCATTCCTCAAAGAAAATTTGAAGTTTTCCTCAAAGACGCTGGACGGGAAAAATGTTTATGAATTGGAATTTCCGCTGAATGAAAAAACACTGACATTCTGGAATGACTATATCCGGACAACCCAGGAAGAACGGGGCAAGAAAGATGCCCCCAAGGTCATCGCGTTATCTCCGCCGAACGGCGCAACCGGTGTTGATCCGAACCTCAAGGAGATCAAAGTAACTTTCGACCGTCCGATGAGCAAAACGAGTTGGTCGTTCTGTCAGAGAAGTTACCATGATTTCCCGGAATCGTTATCTCAGCCATCCTATGATGAAAGCGGAACTGTCATTACTCTGCCGGTGCAGGTGGTTCCGGAGCGGACTTACAACATTTATCTTAATTCGCCCCCGTATATTGGATTTCGCTCTGCCAAAGGCGGCGTATTGCAATCCGTGCATTATACATTTACTACCGGTAAATAAACTTACTTTAAAGTCCAAATCGCTTCTTGCTGAATTTAATCTCGCAAGAAGCGATTTGATGTTTGTGATGCGATTTGATCAGAAAGTTTGCTGAAAATGATTCTTCAGAGCTGTTTCTTTTTTTATAATGACTTGCAATTGTGGCGGCGAGATGTATATTTATCAAGTATATTTTGATGTTATTATTGATTCAGAAGTTGATTTTAAGTCGTTATACAAATACCACTGGGGTTTGAGCAGAGTCAGTATCTTATAGAACCGAGAATTCGGGGATAGAGAGTCCGGACTTGCGAGCTTTCGGATTTGCTTCGAATTCGCCAGTACCTTTGACCGTTTGTCGAAGGTACTGGCGAATTCAAATCAAATCCATAGTTCTTTGTAAGCTATTGGAAATATAGTTTACCGAGTTGTTGACCACGTGGTAATTTTAAAATTAGCTCCCGACTCAATGAAATCGATTGGAAATCCATAACCATGGTGTTAGAATGAGATTTGGGTTGCGCTCGTTAATTTTAATTTTTATTTGCATTTTTTGCATTTTTTCCGCCAAGGCGGTAGAGAATGTTCCGGCAGCCGGAAAACGTATTCTCTGGATTAACACCTATTCCGCCGATGATCCGTGGTGCCGTTCTTTGATGAGCGGGTTTCAGGAGGTGATGAAGCAGGCTTCGATAACCGGAAAATACGAGGTTTTCGACTTGGGCATTCGCTATCAGCTCGAAGGGGCTACCGCCGCCGCCGACCTGGTGGCTTTGAAGGAGATGCTCGAAACCAATCCCTATGATCTGGTGGTAACGACGGATAACAGCGCGGGCGAACTTTTCCTGGACGGTAAATTACGGAGATCCGGAAAAACTCCGGTATTGGTGATCGCCTACTCCGGCGCCACTTCATTGATGAGACGAATTCCTGCCGACTCCGGGATAACCGGCATTCAGATCAAGAAAAATCTGGAAGACGTCGTCAGCTTGGCACTTCTCCTGCGGCCGGACATCAAAGAAGTTGCCTTGATCACAGAGACGGTTAACGGCGAGAAGAGCGCGCCAAAGATCGATCAGCGGATTCAGGATAAACTCGGCGTAAAAATCCAGGTGATCAGTGGTACCGAATATTCGACCGCGGATATGCATGAGAAAGTGGCGAGTTTGCCGAAGGATTCATTGCTGTTATTTAACTCCTGGATGTCCTCTCAGGAGACGTTGGCGGCGCATTCTTATACGGTGTTGCCTCAGATCCGGGAGGACTTCGGCGGACTGATTCTGGGGAAATATGATACTTATATGAATTACGGCTCAATGGGTGGTGTGGTTCAGCGGAGCCAGGATATAGGGCGCCAGGCCGGAAGTATGGCGCTTCGGCTGTTGGCCGGGGAAACGGTTCGCGTGGAAGAGTCAAAGCCGGTAATTTGTCTCGACCAAACCGCGTTGGTGGGATTGAAAATTCCAATCTCGCGTGCGCCGAAAGAGACGGTGTGGGTCAATATACCACCGTCGTTTTTTCAAAAATATACTGTACCGCTCGCGGCGCTGGGCGTGATTGTGATTGTTCTGCTGGGGGCCTATAGTGTTATATTGCGGTTCAGGCGTCAGGAGCAATTAAAGAATGAGGTGCTTTTTCAGCACTTGCCTTCGCGACTGTTTGTATTCAATCGCCAGGGCAGGGTGGTCTATTCCCATCTGCCTGAGCACGAAAGCGAGGCTATCTGGAGTGTGAATGACTTGCCGGATGAAATCAGCAAGCTTTTCGAGGGGACAATCTATCGGGTTTTCCACGGTGGCAAAAGCGAAACTCTGCTGTATCTGCTGAACGGCGAGCACCGGCGGACTCAGTTTCTGCGGCTGCCCGCGAACAATCCGTTTCGCCAGGACGCGGTAATGGTCATCTCTTCGGACGTTACCGAATTGCACAATGCCAACCTGGCGGCGGAGCGACTCTCAACCCGTCTGCGTTTGACTCTGGACTCTATTGGCGACGGCGTAATCACCACTGATCCGGAGGGACGGATTACTTCGCTGAATCCGATTGCGGAAAAGCTGACCGGTTTCACCCAGGAAGAGGCGGTCGGCAGGAAGCACGAAGAGGTATTTCGCATTATTCACGCGCTTGAAGGCACATCGGTGATTTCCCCGGTGGCGCAAGCGATTTCAAGTGGAAAAATCATTCATCTGGCCAATCATACGGTGTTGATCGCCAAGGATGGAACCCGTTATCATATCAACGACAGCGCTGCTCCGATTCTGGAAGACGGCAACGTGGCCGGCGGGGTGCTGGTATTCCGCGACGTTTCCGAAGATTACAATCAACGCAGTCAGCTGCGGGTCCAGGCCAGTGCGCTTTATACTGCGATGAAAATCGCCAAATTCAACTATTTCCGGCTGAGCCCCCAGGGGAATTTGATCGCCACCTCCTCCAATACATTCTGGCCGTTGGATGAAAACGGGCGGCCGCTTCCTTCGAAGAATTGGGCGGATCCCGAATTTGTGGAGTCTTTGGAACAACAGTGGCAGGCGCTGCTGTCCGGAGAAAGCGATCATCTGTATCAGGTTTACTCTTCATCCTTCGGCAAAGAAAAGCAGTATTTTGAGGTGCGGCTGGAAAAGTCGTTCAACGATATAACCGGTGAAACCGAGCTTTGCGGAGTTATTCAGGATATCACCGAGGCGCGCAGAAATGAAATGCTTTACCTCGACAACCTGAATCTGTTCCAGACGGTGGTGGAACATCTGCCCGGCTTCCTGTTTGTCAAGGATGTTGATGATGAGTTTCGCTTTCTTCTGTGCAATTCCCGGTTTGAAGAATTGATGGGGCATACCAGCGCGGAGCTGATCGGGCATCGCGACCGTGACTTTTTTGTCGACGAAAACGGCTTGTGCAAAATTGAAGAAGACGATAAAAAATTGGTGGCCGAAGGGAAAACGATTGACGTTTTTGAGGCTTTTACCAACTCGGTCGGGCGCTTTTTTGCCATGCGCACGGTTAAAAAACTGCTGTATAAATCGGACGGAACCCGGTTGCTGCTGGGAATGGGGGTTGACCTGACCCGCGAATATCAACTTGAGCAGAAGCAGATGGAAACCATCAAAATGCTCAATGAATATATTGCCAGCGAGCGTGTTCTCTACCAGTTGCTGTCGAGGATCACGCTGTCGGAGAGCTTCGACAGCGCCATCAATGAGATGCTGAGACTTATCGGCGAAAATTTTGACGCCGACCGCTGCTATGTTTTCCGATACCTTGACGAGCAGTGCACCATATCTTGCAATACGCACGAATGGAGTCGCGCCAAAGAATATTCTCTGTTTGACCGTATGCAGAATGTCGATATGACCACCTATCCGGAGTTCAGTAAGCTCATGCTTGAGCGTCAGCCGCTGGCGCTTGATGATACGGCCCAGCCGCCGGCCGTGTTCGGCCATGAGTTTGAGGTGCTGCGGTCGCTGAATGTTAAATCCATTCTGGGCAGCGGTATCTGGATCGACAATAAACTTTACGGTTTCATCGGTATGGATTTTGACCGGGAGACGAAAAAATTCACCGAGTGCGACACGCATACGGTGGCCGGTATCGGCAGTCTGTTTCAGTTGGCCTACGACCGCGCGAAACAGCGGGAGCTGCTTGAGGACAGTCTCGAGGAGCAGAAGCGCCAGAAGCACGAATTGGAAATCTCTATGGAAAAAGTGTTGGCGGCGGACCGTGCCAAGAGCTACTTCCTCGCCACCGTGAGCCATGAGCTGCGGACGCCGCTTAACGCCATTATCGGGTTCAGCGAGCTGATGTTGCACGATGACCTTGAGCGCGGCACCCAGGAAGAATATCTGCGTTCGGTCAGTTTCGCGGGCTCCACGCTGCTGAACCTGGTCAACGACGTGCTGGACCTTTCCAAATTGGAAGCCGAGCAAATGAGCTTGTCCCCGACCGAAACCAACGTGCGCATGCTGGTCAAAGAGGTGGCAAACGTCTTCAAACTCAAAGCGTTGGAAAAAGGATTGGAATTCCGGGTGGAACTCACCGATCTGTCTTGCATTTTACTGGTGGATACGCTTCGTTTGCGTCAGGTTCTGCTCAATTTGCTTGGAAATGCGTTTAAATTTACCTCGGCCGGCCATGTCGAACTCTATGCGGGGTTTGTTCCCGCCGAAGGCCGGAAGACGGGCAAGCTGACTTTGCGCGTCAGCGATAGTGGTATCGGCATTTCCAAAGAGACTCAGGCCAATATTTTCGATCCGTTCGTACAGGATACTGTAACTCGTGGCAAACGTGTTTATGAAGGTTCCGGGCTCGGGCTGGCCATTACCAAGCGGCTGCTTGAGAAAATGGGCGGCAAAATTACCCTGAAGAGCGAAACCGGAGTCGGTACTTCGTTTATCATTGAGATCGATAACGTGGAATATGTGCCGGATTCGGATACAGACAGCACGGTTTTGAAGAAAATCGAAGCCCGGGAAATTCATGAGTCCATGCGAATTCTCATCGTCGACGACGTGCCCGTGAATCTGCGTGTTCTTGGGGCCATGTTGAAACGCATGAAGGTGGAAACCGTGGCGCTCGGCTCTGCCGCCGCCGTATTGGAACTGTTGGAAACCGACCGGAATTTTTCCGCTATTCTGACCGATATCTGGATGCCGGATACCAATGGTATTGAACTGGCGCGGATTATCAGGAGTAATCCGGATATCAATGACATTCCCATCGTCGCCGTTACCGCCGATACTCAGGTAACGCCGAAGGATGCGGAAAATTTCGATGGCATATTGGCCAAACCCATTACCATCGAATCGCTTGGGCGGCTTTTTCAGGACGTCATCAAATGTAAATGAGTTCGGGCGGCAGAATTCCGCTTTTGATAGCTTGGGCGGCCCTGGAACCGGCGGCTTCGCCCATCGGGACAGAGTTTCCGGTGACCCGGTAGCTGGAATGCGCGATGAAATCGCCGCTGATACAGCGCCCCGCCATCAACAAGTTGTCGAAATCGGCACTGACCAGCGCTCCCCATGGAATATCATAGGGTTGAGAGGTCACTCCCGATTTCGCTATCGCTTTGCCATGGTTCGGGTCGGGGGAATGGATGTCGATGCACATCGTAGCCCGGCAAACCGCGCGCGTACTGCGGCCGCCCGAGGCCAGGTATTCCGCCGTAATAATTTCGCGCCCCCGGATTCGCCGTCCCTCACGGAGCCCGAGGCGTTCCGAGGTTGCGACCAGCGTCAGATTTTTCCAGATTCCTCCAAGTGACCACAGGGCTTCGACTTGTTTGTGAAGCTCACGGCGTCCTTCGAGGATCTTTTCGGTGATGGTGTCAGCGTCGATGGCGCTGATTCCGTAACCATGGTTCGACATCAATCCGAAAACACCTTGCCCGAAATGAAAAAGCGAGGGCATCGCGTAGCTCGGTTCAATGCCGACTGAGTGAAAGAGCTCCAGCAGACGCGGTTTCCCACCGTTGGGGGCAAGGTAGGGGGCGACTGTTTCCGGGTCGAGGCCGCAGAGAACGGCAATCAATGACGAGGGCTGTGTTTTGCCTTCGGCATTGGCGAAATCGAAGGCGCATCCGGAAAGCGCAGCGAAGTCGCCGTCTCCGGTACAATCGATAAAGATTTTGCCGCGCCACGCTTCGCGCCCGGATTTCGATTCGGTGATGACGTGGGAGATCCGCTTGCCGTCACGGAGTGAGGCGGTCACCAAGGTTCCGTAACGGAGACGGACGCCTGATTCCTGCAGGAACTCTTCCAGAATGAATTTCAGCTCCTCCGGGGGAACGGAGAGGGTGCCGCTTGGTTGGATCAGGCCGCCGCGGGTTAGTGATTTTTCGCGCAATTCGGCCAGGATTCCGCATTTATTCCGATGGTCGAGAATCCACGGCATGAGCCCGGCGGTCCAGATGCCGCCGAGACATTCATTACGCTCAAGCAACAGGGTTTTGGCGCCGTTCCTGGCTGCCGCCGTCGCGGCGGCGAATCCGGCCGGACCTCCACCGCAAACGATTATATCAAATGAATCTTTTTCCGGAACTTTTCCGGGAGCTTCCTGAATGAATGTTTCTGCCATACCGTGTTTTCCTTGATTAATTGAAGCGTAATTCTCCGAAGGTTGAACGCTCGTGGAAGCTTAGGGCTTCGAAACAGGGCGACCAGCAGGAGAGTTCCGGCGGGACGGTGATGCGGGTTTGTTCCGGGAAGGCTTCGCGACAGACATTGAAGGTCCAGGCGTCGCCTTTTTCCGGAGTTTTGCCCAGGGTTTCGAAGGGGAGGGTGAAAAGTATCAGCCAACGATCGCCTTTGCGTTCTGTCCGATAGCTCCACTTGCCGTTCCACGAGACATCGGTTCCGCGGAAAAGCGGATGCAGTGGATCCTCGATCAACCCTACCGCCGATTCGTAGCAGGAATTTTCTATCGGATTGGCGATGAAATGGAAGTATTTTTCCCGTGTACCCCACGGGTCGATAACGACTTCGATGCAGTCGAACTCCCAGCATTTGCCGTCCCGGCCGACCGGGTTGTAACGCCGTGCCGCCGGCAGGTCGGACTCTACCGCGAGGTAAAGATTGCGGTCGCCGCGGGCGATCTTGAAACGGCTTTGTGTTTGAAGCGGCTTGAGTTGAATTTCCTCGAGTTTTTCCCAGGGAATGGCTTTCCAGGCGCCGTCGGAAAAATCCATATCCGGCGCTTCGGAGATACTCTGCACCGACATGCTCTTGCCGGTAACGCCCGGCAGCACCTTCTTTTCACGGATGGCTTCCACATTCCAGGAGAACGGGGCCGACAATATAGCGTACATCCGGCCATTATACATAAATTCTTTTTTGGGAATACCGAATCGCGGAATTCCGGGATAATCCGGAAAACGTTTCATTTGTGTTCCGTCGAAACATGACGCGATCAGTGCATTTCGAGCCTCCACCAGCTTCAGTAACGGATTGAGCAACTCGAATGACGGGGCCAGTTTATAAGCATTGTAAAAATAGATGGTTGAAACCAGATTTTTCAGGTAATCGAATTGAAGACGAACCAGTTCCACGCGCTGTTTTTGAGCGGGAGTTTCGGTTGATTGTTCCGCCTGGCGCAGAGAGCTTTCCAGACTTTCGAGGACTTTGGGCGTCCACAATGCCGGAAGCAACAGCATGGGATCGGTGGCGACTCCGGTGGGAACGCCGTGAAACGCGGTCGGGGTGCTGTCGATGCGTTCGTCAATGGTCCGGAAAAAGTTGTTCATCGCGCCGGAAGCTGCCGGACCGTAGGCGGCCAGGCAGTATTCCGTACGTAGTTTCGCCGGGTTGGCTGACGGATCGTCGAACATTTTCCCATAAATATAATAAACCGCGCCTTCAAGGCCGAACAGTTCGCCGAAACCGCAACGGTAGACGCCCAGGACGTTGTTTTTCTGAAAACGGCGCACTTGATCGGCGGCCATGTTGGCGGAAAATTTCGGAGTCAGGCCGTTGACCTGGTAGTAGCCCCAATTATAGATATAGACGACGAAGCCGCCGGGCACGATATGATTGCGCCATTTGGCAAAGTCCTCTTCCGTATAGTGGCAGAGTTCGACCATGGTGTTGGCGGGGAAGCGCGTAAAGGTTTTCGGCGGCTCGACGGTCGGGTTGTAGGCGATGATAAGGACCTTTTTGCCCGGGCGATCTTTCAATAGCCGTTCCGCGAAATTCCGGTGGAGGATCCAGAGTTTTTCGCCGGGATCGGATACGCCGAAAAGCGCCTGACATTTTTCACATTCGCAGGGACGGTAACCGTCGGTTTGGGCGAGTTCCACCGTTTCAGCTCCGGCGTCGAGCGGGCGGAGCATTTCGGCGTAGATCAGTTCCTGGACCTCCGGATTGGAAATACAGTGACTGTAATACTTGACGTCAGCAGCCCGCCGGCCGTCAAGAACGGAAAAATATTCCGGGTGGCTTGCCGCGTATTTCTCGCGCGGCACGGCGGTGTAGTAGGAGTGCCCGCCGTAAACATGAATCGAGCCGCGCCCGAAATTGTTATTCGCATAATCGTAGAGCATATCCGAGTAACGCCCGGTGGAGAATTGTAATTGTGGGCGTACGGCGAAATCGAGCTCTTCCGGCAGTTCCGGCAAGGTTCCGGGCAACGTGGGAAATCCTTTCGGGCCGGGTAGTACGAAGCGGACATTCTGCCAACGTTCCATAAATACCGTCAGCGCTTTGACCGAACCGAGGTAGTAAGCTTGCCAGGTATTGCGGTCGCCTTTGTCTCCCCGCCCGTGACGGTCGTTGCCCGTAAGATAAATGTCCCGTCCGGAAATCCGGATTGAACCATCGAAATGATCGTATTTTCTGCCGTCCGGAAAGCCGATGAAGATACTCTTGCGGCCCGACTCCGGTTCAACGGCTTTCACCACCGGCACGGAAATACCCCGCTCCGCCAGGGTACTTTGCAACGCTCCGGCTCCTGCCTCCAGAGCACGCGCCACGGAGCCGTCATACGGCTTTTCCGGCAGCACGATCCGGTAGGTGGAATCGATTTGCCAGGCGCTCAGTGCTAACCCGGCAAAAAGGAACAGAGAAAAAACTTTTATTTTCACTTTAGAACTCCATGATTCCGTAACGGTCGATGTCCTGGCGCCAATTCAGTTTCCCGGGATTGTATTCCCAGACGAGGAAAACGCTCTGAGCTTTGTTATTGCCGGGAACATAACGGAGCCGCGACGCGTTGAATTTCCGTTGCGTACCGGGAGCCGGTTTGCCGTCGATGAGCGCGAACGGGACCGAAAATTCAGCGATAGCTCCCTCGGCTTCATCCCGTAAGGTCAGACTGCAACCTCGGGGCTCGACCCGGGCAAGCTGTTCGTCGCCGCCATTGTTTTCCGTTGAACTTTTCTCGCGAATGGAGGCGAAAACCCGTTTGTTTGCGTCGAGCCAACCTTGGAATTTGTATATTTTCCCTTGTGCGCCTTCCACATAAAAACCGAGTTTATCTTCGCCGAGTTCGGAACTCTTTTCCCGGTTGAGGTGAAAACGCACCAGCAGATTTTCGCCTTCGACGGCGGCGGAGAGTGTGGTCGGGAATTTGCTATTGTCGCCGCAGAGCAACTGCGGAGTGGAATCCATTTTCCATAATCGTCCGCAAGGAATGGCATTGCTCTTCAACAGCGCTTCCGCCTCGAGGTTGTAGGGGAAACTGAGAAGTCCGTACATCCGACCGCCGTTGCGCAACAGTTCCTTGGAAGCAACGCCGAACAGTTGCGGCGAAAGTTTCGGCAATTCGGCGATCAGCGTGTTGCGGCGTACGACCAGTTCCAGCATTTTGCGTCCGGATTCGGGATCGGCCTGTTTGCTCAGTTTGTCCATGCAGTTGGCGATGCCGGCGGTATATTGCAGATAGGCGAATTCGGTGGTCAGGCGGGGGGCCAGCCACTTGGCAGCCGGAGTTTGAGTTTTTTGTTCCGCCGCTTTCAGCAGCGATTCCAGTTCGGCAAGTACCGGTTCCGGGTAACGCAATACCAATAAGCGTTGCGGTGCTTCCAGCTCGCCGACGGCGCGTTTTTGATGTTCCACATGAGTCCATTTGAGGGTGCCGGGCGGGTAAATCGTGAGCTTCTGGCGGTCGTAAAGCAGCGTATAGAAACGTTCCATTTCCGGCGCGGCGTCGCCGAAGACCCGTTCGCAATATTCCTTGAGCAAAGCCTTCGGGTCGGCTTCCGGGCGTGACCAGAGCTGCCCGTAAATATAATACCCCGCTCCTTCGAGGCCGAAAAGCTCGCCGTAGCCGCAGCGGTACAAGCCTTTTATGCCGAAAGCATTGAATTGGCGCACCTGATCGGCGAGAAATTGCGGCTCGCAGTTCTTGGGAGTGAAGCCTTCGAGTTGATAATATCCCCAGTTGTAGATGTAGAAAAGGAACCCTTGCGGCACTTCATAACCTTGCCATTTGGCAAGATCGGAGTCGAGGTAGTTGGTGATTTCAATCATCACGTTGGCGGGGAACTTTTTGAAAGTTTTCGGCGGTTCAATATTGGGCCAGTAACAGATGATCAACACTTTTTTGTCGGGACGTTCCTTCAACAGGCGTTCCGCCAGGCGGGTGTGGAAAATCCAGAGCTTTTCGCCGGGATCGGAAACCCCGTAGAGCTCCTTGCAGTTTTCGCATTCGCACGGTTTATTGCCGTCGGTCTGGGCGAGTTCGACGGTTTCGGCCCCGGCGTCGAGCTGCTTGAGCATTTCCGCGTAAATGAGGTCGGCGACCGCCGGATTGGAAAGGCAATGGCCGTGATAATGATCATTGGCGGTGCGTTTGTCCTTGACCAGCGAAAAGTATTCCGGGTTGCTCTGGGCGTAAGTCTTCTGCGGAACCGCCGTATTGTGCGAATGCCCGCCATAGACATAGAACGAGCTGCGTCCGTAATTGGCATTGGCGTAATCATGAAGCAACCCGAGATCACGTCCGCTTGCAAACTGCAGTTTCGGGCGTACGGCTTCGTCGAGAGTTTCCGGCAGGTCGCGCGCTTTACCCGGAACGATTCCCGAGCGGTCCGGCAGTACAAAACGGACATCCAGGTAAGCCTCCATGAACTTGACCAGCGCAGAAATCGAACCCAGATAATAGCCACGGGGTGAATTGTTCGGGCCTTCTTTGCCGAATCCGTGGCGGTCGTTGCCGGTGAGATACACGTCTTGTCCGGCAATCCGGATCGAGCCATCAAAATAATTGTATTGGCGGCCATCCGGAAAACCGATGAAAATACTCTTTTTCCCGGGAACCGGTTCTTTTTCGGTTACGACCGGAATCTTGATCCCGGATTGCTCCAGGGCGTATTGCAAACCGGCGGCCCCCTCGGCGAGCGCCCGTCCGATCGACTTGTCGCGCGGCGTTTCCGGCAACACGATCCGGTAGGATGAGTCGACTTGCCACGCCATCATGGACAGCGCGCCGGCAAACAGCAGAAGGAATAGAGTTTTTTTCATATAATTTTCCTATATTGGTTTAAGATTTTGTCAAAAATTTATACATTAAGTTACATTTAACTCTCTGATTTTAAGAGCAATATCGCATTGCTGCTATTTTCTCTTCTCGGGAATGTCGACAAATCAGAGTTATCCATAGGGTTTGCTCCGGCGAGAATGGGCT
>JAVBRM010000247.1:0-27582 GCA_031548025.1 Victivallaceae bacterium | reverse complement strand
TGATTTGGTTAATTGGTGAATTGGTGAATGGGTGAATTGGTTAATTGGTGAATCTGAAAAGTCTCGATAAACATCCGGCAAAGCCGGAAGTAAGTGTAAGCGCAACCCGTGTTGCGCCTTCATTCACCAATTCACCAATTCACCAATTCACCAATTCAAGAAATCAGTGGTTGGGTTTGGATGACCGGGAATTGGCCGGGCAGTGCGAACTTGAGTTTTTCAAAGGGACCGGTAATGGCGGGCAGAAGCGGAACAAGACGTCGTCCGCGGTCCGGGTGCGGCATTTGCCGAGCGGTTTGACCGCGGAGGATTGCAGTGAGCGGAGTCAGCATTTGAACCGGACTCAGGCTTTGCATAAGCTCAGGATGAAGATCGCTTTGGCGTTTCGGGAAGCTCCGGGAGAGTTGGTTCGATTAAATGTCGCGACTACGAGTTCCGAGTATCCGTTGTGGTGTGCCGTGTTGTTGGACCATTTGGCGGCAAGCGACTATACGCCGTCCAGGGCGGCGGAAAGCCTTGGGATGAGTTCATCGGCTTTGATTAAGCTGCTGTATCGCGATCCGGTTCTCTGGCAGGAGGTAAACTCTCACCGGCAGGTACCCCTCAGACCCTGACTAAGCCGCGATGTTTGACTAAAAGGCCATTCAGGCCGCGGGCTAGAGTTTTGCCGCCGACTTTTTCCGCGGTTTCGAGCAATTCGTGATCGGAATAGGTAGGCTTGTGGGTCAGGGACTCGTCAATCAAGTCCGGGGCCGCGATGTTGAACTGCTGGAGGTACCAAAGCGTAGCACCGAAAGAATCGAGCTCGCGCCGCATTTGCTGGAAATCCTGAAGAACGAGCAGATCCTTGTGCACGGTGGTGCGGATTTCGAGCGGGATCTTCTGCGAGGCGGCATATCGGATGGTTTGCCCGACCAGGGCGGCATGCCCGGGATTGCGGGTAACCAACGGGGCATATTTGTCTGCTGGAGCTTTGTAGTCGACGGCCAGATAATCGATGCCGCTGTTTTCGTGGATGGCCCGGATCATTTCCGGGTTGGTGCCGTTGGAATCCAGTTTGACCAGGAAATCCATTGACTTGACTTGTTTGATAAATTCGGGTAGATCGTGATGCAGTGTCGGTTCGCCGCCGGAGATGACGATGCCGTCAAGCCTGCCGCGACGCCGTTCCATGAAATTCCAGAAGTAATCCGGAGTGATTTCCGGCTGACTTTCCGGGTCGAACACCAAACTGGGGTTGTGACAGTACGGGCAACGGAAATTGCAATGGCCCACAAACACGATGCAACTGATTTTGCCGGGATAATCCAGCAAAGAAAAAGGTTGTAATCCACGAATGATCATAAGTCGAAATTTTTTTGGGAAACTTCCCCCGTGTCGGGCAACACGGGGGAGAAAGTTATTACTTTTTGGTACAGTCGCACTCGGCAGCATAGGTTTTGCGATCTTTGAATTCTTCGCGTTTACCTTTGTTCCAATTGGTTACCGGCCGGAAATAACCGCAGACTCTGCTGTACACTTCTGTTTTCTCGCCACACTTCGCCATTTTCTTTCTCCTCGATGTTTGATAATTCAGTACTGCTTTACCACCTCGACATCATTTCCTGAATTCCACGTAATCCGGCCCAGACACACAGAACTTTCGAAAAAAACATCCAAATGCCGCTACAGCCTCTATTTTTGCCGCGGTGGGTGGACCGCGACAGGTTAACTATTTTACTTATTCACCGGTCAATTCGGTTTCAATTTCTTTCTTTTCCAACGGACATTCGCCATGGGCGCCCGGAATATAGCCATGCACCGGGCAGATGCTGAATGAAGGCGTCAAAGTGAAATATGGAATCTTTGAACGGTAACAGACACGTTTAACCAGATCCGCCACTTGGCGGTGATCTTCAATGCGTTCGCCCAGGAATGCATGGAAGACGGTGCCGCCGGTGTATTTGCACTGCAGCGGTTCCTGGAGATCGAGGGCTTCGAAAAGGTCCTCGGTATAGCCCACCGGCAACTGCGACGAATTGGTATAGTACGGATTGGAATCGCCGGCGCAGATGATGCTCGGGTATTTTTTGCGGTCAATGCGGGCAAGCCGGAAACTGGTTCCTTCCGCCGGGGTGGCTTCCAGGTTGTAGATATGGCCGGTTTCCGCCTGGAAATCAGCGATACGGTCACGCATGAAATCAAGCACCCGGAGCGCGAAGTCGGAGCCTTCCTTGTCGCAGATCGAACAGCCGAGGAAGTTCAGGCAAGCCTCGTTCAAGCCGACCAGGCCGATGGTGCTGAAATGGTTTTTCATGGTGCCGAGATAAGTTTTGGTATAGGGCAGCAGATCGCCGTCCAAGTAACGCTGAACCACTTTGCGCTTGGTTTCCAATGATTCCTTGGCCAGCATCATCAGACGTTCCAGCCGGGCGAAGAACTCTTTTTCATCCTTGGAGATAAAGCCCAGGCGCGGCATGTTGATGGTGACCACGCCGATGGAACCGGTCTGCTCGCCGGCGCCGAAAAGACCGCCGGTTTTGTTGCGCAGTTCGCGAATATCCATTTGGAGGCGGCAGCACATGCTGCGGACGTCGCCGGGATTCAGTTCGCTGTTGATAAAGTTCTGGAAATAGGGCAACCCGTATTTGCCGGTAACGGAGAAGAGCAACTGCGCATTTTCGGATTCCCAGTCGAAATCGCGGGTAATGTTGTAAGTCGGGATCGGGAATGTGAAGATCCGGCCGTCACGGTCTCCGTCGCTCATGACTTCGAGGAAGGCTTTGTTGATCATGTCCATTTCGACTTGATAATCACCGTAGCGGGTACCGTCGATGGTTTTGCCGCCGACGATGACGGGGGTGTCTTTCAAGTCATCCGGCACGGTCCAGTCGAAAGTCAGATTGGTAAACGGCGTTTGCCCCCAGCGACTGGCGATATTCATGCCGAAAACCAACTGCTGAACAATCTGGTTGACTTCGATGTAAGGAAGTTTGTCGCTGCGGACGAAGGGCGCCAGCAAGGTATCGAAAGAGCTGAAAGCTTGAGCTCCGGCCCACTCGGTCTGCAATGTGGAGAGGAAATTGACGATCTGCCCGACCGCGGTATCAAAGTGCTTGGCGGGCCCGGCGCTGGCGCGGCCGCCGTTTCCGCGGAAACCCTCCATAAGCAACTGCCGCAAGCTCCAGCCGGCACAATAACCGACGATACCGCTGGAAAGGTCATGCAGATGGAAGTCGCCCTCGGTATGGGCTTCGGCTATTTCCGCGGGGTACATGTTGGAGAGAGCGTAACGGGCGATAACGGTACCGCTGACGTGATTGAGCAAGCTGGCGTATGAATAACCGGCATTGGAATTTTCGTTGACGCGCCAGTCGTTTTGTTCGAGGTAGGACGAAACCAGTTCCTGGACGTCCATCATCAATTTTTTGCCTTCGCGGATCTTGTCGTGCTGGGCGCGATAGAGAATATAGAGCTTGGCCGCCTTGGAGAGGCCGCGCTTGATAAATGCATGTTCAACCAGGTCCTGAATATCTTCAATGCACGGAATCTTTTCCGCATTGAATCCCTTTTTGTCAAGTCCGCCAAGAACGTCGTCGCAGAGGGTGTCGGCAAGCTTGCCGACCTTTGATTCATCGGTTCCGGCCGCCTTCAAGGCTTTGCAAATGGCCAGTGTGATTCTTTCCGCTTCGAAATCGACAATACGGCCGTCACGTTTTTTGACCTGCTTGATGGCAGACATTAGCCTTCCCCTTTTTTATACGCAATTTATTGACTTTATGGGCATGATATACCCGCTCATTCTCTTTACAATATCCTAACATACCACATAATGTTGATGAATCAAATTGAAATACCACAATATGTAGTGTTTTTTTCTTTGAAGAAATTTTCTATTCATTATCAATAAGTTAAGGAATCAAGTGAGGAAGCGGTGAAAAATTGGCATGGAAAATAAGGGGAGTTTTTTGCAATAAGGGGGAATGACACGGTGGAATACGGATGGGCGCGGAGGTGGAGAGAAAAAAAGAATAATGTTCATATATTGCGCATGTGGTATGCATTATATGATCGCAGCATTTATGGTGAGGAAAATATGCGATTAGTTGCAATTGTTTAATTATAAATATCATACATTGTTATTTTGAAAGTTGGCATGGGGTCTGCTTATAATGATGGCAACTCAAACAAAGGAGCGTGTCGCATGAAAACAAAAATGAAACAACTGATGACGGTGGTGCTGGTCTTGATCGCCGGTACCGGAAGTATGTTCGCCGCGGGGACTTTGAGCCCGGTCAATTCCGGAGATCAGCCGGCGGCAATTCTCAGCCACGATGTCAAAGTCGTTATCAACAATGGTTTTGCGCAAACAGAGGTAATACAGCGTTTTAAGAATCCGAACCAGCATACGATTGAGGCTGTTTACTGTTTTCCGCTGCCCAAATCAGCGAGCTTGGCGGAGGTAACCGTCAACATCGGCGAGGCGGTAATCAATGGCGAGGTGGTTGACCGTAAAACTGCCGATAAGGTTTATGGTGAGGAAAAATCCAAAGGCAACAGCGCCGCCAAGGCGGAAAAGAACGGTTATGAAGACTTTAAGTTCGCCATCGCTAATTTGAAGGCGGGTGAGGAAGCGACTGTCCGCTTCGTCTATTACCAGCCGCTGCCGGTCGATACCGGGGTGGTGAGCTACACGTATCCGTTGGAAGAAGGCAATACCGCGGATGTCGCCGCCCAGAATTTCTGGACCCGCAATGACAAAGTCACCGGCAAGACTACGGTCAGAGTGATCGTGAAGTCGGCCTGGCCGCTGCTCAATGTGCGTGTTCCGGGGATCAATCCGCAGAATCAGCAGCTCGACCTGGCCAACGGTTTGGCGGATATCGAGTACGTTTTGAGCGAGGGACTGGCTAAGGATTTCGTTTTCTACTATCATCTGGCCGAACTGCCCGGGCGTTTGGAAGTTATTCCCTATCGCGCCGCCGGGTCTAAGGAAGGAACTTATATGATGGTGCTGACCCCCGGCATCGACCTGAAACCGCTTGACAATGGCGCGGATTATGTGTTCGTGCTCGACGTTTCCGGCAGTATGGGCGGGGCCAAAATCCGGACCCTGTGCGACGGCGTGGTTCAGACCCTCGGCAGTTTCAGCGGCAAGGACCGTTTCCGGGTCGTGACTTTCGAGAACAGCGCCCGTGAAATTACTTCCGGCTGGATTACCGCCACCCCGGAAAATGTCCAGAAATGGAGCAACGCAGTCAAGAATCTGTCCGCCGGTGGCGGCACCAATCTCCATGCCGGAATTTCGACCGGGCTGAAAGACGTTGACGCCGACCGCGTCACCAGCATGATCCTGGTAACCGACGGGGTGACCAACGTTGGATTCGTCAAACCGCAGGAATTTCACAGTCTTCTGAAAGACAAAGATATCCGGATATTCGGTTTCCTGATGGGCAACAGCGCCAACTGGCCGCTGATGCGGACTATCTGCGAAGCGTCCGGCGGTTTTTATGCGGGAGTTTCGAATGACGACGACATCATCGGCAAAATTCTGCTGGCTAAAAACAAGATCTGCTTTGAATCGCTGCACGACGTCAAGGTCAAGGTTTCCGGAGTCAAAACGTTCGACACCACCGGCGATGCTCCGCGCAAGCTTTATCGCGGCCAGCAGTTGGTAATCTTCGGTCGCTATCAGAAAGGCGGACCGGCTACGGTCAAAATGACGGTCAAGCTCAGCGGACGCGAACAGACCTACAGTTGCGACATCAATTTCCCGGAAACCGATACCGATAACCCGGAACTGGAACGTCTCTGGGCGATGAGCCGGATCGAGATGTTCGAAGACCAGGCCAACGCCGGGCTGCTGCCGAAAGGCGAGTCGGAAACCCTGATTCGCGACCTCGGAATCAAGTATCAGCTCGTAACCGATGAAACTTCCATGCTGGTTCTCTCCGACGACGCTTTCAAAACCTACAATATCGAGCGCCGCAACCAGAGCCGGGTTGCCGCCGAGCACGCTGCCCAGAGTCAGCGCCAGGCCGCTCCGGTCAAGAACTACCGCGCCGACATACCGGCCAGCCGTCCGGTCGAGAGCGTACAGCCGCAGCAGCAGGATAACCGGATGTTCCAGAATAATGCTCCGCGGATTTCCAATAAAGGCGGTGGCGCATTCAACGAAATGATCGTAGTATTGGGGCTGGTGATGGCAGGGATAGCGGTATTCCGTACCGCCGGACGCGACGCCCGCGAAATGGAAAAAGAAAGACAACAAGGAGGTGAAGAAGAGGCTAACGATAAACAATAAACCTGCATTCTCATTACTTGTCCGGCCGGGGAATTATTCTCCGGCCGGATTATTCATTTACCCCGATGATGAAATAGTATTCCGGAGCGACAAAACCCAGTTTCAGGTGTTGGAAGGAGTCGCCGGTAAAAGAAGTGCTGTCGGCGGAGGTCGGTGTACCGCTGTTCTTGCGGAAAGAATGGGGCTTCAAAGCCTCGACATGCCCGTCCAGCATCGCGTGATTGGCCCGTTCCTGGTGGCGGAAGTGAGTCGAGGGGGCATAGTTGCTGCTCCAGCTCGGTTCGTAATACATATACAGAGATGGTTGTTCCTGAACAGCGGTACCGGAGGAATCCCAGGTATTGGACTGGGCGCTGTCGCCGATGACGACGGTTTTGGACGCGCTCAAGCGCCGGACCTGGTTGAGGTTGGTGTGTTGAAGTTCCTGCCCGAAACCGCCGAAACTGCAACCGTTGGCGTAACCGTAGCCGCCGCTGCCTTTGTCGTAGCTCTCGGAATTATATTCCGCCCAGCCGGGGCAGGCGGCAAGGTTGCGGGTGCCGCTGAGGTAAGCGCCGAGCGGACCGGCGGCGGTTTCCCAGACTCCGTCCGAGCTTCGGCGCCAACCGCTCCAGTAATAGCGGTCATAGCCGGATGGCCCGCTGTAAACGGCAAACAGCGGAAAGAATCCCTGATGATCGTCTACATACATGGACATGACCGAACCCCATTGTTTGAGGTTGGAAGTGCAGTTGACGGCATGGGCTTTCTGACGGGCGCTGTTCAGCGCGGGCAGCAGCATACCGGCCAGAATGGTGATGATTGCGATGACGACGAGGAGTTCAATGAGGGTAAAATTCTTTGCGTGCTTGGACATTTTTTGACCTTTGTGTTACGCGCACCTATGCTTTTCAGCGCTCAAAGTACGGGGTCCGACTCATGATAAATCATCATTTACGGTTGCGCGACAGTTCCCGGATTTCACGGGATTCACCGTTCTCGCTTTGAGTTTGTCCTATTAATATACAGGCAAAGTCTGTTAAATCAACACTTGATCTTTGGCAAAAGTGAAATTAAATTTCCTCATGAAAAATATTCTGAAAGATTTGTGGCTGCCGGGGGCCATTGCCGCCTTGATGGCAGTGCTGATGCTGTTGCCGGAGCTTTCCGCGCGGCTTGAGCTGTGCCCCGGACGCAGTCCGCTTTATACCTGGCTGACTTGCCACCTGGTTCATTATACCTGGAAACATTTTCTCTACGATACGGTGGTCTTTCTGGCGCTGGGAATGGTGGTGATACGCCAATACGGGATGAAATGGTTTGCCGGGTTGTGCATCGGCTCCGGGCTCGTAATCGCTCTGGTCTTGCCGTTCGCGGCTCCTCAATTTACCGTTTATCGCGGCATTTCCGGGATCGACACCGCGCTGGTGGCGGCCGCCGCGCTGGTGCTGCTGGGCGACAAAAGCCTTTTCTGGCGGATTGCCGCCGGGATTACCTTGGCCGGAATCGTCGCCAAATTCGGTTACGAAACGTTCGTGGGGAACGGAGTATTTGTGGCTGAAGAGAGTTTTGCCCCGGCGGGGGCCGCGCATTTAACCGGCCTGGCCTGCGGTATCGGCATGTTTGTTCTTTATCATTTTGCCGCGCGACGAAAAAATCACTCCGCCAATCACCATGAGAGCGCCGACGATCTTAAATAGATTCAGATTCTCGCCGAGGATGATCCAGGCCATGGCAATGGTCATGATCGGGGTCAGGTACTGCATGACACTGACGGTGCTCAGGTTTACTCGGTTCAAGGCGGCATTCCAAGCGTAAAAACCGATCGCTGTCGGGAAAATGCCGAGGTAGATCACCAGGTACCAGGTGGAGGCGTTGCCGGGCAGAATTACCCCGCCGCCGGCAATTCCCACGATCAGGTCGATGATCAGCAGCGAGGCGGAGGCGAAGATCATCGACCAGGCGGTAACCGCCAAGTCATGAAGACTGCGCATGATTTTCTTGGCCAGGATCGCTCCGCCGGCCCAGCAGCCGGCCGAAATCAGTACCAGGGAATCGCCCTTGAACGAGCCCATGGAGTATTGCCAGCCGCCGGTACTGATGACCTCAATCACCATCATGCAGCCTAAAGTGCTGACGATCATGCCGATGACCTGGAATATATTGATTTTTTCGTCGAAAAACAGCCCCAGCAGCATAATCAGCACCGGCGAGCTCGACATGATCATCGAGGAGTTGATGGCGGTCGTGTAGCGCTGCCCCCAGAACAGGAACACACTCATGCCCACCACTGACAACTGGCTGAGGAGGGCCACCGCCAGATAATCGCGTTTGCGCAACGCAAAAAGCTCTTTGCGGTAGCGGCAGAAGCAAATGACGAACAGAATGGTTCCGCCCATGGTAAAGCGCAGCAACGAGAGTGTAACCGGATCGACCTTGGCCTCGCCGCCGCCCATCAGGTAGCGGGAAGACACATAGACGGTAGCCCAGAGAAAAGCCGACGTAAAAGACCAGAAAAGACCCTTGCGGTAATTGGATAGAGTTTTTGCGTCCATGGAATCACCATGATAGAATTTTTGAATAGTCCGGCAAGAAAATCCGGTTTAAATCCGGATACAGTCGAATCTCAGAAAGGCCATCGGATCAAGCTCGAACCCCAGGTCAAGCCGCCGCCGACCGCGGTTATGAGTACAATCTGTCCTTTTTTCAACAGATTCTGCTGGACCATTTCATCCAGGGCCAGCGGGATCGTCGCCGCGCAGGTGTTGCCGTAATGCTGGACGTTGGCGAAAACTTTGTCCGCGGATATTTTCAAGCGATCCGCGGTCGCGGTCATGATCCGCAAATTGGCTTGATGAGGCACCAGCCAGTCAATCTGTTCGGCAGTATAGCCAGTTTCCGCCATGAGCTCACGACTGCATTCATGCATGTAGCTTACCGCCAGGCGGAAAATTGCCGGGCCGTCCATTTTCAGGTAATGCATATGCTGATCTACGGTATCATGTGAAGCCGGGAAGTGTGAACCGCCGGCGGGAATCAAGAGTTTATCGAGATATTCGCCGTTGGAACCAAGCTTGGTGGCGATGATGCAGTCTTCAAATTCCGGTTCGTTGGCCAGCAGGACCGCGGAAGCGGCGTCCCCGAACAGGACACAGGTATTGCGGTCGCTCCAATCGACTACCGCCGACATTTTTTCCGCACCGACGACCAACACTCTTTTCAGGCGGGGATTGGCCACCATGAACGAACGCGCGGTTTCCAGACTGAAGACGAAGCCGGTACAGGCGGCCTGGACGTCGAAACAAAATGCCTTGGTATTGCGAAGTTTGCGTTGTAATTCACATGCGGTGCTGGGAAAGGTGTATTCCACGGAAGTCGAGGAGAGTACGATCATATCCACATCTTCGGGTTTGGTATTTCCCTTCTCCAAGGCGCGCAGACAGGCGGCGAGAGCCAGATCAGAAACCTGTTCTTCCGGCTTGGCGATCTGTCTTTTTTCGATACCGGAACGGGTGCGAATCCACTCGTCGTTGGTATTGACTATTTTTTCCAAGTCAACGTTCGTTAAGGTTTTTTCCGGTGTATATGAACCGGTGCTTATAATAGCTATACCCATTGTTACCTGCCTCTTTTCACATCTCTAATCTAATTAAAATAGCATAAAATACAGTTATTTTCAAGGTGTTCCATCAATAAATATCAATCTTTTTCCACTTGAATCTTAACACTGATGATCTTGCGCGGGTCGGCTTTGACGACCGTGATTTTGGCGATTCCCTCCAGATTGAGGACTTCTCCCGCTTCCGGAATACGCCCGAATTCCTGGCAGACGAAGCCGCCGATGGTATCGACGCTTTCATCTTCGGAAATATCGATGTCCAGAAAATCATTGACCTCGCTGATCAGGGTACGGGCCTCAAACACCACTGAGCCATCCTCGAGGCTCAACGGTTTGATTCCGCTTTCTTCGGCGCCGTCGTATTCGTCGCGGATTTCGCCGACGATTTTTTCCAGGATGTCTTCAAGGGTGGCAACCCCGGAAGTACCGCCGTATTCATCGATAATCACCGCGACGTGGATCGAAGAATTACGGAATTCCTTCAGCAGCGAACTGACATTTTTGGATTCGGGAACAAATAACGGACGGTGCGCCATTTCCACGAGGGTCTTGTTTTCATTGTTGTCGTCCAGAAAGTCTTTGGCGTAGAGAATACCCTTGATTTCATCGATGCTGCCGCTGTAAATCGGAATCCGGCTGTGCCCGGAACCGATGAATTTGGCCTTGGCATCGGCAATGGAAGCGGTGTCCGGCAAAGCCGCCAGGTCGACGCGGGGAGTCATGATTTCACGCACCTGGGTGTCGTCCAGGTCGAAAATCCCCTTGATCATGCGTTTTTCCTCTTCTTCCAAGGCCCGTTCTTCGTCTTCTTCGTCATCGTTCTCGACCAGCGACATGATTTCGTCTTCGGCGGTCGGCGCTTCGGATTCGTTCGGCTCGAACAAATCTACCAGCCAGCCGGTAATTTTGAATACCGGTTTGAACAGGAATCCCATCAGGGGCAGGGTAATCAGCAGAATCCGGACGTCGAAATGCCGGACCACAAGGTGGATAATCAGGCTGGAAACCATCAGCAACAGGCAAAGTATGCCCACACTGATCAACAGCAGCATGTTCCATGAAAGCTTGTGTTCATCCAGATGGACTTCCAGAAACTGGAAAATCGTGATCGCGATAACGGACACCGTCAACAGCAGGATAATTCTGAAACCCTGATTGTATTCGTTCTGGTGCTCGAGCCATTCGTCCATTTTTTCGGCGATGTTCTCGTCTTTTTCTTCCATTACACGAACCCGCCCACGGGATATGCGGTACAATGAATTCCAAGCGGCCATTCCCCACAAATGGATCAGATAAACCACCGCTACCAGCTCATACCTCACTTAATTTTCCTCCTTGAATATTTCAGTGAAATCAAACTCATCAGTCAAAATTTTCATGACCCGGCGCTCGGCTGCGCGCATTTTTCGCCGGGTTTCCGGCTCAAGGTCGTCATAACCGGCGCAATGAAGCAGCCCGTGCACCATGTACAGCGTCAGCTCCCGGGCATAATTCGAATCCCGGCGCCGGAGCCCGACTCTTTCCGCCACGTCGGGACAAATAACCAGCTCCACCGCCACATCGTCGTCCTCGCAATCTCCCTCCAGATAGTTGAAGGTAATGACGTCGGTCGTTCCCTCGTGCCCAACAAAATCACTGTTTACCTCCGCCATTTCCCGGTCGCCGACAAAAACAATGCTGACGGTCTGTTCCTCCGTCACCGGCAATCGGCAGAGTTCAATGGATCGACAGATCAGTTTTTCCAGAGAATTTCGTTTGGGTCTGGGTCTTTTCTTTCCCGGCCGCCACGAATGACTTATCATCATTTTCGACTTCTTCCTTGGGGTATGCCATACGGGCATGGTGTATACTTATCAATTCGCGGATGAAACAATCCCGAACTTTGGACAGATCACCCACGGTAATATCGGCATGGTCAAGCTGGCGGTCACGAATGCGCTTGCTGAAAATATCGCTGACCATCTGCTCGATTTTAGCGGATGTCGGCTTTTTGATGGACCGGCAGGCGGCTTCACAGGCATCGGCGAGGCTGACCATCACCACCGATTTATCGGCCGGCAACGGGCCCGGATAGCGAAATTCCTGTTCTTCGACAACGTCCCCGTCCTGGCATTCATCCACGGCTTTGCGGTAGAAATAATAGACCATATCGGTACCGTGGTGCTGCTCGATCGTCTGGCGGATAATGCGCGGCAGGCGATATTTGGCGGCCAGAGTGAGCCCGGCTTTGACGTGATTCATGATGATCATACTGCTCATCCGCGGCGTGAGTTCGTCATGCTTGTTTTCCGCCGGGATGTTTTCCGCGAAATATTCAGGCTTGCCGAGTTTGCCGATATCATGGAAAAGAGCCGCCACCCGCCCCGGAATCGGATTGCAGTGGATCTCCTTGGCAGCGGCCTCCACCAGGGTGGACACTGTCAAGCTGTGGTGAAAAGTGCCCGGGGCCTTTTTTCGCAGTTCCACCAGCAGCGGGTGATTGTAGTCGAACATCAGCAGCGACATATTGGTACTGACTTTGAACAACATTTCCATAACGAAAAGCATCAGCAGCGCCAGCGTGGCCGTAAAGAATCCATTGATGGCGGCCAAACCCAATCCCCAGAAAATTTCCTGCAGCGAACGATCGTTCAGGATCAGGTTCATCACCACTCCCATGCACAGGAACGAAAGAATAATCGAGAACATGGTCCTGATGAAAAACGAACGGTAATTGTCGGCGTTGCGCACGGCCAGCGCGGTAATGCCGCACAGCAGCATTCCCTCCAATGCGGTGTTGAACTGGTTGCCGATCATCATTTCGGTCAATGCCGAGACGAAAAATCCGAGATACAGGGCCACCCGGAATCCCAGTGTCACCGCAATCAAGGCAGAACACAGGCCCAGCGGAATGGCCACATTGACCAGTTCCGGCGGAATCGACCAGCGTCCTCCCAGCTGGTAAAACCCTTCGATGGTCAGAAAGTTGATCAGGATACAGACAATCAACAGCGAGTTGCAGAGCATGACGTTGCCGTTGTTGCGGACTACCTGAGGATGAATATGATAGAGATATATTACTACGAACAGCACCTGAAGCAGGCACCAGTACATGTAATAAACCATATGCTTGTAGGAACCGGCCTCGCTGACCTGTTCGCTGTAGCTCTTGCTGTATGCCTCCATCGTGGTGATGATCTGCGGGGTTACCATCTGGTCCCGATGGACGATCGCCTGATTTTTCTTGATTTCCCGCATTACCGGCTTGACCTGGCGTGCCACTTGCCGCTGAATCTGTTTGCGGTGCTCGGTATCGCGCACCAGATTTCCTTCGGGGCCGATGATTTTTTCGATTACTCCGAGGATCGGGCGGGTGAAATCCGTCGCCTGCTGAATGGAGATGCCGGTATTGTATTTAAATGATTCCATCATGAATTTCAAGGCGGCATGCTGCGGGTCGGGGATTTCTTCAACAGTGCGCTCCAATTCCCGGCCGAAATCGTCGACGACTCTGATTTTGGCTTCCGGCAGTATCGAGCGTTTGTCATGGTCGCTCAAAATGCCGCGGTTCAAGATTTTCTCGAAATCGGTGAGCAGTTGATTCGGCATGACGTGATCGGCGGAAACCGCAACCATTTCCATGAGCAGTTTTTCGGGGATTCCAGAGGCGAATTGGGCAAATTCATCGTTGGCCGCCGGCTGATAAGGCTGGCTTTGCTTAATCTTGTCGATCCGGTCACCCAGGGCGTTGAGAAATAAGCGCAGGTCTTTAATAGCCCGCGCTTTCTTGTCCTGTGAAATCAGGAAATACTCCTGAACCGAATCTTCCGCCACTCGCCGCAGGGCTTCACTTTTTTCCGTGTCCTCGTAGAAAAAATCGATATCCGCGTAAATGGTTTCCTGTACTTTCTGGTTAATGACGAAATCATAGTTGTACGGCTGAAGTTTAGGCACGATCATAACCAGGGAACTGAAGGCCCACAGCAATATCATCATCAAGATGGCGATAGCCTTGGATTGGTTGATTTGAGCCCACAGCTCTTCCCGCCAATAGTGCCTTTGGGGCATACCGCTGTGATTGGTCTTCATCCGCCGCTGAGCCAACTTGCGGTTGATGAAATTGTTGATAAAATTCATCATGGCGTTTTTTGCTCTCTCTGATATGCCTTGATGATTTTTTCCACCAGAATGTGTCTGACCACGTCCTCGGTTCCGAATCGGCAGAAACCGATTTCAGGAATGTTTTTCAGGGTTTTTTCCGCGTGAATCAGGCCGGAGCGTTCGCCTTTGGCCAGGTCGTTCTGGGAGGGGTCGCCGGTAATCACACATTGAGAATCGAATCCAAGCCGGGTCAGGAACATCAACATCTGTTCCTCGGTGGTATTCTGGGCTTCATCAAGGATGATAAAAGCATTGTTCAAAGTACGCCCGCGCATAAACGCCAGCGGAGCGACTTCGATAATATTGCGTGAAATCAAGCCGGAAGCTTCTTCAAAATCGATCATATCGTACAACGCGTCATACAACGGCCGCAGATAAGGCATGATCTTGTCTTCGAGTGTTCCAGGCAGGAAACCGAGATTTTCGCCGGCTTCTTTGGCCGGCCGGGTCAGGATGATCCGGTTGTAATTGCCTTTCAGCAACTCCGACACCGCCAGGGCCATCGCCAGATAAGTTTTGCCGGTTCCGGCCGCGCCGATGCCGAAGACGATATCTTTTTCCCGGATACAGCGGATGTATTCAAGCTGGGCATGGGAGCGCGGCACAATATCGCGCTTGCGCTTGCCTACCGAGATGCGTTCCCGGAACAATTGCTTGAGCTCGCCGTCGCGTTTGCCCCGGTAGGCTTTCAAAATCTGATCGAAGTCGTTTTGATCCAGGTGTTTTCCGCGCAGATGATAAATCTCGCTGAGCTCCTGCAGGAATTTCTTGCCGCGCTCAATCCGGTCGGGAGTTCCCGATAGGGTAATGACAAAATCCCGGGCTACCAGATTGAGCGAAAGCTGCTCTTCGATAAGTTTCAGATTTTTGGTAATGTGACCCGCCAATAAATCATTCAGCGGCACACCGTCTTCTAAATAATATTTCTCCCCGTCGTCCGACATCAGGAAATGTGTTTACTCCGATTTATTGGGGAATCTGCAACACCATGCCCGGCTTTAATTTATTGGGATTGCCGATGACATTGGAGTTTGCATTGTAAATACGTTTCCATTGGCTCGCTTTGTTGTAATGCTTGTGCGCGATGCCGGTCAACGTATCCCCCTTTTGCACTTTATAAGTAACAGAAGAAGCTGAAGAGGAAGGGCTGCTGTGGGTAACCCTGGTATCTTTGACCATGAATGAACCGTCGTCATAAGTTTTTTCTTCCACCATTTGGAAACTGCTGCTGCCATCGCTCGACTTGCTCGAGACCATGGCTGTTTCCTCTTCAACCGCAGTCGCGGCCGGAGTCGCCACATTCGAGGAAGCGGAGGCGGAAGTAGGATAAACCGTCTGCGGTGCGCGCCAGCCGGGATAATTATCTTGCAAATAGCCTTTCCACTGGGTTTCTTCCGGGGTCAGGGGCGTTTCCGCCAGGTCGGGAGCGCATGCGCCCATCAGTATCAGCGAACTCGCCGCCGCCATTAAGATCACTAATTTCATCTTTTCCTCCATAAAATTTTTTATCGGCATGGATTTCTCTACTCTGCTATAATATAAGCCCCCGTCCTTATAAAATCAAAGAGAGAATCCTGAATCCGCAGAATTTTTCAAAATTTCCGCAAATCCAGGATTTTCAGACGGCTGCCCGTTAAACTTATTCAAAGCGCTTGAAAATAACCGCTCCGTTGTGACCGCCAAAACCGAGATTGGTATTGATGGCGATTTTGACCGGCTTTTCTTTGGCCGTGTTCGGAGTGATATCAAGGTCGCATTCCGGGTCCGGAGTCACATAGTTGATGGTCGCCGGGATGATGCCGTTCCGGATCGCCTGAATACAAATAATGCTTTCGAAACCACCGGCGGCGCCGAGTCCGTGTCCGGTCGCACCCTTGGTGCTGCTGATCGATATTTTATAAGCCTGGCTGCCCATCGCAGCTTTGATTGCTTTTGTTTCGTATTTATCGTTAAGCTCGGTACTGGTGCCGTGGGCGTTGATATAGTCGACGTCTTCCGGATTGATTCCGGCATGTTTCATCGCAATCATAATTCCACGGGCCGCTCCCATGCCTTCCGGATCGGGCGAAGTGATGTGATACGCATCACCGGTAGCGCCGTAACCGACGATTTCCGCCAGGATGTTGGCTCCGCGCCGCAGGGCGTGTTCCAAATCTTCCAGCACCAGTACACCGGCGCCTTCCGACATCACGAAACCATCGCGGTCGGCGTCGAAGGGACGGCTGGCGTGTTTCGGATCGTCATTGCGCTGGCTCATGGCCTTCATGGCGCAGAAACCGGCATAACCGATCTGGTTGATACCCGCTTCGGTACCTCCGGTAATCATGATGTCGGCATCGCCGCGCTTGATCATCCAGAAAGACTCTCCGATTGAATGAGTTCCGGTTGCGCAAGCGGTAACCAATCCCATATTCGGACCTTTGGCTCCATAACGGATGGACAACGCTCCGCTGGCCATATCACCGATCATCATCGGAATGAGCAAAGGCGATGTCCGGCCGGGGCCGCGCTCGAGCAAGCTGGCCGTCTGTTCATAAAATGTTTGAAGTCCACCGATTCCGCTGGAAACCAATACGCCGACCCGAGTCGGGTCAATCCCTTCCATCGGCATCAAACCGGCCTGCTTCATTGCCTCGTCAGCAGCAGCCACGGCATACTGGCAGAAAGGATCCAGCCGCTTGGCTTCTTTGAGTGGCATGTACTGCGAAATGTCGAAATTTTTGACTTCTCCGCCGATTTTGGTCCGGTAATCGGTCAAGTCGATCTTGGTTATATGATCCAGACCGCATTCGCCATTAATCAATGCCTGCCAGAAATCTTTTACATTATTTCCAAGGCAAGACAATATACCTGTGCCTGTTACAACTACTCGCCGGTTCATCTAATCCTCATTGATTCGTGGTTATGTTGTCGATAAAAAAAATGGGTCATGACTTCACCAGCCGTGACCCGATATTAAGCTATCTCGACAAGGAAAACTTATTCGTTGCTCTTGCTCTCAATGTACTTAATGGCTTCGCCGACGGTAGTGAGCTTTTCGGCATCTTCGTCAGGAATGTCAGAACCGAATTCTTCTTCCAGAGCCATAACCAATTCGACCTGATCCAGAGAATCGGCACCGAGATCTTCGATGAATTTGGCTTCCGGTACGACCTGATCTTCATTTACGCCGAGCTGGTCTACTACAATCTTCTTGACTTTTTCTGCAATCTGAGACATCTGTGCCTCCTTTTAAAGGTTATCGTTTTGTCTGCTACTTTTCTTTTAACTTCGAACAAATAATTCTTATATAATATGCTCCACTTTTCGCTGATTTCAAATTAATTTAAGAAATTTGCCGGAAAAAACTGCATCGCCGGTAATTTTTTGGCGGCAAACGGGGAACAATCTTTCCCGGATTCAGGCTTTATTCGCCTTGCTAAATCGGGAAAATAATATATATTGACTTTTTGTTATAAAGAAGTCTGTATGAAAGGTTTTAAATAAAATGAAATTACTTCTCTGCTGTGTTCCGTATGATATGGGGCGTTCAGGAATATCAGTTTATATCAAAAATGTGGTCAGTGAACTACAGAAACAAGGTCATGAACTTACCTTGCTGGTGGAAGAGGAAGCTCAGAATTTTTTTCCGGAATACAAAAAAATTGTGCTTCCGAAGATTTGCAATCGGCCGATTGCCAGCGGACTTTACTGCCTTTTTCTCCTGCGCTTCAGAATCAAGAAAGAACTTTTTGACCGTTTGATCGTCCTGGCCGCCAACCGGCGCATGGTTTCCCATCCCGCTTTGGAAACTTACGCCGTGGTGCACGATCTTTCCCAATACCACGTACCGGTAAAGTACGATTGGCTGCGGACCTTATATATTAAGATGGTGCTTTCCAGATCGGCGAAAAAGCATACGCACGCCATTATGGCGGTGAGCCGGAGCACGGCGGTCGACATCACCCGCTTCTGGCATATTCCTCCCGGAAAAATCCTGGTCAATTACAACGGCATCAACCGCTCTTCGCTGCCGCTGGCGGAAAACGACGCGTCTCAGAAAATTGTGCTGTATGTATCGAGAATAGAAGTCCCCGGCAAGAATCATGCGAATCTGATTAAAGCATGGGAGTTATTGCCGGATGCCTTGACCGATGAATACAAGCTGATAATGCCCGGAGCGGATTGGTTCGGGGCGGCGCAAATTCATAAGATGGCGGAGGAATCTCCCAAAAAGGCGTCGATTGAAATGCCCGGCTTTATCTCCCAGGAACAGTTGCGCGACTATTACAAGCACGGATCGTTGTACATATTTCCATCGTTTTTCGAGGGTTTCGGGTTGTCTTTGATTGAGGCGATGGCCTCGGGAATGGTCAGTGCCTGTTCCAATAACTCCTCGTTGGGGGAAATTGCCGGCGATGCCGCGCTGACCTTTGAGCCCGGTAGCCCGCAGGAAATTGCCGGGGCAATTGAAAAAGCTCTGACCGATCGGGAACTGAGGAGTATGTTGCGCGAACGCGGTCTGCGGCGGGAAAAAGATTTTTCCTGGGAAGCGCATGCCAGGATGCTTACCAGCGAACGTAAAGGCTATGGGACTGTCTTCGGCTGTAACTTTACGACCGGGACCATGGCTCAGACTCTGGAGCAAATCGATGAAATGGTTGCCGGGCCCCAGGCACATCCGAAAATCTGTGCTTTTATCAATGCGGATTGCCTGAATCAATACTACACCAAGCCTGAATATGCCGAACTCCTCGCTCAAGCCGATTTGGTGATGCCGGACGGTATCGGCGTGGAGATTGCCGCCAAGTGGCAGGGCACTCCGGTGCAGGACAATATCAACGGCACCGACATGCTGCCGCTGCTTTGCCGGATGCCGCATTCGATTTATTTGCTGGGAGCCGCTCCCGGAATTGCCGAAAAAGCCCGGGAAAATCTGAAGCGTGATTTTCCGAACGTCCGGATTGTCGGAGTCGACCATGGATATTTTGCTGACGCGGCCGCCGAGAAGGCGGCTATTGAGCGCGTCAACCAGGCCAAACCGGATATATTGCTGGTGGCCATGGGAGTTCCCAGGCAGGAAAAATGGTTATTCAAGCACCGCGAAGAACTCAATTGCAAAGTGGCGATGGGAGTTGGCGGCTTGTTCGACTTTGCTTCCGGCCGGATTCCACGGGCTCCCAAATGGATGCTGAAAATGAAAATTGAGTGGACCTATCGGCTTTACAATGAACCGATCCGGTTGTTCAAGCGATATATCATCGGCAATCCGGTATTCCTGTGGCGGGTCCTCCTGAACGGTTCGAAAGATCTCTACGGTCAGAAGCGGCCCTGATTTAAATCGTGTAGCGGTATTTGCCCTTGGGGAATACCGCCGGGACCATGACCAGCAACAGACAGGCAAACCCCAGCGCCGCGCTGTTGAAAAGAAACAGCGTCTGGTAATTGGTGAAATTCAGCGATTTATAGGCCCAAGCCGGGGCCAGCATTCCGGAGCCAAGCACCAGCGATGAAAGCAGTCGCGCGCAACCGCTCCCCAGTGAGTAAAACGATCCGCAATAGGCCATGCTCATAGCCCGGTTCCACGACGTACTCAGGGCCAGCATTTCACTGGTGGTGGTCACCGAGAGTAACGACAGCATGAAGGCGTTCACAAACAACAGCGCGGTAATCGCGGCAATGTGAAAAAATGAATTGCCGTTGATGAAAAACAGGCATATGTTGATGCTTATAAATGATAAATGGCTGATTACAATTACTTTGCGTGAGCGAATTACATTGATGACCGTCCCCGAAACCAGAAAGCCGATAATTGATCCGGACAGCGCCAGCGCCGAGATAATCACCACGATATTAGCCGGAATCTCCAGGCCGTTTTTGATATAGACGAAGGCCACTGGCTGAGTGGCGAAGCAGAACAGATAGAGAAAGCAGAGATAAGCCGAATAACCGGACAGCGCTTTGTTGCGCAAAGCGTCGGTCAAACCCAGGAAAAATTTCACTCCTTCCGCTTTTTGGCGCGCCTGCGGCACTTTGGAAACATGATAAATACGCCCGAGCATCCCCAATGCGCTGATGAATACCACCAGTTGAAGCGCAAACATCGAGGGGGTTTTGCCGATCAGCAACCCGCAGACAAAGAAGAAACAGACACTGCACCCCTGCCAGCAGAACCGCATGGTGCCGAAAAAGCTGTGGCGTTGGCCTTTGGGCAGAAAGTTGTCGATAAACGGAAACCAGGCGGCGGTGTAGGCTGACATGGTAATCCCGTAGGCGGCAATTGCCGCCAGCATGACGCCCGGCCCCCAGCTCCCGAATGCCGGAGAAAAGCAAACCAGCAGAATCATCAGGAACCCCAGGAATGAACACTGCATAATGGTTCTGGCATAACCCAGTTTGGCTGCCACATAGCCCATCGGCAGCAGCATGACCGAGTATGCCAGCGAGATCAGCGAGGTGGTCATCAGGGTCAATGCCGGTCCGGCATTCATTTTTTCCGCCATGATCATGATGATAGGGCTGTCGTTAATCAGTCCGGCGGAGATCGCCCCCCAGCATGATGACAGTATGGCGTGCTGCCGGGCCCGGCTTACCTGAGAAGTACTGAGAGCGTTGTATTCCATTTTTTAGGCTTCCCAGCCCTCGCGTTGAACCATGCCGACCAGCGCATAGAGTTTGGCCTTGCAGGGATGAGCGCCGATAATGCTGGAAGTAAACCCGATGGTAAGCCCGGTTTGCTTGTCGGCGAGCGCGTCCCCGCCGCCATAACCGCCGTGCCCGAAGACCCGGCCGACGTTGCCGGCCGGACCCGAAAGCGCAAATCCGTAGCCGAACGCTCCGAAATCGTTAAGGCGCGGCGGGTGAGTTTCCGGACGGTGGAGCTCGGTTGCTTCATCCAGCGTTTTCCGGTCGAAATAGCGGCCGGAGAGGATCGCATTATAAAATTTTGCCAGCGCATGAGCCGATGCGATCGCGTTGAAGCCGGGCAGGGCGGCCCGTCTGATGCATTTCTGGCGCATCAATACGTCAAGCGGGTCACATATCGAAATCGACTGCGACGGAGCCATGCCGGGCCCGAGCTTGAATTCTGCGGCGTTCTGTTCCGCTTCATCGGTAGTGCCGAACCAGAAATCTTCGATGCCTGCCGGTTGGAACAGTTCCTCCATTACATAATCCCGGAAACTTTTTCCGGTAATGCGCTGAATCAGTTCCGCTGTTACCCACCCGTAGGTTAGTGATTGATAACGTGTTTGGGTTCCAGGCTCCCAATCCGGCGCTGATTTTTCGATCACTTGGATCATGTATGGCCAATCGGTCACCAATTCGTACGTTTTCTGTTCTTCGAAACGCTGGCGCAATCCGGATGAATGGTTCAGCAGGTGGCGGACCAACGTGCGTTCTTTACCGTTACAGGCGAATTCCGGCCAGATTTCGGCGACCGGAGTTTCCGGCGACACCCGCCCTTCGCCGATCAACCGGGTCAACGCGGCGGCGGGAGCCCCCTTGCTGGTCGAGTAAACAGGAAATATCGTATGCCGGTCAACCGGCCGTGCCTGGTCGAAACCGACCCAACCGGCATAAACGTCGACAATGCATTCGCCGTTCCGGTAAGCACTGAATTGGAGGCTGTTTTCTTCGCCTTTGGCAACGGCTTCGTCAACAATCCGCTGCGCTTGTTGCTGGAGTTCCATGTTCATTTTTTTGCAAGCCTTAGAAATATGATTTAAAGTCATATTACAATATCCCTTCCCGGACTAAAAACAAACATCCGGATGCTCGTTTGCAGATATTTGCTTACAAATTAGTCCGGATATGTTGTATTTTTACTAAATTATGTTATATTAATGGTTTAAGAAATACTAGATTAAGGATTATTCGTACTTTGTTGAAATTATTGAAAAAAATTACAGGAATTTTTCGGGATACTTTATCCCCCACGATCGCCCCTGTCAGCAATCCGCAACCGCCGGCTAAAAAAAGTGAACAACTTCCGTTAGAAGACAGGCCCCACAGAAAGAAAAAGAGCCATAGCCCGAAGAAACAGTACCCCGAAGTCCCCCAGGACGAAAAAGAGTTCAAAAAGAAAAAGCAGAACCGTCCGAAAGATAAAGAGAAAAAGAAAAAAGATCAGCCGCCCAAAAGCACCGCTCCAAAGATCAAGGAAGTACCGGTCAAACCGGACCATTTGAGCGAAGTCGCGCCGGAGGAAGGAAAAATCCGTTTCGGTGATTTGCCGATCCATGAGGATATTCTCTATGGACTTCAGGAGCTGGATTTTAAGTATTGTACTCCCATTCAGGGCAAAGCCCTTCCGATACTGCTGAAAGGAACGGACCTGACGGGCAAAGCCCAGACCGGAACCGGCAAAACCGCCGCCTTCCTGATTGCCGCTTTCACTCATATTCTCAATAATCCGCAGCCGAACCGTCAGCCCGGAACCTGCCGGGTGTTGGTGCTGGCTCCCACCCGTGAACTGGCGATTCAGATTCACAAGGATGCCGAAGCTCTTTCCTGCTTCGCTGACTTGAACAACCTGGTTATTTTCGGGGGCATGGATTATAAGAAACAGCGTGACCGGCTTGAGCGCCCCATCGATATCCTGATCGGTACTCCCGGCCGGATTATCGATTACAGCCGCAGCGGTTACCTCCATCTCCAGAAAACTGAAATTCTGGTCATCGACGAGGCCGACCGGATGCTCGATATGGGATTTATTCCCGATGTGCGCCGGATCGTCAGCCAGCTTCCGCCGGCCGGCAAGCGCCAAACCATGTTTTTCAGCGCCACTCTCGACCCGGATATTATCCGGCTCGTCAACAACTGGCTGCTTAATCCTGTTACCGTGGAAAGCGAGTCCGAACAACTGGTTACCGATCTGATCGACCAACAGTTCTATGTCGTTACCCGCAAAGAAAAACTGCCGATGCTCCTCTGGATCATCTCTCATGAACCCTATGAACGGGTTATCATCTTCGGCAACCGCAAGGATCGCAACGAGGAGCTGGTGCGCCAGCTGGCCAAATACAATATTTACACCGTTTTGCTTTCCGGCGACGTGCCGCAGGAAAAGCGGATGAAGATCCTCGAACGCTTCCGCGGCGGCCAGGAGCGCATCCTGATTGCCACCGACGTCGCCGCGCGCGGTATCCATGTCGACGACGTTTCACTGGTGATCAACTATGACTTGCCCGAACGTTCCGAGGACTATGTCCACCGTATCGGCCGTACCGGCCGGGCGGGGCATACCGGTAAATCGATCAGTCTGGTCTGTGAATTCGGAGGCTATGTCCTGCCGGAAATCGAAAAACTCCAGAACACCGAATTTCATTGCGTGATTCCGGAAGAAAATATGGTTAAGCTCCCTTCGTCGTTTGAATGGCGTGACCGGATGGCCCTGAAAGAAAAGGCTGAGCACGAACGGAGACTGGCCGCCAATGCACCCGAGGCGAAAGCCGAAGCGGCGGCGATTATTGAGGCCGAGGAAGAGATTCCTTTTGATAATTCAGAGAAGAGCCAGCCAGAAAGCCAGAGCTGAAAGCCCACTGCAGATTGTAGCCGCCGCACGGACCGTCCAGGTCCAATACCTCTCCGGCAAATGACAAGCCTTTGACCAGGCGGCTCTGCAGCGATTCGGGTATGATATGTTTCAAGGCCACCCCGCCACGGGTAACCATGGCCTTGCTCCACCCTTCGGTATTGGTGATTCTCAGCGGAGCGGCGGTCAGGTTGACGGCCAGAATTTCCCGGGCATTGCCCTTGAACTCTGCCGCTTTGACATTTTCCAGCCCCAGCGGACCGAAAATCATTTCCGTAACTCCCGCCGTCAATTTCGGAGCTACCAGATTTTTGATCAATTTCTTGCCGGCTTGCGCCTGCCATTGGTCAAAAAGCCGCATCCAATCTTCCCGGCTGTGGTCGGCCAATAAATTCACTTTCAGCGGTACATTCGCCGACTTCTGTAACAAACCGGCCACGGTGGCCGACAAGTCCAGCACTGACGGGCCGGAAATCCCGTGATGGGTAAACAGCAGTACTCCGCGGCCGCTGATTCCTTTGTATTGCGGCACATCGATGGTTATTTCGACATTATCGAGGGTGCTTCCGGCCAATAAGCCCGGCCATTTTTCCAGAGTTTGCAAACCGACCATGCCTGGAACCTGGTCCACGATCCCATGGCCCGCCTGACTGGCCATGCTATAGCCGGAAGCGCTTGCGCCAAGCAGAGGGTAACCGCGCCCGCCGGTGGCGATAATCACGTATTCCGCCTCGATCAGCTCCCCGGATGCCTTGACGCCCTTTATCTGTCCGTTATCGATCATCAATTCCATGGCTTTGACGCCGGTTCGGATTTCAACCCCGGCATTTCGGCACTCCTTCAATAGAGCCTCCAGTACATCCGAGGCCCGGCCGCTGGCGGGAAATACATGAAAGCCGTCGGTAACCTCCGTTGTTACCCAGCGCTCATCGAACCATTGGCGCAAAGCCGTTGGCGGCAGTGAATTCAGGGCCGGCAGCATGAAACGCCACTGGCGGCCGAACCGGGCGGCCATTTCCTGAACATTCAATAAATTGGTCATGTTGCATCGGCCGCCGCCGCTGGCCAATAATTTGGCTCCCGGCTTCGGCATATGTTCCAGCATGATTACCGGATGCGATTTCCCGGCGGCAGCGGCGCCCATCAATCCGGCAGGACCGCCCCCGATCACAATGACTCTACCTTTCATCGGCAGATTCCTTTTTTCAAGGATTCGGCGATTTCCTGTTCCGTCAAAAAACGCCATTTCCCGGTGGGCAGATCGCCCAGCCGCAGTGCTCCGATCTGCACCCTTACGAGCTTGACAGTCTTTGAGCCCGCAGCCTGGACCAGCCGCCGGATTTCCCGCTTTTTCCCCTCATTCAGCAGAAAACGGTAGTATCCCGGCTTGATTTCCTCCAGACGGTATGGCTTCAGAAATTCCCCGTCGTCCATGATTCCTTTTCGCAAAACATCCAGTTGGACTGCGGGGATCGGCGGGTTGACGGTCACCAGATAAGTTTTCAATATTTCGTAACGGGGATGGCTGAGTTTTGCGCAATAATCGCCGTCATTGGTGATAATAAGCATTCCTTCGCTCTCGCGGTCCAGTCGGCCCGCCGAAAATATTTTGGGGTTTCCCGGCAGGTCGATCAGCTCGAAGACCTTTTTCTCGGCATGCTTGTCCAAATTGGTACAGGTATAACCGCGCGGCTTGTTGATTACCAGATAATACAGCGTATCCAGGGTGATTTTTTTCCCTTGCCAGGTAACGATATCGGTAGGTCCGATCATATCCCAGGGGCCTTCCGGAAGTTGCCCGTTAACCAGGACTTCGCCGTTTTTCACCAATTCCGCGGCTTTGCGGCGGGATGCGATTCCGGAAGCCGCCAAATATTTTACTAAACGCAACGGGCCGGAATCGGATTCCTTCTCGTTAGTGGAATTCATTTCAGTGTCTCTTTTTCTTTTCGTATGTCTGAGTGACCGGATCAAACGGGCAATTCTGATATTGCTTCATTACCCTCAGGAATGACATTTCCGAGGATATCCGTAGCCGGTCTTGCTGGTACAATGGATTATTCAGTTTCGTATAACAACGCGGGCAACGGATCAGCCCCCATGACGAATAGATTTCCCAGATATGGTTGCAATGCGGGCAAATATGCCATTTTTCTTCCCATGGCAGAGCCATGGTCAGGAAGGGCTGCGGATATTCACGGATCAGGAAATCGACGTAAGAGGAGATAATATGACATTCCCGGGGGGCGTAGTTATCCAGATTCCGATAGAAATTTTTTTCATACCATTCGGGGAAATAATTTTCCACCGCATCTTCGGTATTTCGGACCTCCCAGAAAGATGATTTTCGGGGATCGATAATCTCGAGTTCATCTTCTTGATAATAGCTAGGGAAAGTATAAGTATTAAGTAAATAGTGCGTGATATTGCCGCGACTGGTATAACCAAGTACAACAAAAAGTTCATCAAAAGATACTTTTATACCCTTTTCGCTTCTTTTGTCGTCGCTTTTTTCTACTTTATATTTAACTAACATTACAAAAGTCCATTATCATCCATTCTATGCTCAGTATAATGTACTGGTAATTACAGGTTTTTTCCAATCGATATGCTGTAAAATAACGAAAAAACCCTGGTTATTCGCCAGGGTTTAATTCTTACAATATTAGTAAAATATTGTTATTATTTAGCTTCTTCGGCTTTTTCTTCCGCCTGTTTGGGGGCGGCTTTCTTGCGCGGAGCTTTTACTGCCTTTTCTTCGGCGGCGGGAGCTTCAGCCTTTTCAGCTTTTTTGGCCGGGGCTTTGGCTTTCTTTTCCTGCACGTCGTTGTTGGTCAGCTGGAGCATGCACATTTCAGCGCCGTCACCCTGACGGACGCCCAGACGGATAATCCGGGTGTAACCGCCGGCGCGATCCGCGAAAGTCGGAGCGACTTCATCAAAGAGCTTTTTGACGGCGTCTTTGTTACGCAGATACGATACCGCCAGACGGCGGTGATGCAGCGAGGCCTTTTTGCCGAGAGTAACCATACGGTCGGCGAAACGGCGTGCTTCCTTGGCTTTGACGACTGTCGTTTTGATAGTGCCGGATTCAATCAGGCTGCTGACCATATTGGCCAACATCGCTTTTCGATGAGCACTGGTACGACCGATTTTAAAAGTATGTACGCGATGGCGCATTATTTTCCTCCGTTCGCTTCGGCTTTAAGGCGTTCGGCCTCTTTTTCCAGAGCGATAATCATATTGTCGCTGAAGGTCATCCCCAACGACAAATTAAGGTTGTCGATTTTTTCTTTGATTTCATCGAGGGACTTTTTACCGAAGTTGCGGTACTTGAGCATCCGGCTTTCGGTTTTGGTGGTCAGTTCGCCGATAATCTTGATGTTGGCATTGTTCAGGCAGTTCATAGCGCGAACCGAGAGGTCCAGCACTTCCACGTCCTGAGACAGAATCTTGTAGAGCTTGAGCTCGTCTTCCGTCAACAGTGACAGGGCGTCTTTCTCCGCCGGCATGCCGCCCAGGAACGGCTGCAAATGATCTTTCAAGATCTTGGCCGCTTCTTCCAGCGCATCTTTCGGAGCGATACGACCGTCGGTCCAGATTTCCAGCTCCAGGCTGTCCATTTCAGTTTCTTCACCGACGCGGGCCGCGCCGACTTTGTAGTTTACCCGTGACACGGGGCTGAACAGGCAGTCGATCGGAATGGTTCCGGCAGAACGCGGGGCGGTCTGCTTTTCGGCCGGGAGATATCCCTTGCCGGTGATGACATCGATTTCCGCCCGGAAGGGCACATCTTTGTCCAGAGTGCAGATTACCTGCTCGGGATTCAATACTTCGGCGGTGCCGTCAGTGGAGATATCCGCGGCGGTTACCGGACCGGCTTTGTCTTTCTTGATTTCAAAGGTTTTGGTCTGATCGCTGTAAAGAGCAATACGGACCTGCTTGAGGTTCAGAACGATTTCCGTCACATCTTCCATCACATTCGGCAGGCTCGCAAATTCGTGGGACGCGCCATCGATTCTTACTGCGCAAATCGCCGCTCCTTCC